>NC_014165.1:2793317-3491646 GCF_000092645.1 Thermobispora bispora DSM 43833
CCGCGTCACGCCGTAGACCTTGCCGATCTCGTCGAGGGTCTTCGGCTGCCCGTCGGTGAGGCCGAACCGCATCGAAACGACGCCCGCCTCCCGCTCCGACAGGGTGTCGAGGACCGAGTGGAGCTGCTCCTGCAGGAGCGTGAAGCTGACGGCGTCGGCGGGGACGACGGCCTCGGAATCCTCGATCAGGTCGCCGAACTCGCTGTCGCCCTCCTCGCCCAGCGGCGTGTGCAGGGAGATGGGCTCGCGGCCGTACTTCTGGACCTCGATGACCTTCTCGGGGGTCATGTCGAGCTCGCGGGCGAGCTCCTCCGGGGTGGGCTCGCGGCCGAGGTCCTGGAGCATCTGCCGCTGCACGCGGGCGAGCTTGTTGATCACCTCGACCATGTGCACCGGGATCCGGATGGTGCGCGCCTGGTCCGCCATGGCCCGGGTGATCGCCTGCCGGATCCACCACGTCGCGTACGTCGAGAACTTGTAGCCCTTGGTGTAGTCGAACTTCTCGACCGCGCGGATCAGGCCGAGGTTCCCCTCCTGGATGAGGTCGAGGAAGAGCATGCCCCGGCCCGTGTACCGCTTGGCGAGCGACACCACGAGCCGCAGGTTCGCCTCGAGCAGGTGGTTCTTCGCCCGCTTGCCGTCCTCGGCGATCCACTCCAGCTCGGCCTTGACGTCGGGCGGCAGCTTGTCGCCCTCCTTGGCGAGCTGTTCCTCGGCGAACAGACCGGCCTCGATCCGCTTGGCGAGCTCGACCTCCTGCTCGGCGTTGAGCAGGGGCACCTTGCCGATCTGCTTGAGGTAGTCCTTGACCGGGTCGGCTGTCGCGCCCGCCGCCGCCACCTGGGCGGAAGGCGCGTCGTCGTCGTCATCGGAGAGGATCAGCACATCGTCGTCGCCCTGATCCAGCTCGTCGGCCTTCGGCTCGTCGCCATCGAGCTCGTCGTCCTCGGTGTCCACGTCGACCTCGAGGTCGCTGTCGAGATCGACATCGACGTCGAGGTCGAAGTCGTCGATGTCGACATCGGCATCGAGATCGAGATCGTCGTCGATGTCGACCAGGTCGACGGGCTTGGCCGCCTTGGTCTCGGCCTTCGCCTTGGAGGCCCTGGACGTGGTCGCCGTGGTGCCCTCGGCCTTGCTCTTCGCCGCGGCCGGCTTCTCGGCCGCCGCCTTCGTCGACTTGGACCTCGACTTCGTCGTCGTCGACTTGGCCGTCGTGGACTTGGCCGAAGCCGACTTCGCCGAGGTGGACTTGCTCGACGTCGACTTGCTCGAGGACTTCTTCGACGTCGACTTGGTCGAGGTGGAGTCGGTCACCACGGCAGTGACCGTCTCAGGCTGTGGATCCTTGGCCGCGGCGGACTTCGTGGTCTTCTTCGCGGACGAGGTCGAACGGCGCTTGCGCTTCGGCGCCGCCGCATCCGCGGCCGTCACCACGACGGTCACACCCTCCTTGCTGAGGCTGCGCAGGACTCCAGCGGCACGCGACATCGGGATGTCCGCCTCCTCGAAGGCCTTACGGACATCCTCGGACTCGAGGAATCCCTGCGCGCGCCCACGCTCGAGAAGCTGCTGGATCACAGGATCGTTCAGCTCAGACGGCTTCGAGCGAGTCGAACTTGCAGGCGACACGAACACCTCTCGAACGAACGCATAGCGAGAATGGACCCGGGTGGTTCATTTATGCCGGCGGTGGGGTCGCACGGACCGTGACATGCCATTGTGGCATGCCACCGCACGTGAAGCGGCCCCATCCTGCCGTTGTTCCTCCACACTAGGACGCCCGCAACACCAGTGCGTACGGAAGATGGTCACTGATATCCGAAAGCAACCGTTATGACGGTTTCATTCAGTCACTCTTTGTGTCCGGGGGTACGTGCACCGCGAGCACGGTGACGTCGTCGTCCTGTTCGTACCCGGCGAGCATGCGGTCCACCAGGTAGTCCAGGAGCGCCTCCGGATCGGTCAGGATCTTCGGCGGCGCCTCCGCGACGATCGACGTGAGCTCCTTCAGCCCGGTGTCGAGCCCGCGCCGGCGGTTCTCGACCAGGCCGTCCGTGTAGAGCACGGCCGTGTACCCGGGCGGCACGCAGATCTTCGAGTGCTTCCGGCTGGTCGCCCAGCCGAGCGGCGTGCCGGGCTGCGCCTCGTGCAGGATCGCGGTCCCCTGCGGGGAGACCAGCAGCGGCGGCGGGTGCCCGGCGAGGCCGAGCATCCCCTCGCCCGTGCCCGGCTCCACCACCATGTACGCCAGGGTCGTGACCTGCTCCTCCTCCTCGGTCGCCTCGAACACCCGGTCCAGGCCGGTGAGCACGGCGTCCGGGATCGGATGGTTGGTGAACGCCAGCGCCCGCACGGCGTTCCGGATCCGGCCCATGCCGGCGGCCGCCTTCACGCCCTTGCCCATCACGTCGCCGACCACCGCGGCCACCTGGCCGTTCGGCAGCACGAACGCGTCGTACCAGTCGCCGCCGACCTGGGAGTGCCGGGAGCCGGAGCGGAACCAATAGGCCAGGACCAGGCCGCGCACCTCGGGGAGGCTGTCCGGGAGCAGGCTGCGCTGGAGCGTCTCCGCCGTCCGGTGCTCCCGCTCGAAGAGCGTGGCCCGCTCGACCGCGAGGGCGCACTGACCCGCGAGGGCCTCGAGGAAGACCCCCTCCTCCTGCGAGATCTTCTGCTCCTTGCGGAACGCGAACCGCAGCGCCCCGAGGGCACGGCCGGCCGCGAGCAGGGGGAGCCCCACCCAGGAGCGCTCCTCGGTGCTCTCGAGGAACTCGGCGATCCGCCTCTCGTCAGCGCCCGCGTCGAGGAGCTGGTTGCGGAGGACCTCCCGCGACTCGGCGAAGATCGGGCGGCGGCTGTTCACCGCCATCGTCATGATGTTCGTGTCGGTGAGGGGGATCTCCTCGCCGGGCGCGTCGGGCACGTCACCGCCGCCGCGGACCTCGAGGATCGCCCGCTCCTGGTCGAGGAGGGCGACGGCGGAGTGGTCCGCGGCGAGAGCCGTGCGGCCGACATCGATGATCACCTGGACCACCTGGTCCACGGTGAGCGCCTCGGCGAGCATCGCCGTGGCGCCCTGGAGCCGGGCGGTGCGCAGCGCCGCCGCGCCGAGCTGGTCGGTGAGGCGGCCGCGCATCTCCTCGGCCTCCCGCTGCGGGGTGACGTCCTGGTTCGCGCCCACCCACTCGATCACGCGGCCGTGGCGCATGATCGGCACGGCGCGCACCTCGAAGTGCCGGTAGCCGCTCGCCCGGGTGCGCACGCGAAAGCTCCACTCGAACATGGTCCGCCCGCGCAGGGCCTCCCGCCAGGCCTCCTCGGCGGCGGGGCGGTCGTCCGGGTGGACGGCGTCGAGCCAGCCCTTCTCGAAGTACTCCTCGAGCCCTTGGCCGGTGATCGCCCGCCACTGCGGGGCGTCCTCGGTGATGGCGCCGGTGGGCGTGGTGATCCACACGACCTGCTGCTGGGACTCGACCAGCGTGCGGTACCGCTCCTCGCTGCGCTGCAGCTCCTCCTCGACCCGCTGCTGCTCGGTCATGTCGACCCCGAACAGCGCGGCGCCGATGAACTCGCCGGCCTCGCCGCGGAGGGGGAAGAACGACACCGCCCAGTGGCGGGTGTCGCCGTTCTCGGCCCGGGTCATGATCCGCTGATCGGTGACCGGGAGCTTGCCCTCCCTGACCCGCTCGAGCGCCGACTCGATGAGGTTGGCGAGGTCGGCGGGGAACGCGTCCCCCGCGAGCAGCTCGGACGGGAGCCGGCCCACGTGCCGGTCGACCGGCAGGCCGGTGAGCTCGGTGAAGGTCGAGTTGACCCGGAGGAACCGCCCGCCCGGGTCGAAGAACGCGAAGGCGAAGGGCGCCTCCGCCATCATGCCGTTGAAGATCTCAGAATCTGAGATGTCCAAATCGGACTCCCGGGGCCGGGGCACGGAGGTTTCGGCGCTCATGGTCGGCACCTCCGTCGCGTGCCAGGCTCTCCCACGGGGCACATCTCCATAGCTTCTGATCGGTAGCAGATCCGCCCTCCATCATGGGCGACCGGCATGCGCGGACGGAAGCCCCGCCCATCATTCGGTCAACGCATCTTGTCAGAAGACCGTGGTGTCACGCGCGAAGATCCGGCCCACCCGCTGGTCGCCCGGAGTGACGGATCCGCTAGGTGGAACCTTCCGAACGCAGTCCTGCGGCACCCATGACGCTGCCCACCGACCGGTACACCCCCTCCTCGCCGTACGCGCCGGCCGCCTCGTGCCGCTCTCTCGGCGGACCCGGGAGATCCACCCTCGCCTCTGCCCGCTGCGGGCACCGAGCGTCAGGCAGCGCACAAGATCGACGCCCGCAGGGACATCTTTCCATACCGTAGTCCGGTTCGACCATGGTAATGGGCGATCATCACGGGCCGCGAACACGGATGGATCTTGAACCGGAGGCCCGCCCCGGCCGGTCCGCACCGGCGATCACAGGGGCACCGGTGATCACATCCCGCCGCCGGGTCCGTAGGCTCGTCCTCAGTGGGCGTCCCAGATAACGGGGTAGTCACCGCACCGCGTTGCTGACGCCGTTGCCCCGGCAAATGCGAGAAGCTGACATTCGTGAGCGAGCGGAGCGAGTTCTCGTGAGTCGCCGACATCGACGGGTTGCCCGGCCGCCGGACGACGTCTTCGCCGAGATGCTGGTGGCGGCCCGGGAGCTGCTCGCCGTCCGCACGCCGCTGGACGCGGAGCTCATGGTCTCCGACATGCTCGGGGCCTGGTGGGGCAGACGGCTGCGCGGCGGTGACGTGGAGCAGATCCTCGGCGAGGGTCTGGTCGACTACGCGGCGAAGGCCGGTACCCCGGCGGCGCTCACCCTGCTCATCTCGATCGCCTACCTCGGCACGCCGCGGCAGGCCGCCAAGGCGGAGGGCGCCGCGCTCGCCCTGATGCGGTCGGGCGTGGCGCGGCCGCGCTGGGCGGACCGGGTCGGCGCGGTCACCCCCGTCGGCTGCTACGTCTCCCGGGACATCTACGGCGACCAGGACACGGTCGTGTGCACCTTCGCCTACGACGGCGAGGACCCGCACGCGCTGGTCATGGTCGTCGACTACAACATGGGCGGCATGGCCCGGGACGCCTGGGTCTCCTCCCAGGTGGACAAGCTGCTCGAGCAGGCCCGGACGGAGGCGGCCGGCGACCCGATGCTCCGCTTCGAGGAGATCGAGCCGCAGCAGGCGCGCGCCCTGCTCGAGTTCGCCATGAAGACCACCAAGCAGGCGCACTCCCGGCGGAACGCGCCCCGGCTGGTGAGCGACAGCTACAGCGCGTGCCACGCGTTCGCCCGCGCCCGGATCAAGGCGCTGCCGCCCGGCCGGATGCGCCCGGCGCCGCTCCACGCCGAGGCGCCCTACAGCCGGGACCGGCGGGCGACGCTCGCCGCCGAGTTCCTCGCCTCCGAGGCCGCGGAGACCCTCTCCGACCCGTCGGCGGCCTCCCGGTGCGCCGACTACATCATCGACTACGGGTGCGATCAGGACTTCGGCCGCCCGCTCCGGGTGAGCCCGGCCAAGTGCGAGACGTTCCTGCTGCACTGGCTGCCGCGGAAGGTGCTCCTCACCCCGGAGGAGCAGGACGCGATGCCGCTGGTGCTCTCGGCGTGGGTGCGGTTCGCCGCGCCGCGGCTCGGGCTGCCCGAGCAGGCGGTGCGGGCCACGCTCGACGCGATCTGGGACGCGACGGCCCGGTTCGCCGAGGCCTACCGGGATCCGACCACGTTCGGCCTGGACCGCGCGCTCGTGCACCGGCTCCTGCCCGACAAGGACCTGTCCGCCCTGCCCCGGCGCGCGTTCGCCTTCCCGCTGCTGCAGGGGATGCACGGCTCGATCAACCTCGACGTGCTCGACCCGGCCGACCCGTCCGACCGGCGGGTCCTGCTGAAGCTCGACCACGCCGGGGAGCTGAACCGGCCCGACCTCGAGGAGCACCTCGCCTGGCACGAGGAGATCGCCACCCGCCTGTGGAACGGCGACCCGCCGCAGCTGTGGGAGGCGGCCCAGCGGCTGATGGATCTCGGCTACGAGCGGCACGAGATCCTGCACATCCTCATCGAGATCGCCGAGCGGATCGGGGATCACCCGGAGGAGCTCGCCTCGGCCCTCGAGGACATCGCCGACATCCCGGACGAGGCGGCCTGGTGACCCCGCGCCGCACGGCGCTCCTCCGGGGTGCACCATGATGGGTGGGAGTTGTCGGAGGAACCGGTGGTCATCGACCTGAACGCGGACCTCGGCGAAGGGTTCGGCATCTGGCGGATCGGCGACGACGAGGCGCTGCTCGACGTGGTGAGCAGCGCCAACGTGGCCTGCGGCTTCCACGCCGGCGACCCGCTCATCATCCGCCGCACCTGCGCGGCCGCGGTGGACCGCGGCGTGGTGATCGGGGCGCAGGTCTCCTACCGGGACCTGTCCGGCTTCGGCCGCCGCGAGATCGAGATGGATCCGGACGAGCTCCACGCGGACGTGCTGTACCAGCTCGCCGCCGTGGACGGCATCGCCCGCTCGCTGGGCGGCCGGGTGGCGTACGTGAAGCCGCACGGCGCCCTCTACAACCGGGCGTGCCGGGACGTCGCGCACGCGGAGGCGGTGGTGGCGGCGGTCGCGGACTACGCGGCCGGGCTCCCCCACCACCCGAGGCCGCTGCCCATCCTGACCCTCCCCACCTCGGTCGTGCACCGGGTGGCGGAGCGGTACCGCGTCCCCACGGTCAGCGAGTGCTTCGCCGACCGCGCCTACACGCCCGAGGGCACCCTGGTCCCCCGCCGGATGCCGGGGGCCGTGCTGCACGACCCGGAGGTGGTCGCCGAGCGCGCCGTCCGCATGGCCCGGGACGGCGTGGTCACGGCCATCGACGGCACGGAGCTGCGGATCGAGGCGCGCTCGGTCTGCGTCCACGGTGACACCCCCGACGCGGTACGGCTGGCGCAGACCGTCCGGAAGGCCCTGGACTCGGCCGGCGTCACCGTGGCGCCGTTCGCCTGATCGGGCTCACGACACGTACCCGATGTCCTCGTACCGCAGGTCGTAGAAGCCGTTGGCGCCCACGTTGGCGAGCGTGGACCGGACCGCGACGTTCTGCGGGACCTGGTAGAGGGGCAGCACGTTGACCTTCTCCCAGATCAGGGCGTCGGCGGCGTGGATCAGCTCGATGACCTCCTTCTGGTCGAGCGTGCTCCCCGCGTCGTACATCGCCTGGTCGATCTCGCTGCTCCCGCTTCGCCCCAGGTTGGAGTACCACTTCACCTCGTCGCCCCGGCCGGGCTCCCCGTTGGCGTAGATGTCGTAGGCGCTGGAGATCGGGAACGGCGAGCTCGGGTAGGAGAAGGCGGTGATGTCGAACTTGCCGGGCAGCAGGTGCTTGGTGAAGAAGTCCTGGAAGCGGACCCGCGCCACGTCCACCTGCACGCCGATCTTCTGGAGCATGAGGCGCACCACCTGGGCCTGGGTCTCGGTCACCCGCACCCCGGCGGGAACCACGAACCGCAGCCGGAGCGGCTTGCCGTTCTTCGACCTCACCTTCCCGGACAGCTTCCAGCCGGCCTCGTCGAGCAGCCGGGCGGCGCGCTTGGGGTCGTAGGCGCCGTGGGCGCCGGCGTTGCTCCGGTACCCGTACTGGCTGTTCATGAGGAAGTGGTGGTCGAGGGTGACGATCGGCCAGCCGAGCCCCTTGAGGTCGATCTCCATGATCGCCTTGCGGTCGATGGCGAGCGCGATCGCCTGCCGCACGCGGAGATCGGAGAGCACCTCGCTCTCCCCGTTGAAGGTGAGCTGGCGGTACTCGGGGCCCGCGGCCTGCCGGACCACCGCGTCCCAGACCTCCCGCACCGCGGCGTAGTTCTCCGGGGACGGGCCGATGTCGAACACGTCGATCTCGCCCTTGGTGAAGGCCCGCAGCATGGTGGTCGGCTGGACGTGCCGGAACTCGATCCGGTCGAGCTTCGCCGGGTTGCCCCACCACTGCGGCGACCGGGCGAGCGTGATCGTCTTGCCCTTGGCGTCGAACTTCTCCACCTGGAACGGCCCGGCGGTGACCGGGATCCGGTTGATCCAGCCGGAGTTGAACTCGTCCGGCGACGCGTTGGTCGAGCGCGGGTAGAGCGGGGTGAAGAGCGACTGCCACTCGTTGAACGGCTCGGCGAGGGTGACGACCACCTCGCGGTCGCTCGACCCGCGCGCCACGCTCTTGATGTTCTCGTACGCGATGGACGAGTCGGCCCGGTAGCCGCCGTCCCGGCCGCTCATGGCCTTCCACTGGGCGGCGAAGTCCTCCCAGGTGATCGGCTTGCCGTCGGACCACCGGGCCTTCGGGTTGATGGTGTAGGTGATCACCTGGTTCGGCGAGGTCGCCGTGATCCGCGCGTTGGTGACGTAGTCGGTGTCGAGGGAGAGGCGTCCCCGCTCGTCGGACCGGAAGACCCGCGGCAGCAGCGCGGAGATGACGACCTTGACGTTCGCCAGGGAGCCGTCGGCGTGGTTGTAGTTCCACTGCGTGGGGAAGTCGCTCAGCCCCCAGCGCAGCGTGCCGCCGTTCTTCACCTTGTCCCGGGCGACCTGGTTGATGTCGAGAGCTTTGACGGGAGAGGGCAGCGGCGTGCCGTCACGTCCGCCCGAGGGCGGCGCGGCGCCGCATGCGCCGACGGCCCACAGAAAGACCAGTACGGTCAGGGCGACCGGCCATCGTGCTCTCACGTGACTTCTCCGATCACTCTGGCTACTCTGCGCATAAGAGTAGTAGCAGAGTGTGACCGTCTTCGGCGATCAGGACACGCCACCACGAAGAAGGAAGGTCAGGGCCGGGCTACGACAATTCGTCGATCGCGGCCCGCACGTCCTCGCTGGTGATCGTGGTCAGCTCGGCGTCGTCGGCGGTCCCCTTCGCCGCGAGCCGCACGTCGCGCCGCATGGCGGCGCGTTCGTAGATCGAGCGGACGAACCGGCCGTTGCCCAGGCCGTCGATCAGCCCTTCGCGGCAGACCCAGCCGAAGAGGTCGGCGAGGTCGCGGGCGGCCGCCTCGTCGAACCGGTCGCCGTTGGCCGCGGCGATCGCCTCGGCGATCGCCGACAGCTCGGCCGGGGTGTACGAGGGGAACACGATGCGCTGGTCGAACCGGGAGGCGAGCCCGGGGTTGGAGGCGAGAAAGGCGTCCATCTCCCGCTCGTAGCCGGCGAGGATGATCACCAGGCGGTCCCGGTCGTCCTCGGCCCGCTTCAGCAGGGTCTGCACCGCCTCCGTGCCGAAGGCGTCGCCGCCCGAGTACCCCGGGTTGACCAGGCTGTAGGCCTCGTCGATGAAGAGGACGCCGCCCAGGGCCCGGTCGATGAGCTCGTTGGTCTTGATCGCGGTGGCGCCGAGGTGCTGGCCGACGAGGTCGGCGCGGGTGGCCTCGACCACGTCGGGCCGGGCGAGCATGCCGAGGGCGGCGAAGATCCGGCCGAGGATCCGGGCCACGGTGGTCTTGCCGGTGCCCGGCGGCCCGACGAACACGAAGTGCCGCATCTGCGGCTGCACGGGCAGCCCGCGCTCCTCGCGCATGCGCGCAACCTTGAGCTGAGCGGCGATCGACCGCACCTGGCGCTTGACCGGCTCGAGCCCGACCATCCGGTCGAGGTCGGCGAGGGCCTCCTCCAGGGTGGGGGTCGCCTGGTACCCCCGGTAGCGGGCGGTGATCTCGTCGAAGGCCTTGCGGACGTCCTCGGCGGTGATGGTCACCAGGTCGTCGCCGCTCGGCGCCCGGCCGGCCCCGACGATCCGCACGTCCCGGGCCTGGGCCGCGGACTCGGCGAGGCTCCGCGCGAACCGGGCGTTGCCGAGCTCGTCGATGAGCCCCCTGCGGTGCACGTCCTCGTACAGGCCGCGCAGCACCGGGGCCGCGCCGGGGGCGAGCCGGTCGCCGCGCTTGGCGAGGATGGACTCGGTGATCCGGAGCAGCTCCTCGGGGGTGTAGCTGGGGAAGCGGATCCGGGTGGCGAACCGGCTGGACAGCCCGGGGTTGGACGAGAGGAACTCGTCCATCTCGCGCTCGTAGCCCGCGAGGATGATCACCAGGCGGTCGCGGTCGTCCTCGGCCCGCTTCAGCAGGGTCTGCACCGCCTCGGCGCCGAACCGGTCCGGCTGGCCGTCCCCGGAGTTGATCAGGCTGTAGGCCTCGTCGATGAAGAGGACGCCGCCCAGGGCCCGGTCGATGAGCTCGTTGGTCTTGATCGCGGTCGCCCCGAGGTACTCCCCCACCAGGTCGGCCCGCTGCGCCTCCACCACGTACGGGGTCTCCAGCAGCCCGAAGGCGTAGCAGATCGTGGCCAGGGTGCGGGCGACGGTGGTCTTGCCGGTGCCCGGGGGCCCGACGAAGACGAAGTGCCGCAGCGGCTGCTCCGCCGTGTAGCCGGCCTCCCGGCGCAGCCGCGCCGCCTCGATCGACGCGGCGATCGCCCGGACCTGCTCCTTCACCGGCTCCAGGCCGATCATCGCCTCGAGCTCGCCGAGCGCCTCCTCGACGCTGATCCGCGGGGGCGGCTCGGCGGCGGGCGGCGCGGCCCGGGTGCCGCCCGCCCGCGCCCGCTCCGGCAGCACCGCGGTGGTCTCCTGCGGCGGCGCGCCGCTCCCCTGCCGGGCCTGGATCATCCGGTAGCCGAGCACCGCCGCGGCCGTGCCGTACGACCCGGCGATGACGGCGGTGGTGGAGAACGCGGAGAGCCCGATCGCGACGGCCCCGGCGGGGACGAGGGCGAAGACGGTGGTGAGCCACGGCGGGAGCGGGCGGATCAGGTGCGCGGCGCAGGCGACCACGAGCCCGAGGAACATCAGCAGCCCGGGCACGGGCGACTGCGTGCCGAACACGTACCGGAACACCGGGAGCAGCAGCCCCCAGCCGACGAGCACGAGCACGGTAGCGGCGGCCCGGGGGAAGCGCAGGGTGAGCGCGGTGTAGCCGAGCACCACGACGGTGGCGAAGAACGTGGTGACGAGCGGCCAGCCGAGCGCGGCGGCCAGGCCCATGACCGCGACGAGCAGGATGGCGAAGAGCGCGCGCCGCGCGAACGGCGAGAGCCGGAGATAGCCGTACCGGACCTGCTCGAACAGCTCGCGGGCCACGGCAGTGTTTAACCGGCCCGCGGCCCGTGCCTTGTCCGAGTCCCCCATGGTCGCCTCCCCGCCTCGCCCCGGTTATACCGCACCCGGGGCCGCGATGGGGGCGGTGGCACGCCGCGGGCTCGCCCGAGTGGCGCACCGAGAGACCGAATATTCTGGGGCAATTGGGGCCTATGTCATAAGGTGCGACGCATGTGCCACGCCGAGGAGCACTGAACGGCCGATGACCGCCACCGACGTCGGGGCCGGGCCGGCCGCTGCTCGCCACCCCGCGGGCGCCGTGGACGGGCGCCGCAGGTGGTCGATCCTCGCCCTGCTCTGCTGCAGCCTGCTGCTCATCGCGGTCGACGCGACCGTGCTGCACATCGCCGTGCCGGCGCTCACGGCGGCCCTGAAGCCGTCCGCGGTCGAGCTCCTCTGGATCATCGACGTCTACTCGCTCGTCGTCGCGCCCCTGCTCATCACCTTCGGCACGCTCGGCGACCGGTTCGGGCGGCGGCGCCTCCTGCTCAGCGGCTACGCGGTGTTCGGGCTCGCCTCCCTGGCCGCGGCGTTCGCCCCCAGCCCGCCCGCGCTCATCGCCGCCCGGGCGGCGCTCGGCGTCGGCGGCGCCATGATCATGCCGGCCACCCTGTCGATCATCCGGCAGGTCTTCACCGACCGGCGGGAGCGGGCGCTCGCCCTCGGCGTGTGGAGCGCGGTGGCCGCGGCCGGCGCGGCCATGGGACCGCTGATCGGCGGCGTGCTCGTCGAGCACCTGTGGTGGGGCGCGGTCTTCCTCATCAACGTGCCGCTGCTGCTCGCCGCCCTCCCGGTCGCGGCATGGCTCCTCCCCGCATCGCCCCGGCGGCCGGAGGCGCCGTGGGACTGGCCCAGCGCGGCGCTCTCCATCGTGGGGATCCTCGCCATCGCGTTCGGGGTCAAGGAGGGCGGCGACGGGCCCGCCGCCGGACGCTGGATCGCCGGGGCCATGCTCCTCGCCGGCGTCGCGCTCCTCGCCTGGTTCGTCCGGCGGCAGCGCCGGCTCACCGCGCCCCTGCTCGACATCGGGCTGTTCACCCGGCGGGCGTTCGCCACCGGGGTGGCGTGCGTGCTGCTCGCGGTCTTCTCCCTCGTCGGGCTCGAGCTGCTGCTCGCCCAGTACCTGCAGCTCGTGCTCGGCCTCACCCCGGTCGGGGCGGCCCTCCGCATGCTCCCGCTGATGCTCGCCGCCGTCACCGGCGGGATCCTCGCCGCGTTCGTGCTGCGGTGGCTCGGCCTGCGGGCCACCATCGCCGGCGGGCTCGCCCTCACCGCGGTCTCCCTGGTCCCGACGCTCTTCTGGGGGACGGAGCCGCACGAGACCATGCTCGCCGTCTGCCTCATGGGCATCGGGTTCGGGGTGGAGGTCGCGCTGCTCGCCGCCTCGGACACGATCATGGCGTCGGCCCCGGAGGAGCGGGCCGGCGGCGCGGCGGCGATCGAGGAGACCGCCTACGAGCTCGGCGCCGGGCTCGGGATCGCGGTGCTCGGCACGATCACCACCATCGGCTACGCCTCGGCGCTCCGGCCGGTCGCCGGCGTGCCGGCCGGGCTCATGGCCCGGGCCCGGGAGTCGCTCGCCGCGGCCGCGGACGTGGCCGCCGGGGTGGGCGGGCCGGCGGGGGCGGCGCTCCTCGGCGCGGCCAAGCGGGCCTTCGTCTCCGCGCTCCACCACACGGTCACCGTGAGCGTCGCGCTGCTCGCCGGGACCGCGCTCATGGTCGCCCTGCTGCTCCCCCGCTCGGCTCAGGAGCCGGCGGGCGAGGGCGCCCCGGAGGGCCAGGAGTGATCTCACCCCCGGACGGCCGGGAACGGCCGAGCCCGCGCGGGCTCGCCGCACCCGAGCGGTTCGCCCGGGCCCCGATCGGCTCGCCGGGCCGTACGGCGCGGCCGCACCCGCCCGGGCGCGCGGCGGGCCCGGCGGGTCAGCCGGTGCTCTCGCGGACGGTGAGCCGGGGTTCGAGGAGCGTCGACCGCGGCACGGGCTCGCCCTCGAGCTTCGCCATGAGCAGCCGCACCGCCTGGCGCCCGACGTCCTCGGCCGGGATCGGGACCGAGGTCACCGCGGGGCTCGTCCGCTCGGCGATGTCGTCGGGGCAGATCGCCACGACCGAGACGTCGTCCGGCACCCGCCTGCCGAGGAGGCGCAGCGCGGCGAGCACGTGACCCAGGGCCGCCTCATTGTGCACCACGAGGCCCGACAGATCGGGATGCGCGGCGAACAGGCCCTTGACCGTCTCGTAGACCTCGTCGAAGGACTCCTCGCAGGGCAGGGCGTCCGCCTCCAGGCCGAGCCGCCGCACCGCCTCGGTGAACCCGGCGAGGGTGCGCTCGGCGAAGCCGGTGCCGCGCCGGTAGACCACCCGCGGAGCGCCCAGCAGCGCGATCCGCCGGTGGCCGAGCTCGGCGAGGTGCTCGGCGCAGAGCGCGCCCGCGCGGGCGAAGTCGAGGTCCACGCAGGTCAGGCCCTCGGTGTCCGCGGGGAAGCCGATCAGCACGCTCGGCTGGGGCAGCTCGCGCAGCAGCGGCACGCGCGGATCGTGGATCTCCACGTCCATGAGCAGCAGGCCGTCGACCATGGCGCTCGCCGCCACCCGGCGCAGTCCCTCCGGCCCCTCGTCGGCGGTCATGAGCAGCACGTCGTGGTCGTACTGCCGGGCCGTGGTGACCACCGAGGTCGCGAACTGCATGAGGACCGTCAGGTTCATGCCGGCCCGCAGCGGCAGCACCAGGCCGATCACGTTCGTCCGTTTGCTGGCGAGCGCGCGGGCGCCCGCGTTCGGGTGGTAGCCGAGCGCCCGGACGCTCTCCAGGACGCGCTGCCGCGTGCTCGCCGAGATCGCCCGCTTGCCGCTCAGCACATAGGAGACCGTGCTGACCGCGACTCCGGCGTGCTTGGCGACGTCGGCGATGGTGACCGTCTTCACCGGAGGAACTCCAGCGTACGCACCAGGACCCCCTCGTTCTCGAACACCACGTAGAGATCGTGCACCCCGGCGGTCTCCGCCAGCTCCATGCCGACCTGCACGTAATCGTGCCTGCTCGCCGTGGGGGGCACGGTCGCCGTGCCGAGCACCCGCCCGGCGAGCGGGTCGCCGAGCCGGAGCGTGAGCGTCCCGCCCTCGGCGCTCGCCACGGTGAGCAGGCAGCGGGCCGGCCCCGCACCCGGCGGCCCGAAATCGGCGTCACGGAACGCGATCCACGCTCCCGGGCAGGTGGCGCGGACCGCGTCCCCGGCGTCGACGGCGGCGTCGCACAGTACTACTCCGTCGTACTCGTCGTGGGCGGCCGCGTCCAGTGGGCGGCCGAGGTCCCGCGGCGGGATGCGCTCGCCCTTGACCGTGAAGGCGGCGGTGAGCCGGATGTCGCGCGAGGACCGGCCGACCATCACCCGGTGCGGGGCCTCCTCCACCACGAACCTGCCCCTGGTCACGTCCCAGAACGCCAGCTCGGCGATGGGCACGTCCACCGAGACCGTACGGCTCTCGCCGGGCGCGAGCCGTACCTTGCGGAACCCGCAGAGCCGGCGCAGGGGCTGCTTGACCCGGGAGCGCCGCTGGTGGGTGTAGAACTGCACGACCTCCTCGCCCACCCGCGGCCCGGTGTTCCGCACGGTCACGGCGATGGTCAGCGTGTCCCGTGGGGTGAGCTCGGTGGCGGAGAGGGTCAGCCCGGAGTAGGCGAAGCCGGTGTAGCTGAGGCCGTGGCCGAACGGGTAGAGCGGCTCGCCCCGGTAATAGAGGTATGTGGCGTCGTTGGCGATGATGTCGTAGTCGAGCAGGTCGGGGAGTTCCGCGGCCGACCGGTACCAGGTCTGGGTGATCCGGCCGCCGGGGTCCGCGTCGCCGAACAGCACGTCGGCCAGGGCGTTGCCGTACTCCTGCCCGCCGTGGGCGGACCAGAGGATCGCGGGGAGGTGCGCGTCCGCCCAGGTGATCGCGAAGGGGTACCCGCTGCAGATGACGAGGACGGTCGCCGGGTTGGCCGCGTGGACCGCGCGCACCAGCTCCCCCTGCCGCCGGGGCAGCCACAGGTCGGCCCGGTCCTCGGTCTCCCTGCCGTTCACCAGCGGATGGTCGCCGACCACGACGATGGCGACGTCCGCGCGGGCCGCGGCCTCGGCCGCGCGGGCGGCGCCGCTGTCGATCAGCTCCAGGGTGAGCACGGCGGCGGCCTCCGGGTCCGCGGTGATCCTCGCCACGCCGTCCGCGACGGTGACGTAGCCGCCGGTGGCGATGTGGCGGAGGGCCACGCCGCCCGGCCGCTCCTCCAGGCGGAACGTCTCCCGCACCTCCCAGCCGGACACGCCCGGCTTGTCGTTGACGAGGACCCCGTCGTCCCCCACCGAGACGTGCCGCCCGTTGGCGACCGCGCGGAGCGCGTGGGCGCCGCCTCCCCAGTCGAACAGGTCGAAGCCGGACCGCTCCGGCCCCACCCGCAGCGGTCCCCCGCTCTCCCCCGGCGCCGCCACCAGGTAGCCGTCCGCGGTGCGGAGCGCGATCCGGTCGACGCCCTCGCAGTAGAGGGTCGGGCACCGCCCGGAGAGCGCCGTGCGCGCGGTGACCCGGTACGGCAGGGTGCCGCTGTACCAGTCCTCGAACAGGGCGTCGGCGAGCGGGCCGATGACCGCGAGCGTCTTCGGGGAGCGGAGCGGCAGGATGCCGTCGTTCTTCAGCAGCGTGATCGACTGCCGGGCCGCCTCCCGGGCGAGCCGGCGGTGCTCCGGGCAGTTCACCACCTCGTGGGTGATGTGGTCGTACGGCGTGGCCGGGTCGAACTCCCCCAGCCTGACCCGGATCGACAGCACGTGCCGGACGGCCCGGTCGATGTCCTCCTCGGTGAGCAGCCCGCGGTCGAGCGCCGTCCTGATGTGGCCGAGCGTGGCCGCTGGGCGGTCGTCGTCCTGGGTGAAGCTGTCCAGCCCGGCCTTGATCGCATGGGCGTACGCCTGCGGCAGGTCGTCGTGGTAGCCCTGCGGGTCGACGAGGTTCCCCGGCGCGTGCGCGTCGCTCACCACGAGCAGGTCGTCGTCGGTCCAGCTCCGCGCGGTGGCGATCAGCGGCGACAGGTGGGCCGGCCGGCCGTTCACCAGGTTGTAGGAGGGCATGAGCGCCACCGCCGCCCCCGCCTCGATCGCGGGCCGGAACGCCTTCAGCTCGTACTCGTGGAGCACCCGGGGCGGCAGGTTGCTCGAGGTGACGAACCGGTCGGTCTCGTTGTTGTAGCCGAGGAAGTGCTTGAGGGTGGGGGCGGTCCGCAGCACCTCGTGGTCGCCGCGCAGCCCTTGGGCGTAGGCGGTGGCCATCACGCCGGTGAGCCACGGGTCCTCCGAGTACCCCTCCTCGTTGCGGCCCCAGCGCGG
The DNA here is from genome assembly GCF_000092645.1 of Thermobispora bispora DSM 43833. Taxonomy (NCBI): domain Bacteria; kingdom Bacillati; phylum Actinomycetota; class Actinomycetes; order Streptosporangiales; family Streptosporangiaceae; genus Thermobispora; species Thermobispora bispora. The sequence goes on from NC_014165.1 coordinate 2,809,823, forward strand.
GTCCCGGAGCGGGTTGACCACCGGCGCCCACACGTTGCGCCCGACCGCCTGCGGGTCCTTGTGGTGGAAGGCCATGACCTCCTCCCCGGTGGCGGCGCCGACCCGCCGGACCAGCTCGGGGTTCCACGTGCTCGCCAGCCCGATGGCCTGGGGGAAGACCGTGGCCGGGCCGTGCCAGGCGAGGCCGTGCAGCGCCTCGGTCCCGGTGCGGAAGGGCCGGAGCCCGAGCCGCGCCACCGGGGCCTGGTACTGGTGGAGCAGCCCGATCTTCTCCTCCAGGGTGAGCCGGCCGAGCAGGTCATCGACCCGTTCGGCGACGGGCAGCGCGGGGTTCCGGAATGCCGGGCCGGAAGCCGGTTCGTTCATCTGGAGACCCACCCCCTCTGTCGAAGCGCTTCGACAACCGCGGGGGACGCTCCCCTGGGCTGAGCGACTGCCTGCGGTCGGGGAAGCGCTCCGTCGAAGCGCTTCGAAAGTGACCCAGAGCTTTCGGGCGTTTTGCGTCGGGATTACACGAAGCGTGCCTGCTCCTTGGCGCGCGGTCAAGCCTTCTCCGCCCGCCGGCACCGGTGAATCAGGCCACTCTCGCCTCCAGGGACGGTGGGCGGGGCTCTCCGGGGCGAGGAGCGCCCCGCCGTCCTCCGTCGGCTTCGCCGTCGCCGGCTCACCGGTGACGGCCCGGTGCACGAGGTGCTCACCGAGCCGCGCCGGGCCGTCCGCCGCCTCCGGCCGCGCGAGGCCGCGCCGGCGCGCCAGGACCGGCTCGCCTACCCGCCCGGCCGCCGGGTGGGCCGGGGTGGGGCGCGCCTGCCCGGAGAGCTCCCGGCCGCCCGCGGACCCCGCGGCCGGCGGCGGGGCACGGCGATCGCCCGGCCGGGTCAGCCGCCGGCCGGCACCGGTAACCTCCCGGAGTCGACCGAGTCGACGACGCGGGCGGCGCCACCGAGGGCGGCCGCGCCGTGCCCGAGCGTCGAGACCTCCAGCCGGCAGCCGCCGGGGGCCGGCGCCCTCCGCCGCACCTCCTCCTCGGCCACCGGGACCAGCCACGGCGCGAGCGGGACGTAGTAACCCCCGAGGATCACCACCTCGGGGTCGAGCAGGCTCGCGATGATCGCCACCCCCTTGCCGAGGGCGCGCCCGACCTCCTCCAGCAGCGCGAGGACCTCGGGGTCCCCGTCCCTCGCCCGCCGGGCGACCTCCTCGATCTCCGGCTCGAACTCGGCGGGCGGGGCGCCGGGCGCGATGCGGGAGAGGATCGCGCCGATCCCGGCCATCGCCTCCAGGCATCCGCGGCGCCCGCAGTGGCACGGCGGCCCGGCCGCGTCGATCTCGATGTGGCCGATCTCCCCGCTGTGCCCCCGGGCACCGCGCCGCAGCCGGCCGTCCATGATCACACCGGCGCCCACCCCGGCCTCGCCGGTGAGGAAGACGAGGTCGCCGACGTTCCCGTACGGGCCGAACCGGCGCTCGGCGAGGGCGGCGAGGTTGGCGTCGTTGTCGGCCAGCACGGGGAACCCGGGATCGCGCAGGGCCTTGGTGAGGTCGGCGCACAGGTTCACGTCGCGCCACCCCAGGGACGGGGCGGCCCGGACCGAGCCGTCGGCGTCGACCAGGCCGGGGACGGCCACGGCGAGGCCGAGCACCTGCCGGCCCTCCTTGGCCATCCGGTTGACCGCGCGGCGGGCGACGCCGGCCACCGCCGCGACGGCCTGGCTCTCGCTCGACGTCCCGCCGGGGAAGGCCCGGCGCCAGTCGAGCAGCCGCTCCCCCTTGAGGTCGACCGCGACCGCGGTGATGCGGTCGGCGTTCACCTCGATGCCGATCGCCGCGTACGGCGAGCCGTCCAGCACGAGCATGGTCGCCGGCCGGCCCACCCGGTTCTCGGTCTGGCCGACCTCGCGCAGCAGCCGCCGGTCGATGAGGTCGGCGACCAGGCTGGAGACGGTCGCCTTGTTCAGGCCGGTCGAGGCGGCGATGTCGGCGCGCGAGCAGGGGGCGTTCTCCCGCACGAACCGCAGCACCACGGCGAGGTTGGCGGCCCGGACGTCGCTGAAGCCGGCCGGCTGAGGCCCGTTAGGCGAAGTGATCAAGGCATCCCCGCTCCTGTTCCGGCCTCATCATGCCGTACCCGGGGACGCCATGGCACGCCTTGGCCCCCGCCCGGCGGGCGCCGCCCCGGCACGCACGGCCGAACCCCCGCGAGATTCGTTTGACGTCTAGACTAACTAAAATCTCCGAGGCACGCAATCGGCGCCGAGGCCTCCCCGCCCCGGCGCCGATGCGCCGTACGGCCCGGCCCACCCGCCGGGCCACACGCCACGGCTAGCGGACGCCCGCGGTGACCTCCTTGTCGGCGATCATCTTCGCGCCGGACTCGCGGGCGCAGTGCGCGCAGCAGTACCAGCGCCCGTTGAACTCCACCCCGTGACCGACGATGCGGCAGCCGCAGCGCTCGCAGATCGGGGCCAGCCGTGTGATCGCGCACTCGAAGCAGTCGAACACGTGCACCCCGCCCTGGGCATGCACCTCGAAGGTCATGTCGTAGTCGTTGCCGCAGACCTCGCACCTGGCCATGGCGTTCCCCCCGTCTCCAGCTCGTGCGGCACCCCGTGCCGGGATCTGGTCGCAAGGGGCATACCCGTACGCACCGGGAGAACACCACGCCTCGCCGCGCGGTCAGAGGGCCTTGAGCAGCTCCTTCGCCACCGCCTTGGCCCCGGACTCCGCCTCCTTCGGATCCATCAGCTCGGACTCCTTGGAGTTGATCGGCTGCCCCTCCGGCCGGTCCGATCCGGCGAGGATCACCCACACCACGAACCTGCCGCTCCGCACGTACACGTTGTAGCTGTTCGAGTACGCGGTGGCGGTCTGCTGGCGGACGTGCTGGCCGAACCCGTCGTCGCCCATCTCCAGCTTCTCGAGCCTGCTCCAGCGGATGCCGCCGATCGCGCTGCCGGCGGTCACCTTCGCGCCGGCCCGCTTGTCGACCAGGTGGAAGTGGGCGGCCTTCGGGTCGGGGAAGGCCCAGATATCGAGCCGGAGGTTGCGCCAGCGGACCTTGCCCTCATCGGCGGGGAGCTTGTCGTTCCACCACTGGCACCCGGTGACCGTCGCCTTGCCCTCCTGCCAGCGGACCGCCACGCCCTCGGTGCCCGGGACCAGCTTGGCGGCGAGGCTCTGGAGCCGGGTGCACTCCTCGGGCATCGGGATCTTCGACGGCGAGGGCGACGGGCTCGGGCTGGGCTTGGGCCGCGGCCGGTACGGCAAGGGCTGCCCGTCGCGCCAGGCCTTGACGGCCTTCGCCGCCTGGGCGAGCAGGTTCTTCACCTCCCGGAGCGCGTTCTCCTCGGTGACGGCCTGGGTGGTCTCCCCGCTGAGCAGGTCGGCTTCCTTGTCCTGCTGGGACGCCTCGTACTTCACCTGGATGATGACGTCGCCGACCCGGCTGACCCCGGCCCCGAAGGCGTACCGGGTCTGGTCGCCCTCGCGGGCCCACTGGTACTGCGCGGCCGCCTCGTCACCGATGCCCGGGTACTCCTGGGGCTTGGAGTAGTAGTGCCGCTGGGAGGAGATGCCCGCCTGGTACCTGTACTGCCGCAGCTCGCCGGTGAAGAAGTTGCGGGCGAACCGCTCGGCCGTGGTGTTGCCGACCGCCTCGTACTTGGTGATGCCGAGCTCGATGCGGCGCTTGCGCCGCTTCTCCCCGAAGGAGATGTTGTTGTTGACCCAGTTGCAGGAGTACCGCACGTAGCTGACCAGCGGGTCGTCGCGCTGGTCGCTGGTGGACGAGTCGATCTCCGCGTTCGGCACCAGCCGCTCGGTCTCGTCCGGGTCGAGCATGGCGCACGGGTCCAGCGCCGGCACCGCCGAGGACGTGGCCACCGGTGAGGTCGACGGGGCCGCCGTGGGCGGCGGGGCGGCCGTGCCCTCGTCCCCACGGCCCCGCAGGAAGAGGAAGGTCCCGGCGGCGACCGCGGCCACGGCGGTGACCGTCACGACCGGGAGCACCCAGCCGCGGCGCGCGGGCCTGGACGGCTGGGTCGGGTACTGCCACACCGGCGGGGGCGGCGGGGTGGGTCCGCCTCCCGGCGCGGCCGGTGTCCCGGCCGGCGTCCCCGGCCACTGCCCCATCGGCGGGGCGGCCCAGCCACCGCTCTGCGGCGGCGGTGGCGGCGCCTGGCCCCCGGGCGGGGCTGGGAACCCACCCCCGGGCGGTGAGGGCGCCTGGCCTTCGGGCGGCGGGGGCGCCTGGTGCGGCGGCAGGCCGCCGGGCGCGGGCGGCACCTGTCCCGGTCCGGGCGGCGCCTGGCCGCCCGGCGGCTGGGGGATCCGGTCCGCGGGCGGCGCCTGCCCTCCGGGTGGCGGGGGCGCCTGACCCGCGGGCGGCACGCCGCCGGGCGGAGGCGGTGCTTGACCGCCGGGCGGGACCTGACCGCCGGGTTGCGCGACGGCGGGGCCGTACGGCGGAGGGGGCGCCTGGCCGGAGCTCGGGCCGGGCGCCGGCGGCCCGCCGGGACCCGCCTGGTCCGGCCGGTTCGCTGCGTCGTCACCGTTGGTCATGTGGTCTCCTCGGGGGGTTCAGCCGAGCCCGGCGCGGATGAGTTCGGCCGCGCGGATCGCGACGCTCCGATCGCCGGGCGTGATCGCCCGGTCGCCGTCCCGGCCGTACGCGACGTGCACGATCAGGTTGCTGGTGCGAAAGACCACCGTGGTCCCGGTGGCGGTGCGGCTCGCGGGGTCCGGGGCGTCGCAGACGAACGCCTCGTCCGCGAGGCCCGGCCGGTCGCTGCAGGAGCCGGCGGGGTGCGCCGCCCGCTGCGCCGCGAGCTCGGCGGCCGCGGCCCGGACGCTCGCCGACGGGATCCGGTACCGCACGATCAAGGTCCGGTTCTCGCCGCTGACCCGCTCGATCCACCGGCATCCGGCGGTCTCCTTGTCGGAATCGGCCCTCGTCCCCAGCAGCTCCTGGATCTGTAGACGCGTGAGGCTCCGGCAGGGTTCGGGGATGGCGGTGAACCGCCCGGCGGCGTCGGCGGGAGGATCCGACGAGGTCAGCCGCCACGCGCCCAGCCCGGCGGCCACCCCGGTGGCGAGCACGAGCGCTCCGCCCAGGAGCAGGCGGCCCAGCCGGGCCCGCGGCCGCTCCCCCGGCTCCTCCGGCCCGGCGGCGAGCTCCTCCAGGACCCGCCGTACCACCTGCGGGGCGGGCCGGCGGGCCGGATCCTTGTCGAGCATGGCGAGCAGGAGCTGCGCGAACCGGGGCGAGGCGCGCACCATGGGCCGCGGGTCGTGGAGCAGCACCGCGGCGGCGATCGCGGCCGCGATGCTCCGGTGGAAGGGCGGCTCCCCCTCGACCGCCGTGTACAGGGTCGCCGCGAGCGACCACAGGTCGGAGGCCGGCCCCTCGGGCTCGCCGCGGAGCCGTTCCGGGGCCATGTACCCGGGCGACCCGGCCAGGTCCGCCCAGCCCTCGCGGTGCCGCCCCGCCGGGACCGCGATGCCGAAGTCGGTGAGCAGGGCGCGGCCGTCGGGCCCGATGAGCACGTTCGCCGGTTTGACGTCCCGGTGGAGGATGCCCCGGGCGTGGGCGGCCTGCAGCGCGTCGAGGACGGACAGGCCGATCTCGGCGACCCTCCGCTCGGGCAGCGGCCCGTCCTCGCGGATCACCTTGTCGAGCGACCGGCCCGGCACCAGGTCCATCACGATCCACGGCTCGTCCCCGTGCATGACGACGTCGTGGACCATGACGATCGAGGGGTGGCTGAGCCGTCCCGCGGCCCGGGCCTCGTGGATCGCGCGGGCGTGGTACTCGGCGCGCTCGGTGTGGCTGAGCCCGGACGGGGCGCGGACCTGCTTGACCGCGACATCGCGGTGGAGCAGCTCGTCGACGGCCCGCCACACGGTGCCGCCCCCGCCCTCACCCAGCCGTTCGGTGATGCGGTACCTGCCGGCGAGCCTCACGGCCGGGCCATCCCTCGCAGCCGGTCGGCCACGGCCTGCGCGGCCGAGATCGCCTGGGAGCGCACGTCGTCGAGGGAGGCGGCGTCGAGGTCGGCGTACTGGAGCCGGACGACGAGATCGCCGAGCCGGAAGATCACCTCGGTGGCCTGGGGCCGCCCGTCCGGGGTCATGATGTCGCTGCTGAACGCCTCATCGGCCAGGTCCGCCACGTCGCGGGCGTCGGTACGGACGACCTCGACGTTCCGGTTGACCCCGATCTCGTACCAGATCCAGTGACCCTCGCGCGGGCCGGCGCCGTACTGCCGGCGGAGCCCGCTCATCAGGGAGCGGGCCGACTCGGGGGTGAGCGACCACGGGTCGGGGGTGTCGGAGTCGGTCTCCGCGGTCAGGTCGATCCCGGCCCCGGTCACCGTCCACGCGCACCCGGTGTCGCGCCGTTGCCCCTGCGGCGGGCTCGGCACCCCCAGGTACCGGGCGACCTCGGCGCCGGCGAGGGTGCCGCAGAGGTCGACCTGGGCGGTGAAGGTCGGGGAGATCGGGCGAGGCCGGGCGGCCGGCTCCCGGTCCGGCCGGTTCAGCAGCAGGGCCGCGCCGGCGACGGCCCCGGCCGCCGCGACGGCCGCCACCGGGATGAGCCACCGCGGCCACCGCCGGCCGGTCTGGGCGGGCCCGTGGCCGGGCCGGATGTCGGGCGTCTCCCCGCGCGCGATGCGCCGCAGCAGCTCGAGCGCGGTCGCCGCGTCGGGGCGATGCTGCGGGTCCGGGCTCATCAGCCACGCGAGCAGCGGGGCCAGCGGGCCGGCGAGCAGGGGCGGCCGCGCGGAACCGGCGAGCGTCGCCCGGATCGCCTCGGCGGGTGAGCGGCAGTGCTGGTACGGCGCCACGCCCTCGACCGCGGTGTAGAGGGTGGCGCCCAGGGACCATAGGTCGGCGGCCGGCCCGCCGGGCCGGCCGGCCAGGCGCTCGGGGGCGATGAACCCGGGCGAGCCGATGAGCGCCCCGGCCTCGGTCAGCACCGGCCCGTCGGCCGGGCGGGCGATGCCGAAGTCGGTGAGCACGACGCGGCCGTCGGTGGTGAGGAAGACGTTGCCGGGCTTGACGTCCCGGTGCTCCACGCCGATGGCGTGCGCGGCGGATAACGCCTCGAGCACCCGGGCGCCGATGCCGGCCACCACGTGGGGCGGCATCGGGCCGTTGGCCGCGATCTCCCGGGCGAGGTCCCGGCCGTGGAGGAGCTCCATGACGAGCCACGGCCGGCCGCCCTCGATCAGCACGTCGTGCAGGGCCACGATGCCGGGGTGCCGGAGGCGGGCGGTCACCTCCGCCTCCCGCATGACCCTGGCCATCAGCTCGGCGCGTTCCGCCTCGGAGAGGCCGTCGGTGAGGCGCAGCTCCTTGACCGCGACCTCGCGGTCGAGCACCGTGTCCCTGGCCAGCCACACCGTGCCCATACCGCCGGTGCCGAGCGGGCGCAGCAGCTGATACCGCGAGGCCAGCGTCTGGCTCACCGATTCGGCCATATCGGGGAGAATAGCGAAACAGCCCTGGATCACCCGCGTTCGCGCACGTCCCCGCACGTGGTGCGCGCGCCCCGGAGATCGCGCTTCTCCTCCCCTGCGGCGGCGCCGGACGGCTTGTCTTCTCTTCGATGGCCCCGGCGGACGCCGGGCGCGTTCCCCGCGGCCGCACCGGGGACCGCTCCTCCCGGCCGGTGCCGGACCTCCGGACGGGCCCGCGTGGTGGGCGGCCCGGCCGGCGGTCCGGCGTGGCCGTACGGACGCGCGGCGTCCGGTCACCCCGAGGTGAGGCTCAGGTCCTTGATCCGCACGTCGCCCTGGAACACCAGGTAGAGGTCCTTGACCCCGGACGCCCCGGTGACCCGGGCGGCCGCCGTCTCGTACCGGTAGACGTCGCCGGTGGCGGCGACGGGCACGGTGGCGATCAGCTTGCCCTTGGGCGAGCCGAGGCGGAGCTCGATGGAGCCGCCGGAGGTGGAGGCGACCCCGGCGGTCACCCGGGACGGCCGCCGCTTGAGGTCGACGTCCTTGAAGACGATCCAGTCACCGGTGGAGCCCGCCACGGCGTCCCCGCGCGCCTTGGTCTCGTCCACCAGCTCGACGCCCGAATAGCCGTCGAAGTCGATCGCCCGGGTGGGGACGCTCAGGTCCCGGTCGGGGATCCGCTCACCCTTGACGTGGATCGTGGCCCGCTGCCGGATGTCGGCCGAGGACGCCCCGACCATGACGTCGTGGGCGGAGGTCTCGACCGTCCACTTGTTCCGGGTCACGTCCCACAGCGCCAGGTCGGCCTTGCGGATGGTGAAGGTCACGGTCTTGCTCTGGCCCGGGGCGAGCGTGATCCGCTGGAAGGCGCGGAGCTGCTTGACCGGCTGCTTCACCCGCGAGGTCCGCTGGTGGGTGTAGACCTGGACGACCTCGTCGCCCGCCCGGTGGCCGGTGTTGGTCACCCGTACCGAGACCTCGTAGGCGTCGCCCTTCTCGGCCACCCGCAGGCCCTGGTAGCGGAAGGTCGTGTACGACAGGCCGTGCCCGAAGGGGTAGAGCGGGGTGCCCTTGAAGTACAGGTAGGTCCGGTCCCGCTGCACGATGTCGTAGTCGAGGATGTCCGGCAGGTCGTCCGCCGAGCGGTACCAGGTCTGGGTGAGCCGCCCGGCCGGGTTGACGTCGCCGTAGAGCACGTCGGCGAGCGCGTTCCCGGTCTCCGCCCCGGCGTGGGTGGTCCAGAGGATGGCCGGCACGTGCTCGTCGATCCAGTTGATCGTCGTCGGGTAGCTGTTCTCCAGCACGACGACGGTGCGGGGGTTGGCGTTGAACACCGCCTTGACCAGCGCCTCCTGGCCCTCGGCCAGGTTCATGTCGGTGCGGTCGTGGTCCTCGCGGCCGTTGATGAACGGCATGCTGCCGACGACGACCACCGCCACGTCGGCCTCCTTCGCCTTGGCGACCGCGTCGTCGATGCCGCTGCGGACCACCTCCTTGGCGAACCGCGTGGCGTCGCCGGCCGTGGTGAGGGTGAGCGTGCCGTCGGGGGCGGCCTTGACGTAGGTGTTCGGGCCGAACCAGTCGTAGGCGGTCTCGTACCCGGCGTACCTGATCAGGTAGGAGCCGTCGTCCTGCTCCTCCAGCTTGAACTGCTCCTGCACGAACCAGCCGCTCGGCTGGTCGGCGTTGTTGACCAGCGTCGACCAGTTGGCCCGGCTGACGTACTTGCCGTTGGCGACGCTGCGCAGCGTCACGATGCCCTGGCCCCAGTCGAACACGTCGAACTGCTCGGTCTCGCCGATCGTGGTGGCGCTCAGCCTGAGGTCGGCGCCCTCGGGGCCGCTCCCCGCGGTGATGTACCTGCCGGTGGCGAGGTCCTTGAACGCGACCCGGTCGACGCCCTCCGAGGAGGTCACCGAGGCCGCCCGCTCCCGGATGCCGTCGAGCGGGGTGACCTGGTACGTCGGCCTGCCCGAGTACCAGTCGGTGTAGAGCACGTCGGCGAGCGGCCCGACCACCGCGACCTTCATCCCGGGGTCGAGCGGCAGGGTGCCGCGCTCGTTCTTCAGCAGCACCATGGCCTTGGCCGCGGTCTCGCGGGCGAGCCTCCGGTGGGCCGGGCTGTCGATCACATCCGGGGTGATCTTCGCGTACGGCCCGCCGTCCGGGTCGAACTCGCCCAGCCGGAAGCGGATGCCGAGGATGTGCCGGACGGCGGTGTCGATGTCCTGTTCGGTGAGCAGGCCCTGCGACAGCGCCGTCTTGATCGCGGTGATCGTGGGGGCGCTGTTCGTCTCGTCCGTGGTGAAGCTGTCGATCCCCGCCTTGAGCGCGGCGGCGTCGGCCTCGGCCAGGGTGGCGAAGTAGGCCTGCGAGCCGACGAGGTTGTTGGGCGCCCCGGCGTCGGTGACGTTGAGCAGGTCCCGGTCGGTCCAGGTCCGGACGGTGTCGTTGAGGTCGGGGTTGACCGTGGCCGGCCGGCCGTTCACCAGGTTGTACGCGGTCATGACACCGGTGGCCGCGCCGGCCGTGATCGCCGCCCGGAACGGCGCCTCGTAGTACTCGTGCTTGACCCGGGGCGGCAGGTTCGACGAGGTGGTGTCGCGGCGGATCTCGTTGTTGTTGGCGAGGTAGTGCTTGAGCGTGGGGGCCGCCCTGAGGTGGTCGGGGTCGTCCCCCTGGATGCCCGAGCCGTACGCGATGGCGATCGCGCCGGTGAGCAGGGGGTCCTCGGAGTACCCCTCCTCGTTGCGCCCCCAGCGCGGGTCGCGCAGCAGGTTGACGACCGGGGCCCACAGGTTGAGCCCCCAGACCACCGGGTTCTGCGCGTGGAATCCGCGCGCCTCCTCGCCGACGGCGGTGCCGACCCGCTTGATCAGCTCCGGGTCCCAGGTGCTCGCCAGGCCGACCGCCTGGGGGAACACGGTGCCGTTCGCCGTGACGACGGCGCCGTTGTCGGTGACGTCGGTGGACCAGGCGACCCCGTGCAGCGCCTCGGTGCCGGTCTTGAAGCTCTTGATGCCGAGGCGCTCGATCGGCGGCTGGTACTGGTGGAGGAGGGAGATCTTCTCGTCGAGCGTCAGCCTGCCGAGCAGGTCGTCGATCCGCTGGGCGAGCGGGAGCGTGGGGTCGCGGAAGGGAAGGTCGGCGTCGGCTCGCGCGGGGGCGGCCGTCAGGGCGAGGACGAGCGTGAGCGCGGGGAGCGCGCGGAGGGGCCTACGTAACGGCATCGCGCGGAGGGGCCTAGGTAACGGCATTGCGCCTCCAGGTCAGGCGTGAGGGACGCGTGCGGGCTCACTTGATCGCACCGACCGTGATGCCGCGGGTCAGCGTGCGCTGGAAGATCAGGAAGAAGACGACGGCCGGGAGGATGCCGAGCAGCGCGGAGGCGCTGGACATGGTGGCGTCCATCATCTTCTCCCCTTGCAGGACGCCGAGCACGACCGGCACGGTCTGGTTCTCGTTGGAGATCAGAAAGATCAGCGGCAGGAAGAACTCGTTCCAGGTCCAGATGAAGAAGAAGATGAGCAGCACGGTGAGGGTGGGCCGGCTGATCGGCACGACGATCCGCCACAGCGCCCGCCACCTCCCCGCGCCGTCGAGCGCCGCGGCCTCGAGGATCTCCCGGGGGAATTGCCCGAGCACCGCGGAGAGCAGGTAGGTCCCGAAGGCCGACTGGATGACCGTGAAGATCAGGATGACGGCGAGCCTGGTGTCGTAGAGCCCCACCTCCTTCGCCAGGTAGTAGAGCGGGTAGACCAGGGCCTCCTGGGGCAGCGTGTTGGCCAGGAGGAAGGCGACCAGGATCCACAGCCTCCCCCGCACCCGGCCGATCCCCAGGGCGTACGCGCTGAGCACGGAGAGCACCACGGCCGCGACCGCGACCGTCCCGCTGATCAGGAAGCTGTTCCAGAGCTTCTGGCCGAAGTCGACCCGGTTCCAGAACTCGATGATCCCGTCGAGGTAGATGCCTTTCGGCAGGCTCAGCGGCCCGCCGGAGGAGTACTCGGCCGGCGACTTCACCGCGTTGAGCGCGACGATGCCGAACGGGAAGAGCATCACGATCGCGAGCACGATGAGCGCGGCCAGCACCGCCCAGCGGCCGGGGGCGCGGACGGCGGGGGTCATGAGTCACGCTCCTGGAGGCGGAGGAAGAGGAAGGTCACCACGGCGATGATCAGCGCGAGCACCGTGGCGATCGCCGAGCCGTACCCGACGTTCGCCTTCTGGAAGAAGTTCAGGTACGAGAAGTACGAGGGCACCATGGTCGCGTCGCCCGGGCCTCCCCTGGTCAGCACGAAGATCGGCGCGAAGACCTTGAGCGCGGCGATCGTGCAGGTCAGCAGGACCACGTAGATCTCCGGGCGGATCTGGGGGATCGTGATGTGCCAGAACCGGCGCCACCAGGAGGCCCCGTCGATCTGGGCGGCCTCGTACAGCGCCGGGTCGGTCCGCTGGAGCCCGGACATGAAGATCACGACCGGATAGCCGAGCTGGAACCAGACCATGACGGCCATGACCGTGGCGAGCGCGAAGTCCGGGTCGCCCAGCCAGTTGACCTTCAGCCCGAAGATCTGGTTCACCGCGCCGTAGGAGGGGTGGAGCATCCATCCCCAGACCACCCCGGCCACGGCGATCGGCAGCACCTGCGGCAGGTAGTAGGCGGCGCGGAGCGCCGCGGCCGTCCGCGGCCCGAACCGCTTGGCGATGTAGTCGAACAGCGCCGCCGCGAGCACGAGGCCGAAGATCGTCGGCAGGATCGCCATCGCGACGATCAGCGCGATGTTGTGCCCGAACGACGCCCAGAACCGCTCGTCCCGGACGAGCTTCGCGTAGTTGTCGAGCCCGATCCACCGTGGCGTGCCGACCCCGGACCAGCGGGTGAAGCTGATCGCGATGTTCATGAGGAACGGCACGAGGATGACCCCGGTGAACAGCACCAGGCTGGGGAGCAGGTAGAGCCAGTAGCCGCCCCTCGGGCGTGGTCTCCGGGCCGTGGATGGCGCCATGAGCGAACCTTCCGGAAGGTCGCGGCCCGGCGGCGGGGCGGTGCGGCCGCCCGCGCCGCCGGCGATACCGCGGCTACTCGCCGATCTCGGCGAGGTTGTCCTGGTACGGTCGGGCGATCTCGTCGAGGACCTGCTGCGGCGTCTTGGTGCCGTTGATGAGCTCCTGGACTCCCGCGACGAGCACGTCGTAGTAGCCGGGGGCCGGCCAGTCGGGGTAGAACGCGAGGCCGTCCCGCGACGAGAGTGTCATGAAGTTCTCGACCAGCTCCTTGCTCTTCGGGTCGGTGATGGCGTCGGGGTCCGCCGCCACGGGCAGGCCGCCCGAGTTGCCGAGCAGGTTCTGGATGTCCTTCTGCATGGTGATGTCGATGAAGTCATAGGCGAGGTCCTTGTTCTTCGCCCGCTCCGGCACGACCCAGAGGTTGCCGCTCGACCCGGGGGCCAGCTGGCTGCCCGGCCACAGGAACGTGCCCCACTCGAAGTCCTTGATCTCGGACTGGAAGCGGCCGTACCACCAGCTCCCCGAGATCATGATCGGGTGCTTGCCGGACATGAAGGCGACCCCCATGTCCTCGGCCTTCATCCCGGCCGAGTCCTTGGAGATGTAGCCCTTCTTCACCCAGTCCGCGAAGGTCTGCGCCGCGTACGTGAACTCGGGGCCGTGGAAGTCGACCTCGCCCTGGTAGAGCTGGTAGGCGTTCACCCAGGACCGGTCGGCCTTGTTGAGCGCGAGCAGGTAGAAGATCTGCTGAGCGGGGTACTCCGCACCGGCGGTCGCGATCGGGGTGATCCCCGCCTTGACGAACTTGTCCAGCGCCGCGGTGAACTCGTCGAAGGTCGTGGGCACCTCGATCTGGTGCTTCGCGAACATGTCCTTGTTGTAGTAGACCATCACGAACTCGGCGTAGTTCGGCACGCCGAACCACCTGCCGGAGCCCATGACCCCCCGCTCGTCGTATCGCGCGGTGGCCTGCAGGGAAGGGCTGAGGAGCTTGTCCCATCCGCGCTTGGCGACCTCCTCGGACAGGTCGGTGAGCAGGCCCTGCTTGGACAGCAGCCCGGCGGTCGCGTTGCCCTTGTTGTACTCCATGACGTCGGGCGCCTGATCCGAGTTGAGGACCATGCTCGCCGTCTTCTGGATCTGTTCGAAGCCCTTCTCCTCGAACTTCACCGTGACGCCGGGATGGGTCGCCTCGAACTTCTTGATCGCCTCGGCCCACGCCTTGCCCATCGCGCTGTTGGGGCTCTCGTAGTGCCACACCGTCAGGGTCCTGCCCGACGGCGATTCGGAGCCGGACGATCCGCCGCACGCGGTGAGCGCCAGTGCGGCCGCGGCCAGCGCGGCCACCGCCGCGGTCCTGCCCATCTTGACCATGGTCCTTCTCCCGGGGGTTCGGGTGCTAGTTGATGACGACCGGGGCACCGGGGCCCGCGAACTCGACACCGGCGATCCGCTTGGGGCCGTCGGTGCGGACGATCAGCCGGTCGCCGTCCCGGACGGCCGTCACCGTGGTGTCCCCGTCGAGATCTCTGATCGTGGTACGGCTCTCGCGCTCGGGCAGGCCGAAGACGACGATCGTGATCGGCGGGTCGTCGGCGACCGTGTCCCGGGGTTCGGTGACCGGGATCAGCGCGCCGTGCCGTACGAACAGGGGGCACCGGTCGAGCGGCGGCGAGACCGTGATGTAGCGGCCGCCCGTGATCGGCTCGGCCGTCCAGTAGTCCACCCACACCCCCGCAGGCAGGTAGACCTTCCTGGTGCCGTCGGCCGAGATCATCGGGGCGACGAGCAGGTCGGTCCCGAGCAGGTACTCCAGGTCCGCCCGCCAGGCGACCGGATCGTCCGGGAAGTCGACGCAGAGCGCGCGCATCATCGGGGTTCCCGTCTCGGCCGCGGTCACGGCCGCCGAGTAGATGTACGGCATCAGCCGGTAGCGCAGCCGGATCGCCTCGATCGCGGCGCGTTCCGCCTCCGGCGGGAACTCCCACGGCTCGCGGCTGGTGGTGCCGTGGAACCGGACGAGCGGGGAGAGCGCGCCGAACTGCGCCCACCTGACGTAGAGGTCGGGGGTGGGCGTGCCGGTGAACCCGCCCACGTCGTGGCTCCAGAAGGGGATGCCGGAGAGCCCGTGCGACAGGCCGCCCCGGATGGTGCTGCCCATCGCCGGGTAGACGGCGTCGACGTCGCCGCTCCACTGAGCGGGGTGCCGCTGCCCGCCCAGGTACGACGAGCGCGCCCACACCATGCCGTGCCCGGCGAGCTCCCGGGTCACCTCGGCGACCACGTCGTTGAAGAGGAGCGTGTAGACGTTGTGCAGGTCGGTGCCGGTCATGCCGTTGTGGGCGACGGCGTCGGCCGGGACGCCCTCGGCGAAGTCGGTCTTGAACACGGACACGCCCTCGCGCAGCCGCTCACGGAGCAGCCCTTTGAACCACTCCACGGCCGCGGGGTTGGTGAAGTCGATGATGCCGCAGGGCGGGTGGGAGCCGTGCCAGCAGTCGGCGACGTAGACCTCGCCGTCCGGTCTTCTCAGGAAGTAGCCCTTCGCCGCGGCCTCCTGGAACAGGGGACTGAGGTGGGAGATGTACGGGTTCATCCAGAGGCAGACCCGGAAGCCCTGCTCCTTGAGCCTAGCGAGCATGCCCACCGGGTCGGGGAAACGCTCCGGATCCCACCGCAGGTCGGACCAGTGGCCCTCGGTCTGCCAGTAGGTGTCCAGGTGGAGGACGTCGCAGGGGATGCCCTTCTCCCTGATCTTCCTCGCCCGCTCGAGCACCCGCTCCTGGCTGTCGGGGAGGAACCCGGAGGAGATCCACGTGCCGAACGCCCACTTCGGGGGGAGCACCGGCTTGCCGGTCAGCTCGCCGAACCTGCGGAGCACGTCGGCGGGCGCCGGACCGGCGATCACGTAGTAGTCGATGAGGTCGTCCGGCACGATGATCTGCACGGCGCTGTGCGTGGACTGGCAGACATCGAACTCGACCGGCAGGCCGCTGTCGACGAGGATCCCGTAGCCCCGGCTCGACAGATAGAACGGCACGTTCTTGTACGCGCGCTGCGACTCCGCGCCGAACGCGTCGAAGTTCCACATCAGCGGGCGCTGGCCGCGCTTGTCGAGCGGGGTGAACGACTCCCCGAACCCGCAGAACGCCTCGTCCGCCGGGGCGACGAACGTCTCATGGTAGGCGACGGGCACCCCGTCGACGAGGGAGCGGCCGAACGGCAGGGTGCGCAGCCGGCCGCTGATGTCCTTGCGGCCCGGATCCTGCTCCACCAGCGTCCGCCCGGCGGGGTCGGTGAAGCGGACATTCCACGGGTTGAGCCGGACCTCGGCGCGCAGTGAGCCGGCGTCGAGCACCACCCGCTCGGCGTCGGCCGTCACCACCGCCGCACCGTACCCGCCGGGGGTGACCATCGTGATCGCCCGCGCGGACCGGGTCCGGGCGTCCGGGTCCTCGGCGAGCCGCACCCGGATCACGCCCTCCCCGGCGACGCTGAGCCGGACGACGAGCGTCTCCCCGGCCGAGGTGCCGCCCTTCAGCGTCACGCCCGACCCGTCGGAGGTGATCACCTCCGCGCGGGTCAGCGCCGACAGCCCTTCCTCGCCGTGCTCGCGGACGGGCAGCTCGGGAGGGTCCGCGACGAAGTACTCACGCGCGATCAGCGGGGGACGGTACGGCATGCACGCGCTCCATGTCAGCCAGCGACCGGGACGGAATTAGTTTGCCGACCATCCCAACAAAGGTCAATGGGTCCGTGGCCCGGATCACGGATCGCCGGGAGTGAGCCTTGTTCCATTAATTCCTATTTGTACGTCTTTAAGGTACTATGACCGAATATTCCAACCAGGAAGGTTTAAGGGGCATGGAGCGGTTCGTCCACGTGATCCCGCTTGACGATGTCATAGCGCACGAGGAAACACCGCGGTGCGTGTGCGGTCCGGGCTGCGAGGCCGTGACCGCCGTGGACCTCGGCGAGCCGGCCGCGGCCGCCGACCGGATCGCCCTGGGCTGGCCGGCCCCCGCCGTCGGCCTCATCTACCACCACTACGCGCTCCAGCCGTGCCACCGCTGGGAGGCGGTCCCCGAGCCGTGACCCGGTACCGTACCGGCCCTGTCCGGCGCGCGCCCGGCCGTCCGGCACGATCGCACAGCACCGCGCCACGGCCCGGACGAACCGCACCGTCCCGGGGAGGGCACGGCGACCTCGCGGAGCGCCCGCCGGCGGCGCGCGCGGCATCGCGGCGGTGATGTCACAGGCGGAGGGCGTGCCCGGTCCTCGGTATGTGACCGGTCACGGCGTCCGCTCCGACGCCCTCGTGGCGGAGTTCCACGCGCTGCGCCCCGCCTGCACGGCGTCGCCGATGAGCTGGTCGGCCGCCTCGACGAGGCCGAGGACGCGGTACCGGACGCTTGGGTGCGGCTGCGGCGCACGGCGCCCGGCGCGATCCGTGACGTCGCCGGATGGCCGGCGGTCACCGTCTCCCGGCGGCGGACGGCCGATCAGCAGAGCCCGGCCACGATCTCGGCGGCGGGGGCGGCGGTGATGCGCCGGAACCCGGTACCGGCCCAGATGTTCGTGCCGTGCGGATCCCCCGCACGCGCCGCCGCGGCCCGCAGCGGAGCCGTCAGATGGTGCACCTGCGGGTAGCCCAGCGGGGCCTCGGCGTCGTGCTCGTCGATGAACCGGTTGCGCAGGCCGCGCGCGTACCGGCCCGAGAACGCCTTGGTCACGACGGTCTCGGTGAACCGCGGATCGGTGAGCGCGGAGCGCTGCACCGCCGAGGTGCCGGCCTCGCCGGCGAGCAGGAACGCGGTGCCGCACTGGGCGGCTACCGCCCCGGCGGCGAGCACCCGCGCCACGCCGTCGGCGTCGACCAGCCCGCCCGCGGCGGCCACCGGCACGTCGACCGCGGCCCGCACCGCGGCCAGCAACCGGTCCAGCGGCTCGGGGTTCGGGGTGGCCAGCGGGTCGAAGGTGGCCCGGTGCCCGCCCGCGTCGGGCCCCTGCACCACCAGCGCGTCCACCCCGGCCGCCACCGCGCGGCGCGCCTCCTCGGCGGAGGTGACCGAGCCGACCGTGGTGATGCCGGCGGCGCGCAGCCGGGCGCACTCGGCCGCCGAGGCCACCCCGAAGGTGAACGACACCACCTCCGGGCGCAGCTCGGCGACCACGTCGAGCTTGGCCGCCCAGGCGTCGTCGTCGAACCGGGGCTCACCGGGCTCGGCGCCGTACCGGCGCGCCTCCCCGGCGAGCGCGGCGGCGTAGCGCGCGAGCTCGGCGCCGGTGACCGTGCTCGGCTGCGGCACGAAGAGGTTCACCCCCAGCGGCCCGGTGGTGAGCTTCCGGGCGGCGCTGATCCGCTCGGCCAGCGCCTCGGCGGAGAGGTAACCGGCCGCCAGGAACCCCAGCCCGCCGGCGTTCGACACGGCGGCGGCGAGCTCGGGGGTGGACGGGCCGCCGGCCATCGGGGCGGCCACCACCGGCCGGTCCAGGTCACGGAAGTCGAAGCGAGCCATCAGCGCACCGCCTCCCTCATCAGGCCTCTGCCCCACCAGTGCCGTGCCAGACGGTACTCCTGCCCGGCCGCGTGCCATGGGGCGGGGTCACCCCTGGGACCCCTCCAGTGCGTCTGGTCACTCCCCGCGTGCCGTACGGGCGGGCCGCCCGTGGGACCACCTCTGGTACCCGCAGTCACTCCCGCGTGCCGTCCGGGCGGGTCACCGGGCGGCCGGGCGGGGTCCCCCGCCGGCCCGGCCGCGCCGCGGAAGAGGCGTCGCGGACGGCCGCGCCCGGAGGTTCATCGCGGCCTCGGGTCGTCGCCGCCGGCCCGACCGGCCCTGGCCGGCTCCCCGCGGCCGGTGCGCTCGCCCGCCGGGATCCGACGCCGGCCTGCTCCCGTGGCTGCGGCCGGTCGTGAAGTGCTTCCTCGGGCTCGGCCCGCTCTCCCGCCGTGGCGAGCGAGAAGGTCGTGGGGGGCGGCGCGCCGCCACGGACGCGGCGGTGCCGTACCGGGCATGGGGCGCGGGTCGCGGTGGCGGCGGCCGCCGGGCATGCCGGGGCGCCGAAACACCTTGATCAACTCGGGCGGGTCCAGGATAAGATCACAAAGCGGTATCGCGGACCCCGGTCAAAGTTCCTGACCGGTGCCTTAGTACGCTTAACACCCGTTTTACGACACCACCATCAGTATCACTTCGTAACAGACGACGCGACATGACGATCGGGGGACCAAGAATGCGCAGGGTGGTGCCGTCGCACGCCAAGGTGAGGGACATCACGACCGCTGCCCGCCGTAGGCCGCGGCGCGACGAGGGCGAGAACGTCATCGATCTGCGCGCCTACGCGGGCCGGAACGTCATCCGCTTCCCCCGTACCCCGGGCCGCCCGACCCCGGCCGCCTGAGACCGGGGCGCCTGAGAACGGGTCGTCTTAGACCGGGGCGCCTGAGAGCGCGCGTGATCACCGGCCGGCGCTGCGGCGCCGGCCCGGCGGCCGGACCCCTCGGCGATGACGCCCGGCCACGTCCCCGCGGGGCCCCGCCCGGCCGCATCCCTCTCTCACCAACCGCAGCCGTGCGGACGGTTCGATGGTGCAGGATGGACCCATGACCCCATCCCCTCCCGTGGTCCGGCCGGATCGGCAGCTCGTCGAAGAGATCCTCAACGAGCTGGAGCTCGGCTACACCGTGGACTCGGAAGGGGATCTGGCGATCGCCACGCCGCAGCTCACGGTGTACTTCCTCTTCGGCCAGGAGGGCGCGCTGTTCACGGTGCGCACCTTTTATGAAAGGAAGTTCTCGGTCGCGGACAAGCCGAAACTGCTCACCGCGCTCAACGAGTGGAACGTGGACACCGTCTGGCCGAAGGTCTACGCCTACACCCAGGACAACGGGGTGGTCCGGGTGATCGGCGACTCCCAGCTCTACTGCGGCGCCGGGGTGACCAGGGAGCACCTCACCACGGTGATCGCCCACTGGACGCGATCCGCGATCCGGTTCCACCGCTGGCTCACCGACCGCCTCGCGTACGAGATCGGCTGAGCCACCGGCGGCGCACCCGGGCGCCCATCGGGCGGACGGACGGCCCACCGGGCATACCGGGCGCTCGCCGGGCACACCAGGCGCTCAGCGGGCATACCGGGCGCGCCCACCGGGCATGCCGGGGCGGCCGGTCACCGGCATATCCGATAGGGTGGGGATCTCCCTCCCTGAACCGACATCGATGCCAGAAGGACACATCATCCACCGGCTCGCCGCCGAGTACGCCCGGTCCTTCGCCGGCGGCCCGGTCGCGGTGAGCAGCCCGCAGGGCAAGTTCTCCGACAGTGCCGCGCTGCTGGACGGGCAGCGGATGCACGGCACCGACGCCCACGGCAAGCACCTGTTCCTCGGTTTCGGCCCGCTCGGCTGGGTGCGGATCCACCTCGGCCTCTACGGCAAGGTCACCTTCGGCGACGACCCGGCCCCGGCGCCGGTCGGTGCGGTACGGCTCCGCCTGGCCGGCGGCGGCCGCTGGGCCGACCTGCGCGGCCCGGCCGCGTGCGAGCTGATCACCGATGAGGAGAAGCGGGCGGTGCACGCCCGCCTCGGCCCCGACCCGCTGCGGGACGGCGACGACCCGGAGCGCGCCTGGGCCCGGATCTCCCGGTCCCGGGCGCCGATCGCCGCGCTCCTCCTGGACCAGCGGGTGATCGCCGGGGTGGGCAACGTCTACCGGGCCGAGGTGCTCTTCCGGCACGGCATCGACCCGTACCGGCCGGGGTGCGAGCTCACCCGGGCCGAGTGGGAGGCCCTCTGGTCCGACCTGGCCGGGCTGATGCGCCAGGGGGTGGCGAACGGCCGGATCGACACGGTCCGGCCCGAGCACACGCCCGAGGCGATGGGCCGGCCGCCCCGGGTCGACGACCACGGGGGCGAGGTCTACGTCTACCGCCGGGCCGGATCCCCCTGCCACGTCTGCGGCGCCGAGATCCGCACCGCGGAGCTGGAGTCGCGCAACCTCTACTGGTGCCCGGCCTGCCAGCGGCGCTGACCCGGGTCGCGGCGCCCGGCGGCGGCATTCCCCGGCGGCGCCCCGGCGGCGGTCACCACCCGGCGGCGCTCTCCTGCAGGTGGGCGCGCACGGCCTCCACGGCCGGGTGCGGGACCGCGGAGGAGCGCCAGGCCAGGTAGAAGGTGTTGATCGGCGGGTCCTCGGGCTCGTGGAGGATGACGAGCCGCCCGGCGTCGAGCAGATCGCCGATCAGGTAGCGGGGCAGCACGGTGTAGCCGGCGCCCGCGGCGCAGGCGGCGGCGACCGCGCGCAGGTCCGCGACGACCACCGCGGGCGGCGCGTGCGGCGCGGGGCGGCCGAAGACGTGCCGCCAGTAGCGGCGCAGGATCGGGAGCTCCTCGCTATAGGCGACCACCGGGAGGTTGGCCAGCACGGCCGCCGGGTCGGCGGCGAGCCGGTCGCGGTCGAGGCCGGCGGCGAGCTCCGGGGAGGCGACGAGGACGAACTCCTCATCGGCGATCGGCACCCCGGTGATGGCCCGGCCCCGTGGGCGGATCGTGGAGACGACCAGGTCCAGGCCGCCGCCCGCCAGCTCGGCCAGCAGGTCGTCGGCGAGGCCGGTGGTGACCCGTACCCGCAGCCCGCGCGGATAGAGCCCGGCGAGCGACGGCAGCACCCGGACGGCGGTGAGCTCGGGCGGGCCGCCGAGCAGCACCGTGCGGGTGAACGGGGACTCGTCCGTGGTCACGGCCTCGTTGAGCGCCGCGGTCAGCGCGTCG
The DNA here is from genome assembly GCF_000092645.1 of Thermobispora bispora DSM 43833. Lineage (NCBI taxonomy): Bacteria > Bacillati > Actinomycetota > Actinomycetes > Streptosporangiales > Streptosporangiaceae > Thermobispora > Thermobispora bispora. The sequence goes on from NC_014165.1 coordinate 2,831,069, forward strand.
AGGTGCGGGCCGATGCGGAGGGCGAGCTCGTCTCCGGCGGCGGTGGGCGTCAGGCCCCGGCCGGCCCGGTGGAAGAGGGTGACGCCGAGCCGCCGCTCCAGCCGCCGGATCTGGGAGGTCACCCCGGGCTGCGACAGGCCCAGCTCGGCCGCCGCCTTCGTCATGGAGCCCGCGCGGTGCGCGGCGAGGAACGTGCGCAGCAGCGTCAGGTCGATGTCGTCGGCGCGGAGGGCCGGCGGGGGCGGGTGATGGGGGTCCGGCATGCCGCTCGACCTATCACGATCGTGATGAGCGGTGCAAGTGATGGTTGTTGGACTGTGATATCGGCGGTGGGTCATCCTCACCCACGGGCCGGATCCCGTTCGTCCCGGTCCGCCGGAGTGAAGGGAGAGAGTGATGTCCAGCGTCGCCTCGCGTGACCGCGTGCTGATCGTGCTCACCAGCCATGGGAAGCTCGGTGACACCGGGCGCAGCACCGGCTTCTACCTGCCGGAGGTCGCCCATCCGTGGCACGTGTTCACCCAGGCCGGCCTCACGGTCGATCTGGTGTCGGTGCAGGGCGGCGAGCCGCCGATGGACGGCCATGACCCGGCCGACCCGGTGCAGCAGAAGTTCCTCGAGGACCCGGAGATGTCGGCCAAGCTCAAGAGCACCCCGAAGCCGGGCGAGGTGGACCCGTCGCGGTACGGCATCGTGTTCTATGCGGGCGGGCACGGCGTGATGTGGGACTTCCCGGGGAACGCCGGGCTCGCCGCGATCGGCCGCCAGGTGTACGAGCAGGGCGGCGTGGTCGCCGCGGTCTGCCACGGCCCGGCCGGCCTGGTCGACCTCACGCTCAGCGACGGCAGCCACCTCGTCGCGGGCAAGCGGGTGGCCGCGTTCACCAACGACGAGGAGGCGGCGGTCGGCCTCACCGAGGTGGTGCCGTTCCTGCTCGCCGACCGGCTCGTGGAGCGCGGCGCGATCCACGTCCCCGCGCCGAACTTCCAGGCGAACGTCATCGTCGACGGCCGCCTGGTCACCGGCCAGAACCCGGCCTCCGCGACCGGCGTGGCCGAGGCCGCGGTCTCGGTCTTGCGGGAGCAGGAGGCGTAGCCCGCCCGCCGGGGAAGGCGCCCGGGCCGTCCGGGCGCGGCCGGGACGGCCACGCGCACCGCTTTCGGTCGCGCACCGCTGAGGTGTCGCGCACCGCTCCCGGGGGTGCGGCCCCGCGGGCCTGCCGTGACCGCCACCGGCGGCCCGCCCAGGTTCACCTCGGATCGCACCCGCTGACGTCATGCCCGCCCGAGCCGTTCCGGGCGGGCATTTCGTCGTTGTCGGGATCGCGGGTCGCGGAGGGACGGCCGACACGGCCCGGTGCTCACCGCCGGCCGCCGCGGGCGCGGGCGGGAGCCGGCCGTGCGCCGGCTCCCGCCCGCGGGTCAGCTGCAGCCGCTCGTGCTGCCGCAGCTCTCGCAGACGTAGCAGCTCCCCGCCGGGCGCATCTTCATCCCGCAGGTCAGGCAGAGCGGGGCGTCGGCGGTCCGGCCCTGCCGGCTCTCGAGCGAGGTGCCGCTCGCCGTGCCCTGCGCCGGCTGGGCGGGCACGTCCTTGCGCACCTCGATCGGGGCGGACTGGGCGAGGGCGGCCGTGTCCACCTCGTGCAGCGCGGCCGGGTCCTCGCCCCGCTGCTGCGCGGCCCGCTCGGCGGCCGAGAAGATGCCGAGCGCGGCCCGCTGCTCGTACGGCAGGTAGTCGAGCGCGAGCCTCCGGAAGATGTAGTCCATGACCGACTGGGCCATCCGGATGTCCGGGTCGTCGGTCATCCCGGCCGGCTCGAACCGCATGTTCACGAACTTCTGCACGTACGTCTCGAGCGGCACGCCGTACTGCAGGCCGATCGAGATGGCGATGGAGAAGGCGTCCATGACGCCGGCGAGGGTCGAGCCCTGCTTGGACATCTTGAGGAACACCTCGCCCAGCCCGTCGTCCGGGTAGGTCGAGGCGGTCATGTAGCCCTTGGCGCCGCCCACGGTGAACCGCGTGGTGGTGCTCGGCCGCTGGTTCGGCAGCCGGCGGCGCTGCGGCCGCGGGACCTCGACGATCTGCACCTCGGGCTTGCTCTCCGGCTGCTTCTTCGCCGCCGAGAGCGGCTGCCCGACCTTGCAGTTGTCCCGGTACACGGCGAGCGCCTTCAGCCCGAGCTTCCAGCCCGCCATGTACACCTGCTCGATGTCCTCGACCGTGGCCGACTCGGGCAGGTTCACCGTCTTGGAGATCGCGCCGGAGAGGAACGGCTGGACCGCCGCCATCATCCGGACGTGCCCCATCGGGGCGATCGCCCGCTCGCCCATGGCGCAGTCGAACACCGCGTAGTGCTCGGGCTTGAGGCCGGGGGCGTCCACCACGTGCCCGTGCTCGCTGATGTACTCGACGATCGCCTCGATCTGCTCGTCCTGGTAGCCGAGCTTGCGGAGCGCCCGCGGCACCGTCTGGTTGACGATCTTCATCGAGCCGCCGCCGACGAGCTTCTTGATCTTGACGAGGGCGAGGTCGGGCTCGATGCCGGTGGTGTCGCAGTCCATCATCAGGCCGATGGTGCCGGTGGGCGCGAGCAGGCTGACCTGGGCGTTGCGGTAGCCGTGCTTCTCCCCCAGCTTGACGCACCTGTCCCACTGCCGGGTGGCCTCGGCGTGGATGGCGGAGTCCATCGCCTCATAGGTGCGGAGCTGGGTGTTGGCCGCCACGTGCTTGCGGATGACCCGCTTGTGCGGCTCGGCGTTCCGCTGATAGCCCTGGTACGGCCCGACCACCTCGGCGAGCTCGGCCGAACGCCGGTAGGCGACGGCGGTCATCAGCGAGGTGATCGCGGCGGCGAGGGCCCGCCCGCCGTCGGAGTCGTACGCGTGGCCGGTCGCCATGAGGAGCGCCCCGAGGTTGGCGTACCCGATGCCGAGCTGCCGGAAGGCCCGGGTGGTCTCCGCGATCTTCTGCGTCGGGAAGTCCGCGAAGGTGATCGAGATGTCCATCGCGGTGATGATCAGCTCGACCATCTTCGTGAAGGACTCGACGTCGAAGGTGTCGTCGTCGCGGAGGAACTTCATCAGGTTGATCGAGGCGAGGTTGCACGAGGAGTTGTCCAGGTGGACGTACTCCGAGCACGGGTTGCTCGCCGTGATCCGGCCGCTCTCCGGGCAGGTGTGCCAGTCGTTGATCGTGTCGTCGTACTGGATCCCCGGGTCGCCGCACTCCCACGCGGCCTGGGCCATCTTGCGGAAGAGCTCCCGGGCGTCGACCTCCTCGATGACCTCGCCGGTGAGCCGGGCGCGCAGCCCGAACTTGCCGCCGTTCTCGACCGCGCGCATGAACTCGTCGGAGACGCGGACCGAGTTGTTGGCGTTCTGGTACTGCACGGAGACGATGTCGCGGCCGCCGAGGTCCATGTCGAAGCCGGCGTCCCGGAGCACGCGGATCTTCTGCTCCTCGCGCGCCTTCGACTCGATGAACTCGACGATGTCCGGGTGGTCGACGTCGAGGACGACCATCTTCGCCGCCCGCCGGGTCGCGCCGCCCGACTTGATCGTGCCGGCCGACGCGTCGGCACCCCGCATGAAGGAGACCGGGCCGCTCGCGGTGCCACCGCTCGACAGCAGCTCCTTGGAGGAGCGGATCCGGGAGAGGTTGACCCCGGCACCGGAGCCGCCCTTGAAGATCAGCCCCTCCTCCTTGTACCACTCGAGGATCGACTCCATGGTGTCGTCGACCGAGAGGATGAAGCAGGCGCTTACCTGCTGGGGCGAGGCGGTGCCGACGTTGAACCAGACCGGCGAGTTGAAGCTGAAGATCTGGTGGATCAGCGCGTACTTGAGCTCATGGTCGAAGATCTCGGCGTCCTCTTCGGTGGCGAAGTAGCCGTGCTCGAGCCCTGTCTTGGTGTAGACGCCGACCACCCGGTCGACGACCTGCTTGAGGCTCCACTCGCGCTGCGGGGTGCCCAGGGCGCCGCGGAAGTACTTGGTGGTCACGATGTTGGTCGCGTTCATCGACCAGAAGGAGGGGAACTCGACGCCGCGCTGCTCGAAGTTGACGGAGCCGTCGCGCCAGTTCGTCATCACGACGTCGCGGCGCTCCCACTCGACCTCGTCGTAGGGATGGACCCCGGGAGTGGTGAAGATCCGCTTGATCTTCAAGCCTTTCCGCGAACGCCTGCCCCCCTGTCCACCGGCACCACCGGTGGTGCCGTCCGCGATCTCCGTCATGCTCTTTCCCCCTTCTAGGGCCCGGTGAAGCCCTTCGTCGTCTCGGACCATGTGCTTGCCCGGCCACATCGTCAGGCCCGGCCGGCTATCGTTCCTCCGCCCGTGCCCGCTCCTCCCGCAGCCGCTTGATCTCGGCTTCGAAGTCCTCAAGGGTCTCGAACCCGCGGTAGACGGAGGCGAACCGGAGGTAGGCGACCTCGTCCAGCTCGCGGAGCGGGCCGAGGATGGCCAGCCCCACGTCGTGGGATGCGATCTCCGCCACGCCCTTGGCCCGGATGCTCTCCTCCACCTTCTGCCCGAGCATGGCGAGAGCATCCTCGCTCACCGGCCTGCCCTGGCAGGCCCGCCGTACGCCGGCGATGACCTTCTCCCGGGAGAAGGGCTCGGTGACGCCGCTGCGCTTGCTCACCATGAGCAGCACGGTCTCCTGGGTGGTGAACCTGCGGTTGCACTCGGGGCAGGTGCGCCTGCGGCGGATGGCGGCGCCGTCCTCGGTCGTTCGGCTGTCGATGACCCGGGTGTCCGGATGGCGACAGAACGGACAGTGCATGCCACCGCCTCCCGAAACGCACTCCGTGAACACAATTTGTGGGGCTTGGACGACGATGCGCCTACTAGATGTTGTGGCCCCACAAACCTAAGAGCATCGGTCCTTGAACGCAAGTCCGCTCGTTCGGCCGGGCGAATCCGCACGTCAGCGGGGCTGGGACGGCGTGCCGGGGCCCCGGCCGGCGCCCCTGGGCTCCCGGCCACTGATCCGGGCGTGATTCCGCATCGGTCACGAACCCGGCGAATCGAACACCGTATCGATCACCTTCCCGTACGATGAGATCGATCGGACGGCGGGCCGGGCGCCGGCACTCGAACAGCTGTTTGATGATGATCTTGATTCGCGATACGGTCGCTCTGAGCGGCCTGCGGGAGACGGACTGGGAGAGGTGGCATGGTGAGTGACCGACGTGAGCGGACGGAGGACGTCAGCGACCTCGCCGTCCGCAAACGCGACGCGCTCGGTCTCACCCCGAGGCAGCGGAAGATCCTCGAGGTGATCCGCGACTCGGTCCAGCGGCGCGGATACCCGCCGTCGATGCGGGAGATCGGCGAAGCCGTCCAGCTCACCAGCACGTCCAGCGTGTCCCACCAGCTCAGCGCGCTCCAGCGCAAGGGCTACCTCCGCCGTGACCCCCACCGGCCGCGCGCTCTCGAGGTCCGCCTCCCCGGCGAGCCCGCGTTCTGGGTCGACCCCGACGCCTCCCAGGGCGAGGAGGGCACGGTCTCCCGCCCCCAGACGGCGTACGTCCCGGTGGTCGGCCGCATCGCCGCGGGCGGCCCGATCCTCGCCGAGCAGAGCATCGAGGACGTGTTCCCCCTGCCCCGGCAGCTCGTCGGCGAGGGGACGCTCTTCCTGCTCCGGGTGACCGGTGACTCGATGATCGAGGCGGCGATCGCCGACGGCGACTGGGTCGTGGTACGGCAGCAGCCGGTCGCGGAGAACGGCGACATCGTCGCCGCCATGATCGACGGCGAGGCCACGGTCAAGCGGTTCAAGCGCAAGGACGGGCGCGTCTGGCTCGTGCCGCACAACCCGAACTACGAGCCGATCCCCGGCGACGAGGCCACCATCCTCGGGAAGGTCGTGGCCGTCCTCCGCAAGCTCTGACCCTGCCGTCGGCCTCCCCCGGGCGCGGCCGCCGATCTTCCTGACGTTGCCCGGCCCGGGGGCATGGGCGATCACGCCCTGCGGAGGCCCGCCGGACCGTGGTGGAGGCCGGGCGGCTCTGCCGCCCTCGGCCACGCCGCTGCTGCGGGTCGCCTTCCCCGGCCGGAGGGTCTGGCCGTCGATGCGGACCGCCGGGCGCGGCGGCGCGCCACTGCCCCGCGTATCGGCTCATCGCTTCCCTGCGTACCGACGCGCCACTGCCCCGCCTATCGGCTAAACCGCTTCCCCGCCTACCGGCTCACCACTTCCCGCGTACAGGCTCACCGCTTCCCCGCGTGCCGGCGCGCCACAGTTCTCCGCGTCCCGGCGCGCCACCGCGCGCGGCCCGCCCCGGTCCGGCGGGCCGGGCGCAGCGCACCGGAAAGACAGGCCCGAGGAGAGACGCGCCGGGGAACAGCACACCCCGGCAGACCTCGCCCGAAGACACACGGCGGGGAGACCCCGCCCGGGAGACGCCCAGCCCTGAAGACATACGGTCGGGGGATACACGACCGGGGAGACACGCCGCAAAGCGGGATGATCCAGCCGCTTACCATGAACCGGTGGAAATCAACCTTGATGCGCTCACCCTCGAGGACGTCCGGAACCGGGACGGCTTCAAGTGGTCCACCGTCGGCCCGGATGTGATCCCCGCGTTCATCGCCGACATGGACTTCCCGGTCGCCGACGCGATCCGGGAGGCCGTCGCCCGGCGGGCCGCCACGGATCTCGGCTACCCGCCCTGGGTGGACGACCCGAGCGCCGGGCCGCTCGCCGAGGCGTTCGCCGAGCGCATGGAGACCAAGTACGGCTGGCGCCCCGACCCCGGGCACGTCCGGGCGTTCACCGACGTCGACCACGCCGTCCAGGTGCTGCTCCACATCGCCACCCGCCCGGGCGACGCGGTCGCGCTGCACGTCCCGGCGTACCACCCGTTCCTGCACATGATCACCTCTATGGAGCGGCGGCTGGTGCCCATCCCGATCGGGGACGACGGGCGGTTCGAGCCGCCGGACGAGCCCGCCTCGGTCCTGCTCCTGGTCAACCCGCAGAACCCGTCCGGCCGCGTGTTCACCCGGGCCGAGCTGGAGGCGCTCGCCGCGTACGCCGAACGCCACGACGTCCTGGTGATCTCGGACGAGATCCACTCGGACCTCGTGTACGCGCCGGCGCGCCACATCCCGTTCGCCACGCTCCTCCCCGAGCGCACGATCACGCTCACCTCGGCGTCGAAGGCGTTCAACATGGGCGGGATCCGCTGCGCCGTGGCCCACGTCGGGGCGCGGTGGGTCCGGGAGGCGCTCGCCCGCGAGCCGGTGCACCTGTACGGCGCCGTGGGCGCGCTCGCCGTGGAGGCGACCGTCGCGGCCTGGCGGCACGGCGAGGCCTGGCTGTCGGAGGTGCTGCGCATCCTGGACCGCAACCGCAGGCTGATCGCGGACTTGCTGCCCGAGTGGGCCGGCTACCGGATGCCCGAGGGAACCTACCTCGCCTGGCTCGATCTGAAGATCGACGACGCGGCGGGCTTCCTGGAGCGCACCGCCCGGGTGCGGCTCAGCCCGGGGCCGGACTTCGGCGGCCGCCCGGGCCAGGCGCGGCTCAACTTCGCCACCTCGCGGCCGATCCTGACCGAGATGCTCACCAGGATCTCGGAGGCCCTCCGCCACGCGGCCTAGCCGGCCGCCGCCGGCGGTGCCGGCCACTTTCCGGGTTCCGGTGAGCTCACACCCGGTGCTATCGCGTGCGCCGCTCATGCCATCGCCTGGCGGGTGAGCCGCCGTCCCGCCGCCGGCCACCGCGGCACGGGGTACCGATGCTCACCCGCCCGGCCATTGCGCATGCTCGCCCCGGCTCGCGGTTGCTCACCAAGGACATACCTGAGGCCACCGGCGGTGGCGAGGGACAGGGTTCCGGTCACGGCCTTCGCCCGTATGCCGCGCTGAGGCCTGCGCGAAGATCGGCTCCACGGCCTGGCAGGGGGGCACCAGTCCGCAGCACACGGCCTGAAGAGGGGCGCGGACGACGCCACCGGCCCATGGCGCACACGCAAGACCGCCGGAGTGCATGTGCACCCGGCGGTCACGCGTCACCCGCTGCGGCGCCCGCGCCGTGTCCGCGGCGCGGGCGCGTCAGCGTCACGGGACGATGTTGATCAGCTTCGGCGCCCGGATGATGACCTTGCGGGGCGCGCCGCTGAGGTACCGCTGCACCTTCTCCGAGGCGAGGGCGAGCCGCTCCAGCTCGGCCTCGGAGATGTCCGGCGGCACGGTGAGCCGGTCGCGGAGCTTGCCGCCGACCTGGACGACGCAGGTGACCGACTCCTGGACGAGGAGCTGCGGGTCGGCCTCCGGCCAGCCCGCCTTCGCGACGGACGGCTTGTGGCCGAGCCGCTCCCAGCCCTCCTCCGCGGTGTACGGCGCGACCAGCGAGAGCATGATGGCCAGGGTCTCGGCGGCCTCGCGCACCGCCGGGTCGGCCGCCCCGGGGCCGGAGTCGATCGCCCGGCGGATCGCGGTGGTCAGCTCCATCATCCGGGCGACGGCCACGTTGAACCGGTACGCCTCGACGAGCTTGGTCACCTCGTCGATCACCCGGTGGGTGACCTTGCGCAGCGCGACGTCGCCCTTGCTGAAGTCGACGCCCGGCGCGGAGGCGGCGCCCGCCTCGGTCATCACCCGGAGCGCCCGGGCGAGGAACTTCTGGGACGCGGCCGGGGAGACGTCGGCCCAGTCGATGTCGTCCTCGGGCGGGCCGGCGAACACCATGGTGAGCCGGACGGCGTCCACGCCGTACTTCTCGATCTGCTCACCGAGGTCCACGCCGTTGCCCAGGGACTTGGACATCGCCTTGCCCTGGTTGATCACCTGGCCCTGGTTGAGCAGCCGCTGGAACGGCTCGGTGAAGTCGACCAGGCCCATGTCGTAGAGGACCTTGGTGAAGAAGCGGGAGTACAGCAGGTGGAGCACCGCGTGCTCGACCCCGCCGACGTACTGGTCGACCGGGCACCAGGTGCGGACCTTCTCGACGTTGAACGGCCCGTCCTCGTAATCGGGGTCGCAGTACCGCAGGAAGTACCAGGAGGAGTCGACGAAGGTGTCCATCGTGTCGGTGTCCCGCTTGGCCGGGCCACCGCACTTGGGGCAGTCGACGTTGACCCACTCCTCGGCGCTCGCCAGGGGCGAGACGCCCTTCGGGGCGAGGGCCTCCCCGCGCAGGTCGGGCAGGGTGACCGGAAGCTGGTCGTCGGGGACCGGGACCTCACCGCAGGACGGGCAGTGGATGATCGGGATCGGCGTGCCCCAGTACCGCTGCCGCGACACCAGCCAGTCGCGGAGCCGGTAGTTGACCGCCGCCTTGCCGGTGCCGTTCTCGGTGAGGATCTCGATCATCTTCTGGATCGCCTCGGCCTTGGAGAGGCCGTTCAGCGGCCCGGAGTTGATCAGCTTGCCCTCACCGGGGGTGGCGATGCCGGTCTCGGCCGGGTCGGGCTCGCCGGTGTCCACCACGACCCGCACCGGCAGGCCGAACTTCAGGGCGAAGTCGAGGTCGCGCTGGTCGTGCGCGGGCACGGCCATGATCGCGCCGTGGCCGTAGTCGGAGAGCACGTAGTCGGCGGCCCACACCGGCAGGCGCTCCCCGTTCACCGGGTTGATCGCGTACACGCCGAGGAAGACGCCGGTCTTCTCCTTCTCGGTGGACAGGCGCTCGATGTCGGAGAGCTTGGCGACCTCGGCCTTGTACCGGGCGAGCGCCTCCCGCCGATCCGGCGCCACGATCTCGTCGGCGAGCGGCGAGTCGGGCGCCACCACGAAGAACGTGGCGCCGTACAGCGTGTCGGGCCGGGTGGTGAAGACGGTGACCGGCTCCTCGCGGCCCTCGATCTTGAACTGGACGTCAGCGCCGGTGGAGCGGCCGATCCAGTTGCGCTGCATGGTGAGCACGCGCTCCGGCCACTTGCCCTCGAGCTGCTTCATGTCGTCGAGCAGCCGGTCCGCGTACTCGGTGATCTTGAAGTACCACTGGGTCAGCTTGCGCCGCACCACCTCGGACTGGCAGCGCTCACACCGGCCGTTGATGACCTGCTCGTTCGCGAGCACGGTCTGGTCCTTGGGGCACCAGTTGACCAGGCCGTCCTTGCGGTAGGCGAGCCCGCGCTCGTAGAAGCGGAGGAAGAGCCACTGGTTCCACCGGTAGTACTCGGGGTCGCTGGTGTGCAGCCGGCGGGACCAGTCGAAGGAGGTGGCGTACTGCTTGAACGACCTCGCCTGGGTGTCGATGTTGGCGTAGGTCCACTCGGCCGGGTGGGCGTTGCGCTTGATCGCGGCGTTCTCGGCCGGGAGACCGAAGGAGTCCCACCCGATCGGGTGCAGGACGTTGTAGCCCTTCTGGAACCAGTACCGCGCCACGACGTCACCGATGGCGAAGGCCTCGCCGTGGCCCATGTGAAGGTCGCCGGAAGGGTACGGGAACATGTCGAGCATGTACCGCCGCGGCCGCGGGTCCGCGGGGTCCTCGACAGCGGCGAAGGTGTTCAGCTCCTCCCATCGCGGCAGCCACTTGGCCTGCAGCGCCTGGGGGTCATACACCTGGTCGTCCACTTCCACTCCTAGCGCGGCGAACTGGTTCACACACCTGGCACGCTTGACGACGTTCGCGCGCGAACGCCCTCGTGCCGAGCAAGGGCCGCCCGCGTCACTTCGCGTTCTCGTCTGCCGACCTTGAGAAAGCCGTTCCGACAAGCAGGGCAGCGGTTCGCAAAGTCAAGCGTAGCGCAGCCAGAGGTCTGGCCAGCAGTGGGTTGATCACCTCGACACCGCAAAGTCAACATGCGATACCCGATGGTGACGGATCCGTTGTGACGTCTTTGACAGGTGGGTTTAGGGTTCATCAGCGTGGCTGACAGCTCCTCAGACCTGCCGATGCAGGATCCGCCCACCGACCCCACGGGTTCGCTGTTCCGCCAGCCGTTCCCCGGAGGTCCCGCGGCGGATCCCGGGCCGTACGGCCCTGCGCCGCGCGGCCCGGTCGACGACGGCCCCGCCCACGGGATGAGCGGGAGAGACGATCCGCCCCCGCGCACGCCGCCGGAGCACCGCCCGCCCGCGCCCCCGCCGCAGGAGCGGTCCGAGCCGGTACGGCCGGCGGAGCCCGCGCGCCCCTGGCCGCCGGTGGGCGCCACCGGACCGGCGGAGGACGCTCCCCGCCGCCCGTACCAACCTCCGCCCCCGGAGGACGATCCGTACAAACCGTTCGTGACGGCCGGTCAGATCAGCGGGCCGCGGACCCCGCCCGCGCACCGGCAGCAGGAGCTGTGGAAGGCCGTCTTCGGCGAGGGCCAGACCGCGGGCTCGTTCGTCGAGGACGATGAGGAGGAGAAGCGGCCGATCTGGCTCTACGCGCTGGTGGGCTCGGTGATCGTGGCGCTCACCGCCGCGCTGCTGTGGGCGTTCCTCGCCGGGCCGCTGAGCGCGGGGGCCGACGCCGACGACGCCAAGTCCGCGCCGTCGCCGAGCCCGTCGGCCACGGCGGCGAAGAGCCAGGCGGCGCTGCCGCCCCTGCCCACCTATAAGGGGACGCCGTCTCCGGTGCTCGGCGTGGTCGCCGACCGCGCCGCGGGCATCACCCTCCCCCGGCTCGGCGGCCCCTGGCGGCTGGACCAGGACCCTCAGGCGAAGCACGGCTTCGCCACGCGGCAGTACGCCCCGGCCGGGACGGCGGGCGGGGCGGAGGCCTTGCTGCTGTCCGGCAGGCTGCCCGAGTCGCTCGCCTCCCGCTACACCGCGCCGGACCGGCTCGACCCCGTGGTGAGCGCGGTGGCCTACCAGGTGCGCAAGTCCCAGTTCCCCGAGGTCACCAAGGCGGCCAAGGTGGCCCGGCAGCGGCTGTCGCGCCACGGCCTCACCGGCCTGATCGCCGCCTACCGGATGACCTCCCCCGGGGAGACGGTCACGCTGGTGGTCGCGGTGGTGAACACCGGAACCGACCTGCCGAGCGTCGTCGCCATGGCGGTGCCCGCGTCCGCCAAGGAGCTGCTGCCCGACATCAACACGGTGTTCCGGTCGATCCGCCCGATCCGGTCGTCGTCCTGAGCGCACGCGTCGCGGTGCCGCCCGCCGCCCGGCACACGGGCCCGCCGGGAGGCCCGCGCGGCCGGCGACGCGCTCCCTTACGCGCTGTCGGCGCGCAGGCCGTCCGCCGTACGGGATCGCCCCGGCATGCCGCTCCCCGCACGCCCGGCCGCTCAAGCCGCCGCATCGGGGCGCATCGTGGCTCGCATCGGGGCGCATCGTGGCCGCCCTCCGGGAACCGCAGCCCCGGCCGGCCGCGTGACCGCCGCGGGGGCGGCGGCCACGCACCCCGCGGACGGCGTCAGAAGGTGCAGGTCATGTGCTTGATGCCGTTGATGAAGCTGGAGAAGAGCCGCTCGGGAGTGCCCGCCTCGATCTGCGGCACCCGGTGAAGCAGCTCCCGGAAGATCACCGAGATCTCCCGGCGGGCGAGGTGGGCGCCGAGGCAGAAGTGCGGCCCGGGGCCGCCGAAGGCGACGTGCGGGTTGGGGGTGCGGCCGATGTCGAACCGCTGGGGGTCGGGGAAGACGCGCTCGTCCCGGTTGGCCGACCAGTAGAAGAGGAGGACCTTCTCCCCCTTGCGGTAGAGGTTGCCGTTCATCACGTGGTCCTGGGTGACCTTCCGGCGCATCCAGTTCACCGGTGAGGCGAGCCGCACGATCTCCTCGACCGCGGTGGGGGTGTAGCCCTCGATGTCCTGCAGCCAGCGGTGCTTCTGGTCGGGGTGCACGGTGAGCAGGTACAGGCCGTGCGAGATGGCCTGCCGGGTGGTCTCGTTGCCCGCGACCACGAGGAGGATGAAGAAGGATCCGATCTCCTGCGGGGTGAGGCGCTCGCCGTCGATGTTCGCGTTGATGAGCGCGGACGTGATGTCGTTGGTGGGGTTCTTCTCCCGGTAGGCGGCGAGGTCCTGGAGGAGCTGGTTGAGCTCCATCCCGGCGGTGAGCAGCGCGGTGCCGATGGACTCCGCGTCGCTCACGTACTCGCGGTCGGATGAGCCGAGGATGATGTTCGACCGCTCGAAGACGAAGTGGTAGTCCCGCTCCGGGATCCCCATCATGTCGCAGATGATCTTCAGGGGGAGCTTGGCCGCCACCTCGGTGACGAAGTCGCAGCCGGGGCCGATGCGGAGCAGATCGTCGACGATCTTCCGGGCGGCCGCCTCGACGTCGCCCTCGAGCTTCTTGACCATGCGCGGGGTGAAGGCCCGGGAGATGATCCGCCGCAGCCGCGCGTGCCGCGGATCGTCCATGTTGATCATGGAGCCGAAGTACTCGGCGAACTCGGTGGGCATGTCGGGGATGCTCACCGCGCCGCCCTGGCCCGAGCAGAAGATCTGCGGGTTGCGGCTCGCCTCGACGACGTCCGCGTGCCGTACGAGCGCGTGGTAGCCGGGGCCGGCCTCGACGGGAAGGGGGGTCTCGGGCTCCTCGAAGAACGCCGGCTTGTCCAGCTCGCGGAGCAGCCGGAACGCGTGCTCGCGCTCCTCGATGGGACGGGCCCAGAAGTCCCAGTCGGACAGGTTGATGTCCGCGGCCGACGTGATGGGCAGGCGCTCGGCCGGCTGGGTCGTCATTCCGTCTCCTCCCGCCTCGAAAATTGAAACCGAATTCGATTCTGTACCCGTCGCGGTGCAGGTATCAGCCTGATTACACGCTCTCCGGACCGATTGCACCAGAGCCCTCGCTTATTACGCTGAGATACCTACCGGTTGGTATGAACTCACCCCCCCGAGGAGCGCACATGCTCAACCTGGCCGTCGTGCTGGAGGACAGCGCCCGGGTATACCCCGACCGCACGGCACTGGTCTACGGAGACCTCCGCGTGCCGTACTCGCTGGTCAACACCCTGGCGAACCAGGTCGCCAACCTTCTCGTCTCGCGGGGCATCCGCAAGGGCGACAAGGTCGCCCTGCTCTGCCCCAACCTGCCGTATTTCCCATTCGTCTACTTCGGCATCCTGAAGGCCGGCGCGACGGCGGTGCCGCTCAACGTGCTGCTCCAATCCCGTGAGATCACCTACCACCTCACCGACTCCGATGCGAAGGCCCTCTTCTGCTTCGAGGGCACGCCCGAGCTCCCCATCGGCGAGCGGGGCCGCGCCGGCTTCGAGGCCGCCGAGGTGACCGAGCACTTCATCGTGCTGCCCGCCACGCCGTTCGCCAAGGAGTCCCAGTACGGCGAGACCCTGTGGGCGGCCATCGAGGGCATGTCTGGCGAGTTCTCCACCGTGACGACGGCCGCCGACGACACCGCGGTGATCCTCTACACCAGCGGCACCACGGGGCAGCCGAAGGGCGCCGAGCTCACCCACCAGAACATGCTCATGAACGCCATGGTGAGCGACGAGATGTTCCCGCGGGGTGAGGACGACGTCTACCTGACCGTGCTGCCGCTGTTCCACTCCTTCGGCCAGACCGTGATGATGAACGCCGGTTTCCGGCGCCACGCCACCCTGGTGCTGATGCCGCGGTTCGAGCCGGTCGAGGCGCTCAAGCTCATGGAGCAGGAGAAGGTCACCCTGTTCGTCGGGGTGCCGACCATGTACTGGGCGATGCTCACCGCGGTCCACACCGGGCAGGCCTCGGTCCCGAGCGCGCTCCGCACCGTGGTCTCCGGCGGCGCCTCGCTCCCGGTCGAGGTGCTCAAGGACTTCAAGGAGACGTTCGGCCTCCAGATCCTCGAGGGCTACGGGCTCTCCGAGACCTCCCCGGTGGCCTCGTTCAACCAGCTCGGCCGCCCGGCCAAGCCGGGGTCGATCGGCACCCCGATCTGGGGCGTGGAGATGAAGCTCGTCGACGCCGACTGGAACGAGGTCGACGACGTCGGCGAGATCGCCATCCGCGGGCACAACGTGATGAAGGGCTACTACAAGCGGCCCGAGGCGACCGCCGAGGTGATGAAGGACGGCTGGTTCCGCACCGGTGACATCGCCCGGCGCGACGAGGACGGCTACTACTACATCATCGACCGGGCCAAGGACATGATCATCCGCGGCGGGTTCAACGTCTACCCGCGGGAGGTCGAAGAGGTCCTCATGACCCACCCCGCGGTCTCGCTCGCCGCGGTCGTCGGGGTGCCGCACGAGTCGCACGGCGAGGAGATCAAGGCGTTCATCATCCGCAAGCCGGGCGCCGAGGTCACCGAGGAGGAGCTGATCGCCTGGGCCAAGGAGAACATGGCGGCCTACAAGTACCCGCGGATCATCGAGTTCCGTGACTCCCTCCCGATGACCGCCACGGGGAAGATCCTCAAGCGCGAGCTGCGCTGAGCACGGGCCGCGCGGCACCGGCGCCGGGGCGCCGCGCGGGCGCGGGGATCGGCCCCGTCACCGGCATGCCGTGGCGCCGCTCGTCCCGGGCGGCGTCACGGCCAGCCCACGGCGGGACGCAGCGGCATGTGGGCCTCGGCCCGGTCGTCGAGGCGCACCGCGAGGACCTGGTGGAGCTGGACCTTGTCGCGCTCGAAGCCGACGATGCTCCCGGTCATGTACAGCCGCCACACCCGCGCGGTGCCCTCGCCGACCTCCTCGACCGCCTCGTCCCAGTGCCGGTCGAGGTTCGCGACCCAGTGCCGCAGCGTCAGCGCGTAGTGCTCCCGCAGGTTCTCCTGATGGCGGATCTCGAAGCCGATGTCCTCCATCTGGCGGATGAGGTGGCCGACCGAGACCAGCTCGCCGTCCGGGAACACGTAGCGGTTGATGAAGCCGCGCTTGTTCATGCTCTTCTCGACGCCGGTCGGGCGGGTGATGCAGTGGTTGAGCAGCCGCCCGCCCGGCTTCAGCTTCCGGTAGAGGAAGCCGAAGTAGAACGGCAGGTTCTTCTTGCCGATGTGCTCGGTGAGGCCGATCGAGCTGATCCGGTCGAACCCGGTCTCGGGCACGTCCCGGTAGTCCATGTGGCGGACCTCGGCGAGGCCGGACAGCCCGGCCTCGGCGATCGCCTTCTGCGCCCACTCGGCCTGCTGCCGGGAGAGGGTCACCCCGAGCGCCTTCACCCCGTACTCCCGGGCCGCGTGCATCACCATGCCGCCCCAGCCGCAGCCCACGTCGAGCAGGCGCATCCCCGGCTTCAGGTCGAGCTTCTTCGCGACCAGGTCGAACTTGGTGTACTGCGCCTCCTCCAGGCTCGCGTCCGGCCGGGGGAAGACCGCGCAGGTGTACGCCATGGAGGGGCCGAGCACCCACTCGTAGAACCGGTTGGACACGTCGTAGTGGTGGTGGATCGCCTCGGCGTCCCGCCGCTTTGCGTGGCGCAGCCCCAGCCGGGCGAGCCTGCTCCGCCGTACCTCCTGCGGGGGCGGCTCCACCCGCATGAGCAGCGGCTTGATCCCCACGGACCGGAGCGCGCCGAGCTTCTTGCTCAGCGGCAGGTCGTTGAGGGTGAGCGACCACATCCGGTCGAGCAGGGTGTACAGGTCCCCGTGCACGTCGATGTGGCCGGAGACGTACCCGCGGGCCAGCCCGAGCTCCCCCGGGGCCTGGGCGAGGTAGGCGAGGGCGGCCGGCGACTTGACCTCGATGGTGACGTCCGCGTCCGGCGGGCCGGCCTCGCTCCCGTCGTAGGCGACGAACCGCACCCCCGTGTCGGTGCCGACGATCTGCTCGAACAGCGCCGCAAGCCTCACCGGGCACCCTCCCCTGCTACCTCGCGCGGACACACTTCTCGTAGAGGTCGAGCAGCCGCCCTTCCGGGTCGTACGCCCGCTTCACCGGCCAGTAGGCGTCCCCGTTGTAGAGCCGCCAGAACTCCTCCCGGTCGTAGTACGAGGTGGAGTAGAGCGACTTGTGCCCGTCGAGCCGGTGGACGGTCTCCTCGATCAGCCGGTTGTAGTACCCGTCCTGCCGGCCGGGCGGCAGCGGGACCATCCCCCAGAACCCGAAGTTCACGTAAAGACGGCCCGGGGCCAGCGGGTAGAGCGGCCAGTGCCGGGTGGTCTTGAGCGGGCACATCCAGACCGGGGTCATGCCGACCTGCCGGTGGAAGAACTCGAGGAACTCGGCCCCCCGCTCGACCGGCACCTCGATGTCCTGGATCACCGTCTCCCGCGGCGGCCGGCCCAGCCACCGGTCCGCCCGCGCGGTGATGCCGAGCCGCCGGTCGATGCCGACCAGCCGGCGGTAGACGTCCGAGCGGAGCCAGCGGCGCGGGACGAGGGCCCGGACCAGCGGGTGCTGCACGCCGAACGCCCGCGAGCACCAGAACCAGTCGGTGTCCCACCGCCACAGGTATCCGTGGACGGTGAGCCAGTCCCGGGTCCGGCTGCGGATGGACCGGTAGTAGATCCGCATGCCGGTGTAGTCGGAGGTGTAGGGCGCCCGGTCGGCGAACGTGCCGACGGTGAGGTACATCTCGTCCGGCCCGAAGAACGTGCCGTCGACGAAGTCGGCCGGCCCGTCGTCGTGCTCGCCGCGCTCGCAGATCTCCTGCAGGGCGAGCATGCACTTGTCCGCGTCGGTGAACCGGATGTGGGTGAGCCGGACGTACGGCTTGACCGGGGCGAGCCCGATCCGCAGCCGCAGCGCGTAGCCGAGCGTGCCGTACGAGTTGGGGAAGGCACGGAACAGGTCGGCGTGCTCGTTGTCGGGCCGCGCCACGACCACCCGGCCGTCCCCGGTGAGGATCTCCATCTCCTCGACCGACTCGTGCGGCAGGCCGTCCTTGAAGCTCGTCGACTCGATGCCGAGCCCGGTGACCGCGCCGCCGAGCGTGATGGTCTTGAGCTGCGGCACCACGTACGGCATGAGCCCGTACGGCAGGGTGGCCGCGACCAGGCGCTCATAGGTGGTCATCCCCTGCACCTCGGCGGTGCGGGTCTCCGGGTCCACCTCGAGCACCCGGTCGAGATCGCGGACGGGGAGCCCGGCCGCGGCCGTGGGCGCACGGAACCGGAACAGGTTCGTGGTGCGCTTGGCCAGCCGGGGCGGCGTGCCCTTGGGGATGGCCGCGTAGGACCGGATCAGCCGCTCGACGGCGTCGCGATGGGCGGTCAGACTGGCCGTGCGCTCCGGCATCACCACCCCCTGGGTCGGAGAGATCGCCTCCTAGGCACGCTATCCCGCGATCACGTCCGATACCAGAGCCGACACGTTACGTGAGCGAAAACTCTCCGGAAGGTCCGCCGCCATCGCGTCCCCTGACCGGGCCGGGGGCGCGCCGCCGGCCCGGATCCGCCCGGTCCGCCGGGGCCCTGGCACCGGGCGGTGGCGCCGGGCGGTGGGGCCGTCCGCTCCGCCGGGCCGGGCGCTACCCGCGGCGGCGGACCACGGGGTCCACGCCGTTGACCACGTTCCGCACCGGGCGTCCCTCGACCGCGGCCGTGAGGTTGTCGAGCACGCACTGGATCAGGCGGGTGGTGGCCTGCGGGGTGACCGCGGCCGCGTGCGGGGACAGGAGCACCTTGTCGCAGGAGCGGAGGGGGTGGTCGGCGGGGAGGGGCTCGGTGTCGAACACGTCGAGCGCCGCCCCGGCGAGGTGGCCGGACTCCAGCGCGGCGAGCAGCGCGGCGGTGTCGACGATCTCGCCCCGCGCCGCGTTGACCAGGATCGACCCTGCCGGCATGCGGGAGAGCCGCTCCTCGCCGATCAGCCCGCGGGTCTCCCGGGTGAGCGGCAGCACGAGGACGAGCACCTCGCTGGTGGAGATCAGCGAGTCGAGGTCGCGGTAGGCCGCGCCGTACGTCTCGGCCTTGGGGGTGCGGGACCAGTAGGCGACCTCGCAGCCGAGGGCGCCGAACATCCGGGCACAGGCCGCGCCGATCGGGCCGAAGCCCACGATGCCGACCCGGGAGCCGGCCAGCTCGCGCCGCTGGAGGGTGAACTGCGGCCAGCCGCCCGACCGCATCTCCCGGTCGCCGTCGTGCAGGTGCCGCAGGAGGGCGAGCGTGGCGCCGAGGCACCACTCGGCGACCGCGACGGCGTTCACCCCGGCCGTGTTCGCGAGGGGCACCCCGGCGGCGGTGAGCGCGTCGATGTCGTGCCCGTCCACCCCCACGGAGGGCTGCTGGACGAAGGCGAGCCGCGGCGCGAGGCGCACCGCCTCGGCGTCCAAGGCGAGGGATCCGCTGAAGTCGCCGACCACGATCTCCGCCTCGGGGATCGCCTTCAGCATCGCGTCCCGGTCGTGGGCGTCGGGGATGATCACGTCCAGCCGGCCGGCGAGCTCGCCGAGCATGGAGCGCACGGCCTCTTCGGGCATGGGCAGCAGGGAGAGCGTCTTCCACTTCACGCCCAAGAGTCTCCCATCGCATGTGAAACGAGTTCTAGCCCGCGGCGCGCGGACCGGTCCCCAGGAGCGCCGGGACGTGCGGCGGTCGTGGCGGGCGTTCTCAGCCCTGCCCGAACGGGGGCAAGATGGCGATGTAGAGGTCGACCCCGTCCGGATGATGGATCTCCAGATCGGTGGTGAAGGCGCGGGCCGGGGGCGCGCCGGACGCGACGTGCGCGCACACCTGCTCCCAGGCCTCGACCAGCGCGGCCGGCCTGGGTCCCCGCGCGCGGAACAGCATGGCGGGCACCCCCGGGACGCGAACCGCGACCATGCCCTCGGGGAGCCCGGTGGCCGCGTGCACCGCCACCCCCACGACCTGGGTGAAGGCCCCGTCTTCCCCGCGCTCGAAGTCGGTGAGCACCGCGTACAGGTTCTCGTCGACCCGGCCGGGAACGTGGGCGAACGCCCCCGGGGCGGCGGCGCGCACCCACAGGCCGGGAAGCTGCGCGCGGGCCGGATCCGCCTCGGCCGCTCTGGTCGTCCGTACGGCGTGGCCGACGACGATCAGCTCCGGACGGTCAACGACGTGCACAGGATCCCCTCCCACCGGTGCACGATATCCGGCGCCGCCTCCCGGGGTCGGGCGATCCGGATCACAGGCGACCGGCGGCCCGCTCACGGCCGTCGCGGAGCTCCGGCGCCTTGCGCGGCCCGCACCGTTCGACCGGCGGCCCGCTCACGGCACTCGCCCCGCGGCGGCCGCGGCCCGCGGCCCCTCACCTTTCGCTCGCTCATCACATAGGGTGGACTCACGTGCGATTCCTCAACGACGTTAAGCCGCCTTTCGACCTGACCTACAACGACGTGTTCATGGTGCCGTCCCGGTCGGCGGTCGGGTCGCGGCTGGACGTGGACCTGACCACCAGCGATGGCTCCGGCACCACGATCCCGATCGTGGTCGCCAACATGACCGCGGTGGCGGGGCGCCGCATGGCGGAGACCGTGGCCAGACGGGGCGGCCTGGTGGTCATCCCGCAGGACATACCGATCGACGTGGTCGCCGAGGTGATCCGGTGGGTGAAGAGCCGCCACCTCGTCTACGACACGCCGATCACCCTCACCCCGCACGACACGGTCGGTGAGGCGCTGAGCCTGCTGCCCAAGCGGGCGCACGGCGCGGTCATCGTGGTGGACTGGGAGAACCGCCCGATCGGCGTGGTCACCGAGGCCGACTGCCAGGGCGTGGACATGTTCACCCAGCTCGGCCAGGTGATGACGGCCTCGCCGCAGACCCTGCCCGACGGGATCGACCCGCAGTCGGCCTTCGAGGCGCTGCACGAGGGCAACCACCGGCTCGCGCCGGTCGTCGACCGGGAGGGCCGGCTCGTCGGCGTGCTCACCCGCACCGGCGCGCTCCGGTCCACCCTCTACCGGCCGAACGTCGACGCCAAGAACCGGCTGCGCATCGCGGCCGCCGTCGGCGTGAACGGCGACGTGGCGGCCAAGGCCAAGGAGCTGCTCGACGCCGAGGTGGACGTGCTGGTCGTGGACACCGCGCACGGCCACCAGGAGAAGATGATCTCGGCCTTGCGGGCGGTGCGGAGGCTGGGGCCCACCGTGCCGATCGTCGCGGGGAACGTGGTCACCGCCGAGGGCGTGCGCGACCTGGTCGAGGCCGGGGCCGACATCGTGAAGGTCGGCGTCGGCCCGGGCGCCATGTGCACCACCCGGATGATGACCGGGGTGGGCCGGCCGCAGTTCTCCGCGGTGCTGGAGTGCGCCGCCGAGGCGCGCCGCCTGGGCCGCCACGTGTGGGCGGACGGTGGCATCCGCCACCCGCGCGACGTGGCGCTCGCGCTCGCCGCCGGCGCCTCGAACGTGATGATCGGCTCCTGGTTCGCCGGCACCTACGAGTCGCCGGGCGACACGAAGATCGCCCCGGACGGGCGGAAGTACAAGGAGAACTTCGGCATGGCCTCCGCCCGGGCGGTACGGCTGCGCACCGCGGACGACACCCCGTTCGAGCGGGCGCGCAAGTCGCTCTTCGAGGAGGGGATCTCCACCGCGCGCATGTACCTGGACCCGCAGCGGCCCAGCGTGGAGGACCTGATCGACTCCATCGTCGCCGGCCTGCGCTCCGCCTGCACCTACGCGGGCGCCGCCAACCTGGAGGAGTTCCACGAGCGGGCCATCGTCGGCGTGCAGAGCCCGTCGGGCTACACCGAGGGCATGCCCCTCCACCAGTCCTGGTGAGCGCGTGCCCGGGTGAACCTCTGGGGTGATCCCGGGAGCCTGCCCGGTGGCGGGCGCCTGCCCGGGTGAGCCCCGGTCCCGTGAGATCGCGCGCCTCGGTAGGCCTCGGTAGGACCGTGTCCCGGTGCGAACCGGGCGCACCGGGGCCGGTGTAGTACACCCGGGCGGGCGGGAGCCGCCGGGGCACGGTGGAACCGCCGGGGCACGGACGGGCATCGCCGGCCTCGGATGGGACCGGCCGGGCGTCGCACGGCCGGTCCGCGCGCCGTGGGCGGCTCAGGTGCCCCGTGAGCGGCGCGCCGGGTCGCCGTGGCCGGCCCACGGGGGCGGCGCGGTGCGCCGGAGGCGCCGCCGCGGGCCGCCGGTGCGCCGCGTCCTCCGCGGCCCGGCGGCATGAGCTGGGCGGCGGCCCGATCGTGGGGCAGGATGACGGTGTGCTGCTCATCGAACTGGCCCGGACGTCGGCGGCGGTCGCCGCGGACTCATCCCGCAAGGCCAAGATCGGGCACCTCGCCGAGCTGTTGCGCCGGGCCGGCCCCGATGAGGCGGAGATCGCGATCGCCTACCTCTCCGGTGAGCTGCCGCAGCGGCAGATCGGCGTCGGCTGGCGCAGCCTGCTGGACCTGCCCGGCCCGCGGCAGATCGCCACGGCGACCGTCACGCAGGTCGACGCGATGCTCGAGCGGATCAAGGCCCAGTCCGGCCCCGGATCGCAGGCCGCTCGGCGGGAGCTGCTCGGCGAGCTGTTCGCCTCGCTGACCGAGCAGGAGCAGTCGTTCCTGCGGCGGCTGCTCGCCGGTGAGCTGCGCCAGGGCGCGCTCGAGGGCGTGATGATCGAGGCGATCGCCGCCGCGGCCGAGGTCCCGGCCCAGGAGGTCCGCCGGGCCCTCACCCTGCGCGGCTCGCTCCCCGCGGTGGGGGCGGCGGCGCTGCGGGGCGGGGTCGCCGCCCTGCGGGAGTTCCGGCTGGAGGTCGGCCGGCCGGTCGCGCCGATGCTCGCCCAGAGCGCGCCGAGCGTCACCGCGGCCTTGGAGAAGATCGGCGGCCCCGCCGCGATCGAGTGGAAGTTCGACGGCGTCCGGGTGCAGGCGCACCGGAAGGGCGGCTGGGTCGGGGTGTTCACCCGCACCCTCGACGACATCACCGCCCAGGTGCCCGAGCTGGTGGAGGCCGTGCTCGCCCTCCCCGACGACGACCTGGTGCTCGACGGCGAGGTGATCGCGCTCCGGCCCGACGGGCGGCCCGAGCCGTTCCAGGTCACCTCCGGCCGGGTGGCGAGCCGCACCGATGTGGCCGCGCTCCGCAAGAGCGTGCCGCTCAGCGTCTTCTTCTTCGACGCCCTGCGCGTCGGCGGGGCCGATCTGCTCGACCTGCCCGGCTCGGAGCGGCACGCCGCGCTCGAGGCGGCCGTCCCGGCCGAGCTGATCGCCCCCAGGATCGTGACCGGGGACCCGGACGAGGGCGAGCGGTTCTTCTCCGACGCCATCCAGCGCGGCCACGAGGGCGTGGTGGTGAAGTCCCCGCAGACGCCGTACACCGCGGGCCGGCGCGGGGCGGGGTGGATCAAGGTCAAGCCGCGGCACACCCTCGATCTCGTGGTGCTGGCCGCCGAATGGGGCAGCGGGCGGCGCACCGGGTGGCTCTCCAACCTGCACCTCGGCGCATACGACCCGGAGACCGGCGGCTTCGTGATGCTCGGCAAGACCTTCAAGGGCCTCACCGACGAGCTGCTGGCCTGGCAGACCGAGCGGCTGCTGCGGCTCGCCGTGGGCCCCACCGACGGCTGGGTGGTCACGGTGAAGCCCGAGCTGGTCGTGGAGATCGCCTTCGACGGGGTGCAGCGCTCGCCCCGGTACCCCGGCGGGATGGCGCTCCGGTTCGCCCGGGTGCTGCGCTACCGGCCGGACAAACGGCCCGAGCAGGCCGACACCGTGGCCGCGGTTCGCGCGCTGCTCCCCCGCTGACGCCGGCCGGCCCGCCGGAGCGGGTCAGCGCACGAGCCGGACGGTGAGCGGGTACCGGAACTCCCGGCCGAGCAGCGCGGCGCACCCGCCGACCACGGGAAGCACGATCGCGAGGACCCACACGACCGGCAGGAGCAGGATCCCGACGATGGTGATCGGCAGCAGCAGGGTCGCGCCGAGGACGGTGAGGTGGAAGTTGAGCGCCTCGATCGCGTGCCCTCTGATGTAGGGCGCGTGGCGGCCGGCCGACATGAGCATGATCAGCGGGCCGATCATGAACAGCCCGCAGAGGGTGAGCAGGTGGGCCGCTGCCGCGCCGACCCGGTCCCCGCTGTCGACGGGCGCGTCCACCTTCCACGTCGGCGTCCACCGCGGCCGGGCCGGGCCGCGCAGATCGGCGACCGCGTGGTGGAGGTCGGCGGCGGTCCTGGCGCTCATCGCGAGCTGGAGCCGCTCGTCCATCTCTGCCTTGTCGAGCCTGCCGTCGGCGAAGGCCGTCTTGATCTCCTCGACCGCCCGCTCCCGGTCGCCGTCGGACACGCGGAGGCCGGGATGCGCCACGGGTGGGCGCGCCGGTCGTGTCGTCGTCACCGACATGCGAAGCCGTCCCTTCCGTCGCTGGACCTGGCACCTCGTGAACCATCCTCGGCACCGGGCGCGCGATCGGCATCAGGGACATCCCCGAGTTCGGCCCTGACGGGTCACTGAGATCGATCCGCGTGTCTTATGCGCACGCGACAAACGCGGCGTTATATACGATTCATGAAGTGGTTTGATCCTTATGGTCTCCGGCGGCTTCGAGGGAGACGGATGGCGAAGCTGGACCGGGAGGCGACCACGGCGGACATCGAGGCGCTCATCGAGTTCGCCAAGACCCGGCGGGGCGTGGAGTTCTACGTGGAGCCGGAGACCTTCGCCACCACGATGACGGCCGTCGCCGTGGCGCACGACGGCGAGTGGATGCGCCGGCGGGTCGGCTCCCCCGCCGTGATCCACCGGGTGGCGCGGAAGCTCGGCCTGCCCGTCTACGACGTTCAGCTCACCGGCTACCCCGCCCGGATGCGGGCGTACAACGAACGCCGCCGCAAGGAAGAGGACGGCGGCCCTTCCGAGGCACCTGACGCGGACGCGCCCGAGTTTTCCTGACGCAGTCACCGGGCCGCTCCGGGCTGCGCCCGGGCGAGCAACCGGTGCAGCGGCAGGAGCCAGCTCGCCCTCGGCGGCCCCATCTCCCGGTCGAGATCCCCGGGGGTGGGCATACGGCCGCGGAACACCGCGGGCGGGACGAGACCGGTGACCGCCTGGCGGAGCAGGATCGCCATCGAGTACCCCGGGTCCGCCGCGAGCGCCCGCTCCACGGCGACCCCGGCGAGCACACCGTCGCCCCGCCACCAGGAGGCGGCGGCGAGCAGCGAGGCGGCCGGCGCGGCGAAGCCCGGCTCCAGCCGCCTGGTGACGTCCCGCCAGAGCGTGACGTGGGCGTCGCTGTCGTCGATCAAGGCCCACGCCTCATCCCGGATCCGGATGACCGCGAGGTCGAGCCCGAGCCGGGCCACCTCGTGGTCGGTGAGGCGGCCGCCCGAGCCGTACCGGCGGACGGCGTCGCGCACCCGTGCCAGCCCGTCGGCCACGAACGCCGCGGCGAACCCGTCGTCGCGGAGCGCGGTCTCGGTCAGCCTCGCCCGGAGCTCCCGCACCACCCGCCCGGTGATCCGCCGCATGGCCGCGCCACCGCTGGGCTCGAGCGAGCGCAGCAGGCTCTGCCGGTCGGGCAGGGCGACCAGGCCGTGGAGGACGGCCTCGGCGGCGACCCGGCTGGAGAACGGGTCGTACGGGATGCCCTCGGCCGGATGGCAGCCGAGGCCGGGGCACGAGTAGGTCCAGTAGCGCCCGCCCTCGGCGCGCAGGGCCTCGGCCACGCGGATCCCCGCCCGGGCGAGCAGCCCGGTGACCGTGCCCACCGCCGGGGTGACGAGCCGCTCCGGGCCGTACCCGGCGAGGATCACGGCGGTCACCCCCTCGCGCCGGAGCACCGGGACGATCCGGCCGATCCGGTCCGGGGCGAGCGGCAGATCCCACCGGGCGCTGAGCCGTAACTCCTCCCCGGCGGAGCCGATGACCACCATGCTGTCGGCGGGGTGGAAGCCGATGAGGTACGGCACCGCGGCGAGGAGGTCGGCCGGGCCGGTGAGGAGCAGCGTCGGTTTCATGCCCTCAGAGGGTGCCCCGGCGCGCCGCCCCGGATGCCGCCCCGGGCCGATCCTGTGGATGACGCGGGCCGTACCGGGCGCACGGCCCCGGTACGGCGCCGGATGCGGTCGTCGCTGTGGAAGCCGCGCTCGCCTGGGGCGGTTCGGGTGCGTGTCACTCCATGACGTGGCCTCAAGTGGAGGCCGCGCTCACCCGGCGGCGGCCTGCGCCGTGCTCACCCGCTCAGGGCGCGCCCAGGGCGTCCGCCACTGCGGCCGCCACCCTCCGGCCCGGCCCGGGCAGCGGCCGAGCTGTTCTCACGCGGCGATCGCGCCGGCGGACCGGGGTTCCCGCGCCAGGTGGAGCCGGACGAGCATGGTGGCGCCGGCCACGATCGCCGGCATGAGGATGACGTTCACCAGCGGCAGCATGGAGGCGAGGAAGACCGGGACCCCGAACCCCAGCGCGGCCGGCATCCTGCCGCGGAGCAGGGCGAACCGCTCCTTGCGCAGGATCCCCCGGCGTTCCATGCTCACCGTGGTCAGCTCCGCGGTGAGGAAGAACCCCTCGACCAGCGCGGCGATCACCGGGATCACCGTCTGCCCGATCACCGGGACGAACCCGAGCAGGAAGAGCGGCACGGTGAACATCAGCATGTAGCCGAGGATCACCGCGCTGTCCCGGATCGAGCGGAAGAACGTCCGCCAGAAGGGCTGGTCGGCGGTCTCGGGCAGCCCGCCGAGGTCCTCCTCGACCTTCTCCGACAGCTTCTCGTAGAACGGCTCGCCGATGGCGAGCGTCACCGCCGTGTAGGTGAACACGGAGAGCCCGACGCCCCCGGCGACGAGCAGGAAGGCGAGGATGCGCCGGAACGCGTCCCGCCAGCCCCAGTCGTCGGCGAACGGCGTCAGCCAGGCGGCGACGTCGACCGCGTTGAACAGGAGCCATACGATCGCCGCGGCGTGGAGCAGGAGCGAGATCAGCGCGGGGAGCAGCCCGAACAGCCACCACCTGCGGTGGGCCATCACCCACGCCAGACCCCGGAACAGGCAGCCGCAGCCCGCGACGAGATCACGCAGTGCGCTCCTCACCCTGATCATCATGCCGGGCAGACTAGCGCCAAAGCCGCGTGACGGGCACCCCGATCTCGGCGAGCAGGCGGCGCAGCAGGGGCAGCGAGACGCCGATCACGTTGCCGTGGTCGCCGTCGATGCCGTCCACGAACCAGCCGCCGAGGCCGTCGAGGGTGAAGGCCCCGGCGACCCGCAGCGGCTCCCCGCTCGCCACGTAGGCGGCGATCTCCTCGTCGTCCGGGGTGCCGAACCGCACGAGGGTGGCGGCGACGTCGGAGGCGCGGCGGCCGGCCGCGACGTCGATGACGCAGTGCCCGGTGAGCAGCCGCCCGGTCCTCCCCCGCATCATCCGCCACCGGGCGATCGCCTCCTCCGGTGACGCGGGCTTGCCGTACGCGACGCCGTCGAGCTCGAGCACGGAGTCGCAGCCGAGGACGATGCCGTGGCTGAGCGTGGCGGCGACGGCGGCGGCCTTCGCCTCGGCGAGGGCGAGGCAGAGCCGTTCCGGGGTCTCGGCGGTGATCGCCGTCTCGTCGACGCCGCTGACGATGACCTTGGGGTCGAGCCCGGCCCCGCGCAACACGTTGAGGCGGGCGGGCGAGGCGGAGGCGAGCACGAATTCGGTCACGATCGGACAGCCTAGTTTGCTCCTAGTATGGGTCCCCGTTGATCAGGCGCCAGAACCGATATTCCTGGCTTAAGGGGCTTTCGTGGCGAAAACTACGTTACGCGCGCGCTTGCGATATTGGTTCGACAACACCATGGCCAAGGGCACGGTCGCCCTGATCGGCTGGCTCGGCCTGGTCTCGTTCGCGCTGATCCTGGTGATCAGCGCGCTCGCCATGTGGATCACCCCGGGTGAGGCGGGGACCGACGGATGGCCCGGCGCGCTCTGGCTGATCCTCATGCGCACGCTGAGCCCTGGCAAGATCGCCAGCGACACCGGAACCGCTCCCTATCTCGCGCTGATGCTCGCCGCCTCCCTCGGCGGCATCTTCATCGTGAGCACCCTGGTCGGCGTGCTCTCCTCGGGCTTCCGCAGCAAGATCGAGGAGCTGCGCAAGGGCCGCTCCCGGGTCATCGAGCGCGGCCACATCGTGATCCTTGGCTGGTCCGAGCAGGTCTTCACGATCGTCTCCGAGCTGGTCAAGGCGCACGCGAGCCAGCGGCACTCGGCCATCGCGATCCTCGCCGACAAGGACAAGGTCAGCATGGAGGACGCGATCCGGGACCGGGTCGGCGACACCGGCCGGACGCGCGTGGTGTGCCGCACCGGCAAGCCCACCGAGCCGAGCGACCTCGACCTGCTCAGCCTGGAGACCGCGCGGTGCGTGGTCGTGCTCTCCCCGCAGCGGGACGACCCCGACGCGCACGTGATCAAGACGCTGCTCGCCCTGACCAAGCGGGCCGGCCACCATCCCCCGGTGGTCGCGGCGATCGCCTCGTCCCGCAACATGGCCGCCGCCCGGCTCGCCGGCGGCCCCGCCGTCCACCTGGTCGACAGCGAGGACCTCATCTCCCGGCTGATCGTGCAGTCGACCCGCCAGTCCGGGATGTCGGTGATCTGCATGGACCTGCTCGACTTCGACGGCGGCGAGATCTACCTGCGCCGGGAGCCCGCGCTCGCCGGCCGCACGTACGGCGAGGCGCTCCACGCGTACCGCACCGCCAGCGTCATCGGCCTGCGCCGGCCGGACGGGGTCGTCCTCAACCCGCCCATGGACACGGTGATCGACCCCGCCGACGAGATCGCCATGATCGCCGAGGACGACTCGCTCATCCGGCTGGCCGACGGCGCCCCGGAGACGGACGACCGGCACATCGTCTCCGTGAGCGCCTC
This sequence comes from Thermobispora bispora DSM 43833, assembly GCF_000092645.1. Taxonomy (NCBI): domain Bacteria; kingdom Bacillati; phylum Actinomycetota; class Actinomycetes; order Streptosporangiales; family Streptosporangiaceae; genus Thermobispora; species Thermobispora bispora. Next base: position 2,859,601 of record NC_014165.1, read on the forward strand.
CGCCGCCGGTCCGGAGCGGACGCTCATGCTCGGGTGGAACGAGCGGGCTCCGAAGATCATCCGCCATCTCGACGCCTACGTCCCGCCGGGCTCGGTGCTCGACGTCGCGAGCGACCATCCCATGGCGGGCGGTGATCTGGTGGGCCTGGCCAACCTCAAGGTGAACGTCAAGGAGTGCGACACCACCGACCGCTTCGCGCTGGAGTCGCTCTCCGTCGGCCTCTACCAGCACGTGATCGTGCTCTCCGACGACCGGTACGACCCGCACCACGCGGACACGCGGACGCTCATGACGCTGCTGCAGCTCCGGGACATGCAGCGGACCCTCGGCGACCGCTACTCGATCGTGAGCGAGATGCACGACGAGAACAACCGGGAGCTCGCCGAGGTCACCGAGGCCGACGACATCGTGATCAGCAACACGGTGATCGGGCTGCTGCTCGCCCAGCTCGCCGAGAACCCGTACCTGTCCCAGGTGTTCGGCCACCTCTTCGACCCCGAGGGATCGGAGATCTACGCGCGGCCGGTCGAGGAGTACGTCACCCCCGGGGTGCCGGTCACCTTCCCCACGCTGATCGAGTCGGCGCGCCGGCGCGGCCAGACCGCGATCGGGTACCGGCTCTCCGAGCAGGCCACGGTGCCGCCCCACTTCGGCGTGGTGCTCAACCCCGACCGGTCCCGTGCGGTGACCTTCCGCAAGGGCGACCACGTGATCGTCCTGGCCGAGGGCTGAGCACCACGCCGAGGGGGGCCTCAGAGCACCTTGAGCGACGACATCACCTTGTTGATGTCACGCCAGTGCCTCTTCTGGGCATCCGGAATGGTGATGAACACCAGAGCGGGCTTCTTCTGCGGCACGTCGATGAGCGCGACGGCCGCCATCGAGCTCCGCTTCTTGTCCTTGATGGTGTAGCCGACCCGGTAGCCGAGCAGCCAGCCCTTCCGCTTGCCGACCTTGATGGACTGCGACGCCGTCCATGTGATCGTTCCACCGGACGGGTGATGGTTGAGCGTCCACCGGGCGGCCAGCAGGGCGGTGTCGCGCAGGCTGTCCTGCACGGGGATGGGAACCGGGCAGGAGACGAGCATGCCGCGGAACTCCAGCCCCTTCACCTTGGGCAGCACCTGCCGGGAGGCGAAGGGATTGGCCGTGGCCCGCCGCCATACCTTGCCGAGCCGCGGAAGGGCCACGCCGGACCGGCGATCCTTGATCAGGCCGCGGGTCGGGGCGGCCCGCCCCGACAGCGTCTTCAGCTTCCGCTGCTTCTCCGGGAGCGCGGGCACCCGTGGGTCGGCGAGCGCCACGGTGAGCGGGTCGCCCTTGGCAGACGGGCTCGCCGCGGGGCTCGGCGCCGCGCTCCCGGACGCCGACGCCGTGGCAGTCGGGACGGCGTTCGACGCCGTCGCCGGGACCGCGGTGGCCGGTACGGAGACGGCGGGAAGGGAGGGCCGGGCCGCGACGGTCGTCGGTGTGGGGTCGTCCTTTCGGGTCAGCAGCACCACCGCGGTGACCGACCCGGCCACCGCGACCGCGGCGACACCGGCCAGCGCCCGGTAAACCACCCGCATCGGCAGGTCACCCAGGCTTCTGCTCGGCGGGTTGGGCGGAACCTGCGCCTCCGGCACCGTGATCTTCGGGAGGGGCGTGGTCTCCGCCTCGGCCGCTACATACGAAGGGACGGCTTTCGTCCCAAATTCCCCAGATGACACGTGTGGGAGCGTACGGCATCTCCCACGGCTTGAGGGTGGAGATCGCTGTCACACTTCAAGAACACCCAGCCCGCAGCCCGCTCCCCCGCGACCGCCGGCCGCACCGGGCCCGGCGCGGTGCCCGGCAAGATCCCGGCCATGCCGTACGGCACGGCGCCCGGGCGGGGCTGCGGTGCGGCATGGCCACGGCACCCAGGCGGGGCTCCGGTGCGGCACGGCCAGGGCACCCAGGCGGGGCTCCGGTGCGGCACGGCCAGGGCACGGCACACGGGCGTAGCTCCCGGTGCGGCACGGCGCACGGCTCCACGGGCACCCCGCCTGCCACATACCGGCACCGCACCCGCCCACCACCGAGGACCACCCCACCGCCCCTGGGACGGTCACGGGTCGGCTCAGGAGCCGCCGGGACGCCGGGCCAGGCCGACGACCGGCAGCCCGCCGGGCACGCCGCCCTCGATCAGCCGCCACACCGCGTCCGTGTCCAGATGCGCCTCGATCAGGTCGGCGAGCGCGTCGAGCCGGGCCTCCCGGCGCTCGGCGAAGGAGACCGTGCCCGGGGTCCAGTCCCGCCCGGCGCACCGGGCCACCTCGGCGAGGAAGGCGCGCCGGAACGCATCGCCCTCGAAGATCCCGTGCCAGGTGGTGCCCCACACCGACCCGGCCCGGCAGCCGTCGAGGAACGGCTCCCCGCCCTCGGCCGTGACCCGGCCGTGGTGGATCCGGTAACCGGCCACCGGGTGGCCCCGCCAGGTACCTTGCACCAAGTCGAGCACCTTCTCCGGTGTGAACACGGTGCGCACGGGCAGGAGGCCGAGCCCGGGGACCCGGCCCGCGCGGCTCTCCACCCCGTCGTCGATGACGGCGCCGAGCATCTGCAGCCCGCCGCAGATCCCGAGCACGGGCCGTCCGTCCGCCGCCCGCCGGCGCAAGGCGTCGCCGATCCCGCGCTCGCGCAGCCATGCCAGGTCGGCGACGGTCGTCCGGGTGCCGGGCACGATGACCAGGTCCGCCTCCGCCACCTCGGCCGGGGTGGCGACCAGGCGCACGCTCACCCCCGGCTCCGCCGCCAACGGGTCCACGTCGGTGACGTTCGACATGCGCGGGAGCCGTACCACCGCGACCCGCAGGACGTCCCGGCCGGCGGGTGGGGTGAGCAGGTCGGGGCGTTCGCCGAGATCGAGGGAGTCCTCGGCGTCGAGCCACAGCCCGGACCGCCAGGGCAGCACGCCGAGGCAGGGCCGCCCGGTGGCGGCCCGGAGCCACTCGAGCCCCGGTTCGAGCAGCGCCGCGTCCCCGCGGAACTTGTTGATGACGAAGCCGGCGATGTGCCGCTGGTCGGCGGGGTCGAGCACGGCGAGCGTGCCGGCGAGGTGGGCGAAGACCCCGCCCCGGTCGATGTCCCCGACCACGAGCACGGGCAGGTCCGCAGCGCGGGCGAGCCCCATGTTGGCGATGTCGCGCGGCCGCAGGTTCACCTCGGCCGGGCTGCCCGCGCCTTCGCAGACCACCACGTCGAACCGGCGGCGCAGCCCGGCGAGGGCGTCCAGGGCGACCTCGAGGAGGGGTGGCGTGCGCGTCCAATAGGAACGCGCATCCACCATGTCGTACGGCCGGCCGAGCACGACCACGTGGGAGTGCCGCTCCCCCGCGGGCTTGATCAGCACCGGGTTCATCGCGGCCTCCGGCTCGACGCGGGCGGCCGCCGCCTGCATCGCCTGGGCGCGGCCGATCTCACCGCCGTCGGCGGTGACCATGGAGTTCAGCGCCATGTTCTGCGCCTTGAACGGGGCGACCCGCACCCCACGGCGGGCCAGCCACCGGCACAGGCCGGCCACGACGACGCTCTTCCCGGCGCCGGAGGTGGTCCCGGCGACGAGGAGCGCCCCCTTCCACGCCCGGGGTGTCGCCTTCGTCCTGTTCATCGCGGGCAACCGTAGCAGAAACCGGACGGCCGCGAGGCGGCGGGGCCTGAGCGGGCGGCACGGCGGTGGCGGGCCGGTCCGACGGCCCGGAACGCCGGCCTAGGGTGCGACGGGACCGCGCGGCATCCGCCGGGGCTCACGGAGAGCCGATGCCCACGGAAAAAGGCCGGTCCCGGCGCGTCCGTCGTCCGGACGGGCCGGGACCGGCCTCGCTGGTGGAGCTATGGGGATTTGAACCCCAGACCCCCTCCATGCCATGGAGGTGCGCTACCGGACTGCGCTATAGCCCCGTGCCGCGATCTCGGCTGCCCCGTCAGTGTAGCGGACGTTCGGAGTTCCGCGTAATCGGACGGGCGTCAGCGCTCCCCCAGTGACGCAACGAAGCGCGACATCCCGGCGATCCAGCGGTCGGTGTCGTCGTACTTCCGGCGGACGTACTCGGCCACCTCGGGGTGCGGAAGGATGAGGAACCGCTCCTCGGCGAGGGCGTCGACGACCTGGGCGGCGACGTCGTCCGGGTCGAGCAGGGGCGCCGCCTTCGCCACCCCGCGGGCGGTGAGGTGGTCCTCCGCGAGCCCGCGCTCCATCATCGGCGTGCGCACGCCCTGCGGGCAGAGCACGCTCACCCGGATGCCCTTCGCCCGGTAGTGGATGGCGAGCCATTCGGCGAAGGAGATCGCGGCCGCCTTGCTCACCGCGTACGGCGCGTCGCCCGGGCAGCTGACCAGCCCGGCCGCGGAGCAGGTGTTGAGCAGGTAGCCGCCGCCGCGCTCCACCATGCGGGGGACGACGGCCCGGGCCGCGTAGACGTGCGCGAGCGTGTTCACCGCGAGCGCCCGCGACCAGTCCGCGTCGGACGCGTCCAGGCCGTGCCCGGTGATGATCCCGGCGTTGGAGCAGAAGAGGCCGATGGGGCCGAACTCCCGCTCCGCCACGTCGGCCAGGGCGCGGACCTCCGCCTCGACCGTGACATCGGCCCGCACGGCCAGCGCCCGGTCGCCGATCTCACGGGCCACCGCGGCCGCGCCCGCCTCGTCGACGTCGGCCACCACCACCCCGGCCGCGCCCTCGGCGGCGAAGCGCCGGGCCAAGGCCCGCCCGATGCCGCTCGCCGCGCCCGTCACGACGACGACCTCGCCCGTGACCCGCATGCGCCACCTCTCAGACCGACCAGTCGGTATGACACGCTACGCCGCAGGGCCTGATGCCGTCAACGGCTCCATCGGGTCCGCGGCCGGCCTGGCTCGGGCGGGACGGCGTGCCCGGGCTGCCGCCGAAGCCGGGGCCCGCCCGGTCCGCCGATGGGCTCAGGACCGTCCCAGCGCGCGATGGGCCGCGAGGTGGAGACTTCGGCAACCGGCCAACGCACTGACCGTCCTCGCGCGCGGTGGGCCGCGTGGCGCGCATCCGGCGATGGGCCGCGGATGGCGGGCCCACGCGGCGAGCGGCCGCCGCACGGCCGCGCCCGGGCCCCTGCAAAAGTTCTCGGCGCCGCGTCCGGTGGGGACGCCGCCCGCCCCTCGGGCAGCCCGATCGGGAGCGTCTCAGGACGCCCAGCGGCCGTACACCCGCTGCGGCGGTGCACCGCGCCCGCTCGGCCGTACGGCGTTGCGGGGCCGGGGTCGCGGAACCGATCCTGGGCCGAGACACACTGAGGCCACCCCTGCCGATCAGGGGTGGCCTCCGCCGGTGGAGCTATGGGGACTCGAACCCCAGACCCCCTCCATGCCATGGAGGTGCGCTACCAGCTGCGCTATAGCCCCGGAAGTCGCGTTCAGTTTACTGGAAACCCGGCGTAGCCGGTAATCGGCGCCGCCGCCCGGGCACGGCCACCGGCCGTCAGCCGGAGGACCGCTTCTTGAACAGCCAGTACAGGCCGATCACCGGCAGCACGAGGGGCACGAAGCCATAGCCGCTGCCGTACCCGGACCAGACCGTCGCGCGCGGGAACGCCTCGGGCTGGGTGAGGCTCAGCGTGCCGATGATCAGCACCCCGGCCAGCTCGATCAGGCATGCGGCGAGCGCGACCTTCCGCGCGCCGGTCGCGAGCGCGACGGTGAGCACGATGTAGACCACCGCGGCGAAGGCCGAGAGCAGGTACGCGACCGGCGCCTCGGCGAAGCGGGTGGCGATCTGCACGGCGGCACGGGCGGAGGCGGCGAGGGCGAACACCGCGTAGACCGCGACGAGCACCCGCCCGGGCCCCGAGCGCACGGCGTGTTCCACCTGACTCATCCGGCATCCCAGATCTGCAGCAGTCTTCCGAGCATGACCGCGACGGTGAACGCGCCGACCGCGATGACCCCCGGGCCCCAGCGAGTGCGCTCCGCCCGCCCCCACCACACGGCGGCCGGCGGGATCACCAGGACGGCGAACAGGTAACCGAGGAAGGTCGCCTTCTCGGTCACCCGCCCGAGGCCGGACAGGGCCATGGCCGCCTGCACGAGGAGCGAGAGCTCCAGCAGCACGAGAGCCGCCATGAGCACGACACCCATGGGACGGTTCCTGATGGCGGTGATCAACGCGATCAGGGCGACCAGCAACGAGGCGCCGATGAGAGCGCCCGAAAACGCACCGTTCATGATGCGCCATCCGTCGGGGACATGACCTGTAGCGTACCGGCCGGGCGCGGCGCCCCGTGATCGAGGGGAAGGCCGGACAGGACCGGCCGGGTGATGCGGCACCCGGCGGCCGGCGGCCCCGAGGGGCTCGGCACACACGCCGAGGGCCGGCTTTCCCGGCTCTGTGTCCTCACCGGCGGGGCCGGCGACGCCTCGCGAGCCATCCCGAGAGCCGGCGTCCCGTCCGGGCGGGCAGAGCGCGCCGTCCTCGCCGGTGCTCGTTGAGCCGTCCCGCGGGTCGATGCTCCGGTTCAGCGGGCGATTACGGCACCCGGCCCGGCAAGGCAGGCACCACCTCGCGAGCCATCCCGAGAGCCGGCGTCCCGTCCGGGCGGAAGAGCGCGCCGTCCTCGCCGGTGCTCGTTGAGCCGTCCGGCGGGCCGATGTCCCGGCCCGGAGGAAAGGCACGGCGCACGGCCGGGCAAGGCCGGCGGCGCCTGATGAGCCACCCTGCCGGCCGGTGTCCCGGCCCATGCGGGCGAGCGCGGTGGCCGGTCCGCCAGAGCAGGCGGCACCGCGTGAACCGCCCCGGCGAGAGCAAGGCCTGGGCCTGGCGGCCGGTCCGGCAGCGCCGGCAGGACGGGGCGGGCGGCGCCGCGAACCGCCTCCGCGGCCCGGTCAGCCGTTCGGGGTGTCGTCGCTGCTGACCGGTTCGGGCAGGGTGCCCGCGTTGTGCTCCAGGAGGCGCCAGCCCTTGGCGTCCTCCTCGAGGACCGACCAGGAGCAGTTCCCCAGGCCGCCGAGCACCGACCAGAGCTCCTGGGGCAGGCCGAGCAGCCGCGCGATGCCGAGCCGGATCGCCGCACCGTGCGAGACCACGACGAGCAGGCCGCCGTCGTCGAGCTTCGCCCGCCACCGCAGGATCGCCCCGGCGACCCGTTCGGCCACGTCGGCCGGGTCCTCTCCCCCGGGGGCCTCCCACTTCTCGTACTCGACCGGCCAGCCGGCCTTGATCTCCTCGCGGGTCAGCCCTTCCCACGCGCCGCCGCCGCGCTCGCGCAGGTCCTTGTCCACGAAGATCTCGAGGTTGGTGAGCCGGGCGAGCGGCACGGCTGTGTCGTACGCGCGGCGCAGATCCGATGAAACGATCATCGTCGGCCGCAGTGCGGCGAGCAGGGACGCGGCGCGCTCGGCCTGGGCGACGCCGACCTCGTTGAGGGCGATGTCCGAGTGCCCTTGGAAGCGATGCTCGACGTTCCACACCGTCTGCCCGTGCCGGAGGCAGACCACCCGGCGGCTCATGCCGCCTCCTCACGGACCCGGCTCACGCCTCGGCTCCATGCGCGCGCTGGGCGGCCGCCAGGGCGACGCTCTCCGGCAGCTGGATGGGCGGGCAGTCCTTCCACAGGCGCTCCAGGGCGTAGAAGCGGCGGTCCTGCTCGTGCTGGACGTGCACGACGATGTCGAGGTAGTCGAGCAGCACCCAGCGGCCCTCGCGCTCGCCCTCCCGCCGGACCGGCTTGGCGTCGGCCTGCACCCGCAGGCGCTCCTCGATCTCGTCCACCACGGCGCGGACCTGGCGGTCGTTCGAGGCCGAGCAGAGCAGGAACGCGTCGGTGATGACGAGCCGGTCGCTCACGTCGTACGCGATGATGTCGTCGGCCAGCTTCTCCGCGGCCGCCTCGGCGGCGATGCGGATGAGCTGGAGCGATCTCTCAGATGCGGTCACGATACGGTTCTGTCCTCCATTGACGGCTCTATCAGAGTGCCCGGTCGGTGCCCACCGGACAACCGTCTTTCCCGGACTTGACCCTATCGGGGGTTATGGGAGCTCCAGTTCGGCCGCGCTCGCCGCGCCGCCCGGGAACGCGCCGCGCCCGCTCGGCCGGCCGTACGCGCCCCGCGGAGCCCACCGGAACGCGCATCAGGGGTCCCGGTAGAGGCCGCGCTTGTTGATGTACTGCACGATGCCGTCGGGCACGAGGTACCAGATCGGCTCCCCGGCCGCGACCCGCTTGCGGCACTCCGACGAGGAGATGGCGAGCGCGGGGACCTCGATCAGGGTGACCTTATCTCTGGGCAGCCCCGGGTTGCGGAGCGTGTGCCCCGGGCGGGTGCACCCGACGAAGTGCGCCAGCTCCAGCAGCTCCTCGGTGTTGCGCCAGCTCAGGATCTGCGCGAGCGCGTCGGCCCCAGTGATGAAGTACAGCTCCACGTCCGGCCCGTAGATGGCCGAGATGTCGCGCAGCGTGTCGATCGTGTAGGTCGGCCCCGGCCGGTCGATGTCCACCCGGCTCACCGAGAACCGGGGGTTCGAGGCCGTCGCGATCACCGTCATGAGGTAGCGGTCCTCGCGGGACGACACGGTCCGGTCGGCCTTCTGCCACGGTTGCCCGGTCGGGACGAACACCACCTCGTCGAGATTGAAATGGTGCGCCACCTCGCTCGCCGCCACCAGGTGACCATGGTGGATCGGGTCAAAGGTGCCGCCCATGATGCCCAATCGACGGGTAATGCCCCCATTCTTCATGCGACGGACCATAACGTGTCCACTCAAATCACCCGAAAACCGCCCCATCTTGATCACTAGAGCGCCGCGCGCCTCCGGGCGATGGGACATAGCATGCGGGCATGACCACTCCCGACCGCAAGCGCGTACAGCTCCCCGATATCAGCCCGCGGGCCTACGAGCACCCGGCCGACCGCTCCGCACTGGTGGCGATGCGCTCGCTCAGCGGGTTCGACTCGGTGCTCAAGCGGATGTCCGGGCTGTTCAGTGAGCGCCGCCTGCGCCTCATGTTCCTGGCATCCGCCGTCCGCTGCACCGATACCCAGTTCCGCGCGCTCCACGACATCGGCCGGGATTGCGCCTACATCCTCGACCTGCCCAAGGTCCCGGAGATCTACGTCCAGCAGGACCCCGTGGCCCGCGCGCAGGCGATCGGCTTCGACGAGCCGTTCATCGTCGTCTCGACCGGGATGCTCGACCTGATGGACCAGGAGGAGCTGCGGTTCGTGGTCGGGCACGAGACCTCGCACATCCTCTCCGGGCACGCGGTCTACGGCACCATGCTCGCCCTGCTCACCCGGATGGCCGCCCGCGTCGCCTGGATCCCGCTCGGCTACATCGGCCTGCGGGCGATCGTCGCGGCGCTCGAGGAGTGGCAGCGCAAGGCCGAGATGTCGGCCGACCGGGGCGGCCTGCTCGCCGGGCAGGACCCCGACGCCGCGCTGCGCGCCCTGATGAAGATCGCGGGCGGGTCGCGCCTCCACGAGATGAACATCGAGGCCTTCCTCGACCAGGCCCGGGAGTACGACACCGCCGGCGACGTGCGCGACGGCCTGCTGAAGGTGCTCAACCTGCTCGGGACCACCCACCCGTTCGCGGTCACCCGGGTGGCGGAGCTCGACCGGTGGCGGCGCAGCGGGCAGTACGCCGCGATCCTCTCCGGCGACTACCCGCGGCGGCGGGACGACGGGCACGTCAGCGTCACCGAGGAGATCAAGGCGGCGGCCGAGTCCTACCGCCGGGCGTGGACGGAGTCGCAGGACCCCTTCGTCGGCCTGCTCCGGGACGTCGCCGAGGGCGCGGTCCACGCGGGCGAGCGCATCTTCAACCGGTTCGCCCGCCGGAGCGGCTGAACACCGGGGAGAGCCCGATGCCCGGCCGCCCCGGCGGCCGGGCCCTAGACGACCAGCGACACCGCCTGCACGGCCAGCGAGCAGAGCGCGACGAAGCCGCCGAGCAGCGCGAGCGTCCGCAGGTCGGTACGGCGCAGCGCGGGGAGCGAGGCGCCGGCCCGCTCCACCTCCCGCCCGATGATCAACGCGCTCACCGCGCCGAACGCGAACCCGGCGATCGTGACCGGCATCACCTGGGTCCACCACTCGGGCGGGAGCTGCCCGGTCCCGGTCACCGCCCACAGCGTCGCGAACCCGGCGATCGCGGCCGGCAGCCCCGGCCAGCAGACCACCGTGACCAGGGACCCGGCCAGAAGCAGCGGGAACGTCAGCGCGCGGAGCACCAGGCGGGTCCGCGGCGAGGAGCGCCTGCGCACCAGCCAGTGCCCCACCCACAGGGCCCGCACCACGGCCGAGGACGCCGCCGTGATCGCGAACGTGGCGAGCGGGTAGATCACGGAGACCACCACGCCGGGCACCGCGAGCAGCGCGAGCACGGCGAGGGCGGCGTGGCCGCCCGGGCGGCGCAGCCGCTTGGTGGGCTCCACCGGCTCCGCCGCCGTCGCCTCCTGCGCCACCGCCTCGGCCGGGCTCTCGCCCGCCCTGGCCCGGCGATCGGCAGGATCCCGCGGCCTGGCGAGCGCCACCGCGCCCCCTTCGGCCCGGAGCGCGCGCTCCTCGGCCGCCTGGCCCGCCCCCTCCGGCTGCCGCTCCCGCGCCGCCGGTACGGTCGGCCGTACCGGAACGCGCACCGGCCGGTGCGGCCGGGCGGGCCGGACCGCCGCGGGGCCGATACGGCGCTGAGGATCGCCGACCGCCCTGGCGAGCCGGGCGAGCCGGTCGGCGAGCACGGCCGCGGTCGGGCGGCGGGCCGGGTCACGGTGCAGCGCCGCGCGGATGAGCGGCAGCAGCGCCGGCGGGACCCCGGCGAGGTCCGCCTTGCCGTTGAGGATCGCGTACATCTGGGCCTCCGCCGAGCCCTCCCCGAACGTGGGGCGCCCGGTCGCGGCGAACGCCACGGTGGCGGCCCAGGCGTGCACGTCGGCCGGCTGCCCGGCCGGCTGGTTCGCGAACAGCTCGGGCGCGCTGTAGCCGGGGGTGCCGAGGAAGGTCCCGGTCTCGGTGACCCGGGTCGCGTCGACCACCTGGGCGATACCGAAGTCGATCAGCACCGGCCCCCGCTCGGCGAGCAGCACGTTCGCCGGCTTGACGTCCCGGTGCACGATGCCGGCCGCGTGGATGACCGCGAGCGCGGCGGCGAGCCGCTGGGCGAGCCGGATGAGCTCCGGTTCCGGGAGCGGGCCGCCCCGCCGCACCGCCTCGAGGAGGGTCTCCCCCTCGATGTACTCCATCACCAGGTACGGCCGGTCGCCCGAGAGGTGGGCGTCGAGCACCTTGGCGACGTGTAAGCTGTTCACCCTCCGCAGCGCGCGCACCTCGCGCTCTAGCCGTAACCGCGCCGCCGGATCGTCGACCGGGTCCCGGAGCAGCTTGAGGGCGACGCGTTCGCCACGGCGGCTCGCGGCGAGGTAGACCTCGCCCATCCCACCCCGGCCCAGGCGCTCGAGGAGCACATACGGACCGACCCGTCCCAGACGTCCAGCCATAGGTGCGCTAACCCTAGTGGGCGTTGCGGGCGAATCGGCGGAGGCGCGCCGGCGGCCGGCGGGGAATTCCCGGCCGCGCCCGCCACCGCGCGGTTCCGCCGGCCGCCGATCCGGCCTCGGCGGCGCGCCGGGTCGCCGTGGCTCAGCCCCGGACCTGCCCCTCACCCGTGTAGATCCACTTGGTGGAGGTGAGCTCGGGCAGGCCCATCGGGCCGCGGGCGTGCAGCTTCTGCGTGGAGATGCCGATCTCGGCGCCGAACCCGAACTCGCCGCCGTCGGTGAACCGGGTGGACGCGTTCACCGCGATGGCCGCCGAGTCGACCAGGGCCGCGAACCGGCGGGCCGCCTCCAGGGAACGGGTCACGATGGCGTCCGTGTGCCGCGAGCCGTACTTGCGGATGTGCGCGATCGCGTCGTCGAGCGAGTCGACCACCGCGGCCGCGATGTCGAGCGACAGGTACTCGGCGTAGAAGTCATCCTCGGTGGCGGGCACCACATCGGCGCTGTAGGCGCGCACCCGCTCGTCCCCGTGGACGGTCACCCCGGCGTCCTTGAGCGCGGCCAGCGCCCTGGGGAGGAACTCGGGGGCGACGGCCGCGTGCACGAGCAGGGTCTCGGCCGCGTTGCACACCGACGGGCGCTGGGTCTTGGCGTTGATCAGGATCCGCAGCGCCATGTCGAGGTCGGCGTCGGCGTCCACGTAGACGTGGCAGTTGCCCACGCCGGTCTCGATCACGGGGACGGTGGACTCCTCCACCACGCTGTTGATCAGCGACGCGCCGCCGCGGGGGATCAGCACGTCGACGTACTCGCGGGCCCGCATGAGCCACCGCGCCGACTCCCGGGTCTGCCCCGGGACGAGCTGCACGGCCCGCTCCGGCACCTCGGATCCGGCGAGCGCCCGCTGCATGATCCGCACCAGCGCGGTGTTCGAGGCGTACGCGCTCGACGAGCCGCGGAGCAGCACGGCGTTGCCGCTCTTGAGGCAGAGGGCGGCCGCGTCCACGGTCACGTTGGGCCGCCCCTCATAGATGATCCCGATGACGCCGAGCGGTACCCGGACCTGGCGGAGCTCCAGCCCGTTCGGGAGGGTCGTGCCGCGCACCACCTCGCCCACCGGGTCGGGCAGATCGGCGATCTGGCGGACGGCGGCGGCGATGGCCTCGATCCGGCCGGCGTCGAGCCGGAGGCGGTCGATCATCGCCGCGGAGGTCCCGCTCTCCTCCGCCCGGGCCACGTCCTCGGCGTTCGCCTCGATGATCTCGTCGGTGGCCGCGACCAGCGCGTCGGCGATCCTCCGCAGCGCCGCGTCCTTCGGGGCGCGGGGCAGCGGCGCCAGCTCCGCGGCGGCCTCCCGCGCCGCCTGCGCGACCTTCACCAAGTCCTCTGCCTCAGACATGCCTCGCGCTCCCGTCACTCGTCGTGTGGATCCAGTATGACGATGTCGTCCCGGTGGATCAGCTCACGCTGGTACTCGGGGCCGAGCGCGCGCGCCAGCTCCCGCGTGGACCGGCCGAGCAACTCGGGGATCTCGGCCGCATCGTAGTTCACCAGCCCTCGCGCCACCCGGGTACCGGACAGATCGCACAGATCGACCGGATCACCGGCGGCGAAGTCGCCCTCGACCTTGACCACGCCGGCGGGCAGCAGGGACTTGCGGCGCAGGACCACGGCGGCCACCGCGCCGTCGTCGAGGTAGAGCCGGCCGCGGCCGGTGGTGGCGTGGGCGAGCCAGAGCAGCCGGGTGCCCGGGCGCCGGCCGCTCGGGTGGAAGAACGTTCCGACCTCGGCGCCGGCGAGGGCCTGGGCCGCGTACGCGGCCGCGGTGAGCACCACGGGCACCCCCGCACCGGTGGCGATCCGCGCCGCCTGCACCTTCGTGATCATCCCGCCGGTGCCGACGCGGCCGGAGGTGCCGAGCTCCACGCCCTTCAGGTCCTCCGGCCCCCGGACCTCGGTGATCCGGCGGGCGCCGGGACGCCGGGGATCGCCGTCGTAGAGGGCGTCGACGTCGGAGAGCAGCACCATCCCGTCGGCGTGGACGAGGTGGGCCACGAGCGCGGCGAGCCGGTCGTTGTCCCCGAACCGGATCTCGTCGGTGGCGACCGTGTCGTTCTCGTTCACGATCGGGACGATGCCGAGCTCGAGCAGCTTGGTGAGGGTCCGCTGGGCGTTGCGGTGGTGGGACCTGCGCATCATGTCGAAGGCGGTGAGCAGCACCTGCCCCACGCGCAGGCCGTACCGGGCGAACGACGAGGTGTACCGGGCGACGAGCAGCCCCTGCCCGACCGAGGCGGCCGCCTGCTGGAGCGCGAGGTCCTTCGGCCGGTCCTTCAGCCCCAGCGGGCCGAGGCCGGCCGCGATGGCGCCGGACGAGACGAGCACGATCTGGGTGCCGTCCAGCCTGCGGCGGGCGAGCACGTCGACGAGCGCGTCGATCCGGTCGACATCGATGGTGCCCTGGTCGGTCGTGAGCGAGGACGACCCGACCTTGACGACGAGCCGTTGGGCCGTGCCGATCCGACTCCTGTCCGCCATCACGCCCCCGTTAGCTGATCCTGCTGTCCGTACCCCGGGGTCCCAGGACACGCGGCGGCCCGCTCTCCGACGGATGCCAGTCGAACACGTAGCCGCCCTCCAGCGGGCCGATGATCACTTCGGCGCCGGGGCGCGCCCCGGCCTTCTCCAGCGCCTCGTCGACGCCGAGCCGCTCCAGGCGGTCGGCGAGGTAGCCGACGGCCTCGTCGTTGCCGAAGTCGGTCTGCCGGATCCACCGCTCCGGCTTCTCCCCGGTCACCTGGAACACGTTGTCGCCGATCTGCCGCACGGTGAAGCCGGGATCGCCGAGCGGCTTGGGGCGGATGATCTGCCGCGTCGGCTCCTCGGGCGGCCGGCTCGCCCGCGCCTGCTCGACCATCTCGGCCATCGCGAACGCCAGCGGCCTGAGCCCCTCCCGGCTGACCGCGGAGACCGCGAAGACCCGCAAGCCCCGCTCCTCGAACATGGGCCGGACGAACTCGGCGAGCTCCCGCGCCTCGGGCACGTCGACCTTGTTGAGCACGACCATGCGCGGCCGGTCCTGCAGCCTGCCGTACGCGGCGAGCTCGGCCTCGATCACCTCGAAGTCGCTCACCGGGTCGCGGTCCGGCTCCATCGTGGCGCAGTCGAGCACGTGCACGATCGTGGAGCAGCGCTCGATGTGGCGGAGGAAGTCGTGGCCCAGGCCCTTGCCCTGGGAGGCTCCGGGGATCAGCCCGGGCACGTCGGCGACGGTGAACACCGACTCACCGGCGGTCACCACGCCGAGGTTGGGGACGAGCGTGGTGAACGGGTAGTCCGCGATCTTCGGCCGGGCGGCGGAGAGCGAGGCGATGAGGGAGGACTTGCCGGCGTTGGGGAACCCCACCAGCGCCACGTCGGCGACGGTCTTCAGCTCCAGGAGGAGCTCGGCCTCCTCGCCGGGCTCGCCGAGCAGCGCGAACCCGGGCGCCTTGCGCTTCGGGCCGGCCAGGGCGGCGTTGCCGAGCCCGCCGGCGCCGCCCCGGGCGGCCACGTACCGGGTGCCGATACCGACGAGGTCGACCAGGACCTCGCCGGTCTTGGCGTCCTTGACCACGGTGCCGTTCGGGACCGGGAGGACGAGGTCCTCACCGCGCGCCCCGTCCTTGTGCGATCCCATGCCCGGCCGGCCGTTGCCGGCCCGCCGGTGCGGGCGGCGGTGGTAGTCGAGCAGGGTGGACGTGCTCGCGTCCACCTCGAAGATCACGTCACCGCCGCGGCCGCCGTTGCCGCCGTCGGGCCCGCCGAACGGCCGGTACTTCTCCCGGTGGATGGAGGCGCAGCCGTTGCCGCCGTCACCCGCCTTGACGTACACCACGACGCGGTCCACGAATTCGGCCATCAGCTGCTTTCCCTCCAGCGAAAAACGATGAGGCGGATCGAAAGGCCGATCCGCCTCATCGGTACGCGTCAGCTTCCGGGCGGATCACTCCGCGACCGGGATGATGCTCACGGCACGACGGCCGCGCTTGCGGCCGAACTGCACGTGACCGGCTACCAGCGCGAACAGCGTGTCGTCGCCGCCGCGCCCGACGTTGTCACCCGGGTGGAAGTGCGTGCCACGCTGGCGCACGAGGATCTCACCGGCGTTCACGAACTGACCACCGAAGCGCTTCACACCGAGGCGCTTGGAGATCGAATCGCGGCCGTTCCGGGTGGACGATGCGCCCTTCTTGTGTGCCATGACTCACTCCCTATCGGGGGTAATCGGGGGTCTCGTCCCCCGGGGATACCTACTGTCCGGGGTTGATGGCCGTGACCTTCAGCCTGGTGTAGCGCTGGCGGTGGCCCTGCCGCTTCTTGTACCCGGTCTTGCTCTTGTACTTGAGAATGCGGATCTTGGGACCCTTGACCTCGCCGAGGATCTCGGCCGTCACCTGGTACTTGCTCAGCGTGGCGGCGTCGGTGGTGACATCGCCGTCGTTGACGACGAGCACCGCCGGCAGCGACACCGTGGAGCCCACCTCGCCGGCGATCCTGTCTACCTCGAGGACGTCCCCGACGGAGACCTTCTCCTGCCTGCCGCCGCAACGAACGATCGCGTACACCGCGAAACCCTTCTCCTGGCTAACTGCTGAGATGCCGCGCCCCGCATCCAGCTGTCGGTAACACGACCGGCGATCCGGGCAGGCGCGCGAAACCAAGCGCGCCACTCAGGCGCGCCGGTTGCCTAGGGTACCGGATGACCGGCTCCTAGGTCGAACCGGGCGGAGCGCCGGGGTGGTTTCCTTACTCCGCCGCCTTTCCGCGGGAGCGCCGCCCCTCACGGGCGCGCCCGGCCGCGGCACCGTCATCGACGGGGATGGAATCGGTGACGGTCTCCCGCACGGTGCTGGTGGCCGCGACCACCGACGTGCTCTTGTTCTCGGCGGCGGCGGCGAGCTTCTCGGCCACGGCCTTCTCGATCGCCATCTTGCCCTGCGTGCCGCGCGGCTCCGGCTTCTCGACCGGCTCGGACGAGATGATGATGCCCCGGCCGTTGCAGCACTCGCAGGGCGTCGAGAACGCCTCGAGCAGGCCCTGCCCGACCCGCTTCCGGGTCATCTGGACCAGGCCGAGCGAAGTGACCTCCGCGACCTGGTGCTTGGTCCGGTCACGGGACAGGCACTCGAGCAGCCGCCGGAGCACCAGCTCGCGGTTGCTCTCGAGCACCATGTCGATGAAGTCGATGACGATGATGCCGCCGATGTCCCGGAGCCGGAGCTGGCGGACGATCTCCTCCGCCGCCTCCAGGTTGTTCCGGGTGACGGTCTCCTCGAGGTTGCCGCCCTGGCCGGTGAACTTGCCGGTGTTGACGTCGATGACCGTCATCGCCTCGGTCTGGTCGATCACCAGCGAACCACCGGAGGGCAGCCAGACCTTCCGCTCCAGCGCCTTGGCGATCTGCTCGTCGATCCGGTAGGCGGTGAAGACGTCGGTCTCCTCGTCCCACTTCTTCAGCCGATCGAGCAGGTGCGGCGCGACGTAGCGGACGTACTCCTCGACCGTGTTCCACGCCTCGTCGCCCTGGACGATCAGCGTGCTGAAGTCCTCGTTGAAGATGTCCCGGACCACCCGGATCATCAGGTCGGGCTCGCCGAGCAGCAGCTCCGGCGGGCTGGCCGTCTTCGCCTTGCGCTGGATGCTCTCCCATTGCGCGGCGAGCCGGGCCACGTCGCGGCTGAGCTCCTCCTCGGTGGCGCCCTCGGCCGCGGTACGGACGATCACCCCGGCGTTCTCCGGCATCACCTTGCGGAGGATCTGCTTGAGCCTGGCCCGCTCCTTGTCCGGGAGCTTCCGGGAGATCCCGGTCATCGAGCCGTCCGGCACGTAGACGAGGTACCGGCCGGGCAGGGTGATCTGCGACGTGAGCCTGGCCCCCTTGTGGCCGATGGGGTCCTTGGTGACCTGGACCAGCACCGACTGGCCGGACTTCAGCGCCGCCTCGATCCGCTTGGGCTGGCCCTCCAGGCCCGCGGAGTCGAAGTTCACCTCGCCGGCGTACAGCACCGCGTTGCGCCCCTTGCCGATGTCGACGAAGGCCGCCTCCATCGAGGGGAGCACGTTCTGCACCTTGCCCAGGTACACGTTGCCGACGTATGACCGGTTCGACTCACGGTCCACGTAGTGCTCGACGAGCACGCCGTCCTCGAGCACCGCGACCTGGGTCCGGCCGGCATTGCGGCGGATGATCATGATGCGCTCGACGGACTCCCGCCGGGCGAGGAACTCCGACTCGGTGAGGATCAGCGGGCGCCGGCGGCCGAGCTCCCGGCCCTCCCGGCGGCGCTGCTTCTTCGCCTCGAGCCGGGTGGACCCGCGGACGCCCTGCACCTCGTCGAGCAGGCTCGAGCTCGGCTTGGCCGTACGGGGCGCCCGGATGCGGATCACCGTGTTCGGCGGATCGTCGGGCGTCGGCTCGATCTCCTCGGTGGACCGGCGGCGGCGGCGACGGCGGCGGCGCGACGTCCCGGTGGCCTGCTCCGCTTGCGCGGCCTGCTGCTCGGTGGCGGTCTCAGAGGTGGTCTCGGCCGGCTGCTCCTCGGCCTCGGCCTGCTCAGTGGAGGTCTGCTCAACGGAGGTCTGCTCGGCGGCGGGCTCCTCCTCCGCCGGCCGCTCCTCCTCGGCGGCCGCCCCGGAGCGTCCGGCGGCCTCGGCCGATGTCTTCTCCGGCTCGGGCTCCGGCTCCTGGGCCTCGGTCTCGGCCGCCTCCTTGGCCCGGGACCGGCCCCGGCCGCCACGGCGGCGGCGCCGGCGGCGCGGCGTGGCGGTCTCCTCGCCTGCCTCCTCCGCGCGCTCGGCCTCGGCGTGGTCCTCGGCCTCCTCCGGCTCGTCCGACGCGGCCCGGCGCGAGAGCGGTATGGCGGCCGCCGGGTCGGGCGGCTGGAAGATCGGCTGGAACAGCGACGCCGGTGACTGGAACGTCACCTTGGGGACCGCCGGGCGCTCCGCGGAGTTGTTGAAGCCGAACGGATCGGTCACCACGTCGGGCCGGACCACACCGGTGGACCGCTCCGCGGCCGGCTCGCCCTCCCGGGCCTCGGTGGCCGCGGCCCCGGGCTCGGCAGGCTCCTCACCGTGGGCGTCCTCCGCCGGGCCGATCCGCAGGGCGGTCGCGACCTCCTCCACGGCGGCGGTCATCACGCTCGGCACGGCCTGGCCGGACCGGGTTCTCCTTCTGATCCGGCGCCGCCTGGTCGGCGAGGCCCCCGATTCGGTCCGCTCACCCGCGAGGGCCGGCTGCGCGGACTCCGCGCGGTCGTCCTCCGGCTCCGCGGTCCCGGCCTCCGGCTCGGCCGATGCCGCCCGGGCCGCCTCATCGGCCACGGGCTCGGGTCTTGCGCTCTGCTCCGCCGCCCCGCCGGCGGTCTTCTCCGCCGGCTCGGTGGCGGGCCGCTCGGCGGCCGGTGCGCTCTCCTCGTCCTCGACCGCTCCAGCGCTGCGCCGGGCGCCCTTGATCGGGCGCGCGACCGGCTCACTCACCTTGTGGTCCGCCCCGGCGGGCACCGTGGTCACCTGTACCGGCGGCGGCACGTCCTCGGGCTCGGGCGGCGGCCCGGCCGGTCGGCTCGCGGCCCGCCGGCGCGGCCTCGCCGCACGCGCCTCCGGCTCGGACGGAGCCTCGCTCGCCCCCGAGCCGTTGTCACGGTCTTCTGTTGTGGCGTCTGTTATCGCGTCACGATCAGAGCTCACAGCCCTGTCGAAGGGCTCGTTTTCGAGCATGCGGGCGTTCTCCCGTCAGCCTCCGGGCGCATCCGGGCGCCGCACGGAGGCTCTCGTCTCTCGAATCCGCCGGGCTCCCCAGCGGGGCCGCGGCGGCAAGTCTTCCCGTACGGTCGTGTCCGGTGGATCGGGGCACTGAGCACGGCGCCTCGAGACAAATCCACCCAACACTCCTTAATCAGATCCGGCACGATCGCTCGCGAACGGGTCGGCGGGCTCACCGGTCACCTCGTCGAGCGGCCCCTGCGCCAGCCTGGTCACCTCCGGGGGCGACGGCGGCTCGAAGCCGGCCACCAGACGCAGCCCAGTGAGCACATCGTCGGGCCGGACGGCGGGTGTGT
This sequence comes from Thermobispora bispora DSM 43833, assembly GCF_000092645.1. Lineage (NCBI taxonomy): Bacteria > Bacillati > Actinomycetota > Actinomycetes > Streptosporangiales > Streptosporangiaceae > Thermobispora > Thermobispora bispora. Next base: position 2,879,184 of record NC_014165.1, read on the forward strand.
CGTGCCGAACAACCATACGAAGTATGACACAGACAGGAACAGTCTCCTGGCCTGCTGTATTTCCCGGGTTGCCAAGGGTGAGCGACAGAACGGCCTGACGGGCGTCGAAGCGGCGCATCCCCTTTTTCGTCATGCGCTCGACCTCGACCCGGTCGGCGGTGAGGAACTCCTTCACCGCCCGCTCGGCCGCGGCCGGATCGGCGTCCGGAAGCCGGACCTCCCACACCGAGGCCTCCAGCCGATCGGCGAGGTTGCCGCCCCGCGCCTCGACGACCTCGATCACGTCGATCCCCGCGGGCAGGGAGGCATCGAGATCGTCACGGACCCGCCGTGGGTCGCACGGCTCGCTGACCGCGATCTCGAGGTACTCCGCCTCACTCGCCACCGCGGTGGGGGCTGCGCTGGCGTACGAGATCCTCGGGTGCGGGGTGAACCCACCGCTGTACGCCACCGGGATCCCGGCCCGCCGTACGGCTCTCTCCATGGCACGCGAGATGTCCCGGTGGCTCGCGAAGCGCATGCGGCCCCGCTTCGCGTACCGCACCCTCAAGCGCTGCACCACCGGCTCGGCCGGCCCATCGGGAACTGGTCTCAGGGTCTCGCCGTCCTTCCGGTCCGTCGGCTGTCTTTCACGTCGCCGCCGTCGCGCCGATCAGCGCACGATCAGCGGCAGCAGTTTCTTCCCGGTCGGGCCGATCTGGATCTCCGTCCCCATGGTGGGGCAGACACCGCAGTCGTAGCACGGCGTCCAGCGGCAGTCCTCGACCTCGCGCTCGTTGAGCGCGTCCTGCCAGTCCTGCCAGAGCCACTCACGATCCAGACCGGCGTCGAGGTGGTCCCAGGGGAGCACCTCGTGCTGGTCGCGCTCGCGCGTCGTGTACCACGCGACGTCGACCGGCTCGTCCGCGAGCGCCCGCTCCGCGGCCTTCATCCACCGCTCGAAGGAGAAGTGCTCGCTCCACCCGTCGAAGCGGCCGCCGTCCTCCCACACCGCGCGGATGACCTTGCCGACCCGGCGGTCACCGCGGGAGAGCAGGCCTTCGATGATCGAGGGCTTGCCGTCGTGGTAGCGGTAGCCGATCGCCCGGCCGTACTCCTTGTCGGCGCGGAGCGCGTCGCGGAGGGCGCGCAGGCGGCGATCCACGGTCTCGTGGTCGCACTGCGCGGCCCACTGGAAGGGAGTGTGCGGCTTGGGCACGAACCCGCCGATCGACACCGTGCAGCGGATGTCCTTGGACCCGGTGACCTCCCGGCCCGCCTTGATCACCTTCCGGGCGAGGTCGGCGATGGCGAGCACGTCCTCGTCCGTCTCGGTGGGCAGCCCGCACATGAAGTAGAGCTTCACGTGCCGCCACCCCTGGGCGTACGCCGTGGTGACCGTGCGGATCAGGTCCTCCTCGGTGACCATCTTGTTGATCACCTTGCGCATCCGCTCGGTCCCGCCCTCCGGGGCGAAGGTGAGCCCGGAACGGCGCCCGTTCCGCGAGAGCTCGTTGGCCAGGTCGATGTTGAACGCGTCCACGCGGGTGGACGGGAGCGACAGGCCGACGTGCGTGCCCTCGTACCGGTCGGCGAGGCCCTTGGTGATGTCCCGGATCTCCGAGTGGTCCGCGCTCGAGAGCGAGAGCAGGCCCACCTCGCTGAAACCGGACTCCTCAAGGCCGACCCGGACCATCTCGCCGATCGTGGTGATCGACCGCTCCCGCACCGGCCGGGTGATCATGCCGGCCTGGCAGAAGCGGCATCCCCGGGTGCACCCGCGGAAGATCTCCACGCTGTAGCGCTCGTGCACTGTCTCGGCCAGCGGGACGAGCGGCTTCTTCGGGTAGGGCCACTCGTCGAGGTTCATGACCGTGTGCTTGTACACGCGCGACGGCACGCCGGGGCGGTTCGGGACGACCCGCTTGATCCGGCCGTCCGGGTGGTACTCGACGTCGTAGAACTTGGGGACGTACACCCCGCCGGTGGAGGCGAGCCGCATCAGCAGCTCGTCGCGGCCGCCTGGCGAGCCCTCGCTCTTCCACTCGCGCACGATCTCGGTGATCGCGATGACGATCTGCTCGCCGTCGCCGAGCACTGCGGCGTCGATGAAGTCGGCGATGGGCTCGGGGTTGAACGCGGCGTGGCCCCCGGCCAGCACGATCGGGTCCTCGTCGGTCCGCTCCACCGCGTTGAGCGGGATCCCCGCCAGGTCGAGCGCGGTGAGCAGGTTCGTGAAGCAGAGCTCGGAGGCGAACGACACGCCGAGGATGTCGAAGGCGCGGACCGGCCGGTGCGCGTCGACCGTGAACTGCGGGAGGCCCTCGGCCCGCATGAGCGCCTCAAGGTCGGGCCAGACGGCGTAGGTCCGCTCGGCCAGCGTCCCGGGCAGCTCGTTCAGGATCTCGTAAAGAATCTGAATACCCTGGTTGGGCAGGCCGACCTCGTACGCGTCCGGGTACATGAGCACCCACCGCACGGTCGCCTCGTCCCAGTCCTTGACGGTCGAGTTCAGCTCGCCACCGACGTACTGAATGGGCTTCTGCACCTTGGGCAGGAGCCGTTCCAGGCGGTTGTAGAGCGACTCGACTGACATGACTTCAGGGTATCGGCTCTCCGCCGGAGAACATGCCGTCCAGGCCGCACACCTGACCGGATCGCCCGCATTTGCCCTGCCTGCGGCATGGAAAATTCCGCGCGGCCAGGTCGCGAGCGCGCCGACGTGTTCCCGCATGCCGGCCGCGAGCGTGCCGCGGTATTCCGCGCAGCCCGGCGGCGCGCCGCTGGATTCCGCCGAGGCCGGCCGCCAGCGCCCCGCCCTCGTAGGCTCCGCAAGCCGGCCGCGAGCACCTCACCGCCGCATCCCACCACAGGCCGACAGCGGACGGCCGCGCCTCCGGGTGGCGCGCGGCACGCCGTACCCGGACGCGCCGGTCCGCCGCCGGATCCGGCGCGGCGCCCGCTTCGGGACCGCGGGCTACAGCGGGCGGCGCACGTGGATGGCCTGCAGCAGGCCCACCGCGATCATGTTCGCGAAGGTGGCCGTGCCACCGTACGAGACGAACGGCAGCGGTACCCCGGTGATCGGCATGATCCCGATGGTCATGCCGATGTTCACCAGGGACTGGAACGCCAGCCAGGCGACCAGGCCGCCGGCGACGAGCGCGGCGAACCGGTCGTTGCACTCCCGGGCGATCCGCACGCCGCGGAGCAGCACCACGCCGAGCAGGAGCACCAGGGTGACCGAGCCGACGAAGCCGAGCTCCTCTCCGGCCACCGTGAAGATGAAGTCGGTGTGCTGCTCGGGCACGAACCGGCCGGTCGTCTGCCCGCCGTGGAACAGCCCCTTGCCGAACAGCTCCCCGGACCCCACCGCGAGCAGCGCCTGCGTGCTGTTGTAGCCGATGCCGCGCGGGTCGGTGGAGGGGTCCATCAGCGCGGTGAACCGCGCCATCTGGTACGGCTTGAGCAAGTTGAGGTGCCAGACCGCCACCGCGGTGAGCACGCCCGCGGCCAGCCCGGCGAAGATGAACCGTTTGCGCAGACCGGAGAACACGATCATCGCGCCCATGGTCGCGGTCAGCATGATCGTGGTACCGAGGTCGGGCTGGCACATGACGAGGAACGCCGTGACGCCCCAGACCGCGATGCAGTACGCGACGTTGACGTAGCGCGGGCGGTCCTTGGTCCCCTCGGCCGTGGGGGTGAGCAGGCTCGCCGCCATCACCACGAGCGCCGGCTTCGCCAGCTCGGCGGGCTGTACGGCGAAGCCCCCGCCGAGCTGGATCCACGACCGGGTGTTGTTGATCGTCGCCCCGAGCGGGGTGAGGACCAGCACCAGACCGGCGAGGGCGACGCCGTAGATCAGCGGCGCCCACCGGCGCAGCCAGCGGTAGTCGACCACCGACACCACGCTGTAGAGGGCGAGGCCGGCGCACACGTTGATCACGTGCTTCTTGGCGAGCGCGGTCGGCTCGGCCGAGTCCCAGGTCCGGGTGGACGACCAGACCAGGAGCGTGCCGAGCACGCTCAGCGCGAGGACCGCGCCGAAGAGCACTCCGTCCATCCGCCGGAGCGGCGAGCTCCGGCCCACGGCCCGCCGGACGAACGACGAGCGCGCCCGCAGGGTCTCAGCCATGGCACCTCACTGAACGGCCGCCCCGTCCTTGATCACCGGAAGCCGGGCCGGGGGCTGCCCGCCCGGCAGCGCCGGCTTGCGCGGCTTGCCGTTCTCGTCCTTGCCGATGCCGTAGATGCCCTCCCAGATCCGCCGCGCCGCGGGGGCCGCGGTCGACGCGCCCCAGCCGCCCTGGGAGACCACGACCACGGTCACCAGGCGCGGGTCCTCGGCCGGTGCGAACGAGGCGAACCACGACGTGTCCGCCTTGCCCCAGACCTCGGCCGTGCCGGTCTTCCCGCCGACGTTCACCTGGTCGAACGGGAAGCCGCGGAACGCGCCGGCGGCCGTTCCGTCGGAGGCGACCTCGCTCAGGGCCTTGCGGATGTAGTTGCGCACCTCGTCGCTGATCGGCAGCTTGCCCTCGACGGGAACCGGGATCTCCCGGACGAGCGTGCCGTCCGGCCGGAAGAGCGCCCAGCCGACGCGCGGGCTGCGCAGCTTCCCGTCGCCGACCAGCGCGGCGTACGCCCGGGCGAGCTGGAGCGGGGTGACGAGCACGTCACCCTGCCCGATGGAGAAGTTCACCGCCTCGTAGGCGTGGAAGATGTGGCCCTCGACGCAGTTCTCGTGGGCGAGGCGCTTGGCGAAGGCGGCACGGGCCTTGTCCTTCATCTCCGGGTAGCCGGTCTTCGCCCGCCGGCACATCTCGTCCCGGGTCGACCGCCACAGGTCGAGCTTCCACCGCCGGTCCGGGATCAGGCCCGCGGCCTCGCCGGGCAGGTCGATGCCGGTGCGGCGGCCGAACCCGAAGGCGCGCGCCATGTTCGCCATGGTCTCCTTGGCGCCGGGCTTGGCCGTGTTGCCGCCGTCCTTGCGCCACATCTCGTGGCCCGCCCGGTAGAACACGGTGTCGCACGACTTGACCAGGGCGGTGTGCAGGGTGATGGACCCGAGGCTCATCCCGCCCGCGTTGCTGTACGCGCGGCCCTCCGCGGTGTACGAGCTCGGGCACGGGTAGGTGCCGTGCAGCGGGTACCCGTCGGCCACCATCGCCGCGACCGAGCTGATCTTGAAGGTGGAGCCGGGGGCGTACTCACCGCGGATCGCCCGGGAGATGAGCGGCTTGCCCGACTTCTCGGACAGCAGCCGCTGGTACTCCTTCTCGGAGATGCCACCGGTCCACACCGCGGGGTCGTAGGTGGGCCGGCTCGCCATGGCGATCACCCGGCCGGTCTTCACGTCGAGCACCACGGCCGCGGCCCCGTCGGCCTGCGGCGCGTCCCGCATCGCCTGGTCGAGCGACTTCTCCACGATGGACTGGACCCGCGCGTCGATGCTGGTGACCAGGATGTCGCCGGGCACGGGCGCGACCCGCTCCTGCTCCGCGATGACCTTGCCCATCCGGTCCACCTGGACCCGGCGCAGGCCGGGCTTGCCGCGCAGCTCCGCGTCGTAGGTGGCCTCGAGGCCGTCACGGCCGGTGAGGTCCACGCCGGAGAAGCTCGCCTTGAGGCCTTCGCGCTGCTCGAGCTCCTTCTGGGTGACGGGCTGCAGGTAGCCGAGGAGCTGGGCGGCGTCCTTGCCGTTCGGGTAGTCGCGGACCGCCTGGATCTCCGCGGTCACCCCGGGGAACTCCTCCTGGCGCTCCAGGATCTGCATCGCCTGGCGCGGGTTCACCCGGTCGGTGATCGGGATCGGGGTGTACGGCGACCCCGGCCAGCAGGGCTTGGACACGCCGGGACCGCACGCCCGGATGCGCTCCTTGATCCGCTCGTACGGCATGCCGATGACGGACGAGAGCTTCCGGAGCACCGCCTCCCCGCCGTCCGGCATGCGCTCCAGCCGGGACCGGTCGACCGAGACCACCAGGGTGGTGCGGTTGCGGACCAGCGGGCGGCCGGACGAGTCGAGGATGGCCCCGCGGAGGGCGGGCGTCCGCACCTCACGGGTCCGGACCTCGGCCGCCAGCGTCACGTACCGTGGCCCCTGCACCACCTGGACCTGCCAGAGCCGGACCACCAGCACCACGAGCATGGCGATGATCAGCACCTGCAGGCCGAAGAGCCGTCCCCGCAACCGTGTCATGCGGTCCCCCGTCTCCAGTTCGTGACCAACCGGGTGCCGCCGCTCCGCCTCCGGCCCTGGTGGAGGCCGCCCACCGCCCACAGCACGGCGGGGAGCACGATGAGATCGCACAGGGCCTCCCGTGGCCATGCGGTGCGGAGCGTCTCCCACGTCGCCCCGGGGGTGCCGAGGAGCGCGCCCACCCCGAGGACCAGGGCGGGCGCGGCCACGGTGCACAGCGCCACCGTGACGAGCGGGAGCTGCCCGCCCACCCGGCCGGCCACGTAGCCCAGCGCGCACAGCACCAGGGCGTACTGGCCGAGCGTGTGGTCGGAGGGCGGGAGCAGGTCGTAGGCGAGCCCGCCGAAGAAGCCGATCACCGCGCCGGCCACCGGATCGCGGAACACGGCGAGGGAGAGGACGACGAGGATCACCAGGTCGGGCGCGAACCTGCCGAACAGCGGGTTCACCACGCTCACCTGGAGCACCAGCGCGGCGAAGAGGAGCAGCGCAGCGGTCAGGTTCCTCATTCAGGCCCTCCCGTCCTCACGCCGGTCGCCGGACGGTGCGCCGCGGCGCGCCGCCGGCCGGGCGTCCTCGTCCGCCGATTCCTCGTCGCCGAGCGGCCCGAGGTCCCCGGCCTCGCCGTCGCGGCCGCGCCGGTCGGCCAGGGCGTCGTCCGCGGACGCGGCGGCCTCCCGCCGCCGTTCCCGCTCCCGGGCCTCCGCGCGCCGGTCCGCGGCGTCGTCCCGCCGGGGCTCCGGCGGGAGCACGGCGTCGCGCGGATCGCGCTTGGGTCCCTCGACCACCACCCCCACCACGTCGAGGGTGGAGAAGTCGGTGAACGGCCGGACGTAGGCGGTCCTGACGAGATCCCCCGGTGTGTTCTCCACCCGCTCGATCACACCGATCGGCACGCCGGCGACGTACGGCCGGCTGCGCAGCGACCCCATGGACACGAGCCGGCGGCCGGCGCTGAGCGACACGGTCGAGTCGAGGGCGCGGAACTTCACGAAGTTGTCGCCGCCCCCGGCCTCGCCGAGGCCGCTCACCACCCCGATCTCGTTGCCGCCCTCCAGCCGGGCCCCCACGGAGACGGACGGGTCGGTGAGCAGCGCGACCGTGGACATGTCCGCACCGGCGCGGACCACGCGGCCGACCAGACCGTGCTCGGAGAGCACCGTCATGTCGGCGCGCACCCCGTCCTTCGTCCCCGCGTCGATCTCGACGGTCTCCGCGAATCCGGGGATGGACCGCCGGGCGATCACCACGGCGGGGACGACGCGGTAGCGGCCGAGACCGGCGAGCCCGAGCATCCGGTCGAGCTTCGCGGCTCGGCTGCCGTCCAGGCGCTGCGCCGCCAGTTCACTCCTGAGCCGGGCGTTCTCCTTGCGCAGATCGGCGATGGCCTGCCGCGCTCCCGGTGCGTCGCGGACCATGCCGACGAACTCGGTGATCGGCCTGGCGACCGCCGCGCCGGCCCGCTCGAACGGCCCGAAGAGCGCGGCCACCGTCTCACGTACGGGACCGAGGACGTGCCCCTGCCCGGCCCGTCGGTCGACCGTGATCAGGACCAGCGCGGCGACGATGAGCAGGCCGAGCGCCAGACGGGCACGTCGGGTCTCTCTCATGACCGCTCCTTACTCATTGGGCTCGGTGTGCGGGCCCGCTCGCCATGGCGGCGCGGAGCGGGCCCGGCCCTGGTCGCTGTCTGTCGATGCCGGCGCCCGCCGATACCGGCGTCGGCGGACGCCCGAAACGGGCGAGCCCGGCCGGCCCGCGCACCGGTGCCGGCGAACGGCCGCGGCCCGGCGCGCCGGCGGGCACGGGCGCCCTCGCGCGTGCCCGGCCGGGTTAAGTGGCGGGCTCCTGGATGAGCACCTGCCGGAGCGCTTCGAAGTCCTCGACGCACCGCCCCGAGCCCAGGGCCACCGAATCGAGCGCGTTGTCGGCGAGGTGCACCGGCATCCCGGTCTCCTCGCGCAGCCGGTCGACCATGCCGTGCAGCAGGGCGCCCCCGCCGGTGAGCGCGATCCCGCGGTCCATGAGGTCGCCCGAGAGCTCGGGCGGGCACTTGTCCAGCGTGGTCTTGACCGTGTCGATGATCAGGTTGATCGGCTCGGCCAGGGCGCGGCTGATCTCCTCGGCGGAGACGACGACCGTCTTCGGCAGCCCGGTGACCAGGTCCCGGCCGCGGATCTCGGCGTGCATCTCCCTGCCGTTCGGGTGCGCCGACCCGATGGCGATCTTGATCTCCTCCGCCGTGCGGTCTCCCAGCATGAGGGAGTACTCCTTCTTGGCGAAGGCGATGACCGCCTGATCCAGCTCATCGCCGGCGACCCGGATCGACTGGCTGGTCACGATGCCGCCCATGGAGATGATGGCGACCTCGGTGGTGCCGCCGCCGATGTCGACCACCATGTTCCCGGTCGGCTCGTGGACGGGCAGCCCCGCCCCGATCGCGGCCGCCATCGGCTCCTCGATGATGTAGACCCGCCGGGCGCCGGCCTGATAGCCCGCCTCCTTCACCGCGCGCTGCTCGACCGCGGTGATCCCGCTGGGCACGGCGATGACGATCCTGGGGCGGAGCAGGCGCTGACGCCGATGCACCTTTTGGATGAAGTACCTGAGCATCCGTTCGGTGACATCGAAGTCAGCGATGACTCCGTCCTTCAGCGGCTGGACGACCTCGATGTTGGTGGGCGTCCGGCCGATCATCCGTTTCGCCTCTATCCCAACCGCGACGATCTTGCCGGTCTGGACGTTGATCGCGACGACGGAGGGCTCGTTCAGGACGATTCCGCGTCCTCGCGCGTAGACGAGTGTGTTCGCCGTGCCGAGGTCAACCGCCAGGTCACGGCCCAGGAGTGAAAGCTTGCTGCCCATGCGGAAGGAAGCCTTCCTTGCAGGTGGTTAGCCGGGATAACGCATCGCACTCGAATCGTAACCTCGCGTAATCATGACTTGGCACATCGCTCTCTCAGGCCCTGGGAAAATCGCCGGGACCCGGTCCAGGGATCAGTCACCTGTCCGGAAAACTACGAAAGGCCCCGGTTTGAACCGGGGCCTTCGCCATGGCAAGGGCTAGAAACGGTCAGGAAAGAAGATCTTGATTTCCCGGGCCGCGGACTCCGGCGAGTCCGAGCCGTGGACCACGTTCTCGCCGATGCTGAGGGCGAAGTCGCCGCGGATGGTGCCCGGAGCCGCCTTCACCGGATCGGTGGCGCCGGCCAGGGCGCGGAAGGCCTCGATCGCCCGCGGTCCCTCGACGACGAGCGCCACGAGCGGACCGGAGGTGATGAACTCCACGAGCTCGTTGAAGAACGGGCGCTCGGCGTGCTCGGCGTAGTGCGCCTTGGCCGTCTCGGCATCGAGCGTGCGCAGGTCCATCGCCACGATCTTCAGGCCCTTGCGTTCGATGCGGCTGATGACCTCTCCGATGAGACCGCGACGGACCCCGTCCGGCTTGATCAGGACAAGCGTACGCTCGGACACGGCTCTCTCCTTGTTCTCGAACTGCAAAGTCACGATCGCCCCAGCCGCGTCGCGCCCGGCGCCGAACGCGAGCGGACCGCGGGAGCGAGCGGGCTCCGGGAGCCCCAACGCACCGCAGCTTACCGGTCCGAGATCGGCCCTCCGGCCAGACCGCCGCCTTCCTCCGGGGAGCGGGTGGGCGCCGGGATGACCACCTCGCCGTCTCCCCGCGCCGGTTCCGGCCCGGCGGCGGCCGCCGTGGCGGCGCCGCTCCGGCGCGCGAGGAGCGCGGCGAGCACGATGATCGCGACCACCACGAAGCCGGTGGCGAGCGCCCACAGGTGCAGCGCCTCGACGAACCGGTTCACCACCATGAGCTTGGTGGGCACCGCCTCCCCGAGGCCCATGAGCTGGTAGACCTGGGCGGCCGTGCCGAGCAGGAAGCCCGCGAGCACCCCGCCGAGGCAGAGCGCCAGGGCCGCCAGGGCCGAGCCGGGCCGCGCGAGCCGGAACGCGCCGAGCAGCGTCACCGCCGCCCCGGCGGCGAGGAGCGCGAACGGCAGGGTGAGCGGCGCGCCGGACGGCGAGGGCACGATGATCCGGATCGCGGCGAGGCCGGCGACCACCGCCACCAGGCCGAGGGACGGTGCCTTCTCCGCCAGGCTCTCGGGCGCGAGGGCGGTGCCGATGGCCGCGCCGAGCGCCACCACCGCGGCCACCGCGAACGGGATCCACAGCTCCTTCAGCCCCGGGCCGCCGACCCCGCGCAGCTCGATGATGGTGACCTGCGCGGTCGCCGGGAGGATGACCAGCCCGGTCCCGAGGGCGGCGAACGCGGGCGTGCGCCCGCCCCGCGGCTCGGGCGGGAGCAGGGCGCCGAAGGCGAGCAGCACGATCACCGCGGCCACGGCGCCGGCGATCACCAGGTACCAGGGCCAGCCGAAGCTCATGCCGACGCTCAGCGCGGCGACCACGACCCCGAGCAGGCACACCACCACCAGCCGCCGCCGCGCCGCGGCCGGATCCTCGCCGGCCGAGCCGCTGTCCGCGGCGGCGCCGTCCTCGTCGTCCCGGCGGGCGTCACCGGCGATGAGCCAGAGCACGAGGTAGGCGGCGGCGAGCACCAGCGCCACCCCGGTGAGCAGCGGGTACGGCTGGAGCGTGATCCGCCAGGAATCGGCGCCGTCGAGCGGCCACAGCGCGAGCGCCTGAGCGGTGACCATGCTGGCCGCGAGCGCCGCTCCCCAGATCGCGAGCAGGATCCGCCACCGCGGGCGCTCGTAGACCGCGGCGAGGGTGGCGGTGACCAGCACCCCCGCCCCCACCCCGTGGAGGGCCCGGAGCACGCCCACGGTCGCCACGGAGTTCGCGTAGCCGCCGGCGACGTCGGCGAGCGCGAGGACGATGAGCCCGGCCACGGCCATCGGCGCCGCGCGGAACCGGCGTACCGCGAGCATGGCGAGCGGCACGGTCAGCAGCATCGCCGGGAGCGCCAGGCCGTGCATCCGCATCATGTCGATGTGCGAGATGCCGGGCGGAAGTAAGGTCGCCACCAGCGAGATCGTGTTCGGGATCGCCACGACCGCGAGCGGGAGCGCGGCCGCGATGAGCAACCCGATGACGATGTCGAGCAGCAACGGTACGCGTGCGGCACGGACCGCCGTTGCGGTCCGCGACTGCGGAACGGGAGGGACGGCCATGCCTGCCGACTCTAGCGCTTTGTCGCCGTCTCGACACGGTGAGCGACAAATATGGCAGCAATCCACAGGCCGGCGAAGATCGCGCCGAGGACGAACATGACCGGGACGACGAACCCCAGCAGGAACGCGAGCACCTGAACGACGCTCCCGGCGACGTACGCCCAGGGATACCTGAGGAGCCCGGCCACGATCGCGCACCCGAGCGCGAGCCCGATCCCGACCGTCACCGCGAGCGCCGGCTCCACCTTGTTGATCATGATGGCGACCGGGGTGGAGAGGGCGACGACGATCGCCTCCATGCCGAGCACGCTCGCCCCGAGCCGGCGCATGCCCGGGGTCACGGTGAACCGCGTCCTCTTGCCGGTCATCGGCCCGCCTTCAGCAGGATGCCGGCCTCACCGACGGTCACCACGGAACCGGTGACCACCACGCCGGAGTCGAGGGGGTCCCCCTCGTCGGCGAGCGCGACGGCGAGGTCGATCGCCTCGTCGAGCCGGGCCGCCCGGCGGACGCGATCCTCCCCGAAGACCTGCTCCGCCCGCTCGGCGAGTTCCTCCACGCTCATCGAGCGCGGGGAGGAGTTCCGGGTGACCACCAGCACCTCCACGACCGGTTCCATGAGGTCGAGGACCGCGTCGACGTCCTTGTCCCGCATCATCGCGAGCACGGCGATGATCCGGGAGAAGCCGAACGACTCGGTCAGCCCTTCCAGCATGGCCGTCATGCCGTGCGGGTTGTGCGCCGCGTCCAGGATCACGGTGGGGCTGCGGCGCGCCACCTCCAGCCGGCCGGGGCTCTGCACCTCGGCGAAGGCCTGCTGGACCACCTCGCCGCCGAGCGGCTCGTCCCCGCCGGTGAGCGCCTCGACCGCGGCGAGCGCCGTGGCCGCGTTCCCCGCCTGGTGCGCGCCGTACAGCGCGAGGAAGACGTCCTCGTAGACGCCCTTCAGCCCTTGGAGCTGGAGGAGCTGGCCGCCCATCGCGAGGTCGCGGCGGCGGACCCCGAACTCCATCTCCTCGCGCGCGACCGTGGCGCGGACCTCGGCCACGCGCCGCATGAGCACCTCGGCCGCGGGGAGCTGCTGCTTGGCGAGGATGGCCGTCGCGCCCGGCTTGATGATCCCGGCCTTCTCCTTGGCGATCGAGGCGAGGTCGGGTCCGAGGTAGTCGGTGTGGTCGAGCGCGATCGGGGTGATCACCGCGACCGCCGCGTCGGCCACGTTGGTCGCGTCCCAGGCGCCGCCCATGCCCGCTTCGATCACCGCCACGTCGACGGGGGCGTCGGCGAAGGCGGCGTACGCCATCGCGGTGAGCACCTCGAAGAAGCTGAGCTTGCCCACCTTGGCGTCGACCATCTCGATGTAGGGCTCGATGTCGCGGTACACCTCGACGAACCGCTGCGGGCTGAGGGGTTCGCCGTCGACCGCGATGCGTTCGCGCATGGTGATGAGGTGCGGGCTGGTATACCGGCCGACGCGAAGGTTGCGCGCGCGCAACAGCGACTCGATCAGGCGGGCGGTACTGGTCTTGCCGTTGGTCCCCGCGATGTGAATCACCGGGTAGGCCTTGTGCGGATCGCCTAGGAGGTCCATCAACGCCGCGATCCGCTCCAGAGTGGGATCGAACGCCCACTCCACCCCGCGGGCCATGATCGCTTGCTCAACGGCACGGTATTCCACGCCATCAGCGTACGGGCTCGCGGGGAGCGCCATGACCAGGGCCGCGTCCGGGAACCCCGGTGCGCCCTTGGGATTCCCAGGGCGTGCCGACGTCGCCGCGCCTCCCGGAGCCGGGTTCGGGCCGGTACGGCCGCCCGCCGGGCGATCCGGCCCGGCTCCGCTGATGGGCGTGTCCGTGCCGCATGAACGGCACGTTCGGGCCGTGGGAAGGGCACGTCTGGGACGCCCGCGAGACGAGCCCGGCTCAGGCGTCCGGCGATGAAGGCGTGGCTACGGCCTCTTGCTCGCGATCGGAGCGCTTCATCAGAACATTTCCAGATCAGAGCGCTTCCGGCCGGGAGGTGAGCACGTAGATGACGGACCGACGTCAGATCACCGGCCATGAGAACACGGTTCCCCGCCCGAATACGGAACAGAGCCGTCCCAGCCGCGCCGACGATGAAGGCCCAGCGGTGAAGGCATGGTTCCGGCCTCGCCCGTGAACAGAGCGGTTCCGAAGCAGAGCGCTTCCGGCCGGGAGGTGAGCACGTCAGGTCACGGACCGACGTCAGGTCACCGGCCGTGAGAACACGGTTCCCCGCCCGAATACGGAACAGAGCCGTCCCGGCCGCGCCGACGAGGAAGGCCCAGCGGTAAGGGCATGGTTCCGCCCTCGCCCGTGAACAGAGCGGTTCCGAAGCAGAGCACTACCGGCCAGGATGTGAACACGTCAGGTCAAAGACTGAAGTTAAGGTCACGTTTCGTGAGAACGGTCTCCCAGCCGAATCCGGAAAGGAGCGATCCCGTACCGCGCCGGCGATGAAGCGGCGGCGGAGGCGGATGGGCAGATTCGGGAAATGCGACGCCGTGCCCGTTCCCTCAAAACCCGACAGTGTGCCCGACCAGACCACAAACCCCGAAACCGGCTTCCCCACCAGCGGCGGCCGCATAACGACCGCCACAGAAAATGGTCATCACCAGCCCAGGCTCGTGTGCCCGGCCGACTAACCAGCGCTCCACATTCACCCACAAACTCAGCCCCAACTCCAGCCGCCCACCGGTCACAGTGAGCCGGCCCTTTTATCACACAGGGGCTTAAGGGGTGCACCTTAGAAAGGAGGTGATCCAGCCGCACCTTCCGGTACGGCTACCTTGTTACGACTTCGTCCCAATCACCGACCCCACCTTCGACGGCTCCCTCCCCAAGGGGTTGGGCCACCGGCTTCGGGTGTTGCCGACTTTCAGGACGTGACGGGCGGTGTGTACAAGGCCCGGGAACGTATTCACCGCGGCATTGCTGATCCGCGATTACTAGCGACTCCGACTTCATGGGGTCGAGTTGCAGACCCCAATCCGAACTGAGATCGGCTTTCTAAGGATTGGCTCACCCTCACGGGATCGCGACCCGTTGTACCGACCATTGTAGCATGTTTGCAGCCCAAGGCATAAGGGGCATGATGACTTGACGTCATCCCCGCCTTCCTCCGGGTTGACCCCGGCAGTCTCCCATGAGTCCCCACCACCCACAAGGGGCGTGCTGGCAACACAGGATGGGGGTTACGCTCGTTGCGGGACTTAACCCAACATCTCACGACACGAGCTGACGACAGCCATGCACCACCTGTGCCAGGCGCCCGAAGGCACCCCGCATCTCTGCGGGATTTCCCGGCATGTCAAACCTTGGTAAGGTTCTTCGCGTTGCATCGAATTAAGCAACATGCTCCGCCGCTTGTGCGGGCCCCCGTCAATTCCTTTGAGTTTTAGCCTTGCGGCCGTACTCCCCAGGCGGGGCGCTTAACGCGTTAGCTACGGCACGGGAACCGTGGAAAGCCCCCACACCCAGCGCCCAACGTTTACGGCGTGGACTACCAGGGTATCTAATCCTGTTCGCTCCCCACGCTTTCGCTCCTCAGCGTCAGGACTGGCCCAGCAAGCCGCCTTCGCCACCGGTGTTCCTCCTGATATCTGCGCATTTCACCGCTACACCAGGAATTCCGCTTGCCCCTACCAGCCTCAAGCCCGCCCGTATCCGCCGCAGACCCACGGTTGAGCCGTGGGCTTTCACGGCAGACGCGGCAGGCCGCCTACGAGCTCTTTACGCCCAATGAATCCGGACAACGCTCGCGCCCTACGTATTACCGCGGCTGCTGGCACGTAGTTGGCCGGCGCTTCTTCTGCAGGTACACGTCAACTTCGTCCCTGCTGAAAGAGGTTTACAACCCGAAGGCCTTCATCCCCCACGCGGCGTCGCTGCGTCAGGCTTCCGCCCATTGCGCAATATTCCCCACTGCTGCCTCCCGTAGGAGTCTGGGCCGTGTCTCAGTCCCAGTGTGGCCGACCACCCTCTCAGGCCGGCTACCCGTCATCGCCTTGGTAGGCCGTCACCCCACCAACAAGCTGATAGGCCGCGAGCCCATCCCCGGCCGGAACCCCACAAGGGGGAACCTTTCCACCACCACCCATGCGAGCAGCGGTCATATCCGGTATTAATCCCGGTTTCCCAGGGCTATCCCAGAGCCAGGGGCAGGTTGCTCACGTGTTACTCACCCGTTCGCCGCTCGGCTCCACACCCAAAAGAGTGCGGTCCTCGCTCGACTTGCATGTGTTAAGCACGCCGCCAGCGTTCGTCCTGAGCCAGGATCAAACTCTCCACCGATAAACCTCAAACACACGGGAAGAAAATCCCGGCGACACCACCACGGCACCGCCCACCGACACAGCGAGCGGCACACCATGGCAGCCACAATCACCCACCACGACAACACCAGATCACGGCGTCATCGCGACAGCGCCCAATGCACTGGCTTTTGACACACTGTCGAGTTCTCAAGAAACGGGCCCCGGCACCACGACCCGAAACCCCGAAGCCCCGAACCTGGAACCCACCGGGATTTCACGCCCTGGCCCGAAACAGCCCTCCGATTCTCACCAGACCCGAAACCGGTGTCAAACCGACCCAACCGCGGCGGCACTTGACACCAACCCCGACACCGGCAGGAATCAAACGGCCGAACCTCGCCCGAGGCAGCCCTTTGAACTTACCGCAGATCGCGAATTCCGTCGAATCGGATCACCGGCGCAGGAAAACCGGCGCCGGAAACCCGTGGCGAGAGCCGGGTGGCCGCCCTCGATGGCGATGTCGATCCTCGGCCGCGGCCGCGGTCTCCTCGCCGCCGAAGCCGGCCATCCGCTCCTCGTCGCCGGCCGCGGGGAGCCGCCCCGGACAGCGGCGGGCCGGCCCGCTCACCGTACCGCCCAAGACGCCTCGCCTCTCGCCGCGTCCCAGGCCGCGCGGACCGGCACGGATACCCCGGCCGTCACCCGGACAGCGCGGCGAGCCGGGCCTCCAGCCGGGCGATCTCCTCCTGCGCCTGGGCGGCGCGCCGCCGGACCTTCTCGACGGCCTCGGCCGGCGCCTTGGCGAGGAACTGCTCGTTGGCGAGCTTCCCGCTGGCCTGCGCGTACTCCTTCCGCGCCGCGGCGAGGTCCTTCTCCAGCCGCCTCCGCTCCGCCGCCAGGTCGATGGCGCCCGCGGTGTCGATCTCCACGGTGACGGCCCCCACCTCGAGCCGGGCGGTCGGGGTGAACCCCTCCCCCGGCGGGTCCAGCCGGACCAGCGAGCGGATCGCCGGCTCGTGCGGGGCGAGAGCCGTACCCGCGAGGTTCAGCCGGGCCGCCACCCGGCTGCTGGGCTTGAGGCCCTGGTCGGCGCGGAACCGGCGGACCTGCGTGACCAGCTCCTGGAGCTCGGCGATCTCCTGCTCGGCGGCCGGGTCGGCGAGCTCCGGCGACGCGGCCGGCCACGGGGCGATCATGATCGATTCGCGCCCGGTGAGGGCGCGCCACAGCTCCTCGGTCACGAACGGGATCAGCGGGTGGAGCAGGCGAAGGAGGGCGTCGAGCACGTGGCCCAGCACCCGCTTGGTGTTCTCGGCCACCTCCCCGCCCGCGGCAAGCTGGGTCTTGGCGAGCTCGACGTACCAGTCGCAGACCTCGTCCCAGGCGAAGTGGTACAGGGCGTCGCAGACCTTGGCGAACTCGAACTCCTCGAACGCGGCGTCCACCGCCGCGATCACGGTCTGCAGGCGGGAGAGGATCCAGCGGTCCGCGGTGGTGAGCCGCTCCCGCTCCGGCAGCCCGGTGGAGACCGCGCCGTTCAGCAGCGCGAACCGGGTGGCGTTCCAGATCTTGTTGCAGAAGTTCCGGGACCCGGCCGCCCACTCCTCACTGATCGCCACGTCCGAGCCCGGGTGGGCGCCCCGGAGCAGCGTGAACCGGGTGGCGTCGGCCCCGTAGCGCGCGATCCAGTCGAGCGGGTCGACCACGTTGCCGAAGAACTTCGACATCTTCTTGCCGAACTGGTCGCGCACCATGCCGTGCAGGACCACGGTCCGGAACGGCGGCCGCCCGTCCATCGCGTACAGGCCGAACATCATCATCCGGGCGACCCAGAAGAACAGGATGTCGTACCCGGTGACGAGCACGGTCGTCGGGTAGAACCGGGCCAGGTCGGGCGTCTCGTCCGGCCAGCCGAGCGTGGAGAACGGCCACAGCGCGGAGGAGAACCACGTGTCGAGCACGTCCGGGTCCTGCGTGTAGCCGGCCGGCGGCTCCTCGTCCGGGCCCACGCACACCATGTCGCCGTCCGGGCCGTACCAGACCGGGATCCGGTGCCCCCACCAGAGCTGCCGCGAGATGCACCAGTCGTGCATGTCGTCGACCCAGTCGAAGTAGCGCTTCGCCATGTCCGGCGGGTGGATGCGCGTCCGTCCGTCGCGCACCGCGTCACCCGCGGCCTTGGCGAGCGGCGCCACCTTGACGAACCACTGGAGCGACAGCCTGGGCTCCACCACGGTGCCGCACCGGGAGCAGTGGCCCACGGCGTGCAGGTAGGGGCGCTGCTCGCGGACGATCCGGCCCTGCTCGCGCAGCGCGGCCACCACGGCCGGCCGCGCCTCGAACCGGTCGAGGCCGAAGAAGGGGCCGTGCGCGGTGATCGTGCCGCGCTCGTCCATGATGACGATCGACTCCAGCGAGTGGCGGCGCCCGATCTCGAAGTCGTTGGGGTCGTGCGCGGGGGTCACCTTGACCGCGCCGGTGCCGAACTCCGGGTCGACGTGCTCGTCGGCCACGATGGGGATCTGCCGGCCGGTGAGCGGGAGCTCGATCCGCTTGCCCACCAGATGGGCGTAGCGCTCGTCCTCCGGGTGGACGGCGACCGCGGTGTCCCCGAGCATGGTCTCCGGCCGGGTGGTGGCCACCACGATCTCGGTGTCGCCCGAGCCGTACCGGATGTAGACGAGCTCGCCCTCGTCCTCGGTGTGGGTGACCTCGATGTCGGACAGCGCGGTGAGGCAGCGCGGGCACCAGTTGATGATCCGCTCCGCGCGGTAGATGAGCCCGTCGTCGAAGAGGCGCTTGAAGATCGTCTGCACCGCCCGGGAGAGGCCCGGGTCCATGGTGAACCGCTCGCGGGTCCAGTCGACGCTGTCCCCGAGCTTGCGCATCTGCGCGAGGATCTTGCCGCCGGACTCCTCCTTCCACCGCCAGACGCGCTCGACGAACGCCTCCCGGCCGAGGTCGTGGCGGGACAGGCCCTCCTTGGCGATCTCCCGTTCGACCACGTTCTGGGTGGCGATGCCGGCGTGGTCCAGGCCCGGCAGCCAGAGCGTCTCGAAGCCCCGCATGCGCGCCCGCCGGACCAGGGCGTCCTGGATCGAGTGGTCGAGCGCGTGCCCGACGTGGAGGGACCCGGTCACGTTGGGCGGGGGAAGGACGATGCAGTACGGCTCACGCCCGCTGCCCGGGTCCGCGGTGAAATACCCGTTCGATACCCAGCGCTCGTAGGTCTTGGTCTCGACGTCGGCGGGCGAGTACTGGGTGGGCAGGTCAGGCGTGGTCACGATGACCAATTCTATGGCCGGGCACGGCGGCGGAGGCCGCCACGGATCGTGGCCGGGCGCGGCGGCGCCCCATCCGGTGGCGCTCCCCATCCGGCGGGGTGGCCCGGTGGCGAGGTGGGCCCGGCCTCGCCCGGGGTACGGCCCACGGCCGGCCGGAGACGTGCGGGTGGTCACGCGGCGGCCGGCACCGCGATGGGCCGGTCACGGCGGTGCGTTCCCGACCCCCGGTCGACACGGCCCGGCCCGGGTGGCGGACCGGACCGGCGGGAGCGCGTCAGGCGGACTTCTCCCGCGGCGTGCGCTGCTGCTTCACCTGGTACTGGTCGCGCGGCACCAGCGTCGGGTTGACGTTCTCGAGCACGACCTCCCGGGTGATCACCACCCGGGCGATGTCCTGCCGCGACGGCACCTCGTACATCACGGAGAGGAGGACCTCCTCCATGATGGCGCGCAGCCCGCGGGCGCCCGTGCCGCGCAGGATCGCCTGGTCGGCGATCGCCTCCAGGGCGTCGTCGGTGAACTCGAGCTCGACGTTGTCAAGCTCGAAGAGGCGGCGGTACTGCTTGACGAGCGCGTTCTTCGGCTTGGTGAGGATCTGGATCAGGGCGTTCCGGTCGAGGTTGTGGACCGACGTGATCACCGGCAGCCGGCCGACGAACTCCGGGATCATGCCGTACTTGAGCAGGTCCTCCGGCATGACCTCGGCGAAGATGTCCGAGGAGTCCATCTCCTCCCGGGAGCGGAGCACGGCGTTGAAGCCGATGCCCTTCTTGCCGATCCGCTGCTCGATGATCTTCTCGAGCCCGGCGAACGCACCGCCGCAGATGAACAGGACGTTGGTGGTGTCGATCTGGATGAACTCCTGGTGGGGGTGCTTCCGCCCGCCCTGCGGCGGCACGCTGGCGGTGGTCCCCTCCAGGATCTTCAGCAGCGCCTGCTGGACGCCCTCACCGGAGACGTCGCGGGTGATCGACGGGTTCTCGCTCTTCCGAGCGATCTTGTCGACCTCGTCGATGTAGATGATGCCGGTCTCGGCCTTCTTGACGTCGTAGTCGGCGGCCTGGATGAGCTTGAGGAGGATGTTCTCCACGTCCTCGCCGACGTACCCGGCCTCGGTCAGCGCCGTCGCGTCCGCGATGGCGAACGGGACGTTGAGCATCTTGGCCAGGGTCTGCGCGAGGAGCGTCTTCCCCGACCCGGTCGGGCCGAGCAGCAGGATGTTGGACTTGGCGAGCTCCAGGCCGTCGTCCCGGGCGCGGTTGCCGGACTGGATGCGCTTGTAGTGGTTGTAGACCGCTACCGAGAGCGCCTTCTTCGCCTTGTCCTGGCCGACGACGTACGAGTCCAGGAATTCGTAGATCTCACGCGGCTTGGGGAGGTTATCCCACTTGGGCTCGGAGGATTCCGCGAGCTCCTCCTCGATGATCTCGTTGCAGAGCTCGATGCACTCATCGCAGATATAGACGCCTGGTCCAGCGATGAGCTTCTTGACCTGCTTCTGGCTTTTCCCGCAGAACGAGCACTTCAGCAGGTCTCCCCCGTCGCCGATGCGTGCCACCCCAGATTCTCCTTTGCGTGGGACCGTCCCTGCTGCCGCGGTGGGTACTTCGTCCCCGGCCGGGTGACCGGTGCGACGACGTATCCCGCTCAGCTTTCGACGTTACCGCCTTCAGAGCCCTCCGGAAGCCCTCCGGCGGTGAGTCGCACCGGAACGCGCCCGGGGTTCGGACACTGTTCCGGTGCGGCAACCTCTCAGGACGCAGCGATCGCCGCCGGGCGCTTCTTACGGGACGGGATGATATCGTCCACCAGACCGTATTCCTTCGCCTCCTGGGCGGTGAGGATCTTGTCCCGCTCGATGTCCTTGCGGATCTGCTCGGGCGACTTGCCGGTGTGCTTGGCGATGATCTCCTCGAGCAGGGACCGCATCCGGAGGATCTCGCGGGCCTGGATCTCGATGTCACTGCCCTGACCGCCGCCCTCGGTGTACGGCTGGTGGATCAGCACCCGGGCGTTCGGCAGCGCGAACCGCTTGCCCGGCGTCCCACCGGCGAGCAGCACCGCGGCGGCCGAGGCGGCCTGGCCGAGGCAGACCGTCTGGATGTCGGGCCGGACGAACTGCATCGTGTCGTAGATCGCCGTCATGGCGGTGAACGAGCCGCCCGGCGAGTTGATGTAGATGCTGATGTCGCGGTCCGGGTCCAACGACTCCAGGGTCAGCAGCTGGGCCATGACGTCGTTGGCGGACGCGTCGTCGATCTGGACGCCAAGGAAGATGATCCGGTCCTCGAACAGCTTGTTGTACGGATTCATCTCCTTGACGCCGTACGACGTGCGTTCGACGAAGGAGGGAAGGACGTAGCGGCCGTTGATCTCTCCCGGCCGGTACAGCGCACTCACTTGAGAAGCTCCACTCATGAGACGGGGCCCTGCGAGGGCACCTGACGCGCACTACGGACGACGTGGTCGATGAAACCGTAGGCCTTTGCCTCTTCGGCCGTGAACCAGCGGTCGCGGTCCGAGTCACGCTCGATCTGCTCGACCGTCTGGCCGGTGTGGTAGGCGATCCGCTCGGCGAGGGTCTTCTTCACGTACAGCATCTGCTCGGCCTGGATCGCCACATCAGCCGCGGTACCGCCGATGCCGCCCGACGGCTGGTGCATCATGATCCGGGCGTGCGGCAGGGCGTAGCGCTTGCCGCGGGTGCCGGCGCACAGCAGGAACTGTCCCATCGAGGCGGCGAGGCCCATCGCGACCGTGCAGACGTCGTTCGGCACGTACTGCATCATGTCGTAGATGGCCATGCCGGACGTGACCGAGCCACCCGGCGAGTTGATGTACATCCAGATGTCGCGCTCTTCGTCCTCGGCGGCGAGGAGCAGCAGCTGAGCGCAGATGCGGTTGGCCACCTCGTCGGTCACCTGGGAGCCGAGCACCACGATCCGCTCGCGCAGCAGCCACTGGTAGAGCTGATCTTCGAGGCGGCTCGGGAAGTCGTCCCGGCTCCGGGCTTCGATGCCCGAGAAGCCCGAGCCGAGCGGCGGGAACAAGGTCGGCGGGCTGCTCACAGCGTCACCTTCCGATGCGTCGAATGATTGGCCTTGCTTGCGACCTTAACGCGCAGGGCAGCCGGCTCACGCCCTCTCCGGGTGCTGTTCGCTGTCGGCGCAGGTGGCCGCGGCCGGGTCACCGCACCGTGGCCTGCACCGCCGTACCGGCACCCCGCGCGGCAGTGCCGTCCGGCGAAGGCCGGCGGTCGCTCCGCTAGGCATTTCCCAATTTTGTCGGGACTTATCCGGACTTATGACTGAAGACCCCCGGCACGCCGATCAGGCGGCGGGGGTCTTTCCCGTTCCGGTACGGCCGGGCGGCTCCGGCCCGGAGAACCGGGTCTCCGGCGGCGCGAGGCGCCGCGGAGATCAGCTCTCCGAGCCCTTGTCGTCCTTGTCTTCCTTGTCCTGCTCGCCCTCGGCCTGCTCCTGCTGGGGGTTGAGCTCGGCGTAGATCGCCTTGAGGTCGACGTCGTTGCCGTCCTCGTCCTTGACCTTGGCCGCGTCGCCGAGGAGGGTCTTCGCCTTCTCCCGGGCGATCTCCATCATGGCGAGCGTGAGCTGGTTGGTGTCGGCCAGCTGCTTGGCGAGCGTGTTCGGCGCGACGCCCATCTGCATGGCCTGGCGGACCACGAAGTCGGTGAGCTCCTGCTCGCTGACGCCGAGCTCCTCGGACTTCACGATCTTGTCAAGGACGAAGCCGGCCTTGAGCGCCCGGGCGGCGGTCTTCTCGATCTCGGCCAGGCGCTCCTCCTCCGTGGTCTGGTAGAGGCGGAAGAACGCCTCCCGGCTCAGCCCGCTCTGGGCGATCTGCTGGTCGAGGTACTGCTTCCGGGCCTCGATCTCGACCTTGAGCGCGCTCTCCGGCAGCGGAATGTCGATCTTCTCGAGCAGCGCGTCCAGGGCCTTCTCCCGGGCCTGCCGGACCTGCTCGATCAGCTTGTTCCGGCGCACCTGGGCGCGGATGCTCTCCTTGAGCTCGTCCAGGGTGTCGAACTCGCTGGAGAGCTGCGCGAACTCGTCGTCGAGCTCCGGCAGGACCTTCTCCTTCACCGACTTGACCTTGACGATCACGTCGGCTTCCTGGCCGGCGTGCTCACCGCCGACGAGCGTGGTGCGGAAGGTCTTCTCCTCGCCCGCCGACATCCCCCGGAGGGCGTCGTCGAGCCCCTGGAGGATGGAACCGGCTCCCACCTCGTAGGAGACGTCCGATGCCTGCTGCTCGTCGAGGTTCTCGCCGTTGATCTCGGCGCGCATGTCCATCACGACGTAGTCGCCGTCCTTGGCCGGACGGTCCACGCCGGTGAGGGTGGCGAAGCGCTGGCGGAGCGCGTCGAGCTGGGCGTCGACGTCCTCATCGGTGACCTTGGCGCTGCTCACCACGACCTCGGTGCCCTCGAAGTCGGGCACCTCGAAGGCCGGCCGGACGTCCACCTCGGCGGTGAACTCGACCTGCTCCCCGTCCTCGATCTTGGTGACCTCGATCTGCGGCTGGCTGACCGGGAACAGGTCCTGCTCGTCGACGGCCTTGCTGTACAGCTTGGGGATGGCGTCGTTCAGCGTCTCCTCGAGAACCACCGCGCGGCCGAAACGCTGTTCGATGATCCGGGCCGGCACCTTGCCTGGGCGGAAGCCCGGCACCCGCACCTGCTTCGCGACCTTCTTGTACGCGGCCTGCAGGCTCGACTCGAGCTCCTGGAACGGCACCTCGACGGTGAGCTTGACCCGGGTAGGGCTGAGCTCCTCGACAGCGGTCTTCACGGGGTGGTCTCCTTGATCCGGCATCTGGCATCGCGGACGCGTCTGCACGGCGCTCCGGCGAGACGCGCACCGCGCCCACCTTGAGGGGCGCACGCGTCAACCGCCTCGGTACGACCGATTCGGGCACGCTCGACCGCGACGGACGTCCTGCGCCAGACGCAGTCTAGAACAGTCGGGAGCCTGGGAGCGACAGCTCACAGCTCCGCCATCAACCGGTGGAGCATGTCGACGGTCTCCGACGGCGTCGTGCTCACCGCGCAGAGCCGCTCCATGACCTCGGTGTAGCGGTCGAGCTCCTCGGGTTTGTCCAGGTAGAGCGCGCTGGCGAGCTGCTCGACGTACACGATGTCGGGCAGCTCGGGGTCGGCGAACCTGAGGATGCTGAAGGCCCCGCCCTCGGCCGCGTGTCCCCCGGAGCTGAATGGAACGATCTGAATCGTGATGTTGGGGCGTTCCATCATCTCGATGAGGTGCCGGAGCTGGCCGCGCATCACGTCGGCGCCGCCGATGGGCCGGCGGAGCGCCGCCTCGTCGATCACCGCCCAGAGCATGGGCGGGTTCTCCCGCTCCAGGATCAGCTGCCGCTCCAGGCGCATCTGCACCCGCCGGGCGATCTCCTCGGGCCGCGCGCCCGCCATGATGACCGCCCGCGCGTACTCCTTCGTCTGGAGCAGCCCGGGGACGAACTGCACCTCATACGTGCGGATGCGCGACGCCGCCTCCTCCAGGCCGACGTATGCCTGGAACCACGAGGGGAGCAGGTCGTTGTAGCGGTACCACCATCCCGGCTCGTTCGCCCGGTTGACGAGGTCCATGATCTGGTTGCGCGTCGCCTCGTCCTCGACGCCGTACAGGGTGAGCAAGTCGGAGACGTCGCGCTCCTTGAAGCCGACCCGCCCTCGCTCCATCCTGCTGATCTTCGATTCGGAAGCGCGGATCCACTTCCCCGCCTCCTCACGGCTGATGCCCCGGTTCTCACGGAGCTTGCGGAGCTGGGAGCCGAGGAGAATGCGGAGGGCGGTGGGACCCGATCCGGAATGGATCTGTGTCACGGCGTCTCCCTCATTGCAGATCTCAGATCGCGCCCCTCATCGCGGCAGTCAGGCGCAGCCCGCACGACACCCAGCCCACACAGTTTCGCCAGATCCGGCCGCTCTGACAAGGTCTCCGCTCGGTAATTTTCGCCTCGGTGCAAAAGTCCTTCCGCGACCCGCTGATGCACGTGCATCCGCTCTTGCCGTCAACCGAGAACGTATTCCATCATGTCCAAGGCGCATATCCATCCGACGACGAACTGACCACCCGCCAGGGCAGGAGGTACGGGCGACATGCCGAAACGGCCCATATCGGCCTGCCCGGCGGTCGGTGAAGCCGATTTCACCTCCCTCTCCGCACGCGCCAACGAATCCGACAAACTGACGTATCACTTACGGAGTCAGCCGGAGTCTGTGGCCGAAGCCCGGGCGCTCACCCGGGCGGCGCTGCTGCGCTGGGGGCACCCTGAACTCATCGAGGACGCCACGCTCATCGTCTCCGAGCTGGTGACGAACGCGATCCGCTACGCCCACGCCCCGGGCCGCGGCCGCACCGGCGATCCGCTCACCCTCGTGCTGCTCCGGGTCGCCTCGCACGTCCTGCTGGCCGTCGGCGACCCGAGCCCGCGGATCCCCGCGCGGGCGGAGCTCGACGACGCCTCGGAGCACGGCCGCGGGCTGCACATCGTCGACACCCTGAGCAAGGCCTGGGGCTGGGAGCCGCGCCCCGGCGGCGGCAAGGCGGTGTGGGCGCTGCTGTCCGCCGAAGCCTGAGCGCCTGGCCGCCTCAAGGCCGGCCGGGTGCCGGCGTACGGCACCGCGACGCCGTCCCACGGGGCTTCCCCATCCCCGGCTCGCCGGCGGCACCCGCGGCCGATGAAGGTGGGGCGTCCCCGGGAGGGCCACCGTTCTCCTGTCTCACTCCCTCACTCCGGCGTGCCCTCGTTCTCCCGATCGCGAGGTCTGCGGCGCTGGAAGGAGGCCACCGGGAAGCCGTTGACCCGCAAAGTGATCTTGCCGCCCAGGAGATAGTAGACGAAGAGGAGCACGCAGACGAGGAGGATGAACAGCACGGCGAGCCCCGCTACCAGGAGGAACTCGCGCTGATCAGGGGTGAGCTCGAGCGGCACGAGATACATGGCGTCCCTCATTCCGCCGTACCGTTCAGGGCATTCCGCCGTACCTTGCGGCGCATCGGAAAAGCCTCAGGCCGGTGCCGGATTCCGCGGCGCCGATCCGGCGGGCGCGGCAGGGAGTTCCGCCGGGCGGGATATCCGATCTCCGCACGACGATGACTCCGACGGGGCGATGGCCCAGGCCATCGCCCGTTCCACCCGCGCGCGACCGCTAGCGCGCCCGCGCACCGGCCGGGCACAGGCGACCGCCTTACCGGACAAAGGTTGCGATCGCGGCCGAAAAACTCAGCGAAATGATAGCCGAACTCAGGCGGGCGATACGGGCAATTCGCCTTTCGCCGAGGTTCACATCTCTCAGCCCGCATCCGGTTTCATCGCTGAGGCAATATATTTCATTTGTTGTTAGGTGATTACGCATTCATCCGTACAATTGAGAAACCGCACCCTGCGGTCCCGTATCCGCCGCTCGATCATGCCGAACGCCACCGCCCGTCACCCGTACGCCGGTTGACCGCCACGGCGAGGCCTCGGCGGAGCGACGAACGGGGTGAGCGGACTCAGGCCGCGGGAGGCGGCCGGCGACGCGTCAGCCGATGAGCCGCCGCGTGTATCCGGCGGCCACCAGCCGCCGGTACGCCGCGAGCACCTCCGTGGGCACCTCCTGCGGGATGGCGAAGCCGCGCCCGGGATACTCGATGATCCGCTGGGTGTCCCCCACGATCATGTTGATCACCCGGTCCGCGTCCCCGATCGCCCGGAGGTACTCCGCGAGCGACACGGGTTGCGAGGCGCAGACCACCTCGACCTCGGGCCACAGCCTCCGGCACGTCGCGTACGCCCTGCGCTCCTGGTAGGGCCGCGAGATGAGGGTGACCGACCTGACCTCGATCCCCAGCTCGGCGAGCAGCTCGCGGGTGAACGCGATGTTCTCGCCCGTGTTGGTGGCCCGGGTCTCCAGCAGGATCGCCTCGCCGGGCACGCCCAGCTTCACGGCCTCCTCGCGGAAGTGCACCGCCTCCCCGCGGGGGAACCGCTCGATCGTGGTGGGCGCGTTGGCGCCGGTGAAGACGATCCGCGGGAAGAGCCCGTTCCGGTAGAGGTCGGCGGCGCACCGCGCCACGCCGATGTCGTGGCCGCCCAGGCCGATGCCGATGTCGGTCCGGCGCGGCTCATGGCGCATGCGGTGGTAGTCCCACAGCGTGAGCAGGTCCGGCCAGAGCTCCGCGGGCACCGCCTCGGTCATCAGGGTCTCCTCGGTCACGACGGGGACGCGCCCGGCCCGGCGTGCGCGGCGGCGTCCCCGGCCGGACACCATGACCGGCCGTCATCGGGAAGGCTGCCCGGCCGGGCGCACCCCGTCACCGGCGCCCTGGCCGGATGCGGCCGGCGGGGCCCGGCCGTACGGCGCCTTGCCGGCACGGGGAGGCCGTGACGGCTCGGATCAGGGACGCCGTCGTGCCGGCGGGCCGCCGCCCGTGCCCCGCTTTCCCGCCCGCTTACCGCCGGGAGCGGCGGAGGGCGTGCACCTGGCCCGCGTAGAACCCGTAGCGGGCCAGCGGTTCCACGAGCTCCCGCTCCTCGTAGGCCAGGTGGGAGAGCAGCACGTCGGTGAGCAGGTCGACGGCGTCCTGGAGCGGGGTGAAGTCGCCCGGGTGGGTGATGAACTCGACGAGCGCCCGGTCCACGTCGTTGAGCACCCTGTGGATGACGTGGTGTTCCTCGGTGAGCCGGTCGATGACCGGTTCCAGTTCCTTCTCCTGGGCGCGCAAGTGCGGGAAGACCGCGTCGTCCTCCAGCGTGTGGTGCTGGGTGACCACCCGGCAGTAGGCGGCGCAGTAGGCGCCCAGACTCCAGTTGTGCTGACGCAGGCTCATCTCGTTGATCGCCGACCGGGCGTCCCCCGCGCTCAAAGCGCCCTGCCGTACCTGATCGATGAGCTCCCGCAGCCGGCGGAGCTCGGCGCGGAGATGGTCGTGGACGTCGATGAGGTGCCGGCCGAGCGCCCGGGACACGTCGTCGTAGACGACATCCGGGCCGGATTCGGGGCGGCTGGGGCGAGTGTCCTCCCCCAGCAGCTCCCGGCTGCGCGGGTGGAGGCGGGTGCCGTCGTCGGGGGTCGGGGTCACGCCCAGCCGGTCGTACTGGCTCTGCCCGGGAGCCGCATCCGGCGCCTGCGCGGGCTGGACGGGAGGCTCGGCCACCAGAGCGGAACCGGGTGATTCCGCGGTGCGGGGGCGTTCCCGCTCCTTGGCGACGAGCTCGCGGACCGCGGGGGCCACCTCGCCGCCGAAGCGTTGAATCGTCTCCGGATCGTCGCTGCCGAGGATGAACACACTGATGCCGTACGCGAGGGCGAGTTCGGTGAGTTCCTCCACCCACTGGTCCGCGGGCCCGGTGAGGAACCCCTGCGAGGACCGGGCGAACACCCCGTTGACGTTGAGCAGGCGGCGGATCGCGGCGGGGTCGCGGCCCTCCGCGGCGGCGGCCTCATCGATGATCTCGTTACCGCGGGCGAGGTCGTCGAGGCCGGACAGGTAAGGGACGCTGGGGAGCCAGCCGTCCGCGGCACGGCCGACGAGGCGGAGCATGCGCGGCTTGTAGGCGCCCAGCCAGATCTCGATGGGATGGGCGGGTGCGGGGCCGCGCTTCGCCCCCGCAACCCGGTAGTGCTCGCCGTCGACCTTTAAGACGCCGCGTTCGTCCGTGTTCCAGATGCCGCGGATGATCTCGATCGCCTCGGCGAGCGCCTGCACGCTCTGCCCCGGGGTGAGACGGCGGCCTCCCATGGCCACGATCGCCTCCCAGAACGCGCCCGCGCCGAGGCCCAGCTCAACCCGGCCGCCGCTGAGCAGGTCGAGGCTGGCCGCGCTGCGCGCCAGGACGGCGGGCTGGCGGAGCGGCAGGTTGAGCACGTTGCCCGCGAGGGTAATCCGCGACGTGCGGGCGGCCACGTAGGACAGCAGGGTCCACGTGTCGAGGAACCCGGGCTGGTAGGGGTGGTCTTGGAAGGTGACCAGGTCGAGCCCGGCCTCCTCGGTGAGCTGAGCGAGGCCGATGACCCGCTCCGGGTCATCGTTGGCCGGGGTGAGGAAAGTGCCGAAACGCAGTTCGTGGCCGTAGTCGGTCATGGGCGGTCTCCCCGATGACGATGCCGGGACATGGCGTGCCCGACAGCGTTTCTGTTGACAAGTCAACCTTATCCCGGCATACGCCGTTGGATGACCCGTCAACTACCCTGGGGGCATGGGCGACGGCATCCCCCTCACACCGCGGGAACGCCGCGCGTGGACCAGCTACCAGCGCATGAGCGCCGCGCTGCAGGCACACCTCCAGCAGAGCCTCCACCGTGACTGCGGGCTGTCCCTGGCCGACTACGAGGTGCTGTTCGCCCTTTACACCAGCCCGGAGGGACGGCTGCGCGCCCTCGACCTGCGCTGCGCCCTCGGCTGGGAGAAGAGCCGCCTCTCCCACCAGATCCGCCGCATGGCCGAGCGGGGACTGCTCTGCCGGGAACCCAACCCCGCGGACGCCCGCAGCGCCGTCGTCTGCATCCTCGACAAAGGCCGGAAGGCCATCGAAAAGGCCGCCCCCGAATACCTGGCCCGGCTCCGCGCCGACTTCCTCAACCTGCTCACCCCGGCCCAGCTGGACGCCCTCACCGAGATCAGCGAAACCGTCCTCACCCACCTGATTCACCAGGAACACGAACGGGAACAGGACGGCGAAGACGCCACGGGCGACCAGCCCTGACATCTGCATGGATGTATCCGGCTGCGCTGGTTTCCCCCGATGCGGCGGTCCTTCTCCGCCGAGCAAGCGGTGGGCTTGAAGACGTAGGGAAACAAGCGGTGGGCTTGAAGACGTAGGGAAAGTGGTAACAGCCCAGGTCAGACGGACACCGCCTGCCGGCGGACCGCTCTGGCGTTGCTCTTGCGCGCCGTCGCGCTCGTTGCCGGGCACGGCACGAACCTGGAAGCCTCCGCGAGGAGCACACCCACCGCTACTACAGCGGCGCCGGCCTCAAGGAGCCGATGGCCAGCATGGGGTCACTCCTCGCCCCGGGCCGCGCAGAGCTATATGCACGCGATCCACGAGCGGGACAAGGGTGATCGCCCAGGCCCTCCGGCAGGCCTTCAAGGCCGCCGCCGAGCCGAAGATCGCCAACCGATTTGGCACGCAAATGGCACGGAAGATCGAAAACAGGGGGTGAAAGCACGAAGGCCAGGCCGCCCGCATGGGCTCTGACCTGGCCTTTTGTCATTAGAGCGGACGACGGGAATCGAACCCGCGTCACCAGTTTGGAAGACGTGGGGACCTCAACCTGGCCACCAACGGCGACACGCACTTGGCCGTTGACAACTGGGGCCCTTCGCACGGCACCAGATCACGAAATCTAGAGACGGCGAGCGTGGCGACGGTGTCGCCACGCTTTCGTATTTCCTCTGCCCTGGATCGGGTCTTCTCTCTGCTGGACCCTGGCTGAAGCGAGTTTCGAGCTCCGCCCCCGGTGGCACCGCGGGTCGGCGCCTCCCGCGCTCCGGGTCGAGCTGAGCGTTTCCGTATGGGGATAGCGAATAGCGACACTGTTCACTATCCATTTTTTCGTTATTTTAGTCACCGCCTCGTCGCCGCTGGGCAGCCGGACCCGCCTAACCGGGCAGGTCCGCCGCAGCTCGGCCCACTCCGCGGACGGTGCCAGCAGGCCAGGGGTTGACGAACGGATAGTCTGGTGTCCTGCGTCTGATCTCGCTTACGCTGCCTCCAGGTCTGTGACGTACGCAACTCGGATTCCGGCGGCGGGCCGCGGATCGCGTGGCGGTTTCCGTAAACCGGGCCATGCCGGGCTCGGCCTGCCGCTTGTGTTCGCCATCCGTCCCGCCGCGTCCGCTTCGGCGGCGCGCGGCCGGGCGCGCCTCGCCAAGGGATGAACTCCGCTAGTAGGGGCGGCCGGTGCCCTCGCCGGCAAGGTAGGCGCCGTCGTCGGCGTCGGCCCGGCCGGACCCAGCGTCGGGGTCGTCCTCGTTCGAGGCCACTCGCTCCAGGTCGGCGCTCACGTGCCCGGGGCCCGCGTCCGGGGCTGCGGGCCAGGACCGCTCGCGCGGCTCCCGGCGGCCCTCGTCGTCCCTCGCACCGCTCACCGGTCCTCCCCTCACGGCCACGTCTCGGTGTCGTGCCCGAGGGCACCACTGCCCGCGTCGCCGCGCCCCCATGCCGGTCTGACCTGGCCCTGACCGGCCCATGACCGGGTCCGGCGGCGGGTGCCCGCCCGCGGGTACGGCCGGGCCGTACGTTGACGGGGATTGCGGGCCACGGTACGTTTCGAGGGAGTTCGCGGCGGTTCAAGGGAAATCCGGTGAGAGGCCGGTGCGGACGCGCCACTGTATCCGGGACGTCGATCCCGGGAGCCAGGTCGCTTGAACCGTCGTGGGACCTCACCGTATGGGCGCGTTATCCCAGAAGGAGGCACTTGTGAGCGATCTGTCCGCTCCGTCGTCCATTCCCTCGTCTGTTCCCTCGTCCTATCCCCTGGCACGGCTGCGGCCCTGGCTGCTCGCCGTCCCCGTTCTGCTGCTCCTCGCCTACCTGGTGCTGATGGACAACGGAGCGGTCTCCCGGGCGGGCCTGCTCCTGCACGAGCTGATGCACGACGGCCGGCACCTGCTCGGCGTGCCCTGCCACTGAGGGCACCCCATGACGATCCGCACCCTGGTGGCCAGGGGCCTGCTCGTGGGCCTGCTGGCCGGGATCCTCGCGGGCGCGTTCGCCTTCCTCGCCGGCGAGCCGCACGTGGAGCGCGCGATCGTGCTGGAGGAGGCGGGCGCCGCGGCCGGGGAGGGCGCGACGGCACACGGTCACGATCACGGTCACGACCACGGCGGAGCGGCGGGTCACTCGCACGGTGCCGGGGTCGTGGTGAGCCGGCCGGTGCAGCAGGCCGGCCTGTTCCTCGCCACCGGGCTCTACGGGCTCGCCGTGGGCGGGATCTTCGCGCTGGTGTACGCGGGGCTGCGGGGGCGCGTCGGGCCGCGCAACGACGGCCTGCTCGCGATCGTCGCGGCCGGGACCGCGTTCCTCGCGATCGTCCTCGTCCCGTTCGTGAAGTACCCGGCGAACCCACCCGCCGTGGGCGATCCGGACACGATCGACGAGCGCACCCTGCTGTACCTGGTGATGGTGCTGGTCGGGCTCGCCGCGACCGCGGTCGCGGTGGGCACGGCCCGCCGGGCCGGGCCCGATCCGTGGCGGCGCTGGACGGCCGCGGTGACCGCCTTCCTCGTGCCGGTGGTCGCCGCGTGGCTGCTGCTGCCGCCGGTCGACGAGGTGCCCGAGGGCTTCCCGGCCACGTTGCTGTGGGACTTCCGGCTCGCCTCGCTCGGCACGCAGCTGGTGTTCTGGTCGGCGCTCGGCGTGCTGTTCGGCCTGCTCACCGAGCGCGCCACCCGGCGGGCGGCGGTCGCCCCGGCCGGGTAGACCGCGTGCCGCGCCCCGGCGCGTGCCCCGTGCGGCCACCGCGCGGACGCCGTGTGCTCCCGGCCGCGCCGCCGCCCGCCCGGTCCCCGGTCTCCGCCGACGCGGCGCGCCGGGCCCCCGGCGCGGACGGCGACGGCCGCCGGCTCCCATGTCCCCCGAGCAAAGGCGTTCGATGATCAACTTTCCGTTCAGCGCCGTCGTCGGGCTCGACGACCTCAAGCTCGCGCTCCTGCTCAACGCGGTCTCGCCCCGGGTCGGCGGGGTGCTCGTGCGCGGCGAGAAGGGCACCGCCAAGTCGACGATCGTGCGCGCGCTCGCCGCGCAGCTGCCGCCGGTCGACGTGGTCGCCGGGTGCCGGTTCGCCTGCGACCCGGACGCGCCGGATCCGGGCTGCCCGGACGGGCCGCACGAGCCCGGCGCGCCGCGGGTGCGGCGGCCCGCCGCGCTCGTCGAGCTGCCGGTCGGCGCCTCCGAGGACCGGCTGGTCGGCTCGCTCGACGTGGAGCGGGCGCTCACCGAGGGCGTGAAGGCGTTCGAGCCCGGCCTGCTCGCCGCGGCGCACCGCGGCGTGCTCTACGTCGACGAGGTGAACCTGCTCCACGACCACCTGGTGGACCTGCTGCTCGACGCCGCCGCGCTCGGCACCTGCCACGTCGAGCGGGACTCGGTGTCGGTCCGGCACGCGGCCCGGTTCCTGCTCGTCGGCACGATGAACCCGGAGGAGGGCGAGCTGCGGCCGCAGCTGCTCGACCGGTTCGGGCTCACCGTCGAGGTGCGGGCCTCCCGGGACCCGGACGAGCGGGCCGAGGTGGTGCGGCGGCGGCTCGCGTTCGAGGCCGACCCGGAGGGGTTCGCGGCGCGGTGGGCCGGGCAGGAGGCGCACCTCGCCCGGCGGATCGCGGCGGCGCGGGACCGCGTCCCGCACGTGCGGCTGCCGGACGCCCGGCTGCGGCAGATCGCGGCGGTGTGCGCGGCGTTCGAAGTGGACGGGCTGCGCGCGGACCTGGTGACCGCGAACGCGGCGATCGCGCACGCGGCCTGGCACGGCCGGGACACGGTCACCGCCGCGGACGTGCGCACGGCCGCCCGGCTGGCGCTGCCGCACCGGCGGCGGCGCGACCCGTTCGACGCGCCCGGCCTCGACGAGGACCTGCTCGACGAGCTGCTCCGCCGGACCGAGCCGGACGACGAACCCCCGGACGATTCGGGCGGCGGGCCGTCCGGCGGGCCGGACGGCGACGGCGGCGGGGCGGGCGACCGGCCGCCGGGCACGCACCGCGCGTCCCCGCCCGACCGGCCCGATCCCACCGGCCCGCCGCCGGACCGCGCCCCGCCGCGCGGTGGCCCGGCCCCGGAGGCGGCCGGGCCGCGGGACGGCGCGGTGCCGGGCCACGGCGAGGATGAGCCCGCACGCGCGGCGGGCCCGGCCGCGGGCGGCCGGGTGGCCGGGGTGGCCGCGCCGTACCGGGTGCCGCTGCTGCGCGTGCCGGGGTTCGGGGCGGGCGCGGCCGGGCGGCGGTCGCGCGCCCGGGGCCGGTACGGCCGCGGCATCGGCGCCCGCGTGCCGCGCGGCCCGGCCCGGGACGTGCACGTGCCCGCGACGCTGCTCGCCGCCGCCCCGCACCAGCGGCGGCGCGGCCGCACCGGACCCGGGCTGCTGCTGCGCCGCGGCGACCTGCGCGAGACGGTGCGCGAGGGCCGGGAGGGCAACCTCGTGCTGTTCGTGGTCGACGCGAGCGGCTCGATGGGCGCGCGCCGCCGGATGACCGCGGTGAAGACCGCGGTGCTGAGCCTGCTGCTCGACGCCTACCAGCGGCGGGACAAGGTCGGCCTGGTCACCTTCCGCGGGACCGCCGCCGAGGTGCCGCTGCCGCCGACCTCGTCGGTGGAGGCCGGGGCCGCCCGGCTGCGCGCGCTCGCCACCGGCGGCCGCAGCCCGCTCGGCGCGGGCCTCGCCAAGGCGGCCGAGGTGCTGCGGGCCGAGCGGCTGCGCGACCCGGCCCGGCGGCCGCTGCTCGTGCTCGTCACCGACGGCCGCGCCACCGACGGCGACGCCGCCGACCGCGCCGCCCGCCTGCTGACCGGCACGGCGTGCGTGGTCGTCGACTGCGAGACCGGCCCGGTACGGCTCGGCCTGGCGGCCCGCC
Organism: Thermobispora bispora DSM 43833; assembly: GCF_000092645.1. Lineage (NCBI taxonomy): Bacteria > Bacillati > Actinomycetota > Actinomycetes > Streptosporangiales > Streptosporangiaceae > Thermobispora > Thermobispora bispora. The sequence goes on from NC_014165.1 coordinate 2,913,680, forward strand.
TCGCCGCCCGGCTGCGGGCCACCCTGCTCCCCCTCGACGCGCTGTCCGAGCCGGGCGCCGCCGTACCCGCCCGGCGAGCCCACGCGAAGGCGGTGTGAGATGCCACAGGGAAGGCCACCGGTGATCCCGGACGACGGGCTCACCACCCGGCAGCGGCGGAACCGGCCGCTGGTGATCGTGCACACCGGCCCCGGCAAGGGGAAGTCCACGGCCGCGTTCGGCATGGCGCTGCGCGCGTGGAACCAAGGCTGGCCGATCGGGGTGTTCCAGTTCGTCAAGTCGGCGAAGTGGCGCACCGGCGAGGAGCGCGCGCTGCGGCTGCTCGGCGCGAGCGGCGAGGGCGGCACGGTCACCTGGCACAAGATGGGCGAGGGCTGGTCCTGGCTGCGGCGCTCCGGGACCGGGCACGACCACGCGGCCCAGGCCCGGGAGGGCTGGGAGCAGGTGCGGCGGGATCTGGCCGCCGAGACGTACCGGTTCTACGTGCTCGACGAGTTCACCTACCCGCTCGCCTGGGGCTGGGTGGACCTCGACGACGTGCTGGAGACGCTGCGGGGCCGGCCCGGGTACCAGCACGTGGTGATCACCGGGCGGAACGCGCCGGAGCGGCTGGTCGAGGCGGCCGACCTGGTGACCGAGATGGGCAAGATCCGCCACCCCATGGACCGTGGGCAGAAGGGCCAGAAGGGCATCGAGTGGTAGCGCCGCCGGGGCCCGCGGCCGCCGGGGCGGCCCGCCGTACCGACGCCGCCGTGCCCCGGCTGGTGATCGCCGCGCCGTCGTCCGGGGCGGGCAAGACCACGGTGGCGACCGGGCTCATGGCCGCGCTGCACGCGCGCGGCCTGCGGGTGTCGCCGCACAAGGTGGGCCCCGACTACATCGACCCCGGCTACCACGCGGTCGCCACCGGGCGGCCGGGCCGCAACCTCGACCCCTTCTTGGTGGGCGAGGACCTGGTCGGGCCGCTGTTCCGGCACGGCGCGCGCGGCTGCGACGTCGCGGTGGTCGAGGGCGTGATGGGGCTGTTCGACGGGCACGCCGGCCGGGACTTCGCCTCGACCGCGCACGTGGCCCGGCTGCTCGACGCCCCGGTCGTGCTCGTCGTCGACGCCTCCCGGGCGGGCCGCTCGGTCGCCGCGCTGGTGCACGGCTTCGCCACCTTCGACCCGCGGGTACGGCTCGGCGGGGTGATCCTCAACCGGATCGGGTCGGACCGGCACGAGGAGCTGTGCCGGGAGGCGCTCGCGGGCTACCCGGTGCTGGGCGCGATCCGCCGCGACGAGGCAGTGGCCACCCCGTCCCGGCACCTCGGCCTGGTCCCCGCGGCCGAGCGCGGCGCGCCCGCGGTCGACGCGGTGCGGCGCATGGGCGAGCTGGTGGCCCGCTGCTGCGACCTCGAGGCGATCGTCCGGCTCGCCCGCGCCGCGCCGCCGCTCGGCGCGGCCGCGTGGGATCCGGCGGAGGCGCTCGCCCGCGCCGCGGGCGGGCGGGGCGAGCCGTACCGGCGCTCCGGCACGGTGGTGGCGGTGGCGGGCGGGCCCGCGTTCACCTTCGGCTACGCCGAGCACGTGGAGCTGCTGCGCGCCGCCGGGGCCGAGGTCGCGGCCTTCGACCCGCTCCGGGACGAGGCGCTGCCCGAGGGCACGGCCGCGGTCGTGCTCGGCGGCGGCTTCCCCGAGGTGTACGCGGACCGGCTCGCGGCGAACGAGCGGCTGCGCGCGGCGCTGGCCGCGTTCGGCGGGCCGATCGCCGCCGAGTGCGCCGGGCTGCTCTACCTGTGCCGGGAGCTCGACGGGCGGCGCATGTGCGGCCGCATCCCGGCCGCGGCGCGGATGACCGACCGGCTCACGCTCGGCTACCGGGAGGCGGTGGCCCGCCGCGACTCGCTGCTCACCCGGGCGGGCGAGCGGCTGCGCGGCCACGAGTTCCACCGCACCGTGGTCGACCGGGTGCCCGACCCGCTGCTGTGCTGGGACGGCGGCGCCGACGGCTTCGGCGACGCCCGCCTCACCGCCACCTACCTGCATCTGCACTGGGCCGGGAAGCCGATCCTGGCGCACCGCTTGGTCGCCGCCGCTGCGAAGTACCGGTGGCGCTCCGCGCGGGCTCGTCGCCCGTCCTGACGGCGAGCCACGCAGCGGCCACCGGCATTGCCGTTCGGAACGGGCGAGGTCGCGGCGTGGCCATCGCGAGCCAAGGGTTCGTACCGTCACGACCGCGAATGTCCGCCGAGCGCGCGCCCCTGTAAGCCGTAGCGAACTCCGCGCGAGCAGGTGCGCTCGTCGGCCGCGAGTCCCGGCTCGGCAAGGGCGGCTTCGGCGACGGCCGTCGCAGCCGGAGGCCCGATGTGGGCCGGGGAGGTACGCCGATTCCGGCGGGGCGGCCGGGCCGTCGGTCACCGATCAATCGGCCAATGGAAACGAAACGGATTCAGTTACCGGAGTGACGGGGATAAAGATCTGATTTGCCCACCAATGTGAAGCGTTCTCGCTACCATCTCCACCACTGCCGTGTCAGGTACCACCGGGCGGGCCGGCATGGAGCCGCACGGCTCGTATAGGCCTGCGAAGACCTGACCCAGGGTCGGTGACGCAGGACATGCCGCATGCGCGGCGTACGTCGAATCCCCGGTGCCCTCGCGCCGGGGACCGTATCCCAGGTGACCACCACGACACGAAAGACCCACCCGTGATCAAGAAGCTGCGGCCCAAGGACTACAACGACGCCTTCTACGTGGGGCACTGCTTCCGCAGCGGCACCGCGGTCGTCATGGACGTCTCGCACCTCCCCGACGACGTGGCCAGGCCGCTCGTGGACTTCTGTGCGGGCCTGGTCTACGGGCGAGGCGGCGACATGGAACGGCTCGACCGGAAGGTGTTCCTGCTCCAGCCTCCGGCGCGGCCCCGGATCGCGGCCGCCCACATTCCCGATCTCGCCCACATCGCGGACTGATCGGAAAATGCCGCCCACCGCCTCCTGTGCCGGTATCGCCCACCGGCACGCCGCCCCGCCCGCGGCGCACCGATTACCGCCCACTGCGACGAGAAAGTTTCAACCGCCCGTGGCGGGCCGCTGAGCGGTGACCAGGTACCCCGCCTCACCGACCGACGCCGCGCCGTACCGCGCGGCTCACTCGCGTTCGCAGGCGATGGCGTTGACGGCCGCGGCGGCGAGCGCGCTGCCACCGCGGCGGCCGTGCACCACCAGGTAGTCGAGGCCACTATGGACGAGGGCAAGCTTCGACTCGGCCGCGCCGACGAAGCCCACCGGGATGCCGAGCACCGCCGCTGGCCGGCCCGCTCCTTCGGCCACCAGCTCGAGCAGCCGGAACAGCGCGGTCGGCGCGTTGCCGATCGCGACCACCGAGCCCGCCAGCCGGTCCCGCCACAGCTCCAGCGCGGCCGCGCTCCGGGTGGTGCCGAGGCGCTCGGCGAGCTCGGGCACCCGCGGGTCGTTGAGCGTGCAGACCACCTCGTTGCCCGCGGGCAGCCGCCGCCGGGTGATGCCGGAGGCGACCATCTCGGCGTCGCACAGCACCGGCGCGCCCGCCCGCAGCGCGGCCCGCGCCCGGGTCACCACCTGCGGCGACCAGGCCAGGTCCCGGACGAGGTCGGTCATCCCGCACGCGTGGATCATCCGCACCGCGACCTGGGCCACCTCGGGTGGCAGGCCGTCCAGGTCCACCTCGGCCCGGATGGTGGCGAACGACCGCCGGTAGATCTCGGCGCCGTCCCTGATGTAGTCGAACGGCGGCCCGGCGTACCCGGTCACGGCCCCTCCTCCCGGTAACCGGTGGCGGTCGCCACCATCTGCCGCACCCGGCCGCGCGGCAGCCCGCAGCGGCGCTCACACCCGGACCAGTGCACCGGCACCTCGGCGGGCGCCGTCCGGGCGCGCACCCACGCGGCCGCGTCCGCGCGCACGTCGGCGAGCGCCCGGGCGCAGCCGGGCAGCCCGGTGCACGCGGTCACCCCCACCCACGGCGACCGCGGGTCGGTGACGAGCCCGGCCGCCACGAGGCCGTGCCGTACCGCCTCCGGGTCGGCCACGTCGCGGACCACGACCGTGCGCCACGGCGTGAACCGCACCTCGGCGGCGAGGCCGGCGATCGCGTGCGCCTGCTCCGGGGTGAGCCGCCCCAGCGGCACGAGGGCCTGTACGGCGAGCCCGCCCGACGGCTGCGCCACCACGCCCGGCTCGCGCGGCTGCGGCGGTGCCTGCCGTACCTCCCCGGCCGTGCCGCCGAGCGCGGCGGCGATCCGCGCCGGGCCGTCGGCGAGCTCGGCGATCCGCCACTCCGTGGTCCGCAGCCGCAGGAACGCCTCGGCCGCGTCGAGCATCGTCGGCACGGCCCGCTCCGGCGGCACCGCCAGCCCGGCGTCCCGCCCGGCGAGCAGCAACCGGCCCGCGGCGTAGGTGACGTCCGCATCCAGCCCCAGATCCCCGATCGAGAACAGGAACCGCCCGGGCAGCCGGGCCAGCCCCGGGCGCGCGCACAGCTCGCGGTCGAGCGCGTCCACCAGGTCCGCCTCCCCGAACGGGGAGGCCACGATGTTGCGCACCCGCTCGTGCGTGGCCGACGGCAGCAGGCCCGCGGCGGCGATGCGCGCGGCGAACGCCTCGGCCGCCGATCCCCCGCCCGGGACCGTCCCGGACAGGCCGCGGACCTGCACGTTCCCGCGCGAGGTGAGCTCGATGACGCCGTTGCCGAGGGTCGCCGCGCAGTCGGCGAGCACCCGCAGCTGGTCGGCCCGGATCAGGCCGCCGGGCAGCCGGACCCGGGCGAGCGGCCCGTCGGCGGCCTCGTGCACCTGCAGCGCCCCCGGACAGGCGTCGGGGCGGGTTCGTCCGGGAGCGTCGGGCTTGGGCACGAGATGGATGGTAACGCCGGATCTTGCCGTCGTAGGCTAAGGGCAGGCGGCGGTACGGAGGAAGCCGGTGCGAATCCGGCGCGGTCCCGCCACTGTCACCGGGGAGCGAACCCCAGCGATGGCCACTGCCCGTCCGGGTGGGAAGGCCGGGGCGAGCGTCGATCCGGGAGCCAGGAGACTCCGGCCGTCGTGACACCCCGCGACACGGGGCGAGGACCCCGAGGGAGGTATTGCGGCGTGCCCGTTGTTCTGCTGCTGTCCACGTCGGACACGGATCTGCTCAGCGCCCGGGCGAGCGGCAAGCCCTACCGGCTCGGCAACCCCGCACGGCTCTCCGTGGACGATCTGCCCGACCTGCTCGACGGCACCGACCTCGTCGTCGTACGCCTGCTCGGCGGTCGGCGGGCCTGGGAGGAGGGCCTCGATGCGCTGCTCGCCGGGCCGCGGCCGGTGGTGGTGCTCGGCGGCGAGCAGGTGCCCGACGCGGAGCTGATGGAGCTGTCCACGGTGAGCGGCGGGGTGTGCGCCGAGGCGCACGCGTACCTCGCCTACGGCGGGCCGGCCAACCTCGCCGAGCTGCACGCGTTCCTGTGCGACACGCTCCTGCTCACCGGGTACGGCTTCGCGCCCCCGCAGCCCACCCCCGCCTGGGGCGTGCTCGAGCGCGAGGCCCGCGACGTCGACGGCCCGGTGGTCGGGGTGCTCTACTACCGGGCCCACCACGTGGCCGGGAACACCGCGTTCGTCGAGGCGCTGTGTCGGGCGATCGAGGAGGCGGGCGGGCGGCCGCTGCCGGTGTACTGCTCGTCGCTGCGGGCCGCCGAGCCCGGCCTGATCGAGGCGCTGCGCGCGGCCGACGTGCTCGTGGTGACCGTGCTCGCCGCGGGCGGCACCCGGCCCGCGCTGGCGGGGGCGGGTGGCGACGACGAGGCCTGGGACGTCGGCGCGCTCGCCGAGCTTAACGTGCCGATCCTGCAGGCGCTGTGCCTCACCACGAGCCGCCGCGCCTGGGAGGAGAGCGACGACGGCCTCTCCCCGCTCGACGCGGCCGCGCAGGTGGCGATCCCCGAGTTCGACGGGCGGATCATCACGGTGCCGTTCTCGTTCAAGGAGTTCGACGCCGACGGCCTGCCGCGCTACGTGCCCGACCCGGAGCGCGCCGCCCGGGTGGCGGGCATCGCGGTACGGCACGGCCTGCTCCGTCGTACCCCGCCCGCGGAGCGGCGGGTCGTGGTGATGCTGTCGGCCTACCCGACCAAGCACGCCCGGCTCGGCAACGCGGTCGGCCTCGACACCCCGGCGAGCGCGGTACGGCTGCTCGCCGCCCTCGCCGCGGCGGGCTACGACCTCGGCGACGGCCTCCCCGGGGTGGCCGAGCAGGACGGGGACGCGCTCATGCACGCGCTGATCGCCGCGGGCGGCCAGGACCCGGACTGGCTCACCGAGGAGCACCTCGCGGGCAACCCGGTGCGGATCTCCGGCGCGGCCTACGCCCGCTGGTTCGCCACCCTCCCCGCCGACCTGCGCGAGGCGGTCGAGCGGCACTGGGGGCCGCCGCCGGGCGAGCTGTTCGTGCACGAGGGCGACATCGTGCTCGCCGCGCTGCGCGCCGGGAACGTCGTGGTGATGGTGCAGCCGCCGCGCGGCTTCGGCGAGAACCCGATCGCGATCTACCACGACCCCGAGCTGCCGCCGAGCCACCACTACCTCGCCGCGTACCGGTGGATCGCCGACGAGTTCGGCGCGCACGCGATCGTGCACCTGGGCAAGCACGGCAACCTCGAGTGGCTGCCGGGCAAGTCGGCCGCGCTCTCCGCCTCGTGCGCCCCCGACGCCGCACTCGGCGACCTGCCGCTGATCTACCCGTTCCTCGTCAACGACCCCGGCGAGGGCACCCAGGCGAAGCGGCGGGCGCACGCGGTGCTCGTCGACCACCTCGTGCCGCCGATGGCCCGCGCCGAGACCTACGGCGACATCGCCCGGCTGGAGCAGCTGCTCGACGAGCACGCCACGGTCGCCGCGCTGGACCCGGCGAAGCTGCCCGCGGTCCGCGCGCAGATCTGGACGCTGATCCGGGCGGCCCGGCTCGACCACGACCTCGGGGTGGCGGACCGGCCGCACGACGCCGAGTTCGACGAGTTCCTGCTGCAGGTCGACGGCTGGCTGTGCGAGGTGAAGGACGCGCAGATCCGGGACGGCCTGCACGTGCTCGGCCGGGCCCCGGAGGGCGCCGACCGGGTGAACCTCGTGCTCGCGATCCTGCGCGCCCGCCAGATGTGGGCGGGCCGCCGCGCGCTGCCCGGCCTGCGCGAGGCGCTCGGCCTCGCCGAGGACGGTACGGCGGGCCGGGCCGAGGTGGACGCGGCCGAGGCGACCGCCCGCGCCCTGGTCGAGGCGATGGAGGAGCGCGGCTGGGACGCGGCCGCCGCGCCCCAGGTCGCCGCGGCGCTGCTGCCGGACGCCGACGCCGACCGCCGGGAGACCGTGGCCAGGATTCTCGCCTTCGCCGCGACCGAGGTGGTGCCCCGGCTGCGCCGTACCACCGACGAGATCGACAACGTGCTGCACGCGCTCGACGGCGGCTACGTTCCGGCCGGGCCGAGCGGGTCGCCGCTGCGCGGGCTGGTGAACGTGCTGCCGACCGGCCGCAACTTCTACGCCGTGGACCCGCGGGCGGTGCCGAGCCGGCTCGCCTGGGAGACCGGGCAGGCGATGGCGCGGTCGCTGCTCGAGCGGTACCGGGCCGAGCACGGCACCTGGCCGCGCTCGGTCGGGCTGTCGATGTGGGGCACGAGCGCAATGCGCACCGCCGGGGACGACGTGGCCGAGGTGCTCGCGCTGCTCGGGGTGCGGCCGGAGTGGGACGAGGCGTCCCGCCGGGTGATCGGGCTGGAGCCGATCCCGCTCGCCGAGCTGGGCCGGCCGCGGATCGACGTCACCATGCGGATCAGCGGGTTCTTCCGGGACGCGTTCCCGCACGTGGTGGCGATGCTCGACGACGCGGTCCGGCTCGTGGCCGAGCTCGACGAGCCGGACGAGGACAACTACGTGCGCGCGCACGTGCGGGCCGACGACCGGGGCGACCGGCGGCGGGCCACGCTGCGGATCTTCGGCCCGGCGCCGGGCGCGTACGGGGCCGGGCTGCTGCCGCTGATCGACAGCCGCAACTGGCGGGACGACGCCGACCTCGCCGAGGTGTACGCGGTGTGGGGCGGCCACGCCTACGGTCGCGACCTCGACGGGGTGCCCGCCCGGGCGGACATGGAGAACGCGTACCGCAGGATCGCGGTCGCGGTGAAGAACGTCGACGTGCGCGAGCACGACATCGCCGACTCCGACGACTACTTCCAGTACCACGGCGGCATGGTCGCCGCGGTGCGCGCGCTCACCGGCCGCTCCCCCGCGGCGTACCTCGGCGACACCACCCGGCCGGACGCGGTGCGCACCCGCACCCTCGCCGAGGAGACCGCGCGGATCTTCCGCGCCCGGGTGGTGAACCCGCGCTGGCTCGCGGCGATGCGCGCGCACGGCTACAAGGGCGCGTTCGAGCTCGCCGCCACCGTCGACTACCTGTTCGGCTACGACGCCACCACCGGGGTGGTCGCCGACTGGATGTACGACCGGATCGCCGCGGCCTACGTGCTCGACCCGGAGAACCGGGCGTTCCTGGCCAAGTCGAACCCGTGGGCGCTGCACGGCATCGCCGAGCGGCTGCTCGAGGCGGCCGAGCGCGGCATGTGGGCGAACCCGGACGCCGGGATCCTCGAGGGCGTGCGCCGGGTCTACCTCGAGACCGAGGGCGACCTCGAGGACGCCACCGGCCGCTGAGCCGCTGCTTCCCTTTTGTCCCTCGTTTCCCCCGCCCCAGGCAGCAAGGACCCCAGGTGAGCACCATGACCGGACGTCTGTACGGAGTCGGCCTCGGCCCCGGCGACCCCGAGCTGATCACGGTGAAGGCCGCGCGGCTGATCGGCGAGGCCGACGTGATCGCCTACCACGCGGCCCGGCACGGCCGCAGCATCGCCCGCTCGATCGCGGAGCCGTACCTGCGGGCGGGGCAGATCGAGGAGCCGCTGCTGTACCCGGTCACCACCGAGACCACCACTCACCCCGGCGGCTACCAGGGCGCGCTCGAGGACTTCTACGCCGAGTGCACCGCCCGGCTCGCCGCCCACCTCGACGCGGGCCGCACCGTGGTCGTGCTGTGCGAGGGCGACCCGCTCTTCTACGGCTCCTACATGCACCTGCACAAGCGGCTCGCGCACCGCTACCCGGCCACCGTGGTGCCCGGGGTCACCTCGGTGTCGGCCGCGGCCGCGGTGCTGGGGCGGCCGCTGGTGGAGCGCGACGAGATCCTCACCGTGCTGCCCGGCACGCTGCCCGCCGGCGAGCTCGCCGACCGGCTGCGGCGCAGCGACGCCGCGGCCGTGCTCAAGCTGGGCCGCACCTTCGAGAAGGTGCGGGACGCGTTCGCCGCGGCCGGGCGGCTCGACGACGCCTGGTACGTGGAGCGGGCCACGATGGCCGGCGAGCGGGTGGCCCCGCTGCGGGAGGTCGACCCGGACGGCGTGCCGTACTTCTCGCTCGCGCTGCTCGCCGGGCCCGGCGGGGGCGCGGTCCCGCCCGAGCCGCCGCGGCCCGCGGTGGCGCCCGAGGTGGTCGTGGTCGGCCTCGGCCCAGCCGGGCGGCCCTGGCTCACCCCCGAGGCGCAGGAGGCGCTGGCGAGCGCCACCGACCTCGTCGGCTACGGGCCGTACCTCGACCGGGTGCCGCCGAACCCGCGGCAGCGCCGCCACCCCACCGGCAACCGGGTCGAGGCCGAACGCGCCCGGCACGCGCTCGAGCTCGCCCGCGAGGGCAGGCGGGTCGCGGTGGTCTCCTCCGGCGACCCGGGCGTGTTCGCGATGGCGAGCGCGGTGCTCGAGGCCGCCGAGGACTACCCGGACGTGCCGGTCCGCGTCGTGCCCGGCATCACCGCCGCCCAGGCCGTGGCCGCCCGTGCGGGCGCCCCGCTCGGCCACGACTTCTGCGTGCTGTCCCTGTCCGACCTGCTCAAGCCGTGGGAGGTGATCGCCGAGCGGCTCACCGCCGCCGCCCGCGCCGACCTGGTGATCGCCATCTACAACCCGGCCTCCCGCCACCGCACCTGGCAGCTCCCGGCCGCCCGCGACCTGCTGCTGGAACACCGCTCCCCGGACACCCCGGTGGTGATCGGCCGCGACGTCGGCGGCCCGGAGGAGAGCCTGACGGTGACCACGCTCGCCGCCCTCGACCCGGCCACGGTCGACATGCGCTGCCTGCTCATCATCGGCTCGTCGACCACCCGCGTCACCACGCGGGGCACCGTCTACACCCCGCGCCGCTACCCCTGACCACCCCGCCCGGCCGGGGCGGCCAGGTCGCGCAGCATCACCGCGAACACCGGCGCCCCGGGCAGCGGGTTCCGCTTCTCCGCCACCTTGCGCCACCCCCACTTCCGGTACGCGGCGAGCGCGGGCGCCGCGGCCGGGAGCACGGTCAGCGTCGCCCGCTCCTCGGTCCGCCCGGCGAGCAGCAGGTCGTGGATGCGCTCGGCCACGTGCCGCCGCCGCCACGGCGCCCGGACCAGCAGCTCGACCACCGCGAAGGTACGCCCCGGCCACTCCGCGGTGACCTCGTCGGGCAGCGGCGTCAGCAGGCCGCGCCACCACGGGGTGGTGGGCTGCAGCGTCACGCCGAAGCCGAAGCCCACCAGCCGCCCGTCCGCCCGCGCCGTGATCAGGCGGAATCCCTCCTGGCGGCGCTGCACGTCGAAGCGCTCGCGGAACAGCCGCTCGTGCTCCGCGCCCCACCGGTACGGCGGCTCGCCGTACACCTCGCGGTAGACCGCCGCCAGCTCCGCCACCGACTCGGCGGCCCGCTCGCCGTCGACCGTCTCAAACTCCGGCTCGGACAATCTCCCGCTCCCTGTGCGGCGCGGCCCGCCGCAGGTGGTCGCGCAGCCGATCGCGGAACTCCGCGGCCTCGCGGCAGTCCGGATGACGGCGGGCCAGCGCCGCGTCGAACCGCACGAACCAATCCACCACCAGCGATGATCGCGCCTCTTCTGCGAGCCGCAAAGCGCCGGTCGCCGCGGCCGCCGCCTCCGCGGGCTCTCGCTGGGAGAGCCGTACCCTCGCGAGCCGTATCTCGTCGAGGATCCGGCTGCGGGTGTAGCCCGGGACCCGGGCCGCCCGGGCGTTCGCGGTGTGCCGCTCGGCCCGCGCGGCGTAGCGTCGCCACCGCCGCGGCTCGGCGCTCGCGAGGGCCAGCTCGGTGTAGGCGTTGGCCGCCAGGCAGTCGACCTCGGCCTGATTGAGGTAGTGCAGCCAGTCCGGGCGGGGCTCGCCGCGCGCCTCCTGCCAGACCTCCACGCACGCCTCGGCGCTGCGCACGGCGTTGCCCGCCTCCCGTTCGCCGAGGTGGGCGTAGGCGCGGGCCTCCAAGCCCAGCAGCTCGGCGCGCACCGCGTCGTGGGCGACACCGTGCGGCAGGCCGTACAGCGCGGTGCGGGTGAGGTTCAGGCTGTCGGTGTAGTTGCCCAGCGCGGTGGAGAGCTGGGTCATGTCCCCGATGATCTTCGCGCCGAGCGCCGGGGCCGCCGCCTCCCGGCAGGCGTGCAGGGCGAGTACGTAGTGGCGCTGCGCCATGCCGTGCAGCCCTTGGTCGTACGCCATCCATCCGGCGAGCTGCGCGAGCTCCGCGGCCGCCTGGAACAGCCGCCGGGTGGTCTCGGGGTCGTGCCGCTCGGTCAGGCTTTCGGTGACCGCGTTCAGCCGGCCGACGACGGCCTTGCGCCGTAAACCTCCGGCGCCGGACGCGTCCCAGCGGCGGAACAGCACGATCGCCTGTTCCAGCTCGCTGATCGTCTCGGGCGTTGGCTCGATCGCGGCGGCCGGCGCGGGTAGGCCGACCACCCACTGACGGATTGGTTGCACCAGTGCGGATCCGCTCAATACCGCCAACCCGGCGACCACCTGCCGCCGGGACACGATGTCGTAGGCGGAGAAACCCTCCAGCATGCGCACGGCCTGCTCCTCGGTCAGCGAGAAGTCGAACGGCGCCGAGGAGTGCGCGAGGCGATCCGCCCGGCCGGGCACCGGCGCGACGTCGGCCAGCAGGGACTCCAGCTCCGCCGCGCTGACCTTGAGCAGCGCGGCCAGCCGGGGACGCAGCCACGGCTGCGGCTCGGTCTCGGCCCGCTCCCAGCGAGCCACGGTAGAGCGTTCGACGTGCAGCGCGTCGGCAAGATTTTCCTGCGTGAGGCCGAGGGCCTTACGCCGCTGAATAAACCGGACCCGCTTGAGGTGCACAATCCTCACCCCCGGTCCCCGCCTTTACCCGGGCGGCCAGATCATGAATGTGCCCTGGTCACCGCCTACGATGCCGCATTTTCGCCCCATTCGATGCCCAAAACCGCTCTGGAGCCGCCCCTTGCCCCACTGGTTTGCTGCCTGCGGAAAGACGGCGCGTCAGGGAGGACGCACGTGTGCAACGGCGACGGAACGGGTCACCTGCTCGATGAGCATCATGCGGTCGGGAGCGCAGTGCTGCGCCGCAAATCCGGCTACTTTGATAAAACGGATGAATTGCAAAAAGGCTACCCCACTCCCGCATTTTCCGCGAAAGAGACATCAGTCCCATCCTGCCGGTACGCCCCGGTTATGTGGAGTTGCCGGTGGCTCCGATCGCCCCCTCGCTCGCGCGTTCCCACGTCTCCCGCGCGCTGGCGTCGTGAGGGCTGGCGCGACTCGACGACACCGTGCGGCTCGTGGCGAGCGAACTGGTGACGAACGCGATCAAGGCGAGCGGGTGGACGCCGCCCGGCGACGACGCGGCCGCCCCCGCGGCCGCCGTACCGCAGGCGCACGGCACCATCTGGATCGGCGTGTATCGGTCCCTGTACGACGTGGTCGTCGAGGTGTGGGACCCCAGCCGGGAGCCGCGCATCCTCACCCCGGACTTCGACGACGACCACGGACGCGGCTTGTGGCTGGTCAGCCAGGCGGTGCGGCGCTGGGGCTACCGCCGCCCGGTGACCGGCGGGAAGTGGGTGTGGGCCGCGATCGCCGCCGACTGACCCGATCGGCGGCGCGCAGCAGGCCGTCCCGGCGCCCCGTGGCCGCGGCGGTCAGGACCGGCCCAGGACCCAGGCGAGGGCGGCCTCGACCGTGTCGGCGGTGGGCACGCCCGCGGGCGGGGCGGGGCGGTCGACCATGAGCACGCGCAGGCCGAGCTCCCGGGCGGCGGTGAGCTTGGCGGCGGTCATCGGCCCGCCGCTGTCCTTGGTGACCAGGGTGTCGAGGCGGTGGCGGCGGATCAGCTCGCGCTCGTTCTCCACGGTGAACGGCCCGCGGTCGAGGACGACCTCGACGTTCGGGGGGATCGGCGGCTCGGGTGGGTCGACCGAGCGGGCCAGGAACCACACGTCGGCCCGCGGGACGAAGACCGGCAGGCTGCGGCGGCCCGTGGTGAGGAATGTCCGGCTGCCGGGCGCGAGGCGGGCCGCGGCCTCCTGCAGCGAGGGCACCCGTTCCCAGCGGTCGCCGGGGCCCTCCCGCCAGCCGGGCCGGCGCAGCACGAGCAGCGGCACGCCGGTGCGCGCCGCGGCCTCGGCCGCCGCGGCGGTCATCCGGGCCGCGAACGGGTGGGTGGCGTCGACCACGGCGGCGATGCGCTCGGCGCGCAGCCAGGCGGCGAGGCCGTCCGGGCCGCCGAAGCCGCCCTGCCGTACCTCGCCGGCCGGGAGGCGCGGGTTCGCCACGCGGCCGGCGAGCGAGGTGATCACGTGCACGCCGCGGGCGACGAGCGTGTCGGCGAGGGCGCGGGCCTCGGCCGTGCCGCCGAGGATCAGGATCCGGCGCACGGGCGCTCCCGGGCCGGGCTGTAGAGGTGGCTGTCGGGGAACTCGGCCGCGGTGAGCGCCCGCCCGACGATGATCACCGCGGTACGGCGCACGCCCGCCTCGCGGACCTTGGCGGCGATGTCGGCGAGCGTGCCGCGCAGGATCCGCTCGTCGTCGCGGGAGGCGTACGCGACCACGGCGACCGGGCAGTCCGGGCCGTAGTTCGGCAGCAGCTCGGCCACGACCGCGTCGATGCGCTGCACCGCGAGGTGGAGCACGATCGTGGAGCGGCTCGCGCCGAGCGTGGCGAGGTCCTCGCCCGGCGGCATCGGCGTGGCGCGGGCGGCGGTGCGGGTGAGGATCACCGTCTGAGCGACGCCGGGCACGGTGAGCTCGCGGCGCAGCGCGGCCGCGGCGGCGGCGAACGCCGGGACGCCGGGGACGATCTCGTACGGCACGCCGAGCGCGTCGAGGCGGCGCATCTGCTCGGCGACCGCGCTGAAGATCGACGGGTCGCCGGAGTGCAGCCGGGCCACGTCCTGGCCGCGGGCGTGGGCCGCGGCGATCTCGTCGATGATCTGGTCGAGCGTGAGGTTCGCGGTGTCCACCAGCCGGGCGTCCGGCGGGCACTCGGCGAGCAGCTCGCGCGGCACGAGCGAGCCCGCGTACAGGCAGACCGGCGCGGACCGCAGCAGCCGCAGGCCGCGCACGGTGATCAGGTCGGCGGCGCCGGGACCGGCGCCGATGAAGTACACGGTCATGATCCGCCCCTCTCGGTCGTGGCCCGCGCGACGCCGATCCGCGGGACCGGCCCGCCGGCGTCGCCGATCGCCGCCCTCGCGGCCCGGGCGCTCCCCGGTCGCGACCGGCTCGGCGGCACTGGCTGCCCGGCGCGCGGGGACCGGCCTTCCGGCCACGCCGCGGCCATCGCGACGCCACGGGCCGGCGCGGGCCGCGGCCATACCGGTCCGCTGGACGGCCCGCTCCCGGCGCGCCCGCCGCCCGCCGCCACGGTCACCGCCCGGCCGCGTGCCGCGCGCAGGGCCGCGGTCACGAGCCGTCCCGCTTCGTCACCGCCCAGATGGTCACCGGCATCGCCGCCCGCCACCCGGTGAACCCGCCCACCGGCGCGGCCCGCTGTACGGCGAGCCGGACCAGGTCGCCGCCGAGCCTGCCGTACCAGTCCGCGAGCACGGCCTCGGTCTCCAGCGTCACCGCGTTCGCCACCAGCCGGCCGCCCGGGCGGAGCGCGGTCCAGCAGCGCTCGATGAGGCCGGGCACGGTGGCGCCGCCGCCGACGAACACCGCGTCGGGCTCGGGCAGGCCGTCGAGCGCGTCCGGGGCCCGGCCCTCGACCACCTGGAGGGCGGGCACGCCGAGGGTGTCGGCGTTGCGCCGGATGCGCGCGGCCCGCTCCGGGTGGCGCTCGATCGCCACGGCCCGGCACGCGGGGTGGGTGCGCATCCACTCGATCGCGATGCTGCCCGCGCCCGCGCCCACGTCCCACAGCAGCTCGCCGGGGAGCGGGGCGAGGCGGGACAGCGTGACCGCGCGGACCTCCCGCTTGGTGAGCCGGCCGTCGTGGTCGTAGGCGTCGTCGGGCAGCCCGGGCACCCGGGGCAGCGGCTCGGCGCCCGGGTCGAGGGCGCACTCGATCGCGATCACGTGCAGCCGAGTGGGCCCGGCCTGGGCGGCGGGCCGTACCGACTCGGTGGCGGCGCCGAGGTCGGACAGCACGGTGACCCGGCTCGCCGCGTAGCCCGCCTCGCCGAGCAGGCGGGTGACCGCCTCCGGGGAGGAGCCGAGCACGAGCACCCGGCGGCCGGGGGCGAGGGCCGGGCGGAGTACGTCGAGCGGACGGCCGACCGCGCTCACCACCTCGACCTGCTCGACCGGCCAGCCGAGCCGGGCGCAGGCGAGCGAAACCGAGGAGACGTGCGGCAGCACCCGGACCTGGTCGGCGCCGAGCAGCCGGACCAGGGTCGAGCCGATGCCGTAGAACATGGGGTCGCCGCTGGCGAGCACGCACACCTCGCGGCCCGCGAACGACTCGAGGAGCGGTTCCAGGTTGGGCAGCAGCGGCGAGGGCAGCACCACCCGCGACGGCGTCCCGGCGGACCGCGGCGATCCCCCGCCGGACGGCTCAGGGTCCGGATCCGGGACCGGGTCGGGGACGAGGTCGAGCTGCCTGCGGCTGCCGAGGAGCACATCGGCGGCGGCGATCGCCCGACGGGAGGCGGGGGCCAGCCCGTCCCAGCCGTCTGCGCCGATGCCGACGACGGTGATCATACAGTGCCGAGGACACGGGTGACCTGAATCTCCAGGACCACCCGGTCCGGGTTGGGCCGGGGCTCACGGTACCGGGCCGCATACCGCCGCTCGGCGTCGGCGACCTCCTCGCGGCCGGTGCGGATGGTGGCGACCCCCACGAGCGTCGACCAGCGCCGCCCGTCCACCTGGCAGAGCGCCACGTTCGGCGCGCCCGCGGCGATCAGCCGGGCCTTGTGCGACCGGCGCGAGGTGATCACCCGGACGATGCCGTTCTCCAGGTCGAGCGTCGCGCCGACCGGCACCACGTGCGGGGTGCCGTCCGGGCGCACCGTGGTGAGGGTGCACAGGTGCCGTTCACGCCAGAACTCGGCGAAGTCCGTGCCTCGCTCGGACAGGTTCACGTGCCTCCTCGCCCGCGCGTCCTTTCCGGGCCCGTCCCCGACGGCCCGGCTAACCTGATCAGACGCTTCCACATCGTACAAAATCGTGGCATGGCAGACTCGTGGTCGTGAAGCGGCTTCTCATCATCGGCATCGGCGCGGGCGACCCCGACCACCTCACCATCCAGGGCGCGAAGGCGATCGCGGCGGCCGACGTGTTCTTCCTCATCGACAAGGGCGAGGAGAAGGACGAGCTGGTACGGCTCCGCCGACGGCTGATCGAGGAACACGGCCGCCCGCCGTACCGGATCGTCGAGGGCCGCGACCCGGAGCGGGACCGCACCGCGGCCGCGTACGCCGAGGCGGTCGAGAACTGGCGGGCCCGGCGCGCCGAGCTCTACCGGCGCATGATCGAGGACGAGCTGCCGGACGGGCAGACCGGGGCCTTCCTCGTCTGGGGCGACCCGGGCGTGTACGACAGCACGCTGTCGATCCTCGGCCGGCTGCCCTACGACTACGAGGTGATCCCCGGCATCAGCGCGATCTCCGCGCTCACCGCCCGGCACCGCACCACGCTCACCCGGGTGGGCAGCCCTGTGCACATCACCACCGGCCGCCGCCTCGCCGAGCAGGGCCCCACCGCCGACGACATCCTCGTCATGCTCGACTCGCGGTGTGCCTTCGCCGAGCTGACCGACTACCACATCTACTGGGGCGCGTACCTGGGCACGCCGGACGAGATCCTCATCGAGGGCCCGGTCGCGGAGGTCGCCGACCGCATCCGCGAGGTCCGGTCCGAGGTGCGCGCCCGCAAGGGCTGGATCATGGACACCTATCTGCTCCGCCGCCCGCGCTAACCCGGCGCGCCGGTGCCGGGCCGGTTGCGCGGGAGGAGTCCCCGGTCGCCGACGCCCTCGCCCACGCCGACCAGACCACCGGCCCGGCCAGGACCGAGTCGGCATCTGGGAGCGGCCGACCGAGGCGCGGGCCCGCCACGGCCCGACGGCGCACGACCGGGCCCACCGGGTGGGCGAGCCGTACCTGCCGGCGGTGGCCGAACGGGTCGAGCGGCGGCCACGGCGGCGCCGGTCCTCGCCGTCATCCGGTGACGCCCGGAGGCATGTTCCGGACATCAGGCGCCGGGTAGCCACGCATATGCCGAGCCGGGTGCGCCACCGGGATGACGGGGATCACGGATGAGCGCTGGGCCGCAACTTGGCGATCTGGAGTGGCGTCAGCAGGAGCCGGGGAGACCGGACGAATGCGGTTTCGCGCGCTCCCGTGGTACCGGCTGGGTGACGCTGGAGGCTTTCGAGGGCTCCTGCCGCCGTCTTAACCCTGCTGTTCTTTGCTCGCCTCGATGATGGTGCGGTCTGCAGGGAGCCCTCGAGGAGCAGCAGGCCGGTGACGAAGGTCAAGCCTGGCTTCGCGCACACCTTGCTTTCGTGACTTTCCTCACGCGCCGGTCGCCCTGCCTGCACAGCCGGGCTTGCCCGCAGGAACCGGTCTGCTGGGCTCTGCCTGGGTCGATGGCTAGACGGGAAGATCACCCCCACGATTCCCACGCTCGGAATCTTGGCGGCTTCCTGGAGCCGGATGCCCCGGGGGGTTTGGGGCGGAGCTCCGATGCCCAGCATCCGCATGCTGTCCGATTGCTATTGCGCAACGGAGGTCTCGTGTGTCTCCTTGTGACGATGGTCTAAGCCACTCGGGTGGCAGATCCAGACTGGCACGATGCACGATGTGGCTGCGTGAGGTTGCGGTTGCTGTATGCATTGCTGGGCAGCAACCCTCGTCCGATGGCCAGCCCTTGTTATCCGGTGCCAAGTGACCCCGGACCGCAGGGCCGCCAGGCCCGAGGACCGGAAGCCGCGCGGCAGTCCATACACGACACGCAAGGCCGCACCAGCGACGGTCCCTGGCCGTCGGCGAGGCCGCTGGCCTTCCCACCACTTGCGCTAGCCCTACGCCACCCGGCTGCGGGAAGGCGGCGCAGATCCATGCCTTGCTCGGCCACGCCTCCCTGGAGACTACCCCCGCTCCTCCGCACCGGCACCGCCGACCAGGCCGCCGTGGTCGAACACGCGTCTTGGAGCAGTAGTAGCCCGAGAAGCACAGGTCGCGGTGACTTGCGCTGGGCGTCGCCTCCCAATCTGGATGACTCGCGCCGACCCACGGTCCCCCCCTCCCGCCCCCCACGCGCGCGCTGAACAGGATCGCCTGGGCAGAAGGTGGCAATCCGTCATGCCATCCCGGGCCAGCGACCGCGACCGCCGAGCAGCTGCGAACCTTCCTGGCCGTGGCTCGGCAACACCGGCTGTTCGCCTTCTTCCATCTCGCGGCCTACACGGGCGCTCGTCGCGGCGAACTGCTCAACCTCCGGTGGTCTGATGTCGACCTCGACGCCTGCGAGATCACCATCACCGGCTCGGCGGCCTTCATCGATGGGGAGCGCATCGAGGGGACAACCAAGACCGGGAGAACCCGCGTAGTGTCGATCGACGAAGGCACCGTCCGAGTGCTCAAAGAGCATCGGAGGCAGCAGGCGGCCGACAAGCTCCTTGCCGGGGAGCAGTGGCGCGGCACCGATGACCACGTGTTCACGACCGGATGGGGTGACCCGATCCACCCGGACACGGTGTCATCTCTCATGAGGCTTCTGATCAAGAGCTATAACAACCCGAAGGACGGCCCGAAGCCCGCCGAGCCCCTTCCGCGCGCACGGCTTCACGACCTCCGGCACATCCACGCGACCACGCTCCTCCTGGCCGGTGTTCCCGTGCATGTGGTCGCGGCCCGCCTCGGCCATGTCGACCCGTCCGTTACGCTCCGCGTCTACGCCCACGTCATCCGAGCGGCCGAAGCCTCAGCCGCCGAGATCTTCGCCAAGGCGATCGAGACGTAGTGGGAGCCACCCTTGTTAGCAAGGGTGTTAGCAAAGGGTCCGGATGATCTAGGAAGCACAAAGGCCCGCTTCCAGGTTTCCCCTGGTCACGGGCCTTTTCATAGATGCGCGGCCGAGAGGACTCGAACCCCTAACCTTCTGATCCGTAGCAAGATCACTGATGTCCACAGGTGTCTACGGCTGACATAAGCGCCTGCTCAGAAGAGGTGACCGGCCTCGGAGATTCCACAGTTGTCCATGGTCGTCCAGGGTTGTTGTTAGCACCTGCGTTAGCAAGATCAACAGATGGAGAGGCTCGGTTAGGCCGACCGGTTACCGTCGCCATTGGAGGATCTTCATCGCCTCGAGTACATCGGTGACGACATGGTCGGTCATCGCCGAACAGCATGACCACGGACCCCGGCGATTGGGCAAGGCCCGGCGTCCACCAGGAGTGACGAACGACCCAGCTAATGGTGCTCTGGAAGGACCCGAACCTCACGTTGCGATCCCTGCAGGGGTAATGAGCAAACCCGTGTACGCCCACGGGCGTGCGCGTGTGGCGGTGGGGGTTGCGGTAAAGCAGCCCTTGATCGATGGCCAGCCCTTGTTATCCGGTGCCAAGTGGACCCGGACCGCAGGGCCGCCAGGCCCGAGGACCGGAAGCCACGCGGCAGTTAACGAGCACCCTCTTTAGGAGAGCGGTGATCATATGGCCACCACCGGTGGCTTGAGCTGCGAAAACGCCCGTATGGGGCTGCGCTTCCCACAAGATCATTTCGCGAATGTCCCATGAGACGGGAGGCTGGAACCCTCCGTGCCAGCCTGTGGCGGGACAGCGAAACGGACGGTCCTGATAGCCGGATGACGGTGGTTGCGATTGCGAAATTTGTATGGCAAACGTTGTGGGCTGACCGCGGCGCTGTCTGCTGATGCCGACCATCGAGCACGCTGAACTGTGTGACTCGTATGCAATGCAGCGCCTGCGCACGGAACGGGCATGCTCCGCCCATGATCTTGAACAGCGGAGGCATTGTGCTGAGGGCGTGCGGTGCGCCATGTCGACTCCCTGAAGGGTCGTCGCCGATTTTCGGTCAGCCTGATGGGCACCCGTGTCGGGATGGACACCGTAAACGCGCGCCCGACCCCGGTGCGGCGGGGCGGGCGCGCGCTTACCGCGCCGGTTCGCTCAGCCTACCTCCGGGTCCCGGCCCTGGATGATCTGGCCAGTGCTGGTGAGGAGCACGTTCACACCGAGCGCGTCGTGGTCGTTCGGCCGCTCAGCTGGGACAACGCGCAGCCCTGCCGCAGCGAGAGACTTGGCGACGAACTCGGCGGCGGGGAGGTGCTGCCCGTCGGGGACATCGAGGTAGATACGGACGCAGCCGTGCTGTTCGAAGAGACATATGCGCCAGCGCCCGTCATTGCTGGGCGGGAGGTGGTCGGTGGTTTCGACGAGCTCGATCTCGGGCAGCGATAGAGCGGACCGAGCGGCCTCCAGAATATCGTGAGTATTCACTTTTCTTCCTTCCTCGGAAGGGTGAATTCTTTGTGATTAAGGGTAGAGGAAAATGCCTCGTCATTTGTAATGCCGAGGCGCTCAGGCGGTCGTCCAATTCCCGCTCCACCGCATTCGAACCGGTCGCCTGGTCTACCAGGCGACCACCACGCGGCCCGCCCAGCGCCATGTTTGCAACGTCTGCTTGACAAGGGCGCGACATGCCCGACCACCCGGCCGCGAACGGCAGGCCGAACCGAGCGGGCGGCCTGACGCGCACGCAGCCGTCCGCCCGGTTTCGCCCACAGGTTCCATTCGCATGAACCCTCGGCGCGCTGCTTCCCCCGCGTCGGTGCCGCCGAAAACCGGGTACTACCGGCTGGCTTCGGGTGACCAGTCCTCGGCGAAGGTCTCCATCTGCCGAATGACCAGGTCGATGGCGGCTGGCGCGGCGTCCGGCGGGTAGCCGTGCTTGGCAAGCAGCCGCTTGATAATGGTGCGGAGCTTGGCGCGCACATCGTCGCGGGAGACCCAGTCGACGGTGACGGAGTTGCGTACCGTCCGCACAAGGTCGCGTGCGATGTCGGCGAGTACCCCTGGGCCCATCTCCCTGACCGCTGCCTCGTTTTGCGCCACGGCGTCGTAGAAGGCCAGCTCGTCCTCGCTCAGCGGGGGATTGAACGCCTTGCCGCGGTCGGCGTCGGCGGCTACCTCCTTGGCCATGGCCACCAGCTCGGCGATGATCTCGGCCGAAGTGAGGTGCTGGTTGGTATACCGGTTCATCAGCTCGATCAACCGGTCGGAGAAGGTCTTCTGCCGCACCACGTTGTGCCGGGTGACCCGGCGCATCGTCTGCTCGATGGCCCGCCGCAACGCCTCGATCGCGAGGTGGGGCGTCTTCGAGGCCCGCAGACGCTCCAGGTACGCTTCGTCCAGGTGGGATAGGTCGGGCCGGTCGATGCCGGCGGCTTGGTAGATGTCGGTGACGCCTCCGGCTTCGATGATCCCGGCGGTGAGCTGCTTGAGGTAGAGCGCGATTTCGGCTGGGATCGGCAGGCCGCGGGCCCGGCGGTCTTCCACGTCGAACTTGGCCATCCAAACCCGTACGGCCTGGAAGAAGGCGATGTCGTCGCGGTAGGGGTTGAGCTGGCCGCTGCTGGCGCACAGCGCGTAGAGCCGGTCCAGCCTCGCCGCCGCCTTCCGGAACCTTTCGGCGAGGGTGTCCTCTCCGGGCTCGACCTGGTTTTCGGGCAACGCGGGATTACGCAGGTAGTTGACGGTGCCGAGCACGGCCTCCCGGTAGGCCTTGTCCGACTTGGCCGCCAGCTTGCCGCGCCAGTCGTACCCGCGCAGGATCACGTTGCAGATCACGTCGTGCAGGTCGCGGACCTGGGCCACGACCTCGTCGATGTCGCGGCCCACCGGCCTGGTGTCCTGGTCGTCTTGGGTGTACTCGGCCAGGGCTTCGTGCAGGCTCTGGGTGACCGGCGCGTAGCCGACGAGCAGGCCGTCCTGCTTGGCCCGGAAAGGGCGGTTCACCCGGGCGAGCGCCTGCATCAGCGCCGCCCCCCGCATCGGCTTGTCCAAGTAGAGGGTGTGCAGCGGCGGGGAGTCGAACCCGGTCAGCCACATCGACTGGACGATCACCAGCTCCAGCTCGTCGTCCGGATCCTTCGCCCGGCGCTGGATCACCTTGAGCTGCGACGGCCGGCGCACGTGCTTCCTGATGTGGGGCTCGTCCTTGGGGTCGCCGGTGTAGACGACCTTGATCTTGCCCTTGTCGTCGGCGTCGGCATGCCACTCCGGGCGCAGCGCGATGATCTCCTCGTACAGCCGGGCGCAGATGTCCCGGGTGGCGCAGACGATCAGCCCCTTGCCCGGGCCGTCGATGAACTTGCGCATCTGCGCGGAGCGCGCCTCCCAGTGGGAGACCAGGTCGGCGGCGAGCTTCTTCAGCCGGTCCGGGGCGCCGTAGACGGCGTTCATCACCGCCACGCTGCGCTGGATGCGCTGCCGTTCCGCGTCGTCCAGGCCCGCGGTGATCTGGTCGGCCCGGTCGTCGATCACCTCGGGGTCGACATCCTTGGGCAGGCTCACCGGGATGAGCCGGCTCTCGTGGTAGACGCGCACGGTGGCGCCGTCGTCCACGGCCCGGGTCAAGTCGTAGATGTCGATGTAGTCGCCGAACACGTCGCGGGTGTTGCGGTCGGCCTCGGAGATCGGCGTGCCGGTGAAGGCGACGAACGTGGCGTTGGGCAGGGCGTCGCGCAGGTGCCGGGCGTACCCGTCCAGGCTGTCGTAGTGGCTGCGGTGCGCCTCGTCGACGATGACGATGACGTTGCGCCGGTCGGACAGCAGCGGGTGGGCCTGGCCCGCCTCCCGCTCCTCCTTGGTGCGGCCGAACTTCTGCAGCGTGGTGAAGATGATGCCGCCGGTACGGCGGTTGAGGAGTTCGGTACGCAGGTCGTCGCGGGTCGCGGCCTGCACCGGCTTCTCCGGCAGCAGCTCGCTGGCGAGGAAGGCCGAGTAGAGCTGGTCGTCCAGGTCGGTGCGGTCGGTGATGACGACGATGGTCGGGTTGCCGAGGCTCGGGTGCGTCATGACCTGGTGGGCGTAAAGCTCCATCTCCAGCGACTTGCCCGAGCCTTGGGTGTGCCAGACCACCCCGGCGCGCCCATCCCGCCGGGTCGCCTCGATGGTCTTGCCGACGGCCTTGCTGACCGCGAAGTACTGGTGCGGCTTGGCGATCCGCTTGGTCGTCCCGCCCGGCGTCTCGGCGAACGCGACATAGCCGCGCAGGATCTCCAGGAAACGGCTCTGCTGGAACAGGCCGTGCAGCGCCAGGTTCAGCGCCAGGTCCTCGTCGCGGGTCGGCGGCTGCGGCACCGGCCGGCCCTCGTCGTCCACGTTCCACGGCGCGAAGTGCTCGAACGGCGTGAACGCCGTGCCGTAGCGGGCCGTGATCCCGTCGGAGACCACGCAGACCACGTTGGCGCGGAACGCCAGCGGCAGCTCGTCGACGTACGTGCGCAACTGCGCGTACGCCCCCTGCAGGTCGGCGTGCGCGTCCCCGGCCTTCTTCAGCTCCACCAACCCGACCGGCAGGCCGTTGAGGTACAGCACCACGTCGAAACGCCGCCGGTGCTCGCCCTCGACCACCGCCACCTGGTTGACCGCGAGGAAGTCGTTGGCCTCCGGCTCGCGGAAGTCGACCAGCCAGATCGTCGGGTTGTGCTCCGCGCCGTGCTCGTCGGTGTAAACCACCGACCGGATGCCCTTGGTCAGGAACTCGTGGATCCGGCGGTTCTCAGCCAGGGCATCCCGCGACCTGGCGCTGGTGACCTCCATGAGCGCGTCGTCCACGGCGGACGGCGGAAGCTGCGGGTTGATCCGGGCGATCGCGTCGCGCAGCCGGCCGGGCAGGATCAGCTCCGACCAGGACTCGCGCTCGCCGGACCCCGGGGCGATCGCCTTGCCCTCCAGCGGCTGCCATCCGAGCTCGCCCAGGGTGCCCATCGCCAGGGCCTCCCACCGCGCCTCGGACAGGTCGCGGAGCGGAGGGGCGAAGTCAGTCGTCACAGCGCCTCCTCCACTGCCTTTTCCGCGTCGCGTACGCGGAGTTCGCCGGATATCAATTTGGGCAGGAGCGTGTCGCGGAGCTGCGCGAGATTCTTTGACTCCGCATCGAGAGATTTCATGTGTGCGAATGCCGCAGACGCGGCCTCACCGAACGCAGCCATGCTGGTCGGATCCGGAAGCCTGACGGTGAATCCGGCCAGTTGCGACGCGGAAACCCGCTGCCGTCCAGACGAGCCGACCATGTTCTGAATGGCGTAGCTCCGAAAACGTGGGCTTCGAGCAAGGAAGTACGGCAAGTGGACAGGGACACCTGCGCGAGCACGCATGACGATGAACTCAGTGGAGCCGATACCCGTCTCACCGTCTTCCATGAAGTCGATGAAGGCTGTCTTTCCATTCTCCAGACACGGAGTGATGCGTGCCATCACCGTATCGTTATTTGCGAAGCGTGTGCCCGACTTCGGCTCTCGTCTGGACCATTCCCGCACACGAGCTGTTGAGGTTGGAACAGATGACATGTCGAGGTAGACCGCATCGGTGGTACGGGGAGCCGGCACCGATGGATTGAATTCGATCAGCTCGGAAACAGCCACGCCTTCCCCAGGCGCAGGCTCGACGTCGACTCGAAGCTCCTCGAAACGAAGTCTGAGCAGCGACTCGTAGGTCACGGCGATCCGCTCGTTGACCGCGATCTTGTCGTCCAGCGCGCCGAGGATCGCCGCGGTCACATGCTGCTCGCGCAGCGGGGGAAGCTCTCCAAGTTGCAAGCTGCGGATATCGCCGACGTTTAGGTGAGGAACCGTAGAGCCTTCCGCGCGGATGCGCATTCTCTCCTGCAGTGCAGGGCTGAGCAGGAGATAATGCAGAAAACGCGGATCGATCTTCAGCGGATCGGGGCGCAGCAACACCGTGCGCTGCCCGAGACATACCCGGCTGTTTCCATCGAGCAGCGCGGCCTCACCGACAGGGGCCTCGCGGGTAAGAATTATGTCGTCCTTCTGCGGGACCGCACGCGCCGTCCATTTCTCATACGTCGCTCGATCAACTCTCTTGGCGGCGTCCAGGAGAAGACGACCGTTCTTGATGCAGGGAGTCCCTACGGAGTAGCCGTATTCCGTACCTCGTGGTGCGGCAGGCGCGGTCTTGTGTTCACAGTCGGTGATTTGAAGGCACACGTCCGCAAGGGTCAGGTGCTCACCCATCGATCCCCTCCAACTGCTCGCGCACGACCTTCTCCAGCCGGGCTGACTCTTCGAAGTGGGCGTACAGTTCCTTGGTGAGCCGGGCGATCTTGTCGGCGATCGGCTCGTCGTCCTCGTTCTGGACCTCGGGCGCGCCGACGTACCGCCCTGGCGTCAGGACGTGGTCGTGCTGGCGGATCTCCTCAAGCGTGGCCGAGTAGCAGAAGCCTGGCACGTCCTCGTACTTCAGGTTCTTGGCGCGAGCCGAGGCGGTGCCCCGCCAGGCGTGGTAGGTGTCGGCGATGCGGGCGATGTCGTCGGCGGTGAGGACGCGCTCGGTGCGGTCGACCATCGTGCCCATGTTCCGGGCGTCGATGAACAGCACCTCGCCGCGCCGGTCGGCCAGCCGCTTGGCGCCTTGCGGGCTTTTGTCCTTGTCGAAGAACCACAGGCAGGCGGGGATCTGGGTGGTGCGGAACAGTTGCGGCGGCAGGGCGACCATGCACGAGACCAGATCGGCTTCGACGATGGCGGCGCGGATCTCGCCTTCGCCGGACTGCTTGGAGGACATGGAGCCGTTGGCGAGCACCACGCCGGCGGTGCCGCGTTCGGCGAGCTTGGAGATGATGTGCTGCAGCCAGGCGAAGTTGGCGTTGTTCGCCGGGGGTGTGCCGAAGCGCCACCTGGGGTCGTCCACCTGCCGCGACCAGTCGGACATGTTGAACGGCGGGTTGGCGAGGACGAAGTCGGCCTTGAGGTCGGGGTGCTTGTCCTCGCGGAAGGTGTCCGCCCAGCGGGGGCCGAGGTTGCCGCTGATGCCGTGGATGGCGAGGTTCATCTTCGCCAGCCGCCAGGTGCGCTCGTTGGATTCCTGGCCGTAGACGGCGATGTCGTCCTTGTGCTGGATGCCGCGGTGGGCGATGACGAACTTCTCGGCCTGCACGAACATGCCGCCCGACCCGCAGCAGGGGTCGTAGACGCGCCCGGCGTACGGCTCCAGGACCTCGACGAGGAGCTTGACCACGCTGGCCGGGGTGTAGAACTCGCCGCCGCGCTTGCCTTCGGCGCGGGCGAACTTCTCCAGGAAGTACTCGTAGACCTCGCCGAGCACGTCCCGGGCGGGCCGGTCGCCGTGGCCGGTGAAGCGGGCGTCGCCGATGAGGTCGACCAGTTCGCCGAGGCGGCGCTGGTCCACGTTGTCCCGGTTGAAGATCTTGGGCAGCACGCCGGCGAGCGACTGGTTGGACTTCATGATCGCGTCCATGGCCCGGTCGATCAGCTCGCCGATGCCCTCGCTCTTGGCGTGCGCGGCCAGGTGCGACCAGCGCGCCTCTTCCGGCACCCAGAAGACCCCGTGGCCGATGTACTCGTCCTTGTCGTCGAGGAACATGTCGAGCCGGGACTCGGGGATGCCCTGTTCCAGGATCTCCTCGCGGATGGCCTCGCGGCGCTCCTCGAACGCGTCCGAGACGTACTTGAGGAACACCAGGCCCAGGACGAAGTCCTTGTACTGGGCGGCATCCATGGACCCGCGCAGCTTGTCCGCGGCCTTCCACAGGGTGTCGCGCAGGTCGGCCATGGTGGGCATGCCCGGCAGGGCCGCCTGTTCGGTGGCCTTTTTCCTCCTGGGTGGCATGGTGCTCCTTCTCACTGATCCGTGATCGGTGTCGATGCGATGGTCAGGGTTCCGTTGCTGAGGCCCGCGGCGGTGATGCGGCACACCTCGTCGAGCAGGTCGATTTCGCGGCGAGCGAGCCGGCGGCGCTCGTCCGCCACGGCGAGCAGTTCGTCGAGTCGCCGCACCTCGGCGGGCGGCAGCAGCGGGATGCAGAGCTCATCCAGCCGCGAGGCCGGGCGGACCGCTCCCGCCGCTCGGGTTCCTGCGTGGCCGGCGGCCAGGAGCGCGGCGAGGACCCGTGGGGTGAGCTGCTGGCGTTCCTGTTCCGGGATGCGCAGGATCCGGGCCGGGAACTCGACCACGGAGAACCCGTCGTGGTCCACGTGCACGCCGAAGCGCGGCGACATGGTCACGATCACGTCGCCGGGCTCGGTGAGCCGGGCCCGCGGGTACTTCTCGGCCAGCACGGCGCGGTCCACGGTACGGGCGCCCACCGGCGACGCGCCCGCGATCTCGGGCGCGCCGAGCACGGCGTGCTGCCCGTCCGGGATGACGTCGCTGGCCGCCAGTCGGGTCCCCTTCACCATGATCAGCCGCTGGGTCTTGACCAAAGCGCCGATGGCGGCTGTCGGCACCGGCGATCCCGACTCTCGAACGGCCAGGCCGCTGCGTACCTGAGGGCGGGAGACGGCTTGCGGATCGGCGATCCGGTGCAGTTCGGACTCCAGGTCGTACACCCGCGCGATCGTCTCCTTGGCGGCGACCTCGCGGATGGCAGGCGGACGCCGGGCCGTCAGTCGCACCCGGGAGGAGGTCAGGCTGGAGACCGCGACCTGTACGGCGATGGCCCGGCTGTGGTCGTTCGGCTGGTACCCGTCCCGCCGCCAGGTGACCACGTCCCAGATCAGGGTCTCCACCACGTCGTCGGTGAGCGCCCGGTCGGAGACGTCGGCGAGCAGCACGCGCCCCTGCCAGGGTGAGGGCTCCTCCCGGCGCAGCACCCACAGCGCGGTCTGGTAGCCGGGCCGGAACGGCACCAGGCCACCGGGCAGGTGGATCACCGCCTCCACCCGGCCGCTGGCCAGCAGCTCGTTCCGGGTCCGGGCGGCGGGCCGGTACGGCGGGAGGCCGTCGACCAGGACGTCGGCGGGGCCGAGCACCACGGTGGTCTGGCCGGGGGCGAGACCGTCGGTCAACTCTTTCACCGTGGCCAGCGGGTTCTCCTGGGGGCGTTCCTCCAGAGGAACGTACGGCAGGCGGGTGACAAGCACGTCGGCTGGCAGCGGCGGATCGCCCGGGCAGCGGATGTCGATGTCGTGCGGCGGAATCCCGTGGACGACCAGCCGGCGGCGGGCGATCCTGGCCAGGAAGGGGTCCGGCTCGGCCCCGGTGAACACGGGGAAGCTGTCTTCGCTGAGCTGCCCGAGCACCGCGACCAGCAGGTCACCGGCTCTCGCCGCGGGGTCGGCCACCCGTACCGTCCCGAACTCCTCGGCGTGCTCGCGGGCGCCGGACAGGCCCGCGATCAGGCGGGCCAGTTCGGGGGTGACCGCGTCGAGGTAGAGGTCCGCGACGTTGAGCCGCCCCCGGACGGCCAGCAACCGTTCGAACGCCTGGCGGCACCCCCACGCGGCCTCGATCAGTTCGTCGACCACCGAGGCGAGCCATCCGGCGTCGTCCGGGAGCGCCCGAATCTCTGACAGCAGGAGCGCATCCTGCGGGTCCGCTTCCGCCGCCCGCTCCTTGAGCTGGGCGATCGAGTACTCCTGGAGCAGTTCGTCGTCGAGGTGGCGCAGGCAGATCAGCGCCGTGGCCGCGGCCACCAGGTCCTTCGCCGGCATCTTCGCGCCGAGGCAGCCGAGCAGGTAGAGCCCCAGGTCGGCCTCGATCTGGCCGCGCTCCGCGCGACCGGTTTCGACGAGCCAGTCGACGACCTGGCGTGCGTCGAACAATGGGCGGCTGGCGTCGCCGCCGATGGGCGCAGGGAAATCACGGTAGCGGCGACGCCACGTGGTTACGACCGGGCGGTGCACGCCAGCGAGTTCCGCGATCTCGGGCATGGAGATGGGCAGTATCCCGTCCACGTGCATGTCGGGCACTGGCCACCTCCTGCCTGCGATCAACAGAAGCCTCCCGGAGCTACTGCGTGCCCTCCGGCACGGTGGTCGATCATGCTAGCGATAGGAGCTATTCATGGCAATTCGATAACTGATATCCGGGGTTATCAGTATCTCGTCACAGATATTCCGGTAGATGTAGGGGGGCGTCCCGACTCAGGCCGAGGAGCCCGGACGGAGCCAAGACCGCTTAGAAGGCTGGTGTGGTCGTTGCGGTTGCTCCAGGTGAGGACCACCGTTAGCGGACAGCCGGTCCCGTCGTAGGTCAGATGGATCATGTACGTCGATCCACCCCTGGGCGTGGTCCTCGGGTTCGTGCTGGCTCGGGTTCCACCTTTCTCGGCGGCTCCGGTCTCGCTCTGGTGAGCCCGCACGATCGTGGAGTCAATAGCCGCTCGACGTGAGGCTTAGCTCGGGAATCTAGTTCTGGCTTTCTGGTTTGCCTCATCGAAGCCAAGAGCGATCGCCGTCAGTGGTCGGAGCGCGCAGGCGGCGCTGGCCGGGACCGGCCGAAGAGCCGCATGCCTGGCCAGCGCCGACCGGCGCGCGAAGGCGGGCCGCCGTAGGCGGCTCGCCCTTGAAGACGTAGGGAAAGTGGTAACAGCCCAGGTCAGACGGACACCGCCAGCCAGCGGACCGCTCTGGCGTTGCTCTTGCGCGCCGTCGCGCTCGTTGCCGGGCACGGCACGAACCTGGAAGCCTCCGCGAGGAGCACACCCACCGCTACTACAGCGGCGCCGGCCTCAAGGAACCGATGGCCAGCATGGGGTCACTCCTCACCCCGGGCCGCGCAGAGCTATATGCACGCGATCCACGAGCGGGACAAGGTGATCGCCCAGGCCCTCGGGCAGGCCTTCAAGGCCGCCGCCGAGCCGAAGATCGCCAACCGATTTGGCACGCAAATGGCACGGAAGATCGAAAACAGGGGGTGAAAGCACGAAGGCCAGGCCGCCCGCATGGGCTCTGACCTGGCCTTTTGTCATTAGAGCGGACGACGGGAATCGAACCCGCGTCACCAGTTTGGAAGACTGGGGCTCTACCATTGAGCTACGTCCGCATGCGGCCGGTTTCCGTCTCTACTAGACTTCATCCGGCTGCCAGGGCGTAAGCGTACCGGACTGACCGGGCGCTTGCGTACTCGGTGCTCCGGGGCGTGGCGCAGCTTGGTAGCGCGCTTGCTTTGGGTGCAAGAAGTCGCAGGTTCAAATCCTGTCGCCCCGACTGCCATGCGGTGCGCCGGGTGCCGCGGCCGTCCACGTCACACGGTGGCCGCCCCACCGCGGCCACACTCCCGGGCCCGCGATCACCGAGCCCGGCACCACGACGTTCTTCTTCTCCCTCTCTCTGTTGCCGGGCCCACCCATGCCTTTCTCCGCAGCCGGGCCGCGAGGCACGCGTCAGGCGGCCGCCCGGGCGGCACGCCCGCGCCCACCGGTACGGCCGGCTCAGCCGCCCGCGTCCTCCCCGCCCTCGTCCTCCGCGACGTACGGGTGGGTGAGGAACTCGAGCGAGTGGCCGTCCGGGTCGTCGACGTAGAGCCCTCTCCCGTGGAACCGGTGGTTGATCCGCTGGGGCTCCCGGTGGTGAGGATCCGCCCAGTACGGCAGGCCACGGGAGACGATCCGCCGGTGGATCCGGTCGAACTCGTCATCGCTGACGAGGAACGCCAAGTGCTGCGGCACGATCCGGTCCGGGTCGACGAGCGAGTCCGCGTAGTCGATCGTGACCCCGTTGGCGAGCCGTACCGTGGCGAACGGGCCGAAGGCACCGGGCTCAGGAGCACCGAGCAGATCGGTGAGGAACCGGGCGGAGGCGAACCGGTCGGTGCTGTGGACGATGGTGTGATCCAGTCGAGCGGCCATGGCACACCCCCTGGTCGGCCGCGTACGGCGATGCCCCCTGGATCCGACTCTATGCGAGCCCGCCCGGCCACCCCCGTCCGGGAGCGTGGGCTCAGGCCCCGCAGGTGGCGCGGGCGCGGGCGAGCAGCCGCGGGACCGTGGTCTCCATCTCCGCGAAGAAGCCGTCGTCCGCCGTCCCGCTGATCCAGCGCGTGTAGCTCATCTCCAGCACGGTGGCGAGCTTCCACAGGGCGAGCGTGATGAACCACGGGAGCGCGTCGGCCCGGCGGCCGGTGGCCTCCTGCCACCGCTCGGCCAGCACGGCCCGGTCCGGCAGGACGTCGCACTCCGGGACCAGGTTCGGCACGGGCGTGGGCTCACCCGGCTGCGGCCAGAGCGCGAGCAGGTAGCCGAGGTCCGCACGGGGATCCCCGGTCGTCGCCATCTCCCAGTCGAGGACCGCCGCCACCCGGGGCGCGCCGTCGGCGTCGCGCGACACCACCAGGTTGTCGAGCTTGTAGTCCCCGTGCACCACGGCGGGCGGCTGCTCCTCGGGGATGTTCCGGGCGAGCCAGTCGGCGACGACGTGGAAGTCGGCCAGGTCCCGGGGTGCGGCCGCCGGGTCGCCGGTGAGCCGGGATCTGCCGTGCCACTGCGCCCGCCACCGGTCGAGCTGCCGCCCGAGGTACCCGTGCGGGCGGCCCAGCCGGGCCGCGATCAGCGCCTCGCAGGGCGCGGTGTGCACCTCGGCGAGCGCGTCGATGACCTCGCCGGCGAGCCAGTCGGCCTGGCCGGGCGAGCCGAGCCAGGACGGCATCCGGTCGCGCACCACGATGCCGGGGACCTCCTCCATGAGATAGAACGGCACGCCGATGACGCCGGGGTCCTCGCAGGCCGCGACGACCCGGGGCACCCGGACCCGGTGGGCGCCTTCGCCGAGGATGCGCAGCACGCGGTACTCGCGGAGCACGTCGTGGGAGGTCGGCAGGAGTTCCCCCTGCGGCGGCCGGCGCAGGATCCAGGCTCGGTCATGCCCCTCCCGGCTGACCCGGTACGTGAGATTGGAATGGCCAGCGTTGATCCGCCCGACCTGGATTCGCCCGAAACCCGGCAGATTCTCATCGAGCCAGGATACGAGCCGGGAGATATCGAATTCCACGATGGGAAACCTTTGTGTGCCGATATCGCCGGTGAGCCGCAATTCAGTCATATGTTCAGGGTAGAGAAAAAGGATTATTCAATTTTCAACTCGATTGTCGAGTTCTCCAACGCGAACGCATCGTGCATCGCCGTACCGGGGGCGGATCGGACGCCCCGCGCCGGCCCGCGGGCACGCAACCGGCGGGGCAGGCCGGTCGCGATACGTTCGCAGGCGGTGGAGGAACCCGGCGGCCGGCCCGCCGCAACGGGACCGGCCGGCCGCTCCGCGAGATCAGCCCGCTCGGCGGATCACCCGGGTGACGCCGCGAGCTCACCGGCCCAGGCCAGGCCACAGACCACCCGCCAAGGGCCATGCCCACGTCGGCCGAGCGGCGCCGCGGTCACAGGGCCCGGGCCATGCCGCGGATCACCGGCAGGCCGCGCCGCACGCCGGCCGGGCGGTACCACGGGTCACCGGTGTCACGCCCTCACCCGGGCCGCTCATCGAGGAGGATCCGCGCGTACCGCCGGCGCAAGGCGCGTTTGTCGATCTTCCCTACGCCGGTGCGCGGGAGCTCGTCCACCACGAGGATCCGGTCGGGCTGCCACCAGCGGGCGAACCGGTCGGCCAGGCTCCGCCGCAGCGCCTCCTCGTCGACGCGGTGCCCCTCCCGCGGGACGACGAG
This sequence comes from Thermobispora bispora DSM 43833, assembly GCF_000092645.1. NCBI lineage: Bacteria > Bacillati > Actinomycetota > Actinomycetes > Streptosporangiales > Streptosporangiaceae > Thermobispora > Thermobispora bispora. The sequence goes on from NC_014165.1 coordinate 2,946,609, forward strand.
CGCGACCGGCCGCTCCTGCCACCGCGGGTGCTGGACCCCGACGACGGCCGCCTCCCCCACCTCCGGGTGCTCCAGCAGCGCGGCCTCGAGGTCGGCGGGGCTGATCCACTCGCCACCGCTCTTGATCAGATCCTTCTTGCGGTCCACGATGCGCAGCCGGCCCGCGGGGTCGATGGTGGCGATGTCGCCGGTGCGCAGCCAGCCGTTCCAGAACGACTCCGGCGACTCGTCGCGGTAGTAGCGGGTCGCGGCCCACGGACCCCGGATGACGAGCTCGCCCCGGGAGGTGCCGTCCCAGGGGAGCTCCCGGTCGGCGTCGTCGAGCAGCTTCCACTCCAGCCCGGGCAGCAGGCGGCCCTGGGTGATGTCGGCCGCGCCGTCGTCCTCGCCCGCGGTGATCCGGCCGTACGACGCCATGGGCGACAGCTCGGTCATGCCCCAGCCCTGGTAGACCGGGACCTTGAGCACCTGCTCCAGCTCACGGACCAGCGCGGGGGACGGCGGCGACCCGCCGAGCACGAGCGCCCGCAGCGTGGAGACCCGGCGCCCGGTCTCCTTGACGTGCCGCAGCAGGTCCGCGGCGACCGTGGGCACCATCCCGGTGTAGGTGACGCCCTCGCGCTCGATCAGCTCGGCGATCCGCTCCGGCGTGGGGCGCGCCCCGGGGAGCACCTGCTTGGCGCCCACCATGGTCGCGGCGAACGGGACGCCCCACGCGTTGGCGTGGAACATCGGCACGACGTGCAGCACGGTGTCCCGCTCCGAGATCGCGTGCCCGTCGGCGAGGCAGGCCGCGAAGGTGTGCAGGAAGAGCGTCCGGTGGGTGTAGGGGACGCCCTTGGGCCTGCCGGTCGTGCCGGAGGTGTAGCAGAGCACGGCGAGCTCCTCCTCCGCGGTCGGGGGGAACTCCGTCACGGGGCGGGCCCGCGCGAGCAGCTCCTCGTAGCCGGGGTACCCGTCGGGGCCGTCCCCCGGCCGGTCCCGCATCACCACGACCTTGATCGCCGGGCGCGCGTCGAGGACCGGGCGGATCTGCGGGAGGAGGCTCTCATCCACGAACACCACCCGGTCGCCCGCGTGGTCGAGGATGTAGCCGATGTCGTCCTGGGACAGCCGGATGTTGAGGGTGTGGAGCACGGCGCCCACCGCGGGCACCGCGAAGTAGAGCTCGAGATGGCGGTGGTGGTTCCACGCGAACGTGGCCACGCGGTCGCCCCGGCCCACGCCCAGCTCGGTGAGCGCGCCGGCCAGCCGGTGGACCCGCTGGGCGTAGTCGGCGTAGGTGTACCGCACGACCTCGTCCCCGTACGAGACGATCTCCTTTCCGGGGAAGAAGTCGCGGGCCCTCAGCAGGAACTTGGTGAGGACGAGCGGGTACTCAGGCATGTTCACCAGCCCCACGTCGCTAGCAGTGGACCGTCGGCCGCGCACCGGTGCTCCGGCGGGGCGTCAGGGGCGGTACGGCTGACGCGCGCCCGTACCGGCCCCGGCCCCGCGTGGCTCGAAGGTAAGGATCGGCGCGGTGGCTCGGCCAGGTGCCGCCGGCCGCGGGCTTGTGGGGTCACACAACCTGGGACCCGGCGGCGGGTACGGCCGGCCCCGACGCCTGGCCCAGCGGCCCGCCCGAGGCGAAGTCGAGGATCTGGAACGCCAGGCGGGCGGTGAGGAGCATGTCCATCCGGTGCGGGTCGAGCGACCCCATCTCGCGCATCTTCGCCAGGCGGTAGCGGATGGTGTTCTCGTGCACGCCCAGCAGCTCCGCGGCGCCCCGCACCTGGCCTTCGGCCTGCACGTAGGCGCGGAGGGTCTCGACGAGCTGCCCGCCGGTGCTCTCGTCGTACCGGGCCAGCGGGCGGACGAAGTCGGTGGCGAAGCGCACCGCCTCCTTGAGCCGGTTGCTGTTCACGATCAGGCGGAACAGGCCGAGGTCGTCGGCGAAGAGCAGCCCCCTGGACCAGTTGAAGGCCGTGGTGAGCTCCTCCAGCTCCCGGATCTCGCGGTGCGCGAGCGGGAAGTCGCCGACCCGGCGGCACACACTGGAGACCAGGACCTTCTCGATCTTGAACTTGGCGCTGAGCTCGCGCAGCAGCGCCTCGAGGCGCCGGCGCACGCGCCGCAGCGCGGCCGGCTCGGAGCCACCGGTGAGCCGGACCAGGGCGATGTCCGAGCCGGGGACCCCGATCACCGGAGGCTCCGGCATGCCGAGGCCGCGCCCCAGGGCCCGGGCGAGGACGGCGCGCCGGGCGGTCCGGGGCGTGGCGGGCTGGCCGTCCGCGTAGCAGAACCTGACCAGGACGTACGGGCTGCGCAGGTCGATCCCGAACTGCGGCGCCCGGCGCATGAGCTGCTCCTCGTCGCGGGTGCCGCGGAGCAGGTCGCTGAGGAAGTCCTCCCGGGCCTGGCCCTCCGCCTCGATCTGGCGGCGCTCGGAGAGGACCTGCAGGGCCATCACGACCGCCCCCTGCTCGGCGATCTTGGTGTCCAGGTCGGTGATGGCGCGCCCGATCTCCACCACGCCGAGGTAGCCGGCCGGGCGGCCCTCGGTCATCAGGACGCAGAGCAGGTGCCGGCTGCCGAGGCCGACGGCGAGCGTGGGCGGGATGATCGCGGACGGGCGGTCCGCGTTGAGCTCGTTGATGACCGCGGCGACGGACGGCATCTTCAGGACCCGCTCGGGGATGACCGGCGCGCTCTGCATGGCCATGCCCGGTGGCGCGGCCCAGGCCATGACGTCGAACCGGGGGTTGTAGAGGACCACAGGCCGGTTGAGCAGCCCGCTGAGCATCTGCACCGCCCGGTTGAGGTCCGCGCCCTCGAGCACGGCGCGGACGAGCTGCTCGTGGACGTTGGTGAGGTGCTCCAGCGTGCGCTTCTGCCGGGTGAGCTGGATGGCCTGGGCCCGGAGCCTGTTGTGCAGCACGGCCTGCTGCACGACCAGCGCGGCCAGGCTGCCGAAGAGCTCGGCCACCTCGATCTGGACGGGGTCGTAGACGTGCGGGTCCTGCTCGTTGTCGACGTAGATGATGCCGATGACCTCGCCGGCGACGACCAGCGGGACGCCGAGCATGTCCCGGACCCGCCAGCGCACCATGGTCTTGTGGATGGTCCGGGGGTCCTGCTGGGCGTTGACCACGAGCACCGCGGACCGTGATTCGACGATGTCCTGGGTGAACCGGTCTCCCTCGATGCCGGAGACCAGGATGCGGATCTTGTCGCCGATGTCCCCCTCGGTGGCGCTCCACCCCGCGGCGCCCTGGAACTTCCCGTCGTCCCGGCGCAGGTAGACCGAGCACCGTTTGACCCCGAGGAGGTGGCACAACCGGCTGCCGATCACGGTGAGGATCTCGTTCAGGTCGGCCGAAGTGGTCGCATGGACCGCGACCTCCTTGAAGACCTCCAGCACCTCGTTCCAGTGGGCGGGCCGGGGCCGCCAGGCGGCGTCCCGCTGCCCTTCCCCACACGGCTCGGTCTCTCCCTGCCACGGTACGGCCACAATGGGCGCAGGAACGTGCATGACCACCACCCTTCGAGCTCGACGCCCGTCGCCGACAAGGCCGCTGCACTGACTGTGGGAGTGGGCACGCGCGAATCACGCGGGCCCGGGCGCATCACGATCGCTCGGGTGAGTGGTGAACGGTGTGGAGACGGCGATCACGGCACACTCCGGCGTCGGTGACCCTGGCTGTGTTGCCAGCGATCGTGACACGCACCCGGCGCCGATGGAAGAACCACTGTCGACTCCTACAATTCACGTCAAAATTCCGGCGAATGGTGACACAGAGCTGGATTGCCGGTCGGCGTCGTATGTGCTTGCGAGTTCGCCGCACCGGATGCCGCCGCGCCGTGCGGCGCCGCCCGCCGGCGGGTGACGCACCGCTCTCCCACCGATGACGGCCGGCCCATCCACGGCCGCCATCGGCCGGTCTTCCGAGCGCCGGCTCATGACCGGCGTCGTCGCAGGCGTGCCCGGCCGTGCTCGGGCCGAAGCACTCCTTGCGAAGACCTGATTCGTCCGGGTCGGCGGCCTCCATGACCGTGGGGTGCCCGCAGTCGCCGGGTGGTGTCGTCGCAGGAGCCGGTGAGCACCCGCCCCGGGCGCCTGCCCCGGACCGGCCCGCGATACAAGCGGTCCGCCGCGCGGCCCGCCCGGAGCCCGGCGATGACAGGGAGACGGCGAAATCCGAATTCTTTACCCGGTTTTCCGGCGCGCGAATCCCGCTCGGGCGCACTCCCCGCACCCCAGGGCCGGTACGGCCCGGCCGTACCGGCGCGTTTCGCCGTACCGGCACGCGATCGCTGTGGAAATCCACAAGCACCGGTTCCACGGCCGCTTTCCGGGCCGAATTGCCGCGGTTATGTTGCGGGTGCCGGATACGGAATCTCCCCGTTTTCCCGGTGAATCCGTGACCTGCCGATGGGACGAACGAGTATGGCCAGCGAACACCCTCCGGGCGGTACGGCACCGGCCACGGTGCGCCCGCACGCGGCCCGGGCGGCCGCCACGGCGGCGTTCCCGGCCGGCCGCTCCGCGGTCCCCCGCGAGCACCGGGCCGCGGTGGACCGGATCACGCCGAGGCCCCCGTACCCCCGGTCCGCCCCACCGGTCGGCCGCGCTCCGCGGGCTTGGCGAGCGGGCGGCCCGGCGGACCGGGCGCCGCTCGGCGGCCCAGGCGGACGCGGCCATGGTCCGTCCGCCGGCACCCCCTGACCACCCTGCCCCGCACGGCCCGCCGCGCCTCCCGGGACGACCGCCGGGGGCGGGGCCGGCCGTACCGAGGCGGCCGCGGCCCGGTCTCCCGGTACCGGCCCCGGTGAGCCCGCACCCGCCCCGGTGGATCGCCCGCCGGCGGCCCGCACGGGACACCGCCGAACCGGTCGCCTCTTCCGCATTCCCCCGACCGAACCGGCCCCTGCCGGTGCTTGGAGGACACCATGACGGCCCAGGCATCCATCGAACTCGACACGGTGGCATTCCGGGAGACCATGAGCCGCTTCGCGAGCGGCGTCACGATCGTCACCACGGTCGACGAGGCGGGTGTGTCCTGGGGGTTCACCGCGAGCGCGTTCTGCTCGCTCTCCATGGATCCGCCGCTGGTGCTGGTCTGCCTCGACAAGCGGGCGGACTGCCACCCGGTCTTCCTGCGCGCGGAGCGGTTCGCCGTCAGCATCCTGCGGCTGCACCACCGCGAGCTGGCGGTGCGCTTCGCCACCAAGGGCGCCGACAAGTTCGCCGGCGGCCTGTTCCGCGGGTTCGGCGCTCCCCCGCTGCCCGTCGTGCTCGACGCGCTCGGCGTGGTGCTCTGCCGTACCCACGCGCGGTATGACGGCGGCGACCACACGATCCTCATCGGCGAGGTCGAGGAGGCCGTCGCCGGAGAGGGCAAGCCGCTCGTCTACCACAACCGCGGTTTCCGCTCGCTCCTCCCGCAGTCCGTCTCGCTGACCGGCCGCCGCTGAGGCGGCCTGCTGAAAGGGTCGTCCGATGGCGTGGGACTTCTCCACCGAGCCCGAGTTCGAGAAGAAGCTCGCCTGGGTGCGCGAGTTCGTCCGCGAGGAGATCTATCCGCTCGAGACCCTCGATCTCGACCACCACACGTTCCGCCGGCTCGCCCGTCCCCTGCAGCAGCAGGTGAAGGAGCAAGGGCTGTGGGCCGCGCACCTCGGCCCCGAGCTGGGCGGGCAAGGGTTCGGCCAGGTCAAGCTCGCCCTGCTCCACGAGATCCTCGGAGCCAGTGACCTGGCGCCGTTCGTGTTCGGCAACCACGCCCCGGACTCGGGGAACGCCGAGCTGCTCGCCCTGGCGGGGACGCCCGAGCAGAAGGAGCGCTGGCTGTACCCGCTGCTCGAGGGCGAGCTGCTCAGCGCGTACGCGATGACCGAGCCGGGCACGGGTTCGGACCCGAAGCAGCTCACCACCTCGGCGCGGCTCGAGGGCGACGAGTGGGTCATCAACGGGCACAAGTGGTTCGTCGGCAACGCGTCGCGCGCGGACTTCCACATCGTCATGGCCGTGACCGAGCCCGAGGCCGACCCGCACCACCGCATGTCCATGCTCATCGTGCCGACGTCGACACCGGGCATCCGGATGCGCGAGCTCGGGAACATGCACGCCCCGGACGGCCGGCACCCGCTCTGGTCCCACTGCGAAGTGTTCTACGAGGACGTCCGGGTGCCCCGCGAGAACCTGCTCGGCGGACGCGGTGAGGGGTTCGTGCTGGCGCAGAAGCGGCTCGGCCCGGGCCGCATCCACCACGCGATGCGCTGGCTCGGGGTCTCCCGCCGGGCGTTCGACATGCTCTGCGAGCGTGCGGTGAGCGTGAGCGTCCACGGCAGCCGCCTGGCCGACAAGCAGACCATCCAGAACTGGGTGGCGGACTGCGCGGCCCAGATGGAGGCGGCGCGCCTGCTGACCCTGCAGGCGGCGTGGCGGATCGACAGGTACGGGGCCTCCAACGCCCGCCTCGACATCTCGATGATCAAGTACTTCGGGGCCGCGGTCATGCACGACGTGATCGACAAGGCGCTGCAGGTGCACGGCTCCCTGGGCTTCTCCACCGACATGCCGCTGGAGCAGATGTACCGCTGGTCGCGCGCCGCCCGCATCTACGACGGGCCCGACGAGGTGCACCGGGTCACCGTGGCCAAGCTCCTGCTCCGCCGGTACCAGCCGGTCGAGGTGCCCACCGAGCACGTGCCCACGCGCCGCGAGGCCGCCCTGCGGCGGTTCCAGGCCCAGCTCGAGCTGCTCACGGAGAACATGTGACCGCGAACGCCCACCCCGGCGCCGCCGGAACCGCCACCGAGCCGGAGCGGCTCGCCTCGTGGCTGCGCGACCGGCTCGGCCTGCCCGCCGACCGGGTGTCGCTCACCCCTCTCACCGGCGGCAACTCCAACGAGACCGTCCTCGTGTCCGCGGGTGACCGGCGGTTCGTGCTGCGCCGCCCGCCGCGCGACCCGCTCGCCCCGTCCGCGCACGACATGGGCCGCGAGCACCGGCTGCTCCGCGCGCTGGCGCGCACCGACGTGCCCGCGCCCCGCCCGGTGGCGTACTGCGCCGATCCGGAGGTGATCGGCGCGCCGTTCCTCCTCATGGAGTTCATCGCGGACGGCGTGTCGCTGACCGACCGGCTGCCCCCGGCCTACGCCGGCGCCCCGGACGCGGTGGGCGAGCTCGGCCGGGGCATGGTGCGGGCGCTCGCCACCCTCCACCGGGTCGACTGGCGCGCGGCCGGCCTGGAGGGCTTCGGCCGCCCGCAGGGCTTCCTGGCCCGGCAGGTCGGCCGGTGGCGGGCCCAGCTCGACCGCTACCGGGTCCGCCCGCTGCCGCTGTTCGAGGAGATCGCCGCCTGGCTGGAGCGGAACCGGCCCGAGGAGCAGCCGCCCACGCTGATGCACGGCGACTTCCACCTCGACAACTGCCTGTTCTCCGCGCACGAGCCGCGGCTGCTCGCGATCATCGACTGGGAGATGGCCACGGTCGGCGATCCCCTGCTCGACCTCGGGCTCGCGCTCGCCTTCTGGGGGCCGCGGCCGATCCAGGAGTGCGCCATGCCGCGCATCCAGGCGGTCTCCCGGGCCCCGGGGGCGCCGTCGCGGGAGGAGCTCGCCGCGGAGTACGCCGAGCTCACCGGCCGGTCGATCGAGCGGCTCGACTACTACATGTGCCTGGCGTTCTGGAAGCTGGCCGCCATCGTCGAGGGGGCCTACGCGCAGCACGTCAGCGGGCGGCTGAACACCGAGTACGCCGCCGCGCTGGAGCGGGACGTCCCCCGGCTCCTGGAGGAGGCGGCGTGCATCGCGGGGCTGTGACCATCGCCGGGGGCGCCCGGCGGCCGGAGTGAGGGAGGAGGCCACATGTACGTGCTCGTCCGCATGCAGGAGGACCCCGCCGCGGTCACCCTGGAGGAGCCCGCGGACTGCACGCGGTTCCACGTCGCGGTCGAAGGGGACGGCGACGAGGAGGCGCTGCGCCGCGCGCTCACCGGCTCGGGGTTCGGCCGGCTCGTCAGCCGCGATCAGGCGTACATCGAGGTCGAGACGGTGCGCCGCCTGGCCCGCGGCCGGGTGGACGACGGCTGGCCGGAGCGGTTCCAGGCGATGCTCGAGTACGCGGCGCGCAAGGGGTGGCTGGACGAGACCGGCACCGCGATCGCGGCGCACTGCGAGTGGCAGACGGCGGCGCGGCCGGCCACCGGCTGAGCGGGCCGGGCGGGACGGCGCGGCGCCGGCCGAGGTGGACGGCACGGCGGCTGAGCGCCCGGGAGGACAGGGCAGCGGCTGATCGCCCGGGGACGGCAGAGGCTGAGCGCCCCTGGGCGGCAGCGGCGGCGACGAACGACCTGAGGCGCACCGGCGCGCGGCACCCGGACGACCTGCGGCGCACGGTGCGGCGCCGGCCGTACGGCCGGAGGCGAGGCGGCGCCGGCCGGTTGGACGAGTCGACAGACCGCCGGGCGCGCGGGGATGGCCCGGCGGCGGGCCGGGCCGGGGTAATGGAGACCGGCAACGTCGATCCCCGAGGAGAACGCCATGGCCGCTGACCAGCCGACCTTCGGCCTGTGGTACGACTTCCGCAACCCGGAGCGATGGCGCCGGTCCTTCACCGACATGTGCCGGGAGACGCTCGACCAGATCACCTGGGCGGAGAGCCTCGGTCTGGAGTCGGTGTGGCTCACCGAGCATCACTTCTGCGACGACGGCTACACGCCCTCCCCGCTGGTGCTGGCGGCGGCGATCGGGCAGCGCACCACCCGGATGACGATCGGCACCAACCTCATCGTGCTGCCCCTGCACAACCCGGTGCGCATCGCCGAGGACGCCGCGACGCTGTCGCTGCTCACCGGGGGCCGGTTCCGTCTGGGCGTCGGCCAGGGCTACTGGCAGACCGAGTTCGCCGCGTTCGGCCGGGAGCTGCGGTACCGCCCGAGCCTGCTCGAGGAGGGGGTGGCGCTCATCCGCCGGGCGTGGTCGGGGTCCCGTGAGCCGTTCACCGGCAAGCGGTTCACCTTCCCGGACCTGCCGATCACGCCGGTCCCCGAGCAGCGGCCGCCGCTGCTCGTGGGCGCCATGCAGCCGCGCGCGATCGAGCGGGCGGCCCGCATCGCGGACGGGTTCCTCAGCACCCAGAACCAGCACCAGGAGACCTACCTGGAGGCGGTGGCCCGGCTCGGCAAACCGGTGGCGGAGGCCCGGATCTACGCCGGCCAGTGGGCGATCATCGCGGAGGATCCGGAGCGCACGTGGGCGCGGATCGGCGACCACGCCCTCTACCAGCTCAACGAGTACGTCTCCTGGGGCGCCTTCGGCCCGCCGGAGTCCACGCCGCGGTTCGAGAACCGGGACCAGATCATCGCGGCCGGCGCGTACCGGTTGTGGGACGCGGACACCGCCGTCCGGGAGCTGACCGAGCTGATCCGCAGCCGGCCGCAGATCAAGGACCTGCACTTCTGGGCGCAGCTCCCGGGTGAGCCGATCGAGAGCGGGTGCGAGCGCATCGAGTACCTCGCCACCCGGGTGATCCCCCAGGTCCGGGCCCGGCTCGCCGCCCTCGCGGAGGAGGACGCGCGCTCCGCCGTGGCGGGCGCGCCGTCCGCCACGGCGGGCACCGCGCCGGGCCGCGCCTGACCTCCCCGCGGTCCGGGCCGGTGGCGCCGATTTCCGGGGGTGGGTTCCGGCGCCACCGGCCTCTTCCCTTTCCGGGCGGAGAACGCGCGGAATTCCCCCCGGTCCGCTCATCGGGAATTCCGGCCGTGCCTTCGCCGGTTCCTTTTCCCCGGACCGCTTTGCACGGGCGCCGGTTCCCGTCCGCCTTTCTCCGCGGCCCGAAGCCGTCTTTCACCACCGCCGCGCATCGCCGTCTTTCCCCGCCCCGGTCATCGGCTCGCCGTGCGCCGGCCGTACCCGGCCGAAGCGGCTTTGTATTCCTCTACAGAAACGGAAATCCGCCGATCTGGACACGCCGAATTCGAGAACTATGGTCGGTCCTATCCGCGAACCCCCTGAAAGGAGCCCGAGGTGAAGTTCGGCGTTTTCTACGTGCTCGAATGCCCGGACCACGACTACCAGCGGGCGTACAAGGAGATGTTCGAGCAGATCGAGTACGCGGAGAGCCTCGGCTTCGACGAGGTCTGGCTGGCCGAGCACCACGGCACCGACTACGGCACCATGCCCTCGCCGCAGGTCACCGCGGCCGCCATCGCCCAGCGCACCGAGCGGATGCGCATCGGCCTCGCGGCCAGCATCATCACGTTCGACTGGCCGGTCCGGGTCGCCGAGGACTACGCGATGATCGACGTCATGTCCGGCGGCCGGCTCGACTTCGGCGTTGGCCGCGGCTACCAGCCCGCTGAGTTCCGCAACATGGGGAAGGGCGACAAGCAGGCGGTGAGCCGCGAGATCTTCAACGAGTCGCTGGAGATCATCCGCGGCCTGTGGACCAAGAGCCCGGGCGAGACCTTCTCCTACCACGGCAAGCACTTCACGCTCGAGGACGTCGACATCCGGCCCCATCCGGTGCAGAAGCCGCACCCGCCGATCTACATCGCGTCGATCAGCCCGGAGACGTTCAAGCTCGTCGCCGAGCAGGGCTACAACATGCTCGTCACGCCGACGCTGATGACCCTGCCGGAGCTGAAGGAGTTCGTGGTCGACGCCAAGCGCCGGCTCATCGCGCAGGGGCGGGATCCACTCTCCCTCGACTTCCCGATGAACTGGCAGATCCACCTCGCCGAGTCCGACGAGGAGGCGCTCGCCAACACCGAGAAGGCCTTCGGCTGGTACTTCAAGACGGTCATGGACCTGGTGCCGCAGGGCGCCAACGTGCCGAAGAGCTACGAGCGGTACGCCGAGCTGGCCAAGGCCGCGAAGGAGGCCGGCGGGCTCACCGTCGACGGCCTGCGCGAGGGCGGCATCGTCTACGTCGGCACCCCGGAGGGCCTGGTCGAGGAGATCAAGGCGCTGCACGATGAGATGGGCCTGCAGCACCTGATCTGCTGGATGCGGTTCGGCGGCCTGGAGCACGAGAAGGTGATGAACTCGCTCCGGCTGTTCGCCGAGCGGGTGATGCCGCACTTCAAGGACCTGGAGCCCGTGGTCCCGCGGGCCCTCCGCGACGAGGGCGTCGTGGCCGCGCGGCAGTGACCGATTCATTCCCACAACCCGCTGGGTGGCCGGCAGAGGGGAGCCATCATGGCCTACTTGGAAGTCGAGGACTCGCGGCGCATCTACTACGAGCACCACGCGGGGCCGGGGCGGCCGGTGGTCCTCGTCCACGGCTGGGGCGTGACCGGGCGGTGCTGGGACACCGTGCTGCCCGCGCTCCTCGCCAACGGCAACGAGGTCGTGGTGATCGACCAGCGTTGCTGCGGGCGCTCGGACAAGGACTTCGCCGACGTGAGCATCGACGCGCTCGGCTCCGACGTGGTCCGGGTGGTCGAGGCGCTCGGGCTGCGGAAACCGGTGCTCAACGGCTGGTCGCTGGGCGGCGCGGTCGTGGTCGACGCGGCCGCCAAGCTGGGGGCGAACCTCGGCGGGCTGGTGCTCACCGGCGGCGCCACCCCCCGCTACACGTCATGCGAGGACTGGCCGTACGGCGGGTCGCCCGCCGACCTGGAGGCGACGCTGGCCGCGATCGGCGGCAACCGGGCCGAGGTGCTCAAGGGCGTGGCCGGAGCGGTGTGCCACACGGACGTCGGCCAGGCGACGGTCGACTGGATGTGGCTGATGTTCCTGGAGGCGGGCCCGCGCGCGGATGAGTCGCTGCGCGACCTCGGCCGGGTCGACCAGCGCGAGACCATCGCCACGCTCGACGTGCCGGTGCTGCTCCTCGCCGGCCGGCACGACACCTTCGTCCCGTTCGACGCGATCAAGACGTCGGCCGGGATGTTCCCCAAGGCGCGGCTCGTCGCGTTCGAGGAGACCGGCCACGCCCCCTTCCTGGAGGAGGGCGAGAAGTACCGGAGTGAGCTGCTCGCCTTCCTCAACGGACTGGACGGCTGAGCCCGCGTCCCGCCGTGCCGCCCCCGCGCCGGGTGGGCGGCACGGCGTCTCCTGGGCTTCGGCACGGTGTGCGGATTCGAAGGAAGGTGGTGCTCAGGCGTGGCGACGTGGGTGGTGACCGGGGCTTCGCGGGGGATCGGCCGGGCCGTGGCCGAGCGCGTGCTGCGGGACGGCGACCGGGTGGTCGCGCTCTCCCGCAAACCGGATCCGGAGGGCTGGCCGGCCGGGCACGCGGACCGCGTGCTCGCCCTGGCGGCCGACGTGACCGACCCCCGGTCGCTCGACGAGGCGGCGCGGGTGATCGAGGAGCGGTGCGGCCGGGTCGATGTGCTGGTCAACAACGCCGGGCTGCACCGCGGCGGGAAGGTCTCCCGGCTGCCGCGGGAGGACTGGGACGCGGTGCTCGCGACCAACCTGACCGGCCCGCTCGAGGTCACCCGCCAGTTGCTCCCGCTGCTGGGCGAGGGCGCCAGCATCGTCAACGTCGGGGCCGTGGTGGGGCTGCGCGGTTTCCCGGGCGATGCGGCGTACGCCGCGTCCAAGGCCGGGCTGAGCGGCCTCACCCAGGTGCTCGCGGTGGAGCTCGCGCCCCGCGGGGTGCGCGCCAACCTGGTCATCCCCGGTCTCGTCGACACCGAGATGACCTCGCAGCTCTCGGCGCGCGCCCGGCAGCGCATCGTGGACGCGATCCCCCTGGGCCGGGCCGCCGCCGAGAGCGAGATCGCCGAGGTGATCTGCTGGGTCGCGCGCGCCACCTACATGACCGGTGCGATCGTGCCCGTGGACGGCGGGCTGCTCGCCACCTTCGGCGGGACCACGGCCCCGCGCGCGGGGGCCGGTACCGGGCCGTCCGGCGACCGTTGAGCCCGGCCGTGAATTCCGGGGGATCGTCCGCGCCATTCCGCCCCGCCATTCCATTCCGTACGGCCGGCATGTTCCTTCCGTACGGCCGGCGCGGGCGATCGGCCATTGATTCGGCGAAGTCGGGAGAAGACCATGTCCGCTGCGGAACTGACGATCGAACGGCGTCTCGACCGGATCGAAAGCCGGTTCGCGATCGGCGATCTGGTGTCGGATTACTGCCACGGCGTGGATAAACGGGATCTCGACCGTTTCCTCGATATCTGGCACGAGGACGCGGTTTGGGAGATCGGCCCGCCGTTCGGGAATTTCGCCGGCAAGGCGGAGATCAAGCGCGCCCTCACCGACCTGATCTGGCCGGCGTGGCGGGAGACGCACCACTGGACCACCAACCTCGTGGTGCGCTTCCTCGACGACGACCACGCCGAGGGGGTGTGCGACGTCAACTGCACCGGGGCGGCCGACCCGCAGGACGTGATGCAGATCGTGGCGGCCACGTACACCGACCGGTATGAGCGCCGGGACGGGCGGTGGGGGATCGCCAGGCGCCACGTTGAGATGTTCTACTTCAGCCAGGTTCCGGGCGTCGATCTCGTCCCGCCCACGTACGGCTGACGCGCCGGGGCGGCCTGCCGCTCCGGCCACCGGATGAGCGCGGGCCGCCCGTGGCCGGGCCCCGGTCCGCGGGCGCTCCGCGCCGGTCGGCATCCGGCCCAGGCCGGGAGGAGCGCCTCCGCGGCGGCCTGCCCGGAGCGCGGTTCCGGCCCCGGTACGGCCCGCCGCATCGGCCGGGGCCGGACACCGCCGTGCCGCCGGCGCGGCATCCGGGGTTCCACCTCGCCCTCCCCCTCCACCGGAAGCCGCGCTCTCTCCCCCGCCGGGAGCGGCGCTCGCCTCCTTCGCCGTAGCCGCGAGACCGGCAGGGGAAAGAGTTACGTTCGAGTTGGGAGGCTCCTTACCGAGGAGGGGGAGATGATCGATATTCGCGACGCTTACCGGCGGGCGTTGCACGATTTCGGCGAACGGCTCCACCTCGTACGGGATGATCAGTGGGAGCTCCCCACCCCCTGCGTCGACTGGGACGTGCGGGAGCTGGTGAACCACCTGGTGAACGAGAACCTGCTCGCGCCCGAGCTGCTGGCGGGCCGGCGGATCACCGACATCGCCGGGATGTACGAGGAGGACGTGCTCGGCGATGACCCGATCAAGGCGTTCGAGGTGTCGGCGCAGAACGCGGTCGAGGCGGTCTACGCGGAGGGCGCGCTCACCAGGGTCGCCCACCTCCCCTTCGGCGACGTGCCGGGCAGGGAGTACATCAGCGAATTATTCGCGGACGCGCTGATCCACACCTGGGATCTCGCCCACGCGATCGGGGCCTCCGAACGGCTCGATCCCGAGCTCGTGGCGTCCTGCGCGGAGTGGTTCGAGCGGACGCGGGAGGACTACCAGGAGACGGGACTGATCGCGGAGCCCGTGAACGTGCCCGAGGACGCCGACCAGCAGACCCGCCTTCTCGCCGCCTGGGGCAGGGTGCCGGCGCCACGGTCCGGAACCGCGGCGCGGCGGCGGGCGCCGCGCTGATCTCCGGGCGGACGGGCTCCCGCGGAAGCCGCCCGGTCTCCCGGCGGTGCGGTGCGCGGCGCACCCCGCGGCGTCATCGATAGGTCGGGCGCTTCCCGTGGTTCGCCCGCTTCTTCTTCCGCGCCCTCGCCTTCCGCGCTCGCTTCGCCATGGCGCACGACCTCTCTGCCGGGCTGTTCGTCGGACGCTTCCACTGTCCCTCCGTGCCTCTTGCCCGGCAAGAGGGATTCGTACGCGCAACCGGATCCGCTCCTCATGGGCACCGCCCCGGTGCCCATGACGCCGGGCCACCCCCGCGGCCCGGCGTCCATCACCAGGTCACCCCGGCGTTACCGGGTCACCCCGGGCCTGGCGTCCCACCACCCCGTCACCCTGGTGTCCATCACCGGGTCACCCGCCCGGGGGCTCTCCCCGGGTCGCCCGCCGTCCTGGGCATCCCACGCCCGGATCCCGGCCCGCACCGCACCGCCCGCCCGGCACCCCGGCTCGCCGGCGGCCGGCCGGGCCCTGCCACGTCCGCCGCGGCCGTACGGCGAGCGCCGGTCGCCCGGGAGATCCAAATGCCCGGAGAGATTCCAGATAACAGATTGATCTCCGGTTGATTGCTGTTCGGACTGGCGACGCGTCATGCACCTCATTACCATCATTCGCACCAACCGCCACAGCCGGCACGGGCCGCGGTATGCCGGCGGGCTGTGCGCGGGTTGATGCGCGTGTGCGCGATACGCCGCGAAACGCACTCCCCACGCGCGAAACCAGCCCGGTCGGACGGAGAGGAGTGGGCCCTGTCCCGCGCGTTCCCCCTGCTCGTCGGTGCTCTCGCTCTGGCGCTCCTGCCCGCTACGGCCGCCACCGCCGCCCCAGCCGAGCCCAAGCCGAGCGTCAAGGAGCTCAAACGGCAGCTCGACGAGCTGGAGAGCCGGCTCGACCGGCTCATCGCCGACTACAACGCCAAACGCGTCGAGCTCGCCAAGGCCAAGGAGGCGGAGAAGGCCGCCAAGAAGCGGCTCGAGAAGGCGAAGGCCGAGTACGAGGCGGTCCGGCGGACGCTGCGGGACATCGCCATGATCCGCTACCAGACGAGCTTCGGGTCGCCGATCCCCGCGCCGGATCCCGACGATGCGGCGCTCACCCAGAACCTGGTGGCCGAGCAGGCGGCGAGGCTGCAGCGCTTCGCCGAGGTCCGCGAGGAGCGGCGCCGGGCGGCGGCCGAGGCCAAGGCGCTCCGGGAGCGCGTGGCCGATCAGACGAAGGCCGTGGCCGGCCGGCGCACCGAGGCCGAGAAGCTGATCCGCGAGATCAAGGAGAAGATGGACAAGCTCGTCCCGGTGGCGCCGGGCCGGCGCCCGGGAGGCTGGGCGCACGAGCTGCCGAGCGGGCCGGACAACATCACCCCGCGCACCCGGTTGATGCGTACGGAGATCCTCAAACGGTTCGACCTGCGGTACCCGGTCGGCTGCTACCGCCACGACACCATGGGCGAGCACCCGCTCGGCCGCGCCTGTGACTTCATGCTCAGCTCGGGCGGTGCGATGCCGACCCCCGAGATGCAGCGGCTCGGCGACGAGATCGCGGAGTGGGCCATCAAGAACGGCCGGAAGCTCGGCGTCAAGTACGTGATCTGGAAGCAGCGGATCTACCACATGGCCCGGCCCGGGTGGCGGCTCATGGCCGACCGCGGCGGGATCACCGCCAACCACTACGACCACGTGCACATCTCGATGTACTAGGCCCGGTGCTCTTCGCCGGGCCGGGGCCGCCCGGCGCTTCGCGCGTTCCGGCTCCGCGGCGCCTCCGCGGACACCGCCTGCCGGCGAAACCGCTCTGGCCCGCCGTCGCGCCGGTCATCGGGAACGAAACCCGGAAGACTCCCGGGGGGGAGCGCACCGCCGCCACCACGGCGGCGCCCGGCCCGCTCGTCCGCGGCCGGGCCGGACCGCCATGGCCCGGCCGGATCCGCCGGGCTCCCGGGCGCCGTCACACAGGGGGCGAGCGCGCCTAGCCGAGGATCCGGACCGGGTTCACCAGGTCGACGTAGATGAGCAGGCCGCCCATGATGAGCAGCAGCAAGGCCATCACGTAGGTGAGCGGGAGGGCCTTGGCGACGTCCACGTACCCCGGTGTGGGCCTGCGCAGCAGCCGGGCGATGCCCCGCTTGATGGCCTCCCAGATCGCCCCGGCGATGTGGCCGCCGTCGAGCGGGAGCAGCGGGATGAGGTTGAACATGCCCACCGCGAGGTTGAGCCCGGCGAGCAGGTTGATGAACACGACGATCTTGTTCTCGAGGGGGATCTCGGACGAGGCGATCTCACCGCCGATCCGGCCCGCGCCGACGATCCCGATGGGCCCGTTGGGGTCACGCCGCTCCCCGGAGAACGCGGCGTGCCAGACGCCCACCATCTTCTCCGGGATGCCGACGATCGCGGTCGCGGTGCGGGTGGTGAGCTCCCACATCTGATTGAGCACGTACCCCGGCCCCTGCCGCTCGATCACCACGGTGGGCGTCACCCCGAGGAAGCCCACGTTCTTCTCGATCTTGTCCGGGTCGTCGAGCGAGGGGCGGTTCTGCGCGATCAGGTCGACGGTGAGGGTCATCCGCTCGCCGTCGCGGACGATGCCGATGGTGGTCCGGCCCGCGCCATGGGCGCGGATCAGCCGGGTCGCCTCCTCCCAGGACTCGACCTCGACCCCTCCGACGGCCACGATCCGGTCCCCGGGACGGATGCCCGCCTTGGCGGCCGGGGTCAGCGGGTCGTCGGGCCGGCAGTCCCGCTTGCCCGCCTCCGCGGTCGGGATGACGCACTTCGACACCGAGGACACGGTCGGCTTGAGCACCTGGACGCCGAACCCCATGGCGACGACGCAGAAGAGCACGAAGGCGAGCACGAAGTTCATCGCCGGCCCGCCGGTCATGATGATCAGCTTCTGCCACCAGGGTTTGCGGTAGAACACCCGGTTCTCGTCGCCCGGCCTGATCTCCTCGGAGGCGGCCGCCCGGGCCGATTCGATCAGCCCCTGCCAGGGGCCGGTCGAGACGCGCCTGAGCTTGTTCGGGTCGTCGGAGGGCCGCGGGGGCAGCATGCCGACGAGCCGTACGTAGCCCCCGAGCGGGATCCACTTGATGCCGTACTCGGTCTCGCCACGCCGGCGCGACCACAGCGTCGGCCCGAACCCGACCATGTACTGGGTGACCCGAACGTTGAACAGCTTGGCCGGAAGCAGGTGGCCGATCTCGTGCAGGGCGATGGAGACCAGCAACCCGACGAAGAGGATCACGAACCCGGCCACGAAGAGCCAGCTCATGAGCGCGTCCCTCCGGGTCGGACCAGGTGGTATGCCGAACGTCGCACCCTTCGAGCGTAGCCGACCGCGCTCCGCGTGATCCGTGGCCGGAACCGGCGGGCGGGCCGTACGGCCCGGCGCTCACGCCGCGCGATCCCCGGCCCCGGCGGGCTTCCCGGGAGCGCGCGATCACGGCTCCCGCGGCGGTGGACGCCGGATGAGCGCCCCGGCTACGGGCGCCAGATGAGCACCATGGCGCAGTCGTCGTTCTGCCCGGCCGACATGGTCTGCACGAGCTGGCGGGCCCGGTCCTTGAAGCCCGAGGCGAACTGCCGCTCGGCCTCGCCGAGCAGCCGGTCGAGCCCGCTGTCGATGTCCCGGCCCGGCTGCTCGACCAGGCCGTCGGTGAAGAGCATGAGCGCGTCGCCCTTGCGCAGCGTGCCCGAGTCGCTCTCGCAGTGCAGCTCGGGCACCACCCCCAGCACGACGCCCTTGGCCGTGGAGACCCGCCAGACGCCCGAGCCGGAGTCGAAGCGCACCGCGGGCGGGTGGCCCGCCGAGGTGATCACGTACTCCCCGGTGCGCAGATTGAGCCTGAGGTGGACGGCGGTGACGAAGCCCTCATCACCGAGCTGGCGGTGCAGGTAGGCGTTGCACGCGCCGAGGAAGTCCTCCACCGCGCCGAGCAGGCCGCCGAACACCCCCGACAGCATGAGCGCGCGGGTCCCGGCGTCGACGCCCTTGCCGGCCACGTCGACGAGCGCGACCTCCACGCGGTCCCCGTCCCGCATGGACACCACGAAGTCGCCGCCGAAGGAGGACCCGCCCGCCTGCTTGAGCACGACCTTGCCGTCCCAGTCCTTCGGCAGCTCCGGTAGCTCGCTCTGCCGCTTCAGCCGGTCGCGGAGCTCCAGGAGCATCACGTCGCCCCGCAGCCCCTGAACCCCGAGCTTGCCCCGGGTGCGGGCCATGACCCAGGCGAGCGCCGCGGTGAACACCATCGTGATCAGCACCCCGGCGCCCACGCTCCCCGAGACCGCCCCCATGTACGCCAGGGCGGCGGCGACCACGCAGAGCAGGATCCCCAGGCTGGGCGGCCGGAGCTGCAGCCCGCCGAGGAGCGTGACGAGCACCAGCAAAGAAGGGGAGAACCAGTACGCGGAGACCTGGGCGCCGAGCACACCGATGATCACGGTGACCGCGATCAGGGTGAGGAGCAGGTTGCGCTCCCTGGCCCATTTCTTCCTCAGAAAACGAACCAGCGGCACCAGGAACGGGACGCGCACCAGGAACGCGCGCAGGCGGGGAGGGATCAGCGGTGCCGATTGGAACGTCATGATGGCCTTGACTGTACTCCTCCGCCCCCTAAGACGGCAGCCGCTTGACCACAGCTAGATCATCGGGCCTGATGACCCGGCCCGCCCGCGCCGGCGGGCCGGCGGAGCCGCCGATGACCTCCCGTTCCCGGCTCCCGGTGGGTGCTTGCTCTCGCGGTCCCGGGCTCCCGATGGGCCACCGAGGTCGCCTGGCGTCCCTCCCGTGACGCGGTCCCCTCAGACCGCGCGGGCCCGGCCGTCATACCGTCAAGCGATCCCGTACTCAGGCCGTCCCGACCCGGGATCCCGGTAGGGCTCAGGGCGCCCCGGTTCTGGGGTCCCAAGGAAGGCGCACACCGCCCGGCCACGGCCGCCGGCGGGTCGCTCGGCCGCCGGGTGCTCTCCCGGTCCCGGGCTCCCGGCGGACCGCCCCGATCTCGTACCCTCGGGGCATGGCACTGCGGCACCTGCAGATCACCCCGGCCGTCGCGATGCGGGCCCGCGACGTGTCCCGGCCCACCCGGCGGCACGAGGAGGAGGCCGACCGGCGGCCGCTCCGCGACGAGGTGTCCCGGCGAAGCGGCCGCGGCAACGGCGAACCCCGCCCGGGCCGGGCCGCCGACCGGCGGCCCGGAGGGACCGGCGGAGCCGCTCAGGGCAGCGGAGGCAGCTCGCCCGTGGACTCGTAGCCGGCGATCTGCCCGATCCGCCGGACGTGCCGCTCGGCACCGGAGAACGGCGTGGAGAGGAAGACCTCCACGAAGCGGATCGCCTCCTCCGGGGTGTGCATCCGGGCGCCGATGCTGATCACATTGGCGTCGTTGTGCTCCCTGGCGAGCCGGGCGGTCTCCTCGTTCCACACCAGGGCGGCGCGGATGCCCCGCACCTTGTTCGCGGCGATCTGCTCGCCGTTCCCGGATCCGCCGATGACGATCCCCAGGCTGCCGGGGTTCTCCGCCACCCCGCGCGCGGCGCGCAGCACGAACGGCGGGTAGTCGTCCTCGGGGTCGTAGGTGAACGGACCGCAGTCCTCTACCTCGTGGCCTCGCTCCTTGAGCCAGGCGACGAGACGGTTCTTCAGCTCATGGCCGGCATGGTCGGCACCGATGTAGACACGCACGGTAGAAGAGTCTCCCAGCCTCCGGGCCGCGGCGCGGCCACCGCCCCTCCACTACAGTAAGAGGCGCCACCCACTCGTGGTCCTTACCCCGCCTGTGGCGGCCACCCCCACCGAGGAGCGTCATGCACGAGATCCGTCACATCGGCGACCCGGTGCTGCGCACCCCCGCCGAGCCGGTCACCGAGTTCGACCGGGAGCTGCGCCGGCTCATCGACGAGATGTTCCAGGTGATGTACGCCGCCGACGGCGTGGGGCTCGCCGGGCCGCAGATCGGCGTGGGCAAGCGGGTGTTCGTCTACGACATCGTCAACCGCAAGGGCCACGTGGTGAACCCGGAGCTCACCATCGACGACCCCGAGCAGATCGTCGCCGAGGAGGGCTGCCTCTCGGTCCCCAGCAAGGAGACCGGCAAGCCGCTGTACGCGCCGACGCCGCGTGCCGCGGGGGTCACCCTGCGCGGGTTCGACCGGCTCGGCCGCCCCATCACCGTGAAGGCGCGGGGCATGCTCGCCCGGTGCTTCCAGCACGAGTTCGACCACCTCAACGGCACGCTCTACGTCGACCGGCTGCCCAAGGAGGAGCGCCGCCGGATCCTGCTGCAGACCCCCTGACGGGCGTCACCGCAGCACGGCCTTGACCTCGAGGTACTC
Organism: Thermobispora bispora DSM 43833; assembly: GCF_000092645.1. Lineage (NCBI taxonomy): Bacteria > Bacillati > Actinomycetota > Actinomycetes > Streptosporangiales > Streptosporangiaceae > Thermobispora > Thermobispora bispora. The sequence goes on from NC_014165.1 coordinate 2,967,416, forward strand.
CTCCAGGCCGAACTCGCCGAGCTCGCGGCCGATGCCGGACTGCTTGTAGCCGCCGAACGGCGCCAGCACGTTGAACTTGCCGCCGTTCACCGCCACCTGCCCGGCGCGCAGCCGCCGCGCCACCTCGAGCGCCTTCTCGTCGCTCTCCGCCCACACCGCGCCCGCGAGGCCGTACGGCGTGCCGTTGGCGATGGCCACGGCCTCGTCCTCGTCGCGATAGGGGATCACCGCGAGCACCGGGCCGAAGATCTCCTCCTGCTCGATCGTCATCCCCGGCGCCACGTCGCTGAAGATCGTCGGCTCGACGTAGTAGCCGCGCTCCATCGGGTTGCCCGTGCCGCCGGTCACCAGCCGGGCGCCCTCCTCCAGGCCGCGCTCGATGTAGCGGACCACCCGCTCCCGCTGGGCGGCCGAGACGAGCGGCCCGAGCCGGGTGCCCTCGGCGAACGGGTCCCCCACCGGGTACTTGCCGGCGAAGCCCGCGGCGAGCCGTACCGCCTCCGCATAGAAGTCCTGGTGGACGAGCATGCGCGTCCACGCCGAGCAGGTCTGGCCCGAGTTCTGGAACGCGCTCGCCACCCCGACCTTCACCGCCCGCTCCAGGTCGGCGCCGGGCAGGATCACGTTCGCCGACTTGCCGCCGAGCTCCAGGGCCACCCGCTTCACCGTCTCGGCCGCGAGCGCCGCCACCCGCCGGCCGGCCCGGGTCGAGCCGGTGAACGACACCACGTCCACCTCGGGGTGCGCGGCGATCGCCTCGCCCACGACCGGGCCGTAACCGCTCACCAGGTTGAACACGCCGCGCGGCAGGCCGATCTCCTCGAAGACGCCGGCGAGCGCGTAGGCGGCGAGCGGCGCCACCTCGCTCGGCTTGAGCACGATCGTGCACCCCGCCGCGAGCGCCGGGGCCACCTTGCAGACGATCTGGTGGAGCGGGTAGTTCCACGGGGTGATCGCCCCGACCACGCCCGCGGGCTCCTTCAAGATCTGGGCGTTCCCCACCGTCCCGGCGTCGAAGGCGTACCGCTGCGCGATCTCGGCGTACGACGAGAGCACCATGGCGGGCATCAGCGTCTGCACCTTGAGCGCGAACTGCAGCGGAGCGCCCATGTCGGTCGCGATCGTCCGGGCGATCTCGTCGGCGCGCTTGGTCAGCAGGTCCGCCGCGGCGGCCAGGTACTTGGCGCGTTCGGCCGGGGGCGTCTCCGCCCAGGAGGGGAAGGCGTCGCGGGCGGCGCGCACCGCCGCCTCCACGTCGTCCGGGCTGCCGGCCGGCACCCGGTCGATGACCTCCTCGGTCGCGGGATTGATCACATCGATGGCCTCGTCCGAGGCGGACGGGACCCAGGCACCGTTCACATAGAGCTGACGCATGGGCCCATCCTCCCCCGCCGGCGCGGAAACGGTAAGGGGTCACCCGCCCGGGACGGCCCGCCGGGAGGGCCCGATCCGGACCGACGCGCCCGCCGCCGGCCCGATCCCGCGCCCGGCAGGGCGCCGCGCTGCCCCGCTCGCCGAACCCGGGCAGGGGCGCGAACGCCGGGCCCGCCGCCGCGCACCGGCCCCGGCCACCGGGCCGGGCCGATCGGTGCGCCGCGGGGCGCGAACGCCGGCCGTGGGCGACCGCCCGCGCCCCGCCCGCCACCTGCGGAGACGGATCATGCAATCACGCGGTGCCGCCGGGGCATGGCAGGATGCAAGGCGATCCCTTTCGCGACGGGGCGTCGGGGAATCGGGGGACCGAATTCGAATAGGAGAAGGTGTGGCAGGCAATCTGACACGTGACGAGGCACGGGAACGGGCCCGGTTGCTGAAGGTCCACTCCTACCAGGTCGAGCTCGACCTGACCGAGGGTGAGGAGCGGTTCGAGAGCATCACCACGGTCACCTTCACCTGCAACCGGCCGGGCGCGGACACCTTCATCGACCTGGCCGGCGCCAAAGTGCGCAAGGTCGAGCTGAACGGCAGAGAGCTCGACGTCCGCGCCTACGACGCGGAACGGGGACGCTTCCCGCTGCCGGACCTCGCCGAGCACAACGTGCTGCGCATCGACGCCGACGCCTCCTACATGCGCACCGGCGAGGGTCTGCACCGTTTCGTCGACCCGGTGGACGGCGAGATCTACCTGCACAGCCAGTTCGAGACGGCCGACGCGCACCGGATGTACGCCTGCTTCGACCAGCCCGACCTCAAGGCGACGTTCGAGCTGACCGTGCTCGCGCCGTCCCACTGGGAGGTGGTATCCAACAACCCGCCGGACTCGATCGAGGAGCTGGAGGAGCACCGCGGCCGGCACGGCACCCTCCAGGCCGCCAAGCGCTGGCACTTCCCGCCGACGCCGCCGATCTCGACGTACATCACCGCCCTGATCGCCGGGCCGTACGCGGTCGTGCGGGACGAGCACGACGGCATCCCGCTCGGCATCTACGTGCGGCGGTCGCTCGCCCAGTACCTCGACGCCGACAACATCTTCCAGGTCACCAAGCAGGGCTTCGACTTCTTCCACCGGGTCTTCGGGCTGCGGTACCCGTTCAAGAAGTACGACCAGCTCTTCGTGCCCGAGTTCAACGCCGGCGCCATGGAGAACGCGGGCGCGGTCACCTTCCTGGAGGACTACGTCTTCCGGTCCCGGGTCACCGACGCGATGGTGGAGCGGCGCGCCGAGACCATCCTCCACGAGATGGCGCACATGTGGTTCGGCGATCTCGTCACCATGCGCTGGTGGGACGACCTCTGGCTGAACGAGTCCTTCGCGACCTACATGTCCGTGCTCTGCCAGGCCGAGGCCACCCGCTGGGGCAAGGGCGCGTGGACGACGTTCGCCAACGTGGAGAAGGCGTGGGCGTACCGGCAGGACCAGCTCCCGTCCACCCACCCGATCGCGGCGGACATCCCGGACATCCGGTCCGTCGAGGTCAACTTCGACGGCATCACGTACGCCAAGGGCGCCTCGGTGCTCAAGCAGCTCGTCGCCTACGTCGGCCTGGACAACTTCCTCGCCGGCGTGCGCGACTACTTCAACGAGCACAAGTGGGGCAACACCACCCTGCAGGACCTGCTGACCGCCCTCGAGCGCACCTCGGGCCGGGACCTGAGCTCCTGGTCGAAGGAGTGGCTCGAGACCGCGGGGGTGAACACCCTGCGGCCGTCGTTCACCCTCGACGATGAGGGCCGGTTCGCCTCCTTCGAGGTGCTCCAGGAGGCCCCGGCGGAGCACCCGACGCTCCGCTCGCACCGGATCGCCATCGGCCTCTACTCGATGCAGGACGGCGTGCTGAAGCGGACCAAGCGGGTGGAGCTCGACGTGACCGGCGCCCGCACCGCCGTGCCCGAGCTCGTCGGCGAGCGCCGGCCCGACCTGGTGCTCGTCAACGACGACGACCTCACCTACGCGAAGATCCGGCTGGACGACCACTCGCTCGCCACCCTGGTGAACGGCGGGATCACCGCGTTCGAGGACTCGCTCCCCCGCGCCCTGTGCTGGGCGGCCGCGTGGGACATGACCCGCGACGCGGAGATGGCCACCCGGGACTACGTCAAGCTGGTCACCTCGGGCATCGACTCGGTGCGCGACATCACGGTGGTGCAGAGCGTGCTGCGCCAGGCCCGGCAGGCCGTCCAGCAGTACGCCGACCCGGCGTGGCGGGCGACCGGCCTGGCCGAGCTCGCCTCCGCGCTGCGCCGCCTGATCGCGTCGGCCGCCCCGGGCTCAGACCACCAGCTCGCGTACGTCAACGCCCTCGCCGCGGTCGCCACCTCCCCGGAGGACCTCGCCTTCCTGCGGGGCATCCTCGACGGCACCTCCGTGCCCGAGGGCCTCACCGTCGACACCGACCTGCGCTGGACCCTCACCCACGCGCTGGTCGTCGGCGGCGTGCTCGGCGAGGCGGACATCGACGCCGAGCTGGCCAGGGACGCCACCGCGACCGGTGAGCGCTCGGCCGCGATGTGCCGGGCCGCGATCCCCACGCCCGAGGCCAAGGAGCGGGCCTGGGCCTCGATCATCGGCGGCAGGCTGAGCAACGCGGTGCTGCGCTCCACGATCCTCGGGTTCGTCGACCCCCACCACGTCGAGCTGCTCGAGCCGTACGCGGAGAAGTACTTCGCGGAGGTCGACCGGATCTGGCGCGAGTGGACCTCGGACTCGGCGCAGAACTTCGTGGTCGGGTGCTACCCGGCGCTGCTCATCCGGCCGGAGACGGTGCAGCGGACGCACGAGCACATCGAGCGCGCCCAGCCGCCGGCGGCGCTGCGGCGGCTGCTGCTCGAGGGCGCCGACGGGATCAGCCGGGCGCTGCGCGCCCAGGCCAAGGACGCCGCCGCGGCTTGACGCCCGTCCCACCCACGGTGGTGCCCGGCCCCGGCCGGGCACCGGCCCCGGGGCGGCCGCGCGCCCTCCGGCCCGGTACCCCCGGGGCCGGTCATTGCCAGCCACCGTGGCAGGAGAGTGTGTGCCGTGGACTCCGCACGTGACGTTCTCATCGCCCTCGCCCGGCGGTACGCGTTCGGCGACGTGGGGGCGCTCGCCCGCGCGGTCCTCCCGGACGGCGAACCGGCCCGCCGGGTGGCCGCGGTCTGCGAGTTCGGCCACCGCCTGCTGACGCTCGACGCCGAGGACTTCGCCAGCGACGCCGACGCCCGGTCGATCCCCGCCGACCTGCGCCGGCGGGCCCGGGCCTGCCACATGCCGCAGACGCCGCGCCAGCGGCCCCGGGGCGCCATGGACTCGATGCGCCCGGTCTTCGCCCTGCTCCTCGAGGTGATCGCCATCCGCTGGCGGCGACGGGAGCTGAGCCCGATGATCGCGGCCGTGCACATCGCGAGCGAGTACCTGCCGCTCCTCGCCTTCGAGCCGGTCCTGGGCCACGCCGGCGACCCCGCCCGGTGGCCGGCGGGGTTACGGGCGGCCGGGAGCCGGTTCGGGGTGATCGGCGACCGCGAGTGCGCGCACACCAAGGTGGAGCAGTCGGCGGTGGAGCGGACCCTCCGCGTGGCGCACGAGCCGCAGTCCGGGTGGCTGGCCTACCTCGACCGCCAGCACAGCCACGTGGCCCACGCCCTCGCCACCTGCGTGGCCCGGTGCCGCCGGCCGTGCACGGCCATGGACTGGGTGAGCGACCGCGACGACCTGGCGGACCGGTGCGCGGCGGCGCTCGCCTTCGCCGACAGCCCGCTGGTCCGGCTCCGCCACGCCGCACCGGTGGGGCACGGCTTCGGCGTGCCCTCCCCGGAGGAGGTCATGGAGGCGTGGTCGCGCAGCCGGGAGTCGCTGGCCCGGCGCGGCGGCGCCGGCAAGGCGGCCGAGGAGGAGGACGGGTTCCCGCTCCCCGGGCTGCCCAGCCTCTTCTCGGCGATCGCCGCCGCACCGGTCGAGCCGTCCACGCTGCTCGCCGACGTCGCCGCGCACCTGGTCGACCTGCTGAGCTGAGGAGGCCGGGCCGGCTCACCAGACCGACGGGCGCCGGTCTCCCCAGAAGCCGCCGACGGCCGCCTCGATCTGCGCCGACAGCGAGATGAGGGTGCCCTCGTCCCCGAACCGCCCGGCGAGCATGACCCCGATGGGCAGCCCTTCGTCGGTCCAGTGCAGCGGGAGGTTGACCGCGGGCTGGCCGCTGACGTTGTACACCGCGGTGAACGGCGCGAACCGCTTCATCCGCTCGAAGGTCTGCTCCGGGTCGTCCCCCTCCTCGAACCAGCCGATCGGCACCGGCGGCTGGGTGAGGGTCGGGGTGAGCACCGCGTCGTAGGCGTCGGTCGCCTGCAGGGCCAGCCGGGTGGTGAGCTGGAGCGAGGCCTGCGCCTGCAGGAACTCGGGGGCCGTCACGGCGTGCCCGCGCTCCCGCAGCCAGGCGGTGATCGGCCGCAGCTTGTGCTCGTTCTCCTTGGCCACCGGGTGCATGCAGGCGAACGTGTACCACATCTTCACGAACTCCGGCACGGTCTCCGCGCCGAACGGCGGGGTGACCTCCTCGACCTCGTGCCCGAGCGAGACCAGCAGCTCGGTGGCCTTCTCATAGGCGGCGAGCACGTCGGGGTGGACCTCGGCCTCGGGGACCGCGGGCGTGGCGTGGCGGGCGATCCTCAGCCGGCCCGGCTCCCGGCCCACGTAGGCGGAGAAGGAGCCGAGCTTCGGCGGCGGCGCCCAGTAGTGGTCGCCGGGGTTGTTGTGCGCCATGGCGTCGAGGAGCGCGGCCGCGTCCGCGACGGTCCGGGAGATGGGGCCGTTGGTGGAGAAACCGGCCAGGTCGGGGATGATCGGGCCGGAGGAGATCCGGCCCCGGCTGGGCTTGATGCCGTACAGCCCGCAGGCCGAGGCGGGGATGCGGATCGAACCGGCGCCGTCGCTCCCGTGCGCGACCGGGGCGAGCCCGCCGGCGACCGCAGCCGCCGCTCCCCCGCTCGACCCGCCCGCCGAACGGGAGAGGTCCCAGGGCGTGCGCGCCGGAGGGCACACCGCGGGCTCGGTGTAGCAGGGCAGGCCGAACTCGGGGGTGTTGGTCTTGCCCACCATGATCGTCCCGGCCTCGCGGAGCCGCTCCACCACCGCGTCGTCCACGGGCGCCACGAACCCCTCGTACGTGGCCGAGCCGAAGTAGATCGGCACGTCCTTGACGAGGTTGAGGTCCTTGATCGGCACGGGTACGCCGAGCAGCGGGGGGAGGTCCTCCGGCGGCTCGCGGAGCACGCGCGCCTCCTGCTCGCGCGCCTGATCCAGGGCCCGCTCCGCGGTGACGGTGACGAACGCGCCGAGCTCACGGTCGAGGCGTTCGATCCGCTCCAGGTAATGCTCGGTTATCTCGACGGGTGAGAGCTCTTTCGACCGGACCGCTTGTGCCTGTTCGAGGGCGGTGAGATCGTGAATCTGTGCCACGGATGGAACCGTATGCCGGTCCCGCGGGAATATCCAGACACCGCTCGCGCGGGAGCATCCGGGCGAGAATACCCCTGGCGTACGGCCGGGCACCGGCGGATGCGGGGCGACAAAAGTATGAACTGGATAACACTAGGCAACCCCCGGAGGGCTCATTACGGTGAGTGACGTGGGAACCGGTGCGTCGTCCGACAACGGCAACGACACGCCGCCGATCTGGGGCGGCGGCGATCAGTCGCCCGGCCCGTCTCGCCGGCCGGAGCCGAAGGGCCCGCTCGCGCACGTGCCGATCGGGCGGGTGTCCGCGCAGAGCCTGCTGAGCGACCCGAGGTACCGTCACCTGCGCCGCCGCGTGATCCTCGCGCTCGCGGTCGGGATCGTCGTGTGGCTCCTGCTGCAGAGCTGGCGGGTCGGCGTCACCGCGGCGATCATCGCGGCGATCGCGGACGCGATCCAGCAGGCGCGGATGGACTCGTCGATCCCCGCCTGGCGGCGCGCGTCCTCGGCCGAGCGGCGCACCGAGCACCAGCTCCGGCGGCTGGAGCGGAAGGGCTACCGCACCCTCCACGCCCGGGCCATCCCCAACAGCGACGCCCAGATCGACCACCTCGTCATCGGCCCCACCGGGGTGTACGCGGTGGACTCCGAGAAGTGGGACCGGCGCCTCCCCGTCCGGGCCCAGGGCCACCGCAAGCTGTTCCACGGCCCGTTCAACAAGAAGGACCGGCTCAACGAGGCCCGCTGGGAGGCCCAGCAGGCGAGCGAGCTGATCAGCCGGGAGCTCGGCCGGGAGATCACGGTCATCCCCTCCCTGGCGATCTACGGGCCGCCGGTCCCGTGGCGGACGCTCACCATCCGGGACGTGGACGTCTTCTCGGGCGGCTTCGTCCGCAAGTGGATCACCAAGCGGGAGAGGTCCCTCACCCCGGACGAGATCGACGCCATCTACCGCGCCGCCGAACGGGTGCTGCCGCCCCGCTACCCGGTGGACCCGGCGCCGTCGTCTCGAACCGTGGGCAACATGTCTCGATAGCCGACCGGGTGGCCGTACCATTTGAAGACTCACAGGTCTTCGGATGGAGTTTCGCTCATGCCCGCTCTGAGATCTCGTACGGTCACCCACGGCAGGAACATGGTCGGCGCCCGGGCGCTGCTCCGCGCCGCGGGCGTGGCGGGCGAAGACTTCGGTAAGCCGATCATCGCGGTCGCCAACAGCTACACCCAGTTCGTCCCCGGCCACGTCCACCTGCGCGAGGTCGCGGACGTGGTGGCGGACGCGATCCGCGCGGCCGGCGGCGTGCCGCGGGAGTTCAACACGATCGCGGTCGACGACGGCATCGCCATGGGCCACGACGGCATGCTCTACTCGCTCCCCTCCCGGGAGCTGATCGCCGACGCGGTCGAGTACATGGTCAACGCCCACCGGGCCGACGCCCTGGTCTGCATATCCAACTGCGACAAGATCACGCCGGGGATGCTGCTCGCCGCGTTCCGGCTGAACATCCCGACCGTCTTCGTCTCCGGCGGGCCCATGGAGGCGGGGAAGACCCCGGGCCGGAAGCTCGACCTGATCGACCCTATGATCGCCTCGGCGGACGACAGCGTCTCGGACGAGGAGCTGCTCCGGATGGAGGAGGCCGCGTGCCCGACCTGCGGGTCGTGCAGCGGCATGTTCACCGCGAACTCGATGAACTGCCTCACCGAGGCGATCGGTCTGGCCCTGCCCGGCAACGGCACGCTCCTCGCCACGCACGCCGCGCGCAAGCGGCTGTTCGAGCAGGCCGGGCGGCTCGTCGTCGAGCTCGCCAAGCGGTACTACGACGAGGACGACGAGTCGGTGCTCCCGCTCAGCATCGCCACCCGCGACGCGTTCGAGAACGCCATGGCGCTCGACATCGCCATGGGCGGCTCGACCAACACGATCCTCCACCTGCTCGCCGCGGCGCGGGAGGCGCGCGTCGACTTCGGGCTCAAGGACATCAACGAGCTGTCGCTGCGGGTGCCCTGCCTGTGCAAGGTCGCCCCGGCCACCTCGAAGTACCACGTCGAGGACGTGCACCGGGCCGGCGGGGTCCCCGGCATCCTCGGCGAGCTCGACCGGGCCGGCCTGATCCACCGGAACGTCCACACCATCCACTCCTCCTCGCTCGCCGAGTACCTCGCCAAGTGGGACCCCCGGTCCCCGGAGGTGACCGAGGAGGCGATCGAGCTCTGGCACGCGGCCCCCGGGAACCGGCGGACCGTCAAGGCGTTCTCGCAGGACGCCCGGTGGGAGACGCTCGACCTCGACCGCGAGCAGGGGTGCATCCGGGACATCGAGCACGCCTACACGCGGGACGGCGGCCTCGCCGTGCTCTACGGCAACCTCGCCCCCGAGGGCTGCGTGGTGAAGACGGCCGGGGTGGACGAGTCCATCTGGAGGTTCTCCGGCCCGGCCGTGGTGTTCGAATCCCAGGAGGAGGCGGTCGAGGGCATCCTCGGCGACAAGGTGAAGCCGGGCGACGTGGTGATCGTCCGGTACGAGGGCCCCAAGGGCGGGCCGGGCATGCAGGAGATGCTCTACCCGACGAGCTTCCTCAAGGGGAAGGGCCTCGGCAAGGTCTGCGCGCTCATCACCGACGGGCGGTTCTCCGGCGGCACGTCCGGGCTGTCCATCGGGCACGCCTCCCCGGAGGCGGCCGCGGGCGGCACCATCGCCCTGGTCGAGAACGGCGACATCATCGAGATCGACATCCCGAACCGGTCGATCGAGCTGAAGGTCTCCGATGAGGAGCTCGCCGCCCGCCGTGAGCGGCTCCTCGCCGAGCTCGGCGGGTACCGCCCGCGCAACCGGAATCGCCCGGTCTCCGCGGCGCTGCAGGCGTACGCGGCGCTCACCACCTCGGCGTCCACCGGCGCCTCGCGGGACCTCTCGCAGCTCTCCCGGTGATCCACCGGACCCGCAAGGGGTCACGCGCAGCCCGTACGTGACAGCCGGTGTGCCGGGCGCGGCCTGCCCACCGCCCACGAGGCCGCAGGGCCGCGCCCGGGCAGCCGATGGCGGCTTCGGGCCGCAGCGCGCGTGAACCGCCCGGGTCCAGCCGCGCCCGGCGTCGCTGGCCGCTTCCCCGCCGTGCGGCCGGGCCCCGGCGCGAGCGAGACTCGGTAGCGCGGGAACGACGGACCGCCGTCCGGGGCCGCGCGTCGGCGCGCCCGGCTCACGGCCACCGCGCGGAGTTGCGGCGCAGCTCGAAGACGCGTTCGAAAAAATGTCAGTGGCCGTCGTTATCGTCGGATCATGGCCACCACCGCACAGCACCCGTTGACGGCCGCCGAGATCGCCGCCATCGCGCTGTCGCTCGCCCACCTCGGGACCGGGCCCCAGTCCGTGACCGCCCGTCGCGGGCTGCGCCAGGTTCTCGACCGGCTGGACGCCGGAGACGGCGTCGTCGCCACCACGCTCGCCACCCTCACCGCACCGCTGCCCGCCGACGTGGCCCGCCGCGCCAGGGTCGCGGCGAACGCGATCACCTCCCGCCGGGTGGTCCGCCTCCACTACCGGGACGCGTCCGGCCGGCACACCGCCCGCGACATCGAGCCGGTGACCTGCCTGGTCCACCGGGACTTCTGGTACCTGGTCGGCTGGTGCCGGCTGCGGCGCGGGATCAGGGCGTTCCGGTTCGACCGGATCGTCGCCATCGAGCCGACCGACCTCCCGGCACGGCCACGCCTGCCCGAGCACTACCTGCCGTTCCAGGGCCGGAGAGCGGTCCACGCCACCGCGGCCTGAGGCGTCCGCCGCTCGCCGCCGGCCGCCGCCCAGCGAACCGGCCGGGCGCACAGGTCATGGCCCGGTTGCCTCGGAGGCCGCCACGGGGACCGGCGGAGATCCGCCAGGGAGATCCACCGCCCGGTGATGGCGGGAGGGCTCCGGGGCGACCGGGCCTACCGGCCCGCCGGGGTGAGGCCGGCGGCTCTCCGGTGCCGGATACGGCAAACCTCGACCGGATACGGCAAGCCTCGAGATGAACGCGTATGCGGCGCGTGGGGGAACGCGCGGCGAAGGATGCGGGGCGGGTCCGCCGCGCCGGCGTCACGCCGGACGGCAGGGAACGAAAGCGTGGATCAGCCGCGGGCGCAGCACCCGCCGCCGCAGCACCCGCCTCCCCCGCCGCCGGACGGGCCGGAGGCCCTGCCGGTCACCGCGACGGAGGAGAGCAGCTTCACGGTGTCATCGTGGCCGCAGGGGCAGGTCGCCGGGTCGTTGGCCTCGGCCATCGGCCGGCTGAGCTCGAACGTCGAATCGCACGTGCGGCAGCGGTAGTCGTAGCGAGGCATGTCTCTAGGGTAGGGCGACCGGTCACGGCCGACGCCACGGGATCCACACCGGCCGGAACGTCCGCCCGGCCGTTGCGTGCGCGTGCCGGAACCGGCCCGGCGTGCCCGCTCAGGCCGCCACAGTCTGCCGCTGCGGAGCCTGCCGGACCGGCGGGCTAACCGAAGTGGATCGTGGCGTAGTCCCCGACCGGCCGGTACCCGAGCCGCAGGTAGATCGAGTTCGAGGTCTGGTTCGCCAGGTCGCTGATCAGCAGCACCTCGGCCGCCCCGGACTCCCGCGCGCGCAGGCTCGCCGCGCGGGTCACCGCCGTGCCGTACCCGCGGCCCCGCAGCTCCGGCGGGGTGTAGACGGGGCCGACCCGGGACATGCCGGCGATGGGCGCGGTGACCCCGGCCATGGCGACCCGCCGGCCGCCGTCCTCCCACCAGATCAGCTCCTCGCGGTTGATCCGTGCGGCCACGACCGGGGCGTAGTCCGCGGTCGACCCCGGGTCCGCCTCCTCATGGAACCGCCGGAACCACCGGATCGCCTCGTCGAGCTCCGCGGTGGTGATCGTGCGGGCCGAGCCCGGGACGTCGCAGGGCGCGAGCCGTTCCAGCCGGTAGAGGCGCTCGGCGCGGCGGCACCGCTCCGGGCGCCACCACGAGCGGGCGAAGGTCTCCACCGCCTCCACCGGGCCGGTCACCCCGTCGACGGCCCGGTCCAGCTCGATGAGGTCGCTGGCGAGCAGCGGGAGCGCGGCCTGCGGCATGCCGCTGGCCAGCAGCAGCGGGTACGGCGGGCAATGGCTCACCGCCCCGATGACCGTGCCGTTCTCATCCTCGAGCCAGCCCAGGAGCGGGTTCTCGGCGAACATGCCGGCCCGGCACCGGTGCAGCACGGTCAGCGGCACCGTGTTGCGCACCGGGTCGGCGAGCAGCCACGGCTCGGCCGCGGCCGCGTACTCCTCGACCCGTGGGGTGAAGACCCACCTCATCGGTGCCCGGCGGCCGGTGTCAGGCCGCCCACTCGTTGAGGTAGGGCGCCCACTGCGGGTCGCCGTCGAACTGCGCGCCGATGAGCCGCCAGTGCGCCCCGCGCGGCACCGCGGGGGTGACGCGGAGCGTCCACCCCAGCTCCTCCAGCAGCTTGTCGGCCTTCTTGTGGTTGCAGGCCGCGCACGAGGCCACGCAGTTCTCCCAGGTGTGCTGACCCCCTCGTGATCTCGGCACGATATGATCAATGGTCTCCGCCCGCTGCCCGCAGTAGGCACAGCGGTAGTTGTCCCGCCGCATCAGCGCGGCCCGGGTGAGCGGGATGCGCGAGCGGTACGGGATGCGGACATAGCGGCGAAGGCGGATCACTGAGGGAACGAGGAGCGTCATCGTGGCCGAGCGGAGCATGGCACCCCGCCCGTCATGGTGCACGACCTCCGCCTTCTCCCTGAGGACGAGCACCACCGCGCGGTGCAGGGAGAGCGTGGTGAGAGGCTCGTAGGTGGCGTTGAGCAGGAGTACCTGGCGCATCAGCCGACCTCCCCCCAGCCGTCGGCTGTGCGCCACCGTTGCGGTCCTTGCTGGGACCCAGATGCTTCCGTCACAGGGACCTCCGCCAGACGGCCCAGCGGATCGTCACCACGGCGCCGCCCTTCCCCAAGTGTGGCCTTGACGGCGGCCCTTGCGCCACCCCATTTACGACTGTGGAGCCGGCGAGCAGGGCGCCGTGCATCTTATGCCCCACGAGTCGTCTTTTTACTCCCGGCTGGCCCGGATCGCCGCACGTCCGCGGCTTGCGCGGGCGCGCCGCACCGCGTCCCCGTGTTCTAGAGTGCCAGCATGACGCGACTGCCCTATCCGCCCGCCCGCCGCGACGACGTGGTCGATGAGCTGCACGGAATCGCCGTTCCCGACCCGTACCGGTGGCTGGAGGACCCCGACGATCCGGCCGTGAAGGAGTGGCTCGACGCCCAGGAACGGCTGTTCCGCTCCGCCGAGCTGGAGGGACGGGAGTACTTCCGCGACCGCGTCGCCGAGCTGATGCGCTCCGGGGCGGTCCGGTCGCCCGTGTGGCGGGGCGAGCGCCGGTTCTTCACCCGCCGCCTCCCCGATCAGGAGCACGCCATCCTCTATGTCGCCGACGGCGCGGGCGAGCGGGTGCTGATCGATCCGATGGCCCTCGACCCCTCCGGGCTCACCACGCTCGACACCTACCAGCCGGACAAGGAGGGGAACCGGCTCGCGTACCAGATCTCGACGGGCGGCGACGAGGAGTCGCGGCTCTACGTGCTCGACGTCGCCACCGGGCAGGTGATCGAGGGGCCGATCGACCGGTGCCGGTACTCCCCGGTCGCCTGGCTGCCCGGCGGCGAGGCGTTCTACTACGTGCGCCGGCTCCCGCCCGACCAGGTGCCGGCCGGCGAGGAGCAGTACCACCGCCGGGTCTACCTGCACCGGGTCGGCACGTCCCCGGACGAGGACGTGCTGATCTTCGGCGAGGGGATGGAGAAGACCAACTACTACGGGGTGTCGGTCTCCCGGGACGGCCGGTGGCTGACGATCTCCGCCTCGCGCGGTACGGCGCCGCGGAACGACCTGTGGATCGCCGACCTGTCCGCGTCCTCTCCGGAGGCCCCGCGGCTGGTGACCGTGCAGGAGGGGGTCGACGCCCGCACGGGCCTGCACTTCGGGCGTGACGGGCGGCTCTACGTCTTCACCGACCTCGGCGCGCCGCGGGGCCGCATCTGCGTGACCTCTCCGGAGCACCCGACGAGCGAGCACTGGCGCGACCTCGTGCCCGAGGACCCGGTCTCCGTGCTCAGCGACTTCGCGATCCTCGACGACCTGCCGGAGCCGGTCATGCTGGTCGGCCGCACCCGGCACGCCATCTCGGAGATCACCATCCACGCGCTGGAGACCGGTGAACGGATCGGCGAGGTCCCGCTCCCCGGCCTCGGCTCGATCGGGGCGATCACCGAACGGCCCGAGGGCGGTCACGAGGCCTGGTTCACCTACACCGACAACGTCACGCCGACCACCGTGTACCGGTTCGACGCGCGGACCCGGGAGACCACGCTCTGGGAGGCCGCGCCGGGGGCCGTGACGGTGCCCGAGATCACGACCGAGCAGGTGGTGTACCGGTCGAAGGACGGCACCGAGGTCCGCATGCTGGTGATCTCCCGCCCGGGTTCCGGCCCGCGGCCCACCATCCTCTACGGCTACGGCGGGTTCGGCATCTCGCTGAGCCCCGCGTACTCCGCCTCGATCCTCGCCTGGGTGGAGGCCGGCGGCGTGTACGCGATCGCCCAGCTCCGCGGCGGCGGCGAGGAGGGAGAGGAGTGGCACCGCGCCGGGATGCTCGGCAACAAGCAGAACGTCTTCGACGACTTCCACGCCGCGGCCGAGCACCTGATCGCCACCGGCGTGACCACCCCGGAGCGGCTCGGCATCTGCGGGGGCTCCAACGGCGGCCTGCTGGTCGGCGCCGCGATCACCCAGCGGCCGGAGCTGTACGCGGCGGCGGTCTGCTCCGCCCCGCTGCTCGACATGGTCCGCTACGAGCGGTTCGGGCTCGGCGCGACCTGGAACGTGGAGTACGGCACGGCCGACGACCCCGAGCAGTTCCGCTGGCTGTGGTCGTACTCGCCGTACCACCACGTCCGGGAGGGGGTGCGCTACCCGGCCACCCTGTTCACGGTCTTCGCCTCGGACACCCGGGTGCACCCGCTGCACGCGTGGAAGATGACCGCCGCCCTGCAGCACGCCCAGGCGGGAGACCGGCCGATCCTGCTGCGCAACGAGGCGGACGTCGGCCACGGGCCGCGCGCGGTGAGCCGATCGGTGGATCTCGCCGCCGACCAGCTCGCCTTCCTCGCCCGCCACACGGGCCTGCGGATCAGCGGTAGAAGATGATGGTCTTGTTGCCGTCGAGCAGCACCCGGTGCTCGGCGTGCCACCGCACCGCGCGGGCGAGCGCCTGACACTCGAGGTCACGGCCGATCGCGGCGAGGTCCTCCGGGGTGTGGGTGTGGTTCACCCGGGCCACCTCCTGCTCGATGATCGGGCCCTCGTCGAGGTCGGCCGTGACGTAGTGCGCGGTGGCGCCGATGAGCTTCACCCCGCGGGCGTACGCCTGGTGGTACGGCCTGGCGCCCTTGAACGACGGCAGGAACGAGTGGTGGATGTTGATCATGCGCCCGGCGAGCTTGTTGCACATGTCCTCGGAGAGGATCTGCATGTAGCGGGCGAGCACCACCAGGTCGGCCCGGTAGTGCTCGACCAGGGCGAGGATCTCCGCCTCCTGCTTGGGCTTGGTCTCCGGGGTGACCGGCAGGTGGTGGTAGTCGATGCCGTACGACTGGGTGAGCGGGCGCAGGTCGGGGTGGTTGGAGACCACGGCCACGATCTCGATCGGCAGCAGGCCGGAGCGCACCCGGTAGAGCAGGTCGTTGAGGCAGTGGCCGAGCTTGCTGACGAGCACGAGCACCCGGGTCTTCACCGACCGGTCGAAGAGCTCGAACTCCATGCCGAACTCGGGGGCGAGCGCGGCGAAGGCGCTCCGGAGCTCGTCGATGCCGAGGTCGGTCGCGAACTGGACCCGCATGAAGAACCGCTGCGCGTCTGGGTCGCCGAACTGCTGGCTCTCGGTGATGTTGCAGTCGCGCTCGGCCAGGAGACCGGACACCGCGGCGACCACGCCGGGCCTGTCTGGGCAGGACAGGGTCAGCACGTACTCAGCGCTCATGTTCTTCCTCGCCGGGGGATGCTCTTTTTCCGTCCCAGGGTAGGGGCATTCGCCGCGAGAGATGGAACGCTTTCCGGCCCGGCCCAGGTCCGCGGCCGGCCCGCGGGCGCACGCACGCGGTCCCGTGTGCGGCGCTTCCGGCCCGGTACGGCACCGCGGCATGACCGCGCGGTCCCGATGAGGGCCGCGGGGCGCTCCGGCGGGGGACGGCCGCATCCGTCCAGGCCCACCGGCCGGACCACACTCCAGGGCATCGCCGCCGGCCGTGCGATGCCGCCGCCGGTCCGCCGGGGCGCATCGCACCGCACCGGCCGGCTCGGGTCGCCTCGTCGAGCGCCGCGCGGCCGCCGGCACACCCCTGGCACCAGCCAGTCTTGACGGCCCGCGCCCCTGGCACCGGGCGGCCCGGGCACCGGTCAGGCGGTCCGCCGCGGGGCGTGCCGGCGCAGGGCGAGGTCGATGTCGGGGTCGTCCGGGTCGAGGGCGTGCGCCCGCTGCAAGTCCCGTACGGCCTCCTCGGTCCGGCCGAGCGCGAGGAGTGCGGTGGCGCGGTTGTAGAGCAGGGCCGCGTCCTCCCCGAGCTCGATCGCCCGGGTGAGGTCCTCCACCGCCCCCTCGGCGTCACCGGTCTCGTACCGGAGCATCGCCCGGCCCGCCCAGGCGGAGGCGAGGCCGGGCGCGGCCGACACCGCGAAGTCGAAGGCCTTGCGCGCCTCCTCGGTCCGGCCGGCCGCCGCCTCGAGCGCCCCGAGCAGGGCGTGCAGGTGGGCGTTGCCGGGGTCGATGACCAGGCCGGCCGCCACGTCGCGCCGGGCCGCCTCGGCCTCGCCTTGGGACTCCAGGATGCTCGCCCGGTTGACGTAGGCGTCGAGGAAGCCGGGGTCCAGCTCGAGCACATAGTCGAGGTCGGCCTTGGCCCCGTCCAGGTCGCCCTGGGCCAGCCGGAGCTCGGCGCGGTTGTAGTAGAGCTCCGGCGTGGGCGGGCTCACCCGCATCGCGGTCTCGTAATCGGCGAGGGCCTCCTCGGTCCGGCCCAGCTCGAACAGGAGGTTGCCCCGGTCGACGTAGTTGTCCGGGTAGGCCGGGTCGAAGGCGATCGCCCGGTCGAAGTCCCGGAGCGCCTCCTCCTTCCGGCCCATCCGGGCGAGGAGCTGCGCCCGGTTGGCGTAGAGCACCATCTTGTGCACCGGGTGCGCCTCAGGCGGCAGGTCCCGCTCGGCGAGGTCGATCGCCGACTGAACCAGGTCCAGGGCCGCGTCGATCCGGCCTTCCCGCAGCTCGATCAGCGCCCGGCCGTTCTGGTCGAACCCGAGCTTGAACGCCCGCTCGCGCGGGTCGGGCAGCAGGGTCGAGATCGCGATCGCCTCGTTGATCCATCCTCTGGCGCGCTTCAGGTCCCGGTGCGCTGCGTCCCGGTACCGGGCGTCGAGCATGGCGATGCCGTACGCGGACGCGGCGTGCACGACCGGGTCGACGCTGACCCGGCGGGCCTGCTCGAACAGCTCGTAGGCGCGCTCGGTCTCCCCCAGCCCGCTGAAGGCGAACGCCGTGCGCTGGGTGAACTTCCACCACAGCTCGGAGCCGGGCTCGGCGAGCCGCAGCCCGCGCAGGCCGAGCTCGGTGACGGCGTGGAGGAAGCCCTCGGACACGCAATGGTCGAGCGCCTCCCACAGGGCCTGGAGCGCAGCCTCCCGGTCGCCGCTGTGCTCGAGGTGGTAGGGCACCGCGCCGAGCGCGTACTCGCCCGGCCACGCGCCGCCCGGCTCGCCCCGCAGCTCGGCCGCGCGCCGGGCGTGCCGCCGGGCCCGCTCCTCCTCGGGGAGGGCGAGATAGGCCCGGTACGCCTCGGGGTCGTCCGAGGTGCCGTCGGAGGCGATGTAGTCCTCCGGCGGGCCGTCCGAGGCGGCCGCCCGGACCACCTGCAGGCCGTCGGGCGGAGGCTCCGGGGAGCCGATCGCCAGGGTGAGGTTGCCCACCCGCCGCGCCAGCACGCCGAGCAGCTCCCGGTCGGTCGGGTCCGCCTCGTGGACGTTGTCCACGGCGAGCGCGGCCGGCTCGGTGAGGCACGCGCGGACGAACTCCGCGATCCCGTTCGCGAGCCAGAGGGTGCGCCGCGGCGCGGGAACGAGGATCCGCTCGTTCTCCGGAAGCCGGGCGGCGACGCTCTCGTGGCGCGCCGGGACCACGGCGCGCAGATCCGGGGCGACCGCCCGGATCTCGATGTCGTGTGCCGCCACCAGGTCGGGGGAGCGCTCCAACGCGACCGGCACGAGCGCGCGCAGCAGCGCGCCGCCGATCGTGTACGGACCGCGGAGTCGGCGATGGCCGTTGAGCACGGGCACCACCAGCGGCGGAAGGTCGAGAGAGCGGAGCCGCTCCGTGCGATCGCGGGACCGCTCGCCCCAGACCCAGAGGTGGCGATCCCCGCCGATCAACCCTTGTGGATGGCGCTGGACGAACCGGTCAGCCGCACCATGCCGGGCTTGCGAATCCTGATCTTCTTCACTGTGCCTCGCTTCTCCACTTCTCGCGACAAGCCAAGGCACAAGTATTCAAACCGTTCAAGAAATAGCAAGTCCACGCGTGTCAATCAGACACACAAAATGGTGACAACTCCGATATCAAGTACTTCTCGCCATAAAGGACGACATTTTCGCCGCGTTTCTCCCGCCGTAATTCCCGCCACCCGGCCTTCCGGTACAGCTCCAGCGCAGCGGTTTGCCGAAGCGTCGTATCCCCGCGGAGCACCGCGTAGCCGAGCTCGCGGGCCCGCTGCTCCAGGGCGAGCATGATCTGCGTGCCGTACCCGCGGCGCTGGTGGTCGGGGTGCACGCGAAGCCGGCACATCTCGGCCGTCCGGTCGTCGATCCGGCGCAGGCCGCCCATCGCGACGATCCCGGCGCCCTCCACCTCCCCGACCAGGAACTCCCCCCGGTTGGCGAGGTACACCTCGGTGATGCGCGGAAAGTCGTCGTCGTAGTAGACGCCGTCCCCCGGCACCAGGCCGACCTGGGCGAGGGCGATCTGATGCAGCGTCCACACCGCGTCGAGGTCGGACCAGCGGTACCGGCGGATCCGCAGCGGTTTCGTCATCCCTGAACGCCTTCCCTCCGCCGGATCACGTCGGCCTCACGGCGAGCCCCGTCTCCGTGGTGTCGATCGCCCGCTCGGCGAGCAGCTCGCGGAAGCTCTTGAGCTTGGGGAGTTCGCCGTACTTCGTCTGGATCTTCTTGATCAGGTCATAGGCCGGGCGGAGCAGCAGCTCGGTCCGGAACTCCTTCTCGATCTGCTCGATCGCGTCGATGCCCAGGTCCAGGGCACCTTCCACGTCGCCCTCCAGCAGCCGGCACAGGGCCTTGTCGAAGCGGATCAGCGTCTGATCGAGCAGGTCCTCCTTCTGGTACTTGTGCAGCGCCTGCTCCAGGATGACCTCCGCCTCCACGGTCTGGCCCAGCCGGACTAACACGTCACCCTGGTAGAAGTAGAGCTGCCGCTCGGTGTAGCCGAAGGCGGGATTCTCCCGCTCGCTCGCGCTCATCTGCGCGAACGCGGCCCGCGCCCGGTCCAGGGCCCGCCTCGCCTGCTCGGCCGCCTCCTTGTTCGAGCCGGAGTTCGCGGAGAGCATGGCGAGCGCGCGCGCCTCGACCACGGGGGCCATCGCCCGGGCGGCGCAGGGCGTCTGCCCGGCGAGGTCCCGGCTCTTCCGGGCCAGCATGAGCGCCTCGCGCGGATCCCCGTAGTACAGGGGAACCAGCGCCTCGCGCGCGGTCACCCAGGCGCGCAGCGCGCGGTCACCCGTCTCGTCGGCCGCGCTGCGCGCGGTGCGGAAGAAGGCGCGCGCCTGGCGATGGTCGCCGAGGTCGATCATGATCATCCCGCACAGGCCGGCGAGCTGCGCGGCCATCCGGCACAACCGCTCCTGCACGTCGAGCGGCTGCCGCTGCTCGATGGCCCGCCGTACGGCGGAGAACTCGAGCAGCACGTCGCACAGCAGCCGGAGCGGCGGCGTGTTCATGTACTGCCTGCCGAACCCGCCCGTGGCCTGCTCCCATTGATCGAGCATCGCAGGGGACACGGTGGCCTTGGCCATGGCGTCGTCCATCTGCCGCCGGAGGTTCTCCACCGCGCGGAGCACCTGGCTGTCCAGGGCCGCCGCTCCCGTGGTGCCGGCGAGGAGCTTAAGCAGCGTCCTCCGTAGCACGTTCTCGTCCTCCTCGCCCCCGTCCGCACCGGCGTCGCCGCCCTCCGGCGAGGCCGGTAGGTCACGCGGCCCAGGGAATATGTCAGGCCTTCGCTCTGGCTGATCCCCCCCACCTGCCGCTCCGGTGATCGTGTGGGCTTTCCCGCAGATGCACGGCCCCTCGATTCCCAGGGACAGCGGTTCGACCCGGTAGACCAGGCACAGGTAGTGGAGGTATTCGGGACCGGGGCGCTTCATGCCCGACTCGTAGGCGGACAGAAGCGTCTCCCCTATACCGGGCGGGGGTTTTCCGTCTCGCTCGAAAAGAGCACGCACCTGTTCGATGACGTCCGCGAGCGCGATGCCGTGGGCCAGCCGGTGGGCCTTGATGCGCGTCGTGCCGAATTTCGGCTGGCAGGTTTCGTAGATCTCGTCGGCGATCTGCGCCATGCTCCGGCCGAGCGCCAGGCCGCGCGCCCGGATCCGGCGCGCGATCTCCGTCTCCTTACGCTGTTTCCCGGACGTCCCGGCCCCCCTGGTACGGCCGGCCGCGCTTCGCAGCCCAGGGCTCACCACGGGTCGTTAACCCCCTTCACCGAGAGTGACCCGAGCATCGCACTCTGCTCACACATAATGCTGGACCAAAATTGGCTTAGCCAAGTACCTACGCGGGATTGCGCCGACTAAGGATCGTCCCCCGGCAGATGTTTTTCTTTCAACTACCTTGCACGATCCTGCACCCACCGCCGACGACGGCTCATTGACCGGGCCAGCGCGTTGCGTAGTGTTTGGCCACGGCACGAGGTTGCACCCCGAAAACGACCTGGACAACCTCTCGTCGCCGAAGTGAGCGGCCCCTGAACACACAGGTAAGGAGGAGGTGCGCGGCGGTGGAGGACGATGATCTTGGCCGGCTGGAGCGACTGGCCGCCGAGCTCGAGTCCCGAGGCCTGATCGCCCGGGTGGTGCGCCGCCCGTCGGGCAGCCCGTACGTGCGCGTCATCAACCCGAACGCGACCAGCCTCACGGAGAACGTGGTCTGCCGCGCCGCTGACTACTGGTGGTCCTGGGGCGAACCGATGCACCGAGCCGACGACCCGGCGGGAGCGGCTACGAAGGTCGCCCGTGTGCTCGCCGCGGTCGGCGAATGACCGGCGCGCGGGGTGATCCGTCACCCCGCGGTGCGCCGGCACCACCGCGGTCCGCCGGTGCCGGCCATGCCCTTGGTGCGGAGCGTTCCGGCGCGGAACGTTGAGGGCATGGCCGGTCTCGCGGCACCCCACCCGGCCACGCCACCGGCGCGTCCGGGTGACGCCCGGCCCGGCTCTCGCCGCAAGGCCGGTGCCGGGCGGACGGGGCGATCCCCCTCGGAGAACGGCGGGGGCGTTTCCGGGTGCGTGCCCCGCCCTGCCCTCCGTCCTGGAGCACCCGCCCGGGCGACGCCCGGGCCGCGGGCTCCCATCCCGGCGGCGCCGACGGAGGGACGGTCCGGTTGGCGACATGAGCTAGGTTTAGCTTGATCACGCTGCATTCGTTGCCCACCGAACCGATCCGAGGGGGATCCGCCTCGTGTGCCCGCTTACGTTGGCTCTAGCGGCGACACCCAGCCCGAGCCCGAGCACGACCGACATCCTCCCCGACGCGGAGACCGCGGCGAGAACGTTCCAGGCGGCCTGTGAGAACAACGAAGGGCTGTTCTGCACGGTCCTCAACGCGCTGCTGCCGGGCCGGCAGTTCCCGAGCTGGATCACCCTCGTGGCGGGGATCGTCGACGGGCTGCTCATGCTCGTCCTGATCTTCGCCATCGCGCTCGTGATCCGGAACCTCGTCCACCGGCTGATCACCAAGCTCACCCTGCGGGCCGGAGAGGGCGTGCTGCCGGAGCGCCTGCGCAACCTCACCCCGCTCGGCGGCGAGGCGAGCGTGGCCATCCTGACCGAACGCCGCCGGGCCCGGGCGGAGACCATCGGCTCCGTCCTGCGGAGCCTCGCGTCCGTGCTGATCCTCGGCACCGCCACCCTGATGGCGCTCGCCCGGCTCGGCGTGGAGCTCGCCCCGCTGCTCACCAGCGTCGGCATCATCGGCGTCGCGGTCGGCTTCGGCGCCCAGGAGCTCGTCAAGGACTTCATCTCCGGCATGTTCATGCTCCTGGAGGACCAGTACGGCGTGGGCGACGTGATCGACACCGGGGTGGCGACCGGCACGGTGGAGGCGGTCACACTCCGCATCACCCGGCTGCGCGACGCGGACGGCAAGGTGTGGTACGTGCGGAACGGCACGATCACCCGGATCGGCAACGAGTCGCAGGGATGGTCGCGGGCCCTGGTGGACGTGCCCGTTCCCCCGGACACCGACGTGGCGGAGGTCCGCGAGCTGCTCAGGAGCGTGGTCGCCGAGCTCTGGAAGGACCCGGAGTACCGCGACAAGCTGATCGTGGAGGAGCCCGAGGTGTACGGCCTCGAGCAGATCTCCGGCTCGTCGGTGATCTTCCGGATCAGCGTCAAGGCGGCGCCCACGCACAAGCTGGAGGTCGCCCGCGAGGTGCGGATGCGGGTGAAGCGGGCGTTCGACGAGAAGGGGCTCGCCTTCGCCGGGTGAGCACCGGTACGGCGTCGCCGTACCGGTTCCGCGGTGACGGATCCCACCGGCGATGGGCGGCATGAGGCAGGTCATCCGTCCGCGGCTGGGCCCCGGACGAGGGCGCAGAACCGCTCGCGATCGGAACCGGGATCCCCGGCCTACCGGCGTGTCGGAGTGCGGGCAGGCCACCCCACCGGGCGGGTGAGCACCGGTACGGCATCGCCGAACCATAGGCGGCGACAACGCGCAGGCCTGCCGGCGACGACCGTCGAGGGACGCCCGGCGGGGTGAGGGCCGGTATGCACCGGCACGGCGGTCGGCGAGCGCGGCGAGCGCCCGTTGCGTGGCCGCCGGGGACGCCGTGCGCACCAGGTGAGCCGGCGGCCCGACCCCACCACTCTCCGGATGAGCCACCGGGCAGCCCACACCGCTCCCCCCGTCGAGCCATCGGGCGGCCCGGCCGTACTGCTCGCCGGGTGAGCCATCGGGCGGGCTGGCCTACGCTGAAACGGTGACCACCGAGCAGACCGTGTCCTTCTACGAGCAGATCGGCGGTGAGGAGACCTTCCGCCGGCTCGTCCGGAGGTTCTACGAGGGCGTGGCCGGCGATCCGGTCCTGCGCCCCCTCTACCCCCAGGACGAGGAGGAGTTCGCCAGGGCCGAGGAGCGGCTGCGGCTCTTCCTCATGCAGTACTGGGGCGGGCCGCGGACGTACAGCGAGCAGCGCGGTCACCCGCGGCTGCGGATGCGGCACGCCCCCTTCGTCATCGGCGAGCGGGAGCGCGACGCCTGGCTCAAGCACATGGGCGACGCGCTGCGCGAGCTGAACCTGCCCCCCGAGCAGGAGAAGACGTTCTGGGACTACCTCGTCTACGCCGCCCACAGCCTGGTGAACGCCTGACCCACCCGGGCACCGCCCGCCCGGGTGGGCCCGCCTAGGCGCGCCCACATCCCCGGGGCGGTGCCCGCGCGCCGCACGGCCGGGGAGGCGGACGGCCGCGTGGCCGATCCCGCGGTCGCGGCCGGGGTCCCGCCTGCGTCGAGGCCGAGCCCGGTCACGCCGCGGCACGGGCCGGAGCGCCGGCGGGCCGGTCCTCGGGAGACCGGGGACCGGCGGCCCACGCCGGCCGGCCCGGCATCGCTCAGCGATCGTGACGTGGAGCGGTGCGCACCGCGGCGAGCGACCGGCTCCGCATCCCGGTAGCCCGCGGGTCGGCGCCGACGAGGGTCCCAGAAGGACGCCCCATGCCGGACCATCGCCCGGACCGGCCCCGAGCCGGCGGCCGTCCGGCCCGGCGAGCCGGTCGGCTCACTCTCCGTGGTAGAAGCGGCGGAGGTAGGCGAGCTCGTCCTCCTCGAACCTGCGCGGCCGGGCCTGGGCCGCGTCATAGGCGACCACGACGGTGCGCGCCTCCGCGTAGAGCGTGGCGTCGTCCCGGATCTCGTAGGACAGGGTGAAGCGGGCCGGCTTGATCTCGGTGATCCACATCTCCACCCGTACCGGATCGGGCCGGAAGTTCAGCGGCCGCCGGTAGTCGATCTCATGCCGTGCGATCACGATCCCGCGGAGCGGGCTGATGCCCTCCCGCATGGGATCGAGGATGAACATGGCCACCCGGGCGTCTTCGAGGTAGTCGAAGAACCGGACGTTGTTGACGTGGCCGTAGCTGTCGATGTCGGCGAACCGGACCTGGCGTTCGTAGACGTACAGCTTCGCGGTGGTGGCAGGGGAAAGCACTTCGGACACGGCGGAAAACTATCCACTCGCGCCCCCCGGGCTCACCGCGGGGGGCGCGGTGCACGACGACCTGACTCCGCTCAGTCGCGGGTCAGCTTGCGGTAGGTGACCCGGTGCGGGCGGGCAGCCTCCGGCCCCAGCCGCTCGATCTTGTTCTTCTCGTAGTCGGCGAAGTTGCCCTCGAACCAGAACCAGTTCGCGCCGCCCTCCCAGGCGAGGATGTGGGTGGCGACCCGGTCGAGGAACCACCGGTCGTGCGAGGTGATCACCGCACACCCGGGGAACTCCAGCAGCGCGTTCTCCAGGCTGGAGAGCGTCTCGGTGTCGAGGTCGTTGGTGGGCTCGTCGAGCAGGAGCACGTTGCCGCCCTGCTTCAGCGTGAGGGCGAGGTTGAGCCGGTTGCGCTCACCGCCCGAGAGCACCCCCGCCGGCTTCTGCTGGTCGGGGCCCTTGAACCCGAACGCCGCGACGTACGCCCGGGACGGCATCTCCACCTGGCCGACCTTGATGTAGTCGAGCCCGTCGGAGACGACCTCCCAGACGGTCTTCTGCGGGTCGATGCCGGCCCGGTTCTGGTCGACGTAGGAGATCTGGACGGTCTCGCCGATGGTGATCGTGCCGCTGTCCGGCTTCTCGGCACCGACGATCATGCGGAACAGGGTGGTCTTGCCCACGCCGTTCGGGCCGATCACGCCGACGATGCCGTTGCGCGGCAGGTCGAAGGAGAGGTTGTCGATGAGCAGGCGGTCGCCGTAACCCTTGGTGAGGTTCTCGGCGCGGATCACCGTCGTGCCCAGCCGCGGGCCCGGCGGGATCTGGATCTCGTCGAAGTCGAGCTTGCGGTACTTGGCGGCCTCCGCGGCCATCTCCTCATACCGCTTGAGCCGGGCGCGGCTCTTCGCCTGGCGGGCCTTGGGGTTGGAGCGCACCCAGGCGAGCTCTTCCTCGAGGCGCTTCTTCCGCTTGGCGTCCTTCTGCCCCTCGATCTTGAGCCGGGCGGCCTTCGTCTCGAGGTAGGTGGAGTAGTTCCCCTCGTAGGGGTAGGCGCGGCCGCGGTCGAGCTCGAGGATCCAGTTCGCGACGTTGTCGAGGAAGTACCGGTCGTGGGTGACGGCGAGCACGGTGCCGGGGTACTTCTCCAGGTGCTGCTCCAGCCACTGGACGCTCTCGGCGTCCAGGTGGTTGGTGGGCTCGTCGAGGAGCAGCAGGTCGGGCTGCCGGAGCAGCAGCTTGCACAGGGCAACGCGCCGGCGCTCACCACCGGAGAGCTTGGTGACGTCGGCGTCGGGCGGCGGGCACCGGAGCGCGTCCATGGCCTGTTCGAGCTGGCTGTCCAGGTCCCACGCGTTGCGCCGGTCGAGCTCGTCCTGGAGCCGGCCCATCTCCTCGAGCAGTTCGTCGCTGTAGTCGGTGGCGAGCCGCTCGGCGATCTCGTTGAACCGGTCCAGCATCGCCTTGGTCTCGGCGACGCCTTCCTCTACGTTGCCGAGCACAGTCTTGGACGGGTCGAGCTTCGGCTCCTGCTCGAGGATGCCCACGGTGAAGCCGGGCATCAGCCGGGCCTCGCCGTTGGACGGCTGCTCGAGCCCCGCCATGATCCTGAGCAGCGTCGACTTGCCCGTGCCGTTCGGGCCCAGGACGCCGATCTTGGCCCCGGGCAGGAACGACAGCGTGACGTCGTCGAGGACAACCTTGTCGCCATGCGCTTTGCGCACGCGCTGCATCGTGTAGATGTACTCCGGCATGCCTCCAAGCCTATGGGATGACGCCGGCCGCACCGCCCGTCCCATCCTGAGGCGGTATGACAGGGGTGGCGGGCAGGCAGATGCGGTCCCGGCCCAGCTCCTTGGCGCGGTACAGGGCGAGGTCCGCGGCGGCGAGCAGGTCGAGCAGGTCGTCGCCGTGCAGGTTGAGGACGGCGATACCGGCGGAGACCGTCACGGTGACCGTCGCCTGCTCGGCGGTGACGACCATCCTGCCGATCTGCGTGCGCAGCCGTTCGGCGACCCGCCGCGCCTCGTCCAGGTCGGCGCCGGGCAGCAGCACGACGAACTCCTCACCGCCGAACCTGCCCACCACGTCGTACTCGCGGACCTGGCTGCGGAGCACCTGGGCCATCTGGATCAGGACCTGGTCGCCGACGAGGTGCCCATAGGTGTCGTTGACCTTCTTGAAGTGATCGATGTCGACCAGGATGACCGCGAGGGTCTGGCCGGCCCGCTGCGCCCGGACGATCTCGGTGTCGGCCTCGCGCTGCCAGGCGGACGCGTTGAGCAGGCCGGTCTTCGGGTCGGTCCGCGCGGCGGCCTGGAGCTGGGCGTGGAGCAGGGTGCGCTGGAGGAGCACGATGGGAGGCAGCAGGAGCGGCAGCAGCCCGAGCCCGATCCCGCAGACCACCGCGACGACGACGCCGAGGCAGAGCTCGACCACGTCGAGCAGGAGCCGTTCCCGGTCCCACAGCACCTCGGCCCACCGGCCCTCGGGGTCGGCCGCGTGCGCGGCGACCGCGACGAGCGCGGTGTTCAGCACGGTGAAGAGGCCGGCGCACGCCACCGCCACGGCGATCGCCCGCGCCTCGCCCCCGATCAGCTCGGACGGCTCGGCCCATCGGTGGAAGAGCACCGACGCGGTGCCCGCGGAGAGGCTGATCGCGGCCGCGCTGAACACACGGCGGTACAGGACGGTGGCCCTGACCCGGAGCTGGAGCAGGACCTGCAGCGGGATGGGCGCCGCCAGCGCGTAGAGCGGCGGCAGGAGGAACGCCGCGGGCAGCCACCAGGCGGAGAGGAAGTCCCGGGTCACCCCGGCCGGCATGCCGAGGCGGCGGGTGGCCTCGATGCAGACGGTGCCCCCGGCAATGAGCGCGGTGAAGGTGAGGACGTCGGCGAGCCGGATCGGGGTCGATGTCGCGGCGGCGGCGATCGCGGCGACGTCGACCACGACGACCGCGCACAGGTAGGAGACGAGACCACGGGACTGGGCCAGAAGCGGCCAGCGGGTCCGTCCCCCTATCGCCCGCCGTGGCGCTCTTGCGGTGGTGTTGCCGGAAGCCGTCATGCGCGCCCCCCACGACTCCCATGAACGTATCTTACGATACGTAACACGATAGTTGCGGAGTGTGCTTTTGGGCAGGGAGACGATACCCGGTATGACCGCCGTCACATCCTGAGGAAGGTACGGAGACGCCCCACGGCCGCCGGAGCGGGCCATGCCAGACCTGCTCCGCGCGTCCCGGACGGCCAGCGTCCTCACCCCAGGGTCTCGGGTCAGTGATCGCCGTAGCGGATGGCCGTCGCCCTCCTACGCCGAGGCGGCCCGCGAGATGCGTCCTTCTCGCGCCGCGGATGGAGGCCATCCTCACCGGCCCCAGGGTGTCCGGCG
The DNA here is from genome assembly GCF_000092645.1 of Thermobispora bispora DSM 43833. Lineage (NCBI taxonomy): Bacteria > Bacillati > Actinomycetota > Actinomycetes > Streptosporangiales > Streptosporangiaceae > Thermobispora > Thermobispora bispora. Next base: position 2,995,203 of record NC_014165.1, read on the forward strand.
GGATGTGTTCGATGGCCGGCGTCGTCCCCTACCGCCGGGCGACCCGCGATATGCACGCTACGCGGGCCCGGATGGCCGACGGCCGAGCCGGTCCCAAGGTGCCCGGCGGGATGTGTTCGATGGCCGGTTACCCCTGCCATCGGGACGGTCTGCGAGCCGCCCGGATCCGCCCTCTCACCGGCGGCGATGCGGACCGCACCGCGCTTTGCTCTCTCTCGGGGTACGGCGCGGGCGGACCGGTGACCGCGCGCCAACCGGAGGGCGCCTCCCCCAGCGTGGGCGGGTCAGTCCCAGGGCAGCCGGACCAGCAGGTCGGCCTGGTCGCGGGTCCCGGCGATGAGCTCGGCGTTGCGCTGGTCGCTGCCGAGCGCCCACGCCCGGGCCTCCTCGGGTGACTTTCCGCACGCCTCGTGCCGGGCGATGAGGCGGGCGATGCGGGTGTCCTCGTCCGGGTCGCAGTACCAGACCTCGTCGAGCAGGCCGCGCACCGCGGCCCAGTGCCCGATCCGCAGCAGCAGGTAGTTGCCCTCGGTCACCACCAGGGGCGTCTCGGGCGGGACCGGGATGGCGCCCGCGATCGACTCCTCGATCTCCCGGAGGAACAGCGGGGCGTACACGGTGGTCCGCTCCTCGCGCAGGCGGCGGAGCAGGGCCACGTATCCGGCGGCGTCGAAGGTGTCGTGGGCGCCCTTGCGGTCGCGCCGGCCGAGCCGGAGCAGCTCGGCGTTGGCCAGGTGGAAGCCGTCCATCGGCACCAGGCAGGCGTCGCCGTTCAGCGCGATCACGATCCGCTCGGCGAGGGTGGACTTGCCGGCCCCCGGCGGGCCGGTGATGCCGAGGATCGTCCGGGTGCCCCGCCGGGCCAGCTCCCGCGCCCGCGCGAGCAGGGCGTCGAAGCTCGACTCCACCCGAGGCGTCACGCGCACCTGTCGTCTCCTTCCTCCGGTGACCATGATGGGCGAGCCGCCGCGCCGAACGCGCCGGGGGATCGGCGGCCGGGCGGCGGGTGGAGGCCTGTCGCGCTCACCGCGACGAGGCCCGGTTGGTCGGGTCGAGCCCGGTGCGGAGCCGCCAGGCGAGCAGCGCCAGGCTGAGCGCGGTGCGCCGCTCGTGGTCGGCCAGCGGGAGGACGCCCACCACGGCCTCGATGCGGGCCAGCCGGTTGTACAGGGTCTGGCGGCGGATGCCGAGCGCGGCCGCCGCCCCGGTCTTCGACAGCCCGTGGGCGAGGTAGGCGTCGAGGGTGCGCACCAGGTCGGTGCCGTGGGCCGCGTCGTAGTCGAGCAGCGGGCCGAGCTGCTCGCGGAGGAACCAGCCCAGCTCGACGTCCCGGTCTAGGCGCACCAGCAGGCGGTGCACGCCGACGTCGCGGCTGAGGAGCACCCGGTTCCGGGCCCCCAGTCGCCGGGCGATCCCCACCGCCTCCCGGGCCTCGGTGAGGGACCTGCCGAGCGCGGTCACCTCCCCGGGCGCCCCGGCCGCCACGGCCAGCAGGACGTGGCCGCGCCCCAGCTCGCCGGCGATGGTCCCCAGCCGGGCGCGCAGTTCCTCTTCCCCGTCGGGCGCGGCCGCGACCGCGAGCACGTCGTGGTCGACCTCGGCGACCAGGCACGGGCCGAAGGCGGCCCGGATCGCGGCCGCCGCCTCGGCGCGGATCGCGTGGGCCGACGCCCGCCGCTCCACCGCGACCGCGAGGCCGAACACCGGCCTGCCCGGGGTGAGGGAGAGCCCGGCCAGCTCCCCGCGGCCGGTGAGCTCGTCCGCCGGGATGGCGCGGCCGGAGAGCAGGTCCTGGATGAGCGCCTGGGCCATCCGGTCGCGGTCCGCCAGGTCTCCGGTGCGCAGCAGCTCCAGGGCGACGGCGGTGGCGGCCCGCTCCAGCACGGCCGCGCGCCGGGCGGTACGGCGGCCCGCGAGCAGCAGGGTGCCCCAGAGCTGGCCGTGCACCGACACCGGGTGGGCGAGCCAGCCGCGGCCTTCGGGGTCGAGCCGACCGGATGCGGCCACGGGGCCGTCGGGGGTGGCCGAGGCCACCAGGCGGCCGTCCGTGGCGACCAGGTGGGCGGGGCAGCCGGCGAGTGCGGCCACGGCGGCGAGCAGTTCGGGCAGGCCGCGCCGGTCCAGCACCGCACCGAGCAGCTCCTGCCAGATCAGCTCCCCGCGCCGCAGCGAGGCGACCCGGCGCCGGAGCAGCAGCTCGTGGAAGGCCTCGACCAGGGTGACGAAGGGCACGACCCGGTGGAGGGCGATGAGCGGCAGGTCTCTGCGGCGGGCCGCCTCGAGCACCGGAGCGGGTATCTCCCCGAAGGTGCGGCCCAGCTCCAGGGCGAGCGCGCTCAGTCCCGCGTCGGCGAGCGCGTCCACGTAGGCGGCCTGGGCGCGCCGGCTGTGCCCGTGCAGCCCGAGGCCGGTGGTGAGCAGCAGCTCGCCGCCTTGCAGCAGCGAGCCCATCTCGTAGACCTCGGAGGAGTGCACCCAGCGGATCACGCAGCTCGCGGGGTCGCCGTGCACCACCTCGGGCGCCGCCGCGGCGAACTCGGGCAACGCGAGCACCTCGGCGAGGGTGGGAAGGGTCCGGCGGGTCGCGTGCCCCGTCATCTTCCGGCTCACGGGTTGGTCGCCCCTGCGGCGCGCGGCCGCCTCCGGTCCGGCCGGCGGGCGCCCGGTGGGCGGGGCGGCCTCTTCCGCGCGGGAGGGGGCCGGCGATCCGGACGGATGGCGTGCTGGCACACGTTCAGTGTCAAGTCGCCTGGACGTTCTGTCCATCGAAAGGCTTCATGGCTTGACGGAATGCCCCTTGTCGGGTTCCGCCCGCGCCACGGACCATCGGGCGACATCCAGGGCCACTTCGCTGACGGTTTGGACTCGACGAGGAGGACGTACCTGTGAGCGACGACCGGTACATGCGTCTGGCGATCGAGCAGGCCCGCATCGGCCTGTCCGAGGGCGGGATCCCGATCGGCGCGGCGCTGGTGGCGGATGGCGAGGTGCTCGGCGTCGGGCGCAACCGGCGGGTGCAGGAGGGCAGCGCGATCCGGCACGGGGAGACCGACTGCCTGGAGAACGCGGGACGTCTGCCCGCCCGGGTGTACCGCAAGTCGACGCTCTATACGACGTTGTCGCCGTGCCATCTCTGCGCGGGCGCGGTCCTGCTGTACGGGATCCCCCGCGTGGTGATCGGCGAGAACCGTACGTTCACCGCCTCGGAGGGCCTGCTCCGCCAGCACGGTGTGGAGCTCGTCGTGCTGGACCTCGACGAGTGCGTCCAGATGATGCGCGAGTTCATCGCCGCCAATCCCGCGCTCTGGAACGAGGACATCGGCGTGGAGGACTGACCCCCACCCCCCACGAGGAGGGCCCGTGAGCCACGTGCTGACCACGCCCCCGGATGCCGCCCACGGCGCGCACGCCTTGGATCCGGTGGCGGACTCCCAACGAGTGTCTACCGCGATGCACCAGTTCTGGATCTGGGCTGGTGCGAACATCGCGCCGATCAACTGGGTACTCGGCGCGCTCGGCATCGTGCTGGGCTTGAGCCTCGCCGACACCGTGCTGGTGCTGGTGATCGGCAACGTCATCGGCATGTCCGTGTTCGGCTTCTTCGTGCTGATGGGCCAGCGCACCGGGGTGAGCCAGATGGTGCTGGCGCGCAGCGCGTTCGGCCGGCGCGGCGCGTACCTGCCGGCGATCATCCAGGGCGTCATCTCTGCCGGCTGGTGCGCGATCAACACGTGGATCATCCTCGACCTGGTGCTCGCGCTGTTCCAGCAGATCGGCATCCGGGGCGGCGTCGAGCTGAAGATCGTCATCGTCCTGGTGGTCATGGCCGCGCAGGTGCTGATCGCCGCCTCCGGTTTCCGGGCGATCGCGGTGTTCGAGAAGTACACCGTGCCGGCGACGATCCTCGTGCTGATCGCGATGACCGTGGTCGCCTGGACCCGGCTGGGCGTGGACTGGGGGTACGCCGGGGACGGGCTGACCGGGAGCGCGCGGATCAGCGCGATGAGCACGGTGATGACCGCCATCGGGATCGGCTGGGGGATCACCTGGCTGGCGTACGCCTCGGACTACTCCCGGTTCGTGCCCCGGGACATGCCCAAGCTCAAGCTGTACGCCGCCAGCACGCTCGGCCAGTTCGTCCCGGTGATCTGGCTGGGCGTCCTGGGCGCCACGGTCGCCACGATCAGCCGGCAGGCCGACCCCGGTCAGCTCATCGTGAACGCCTTCGGCGCGCTGGCGATCCCGGTGCTGCTCCTGGTCATCCACGGCCCGATCGCCACCAACATCCTCAACATCTACAGCTGCTCGTTGTGCGCGCTGACGATCGACTGGAAGCTGTCGCGGAAGACCGTCGCCTACGGCGTGGGGGTCTTCGCCACGGCCTTCACGATCGTGCTGGTGTTCCAGGACAACTTCGCCCACGCGCTCGACGCCTGGCTGGCCGGCCTGATCATGTGGGTGTCGCCGTGGGCGACGGTGATGGCGGTCCACTACTACGGGTTCCGGCGTCAGCGGATCGACGTGGACGCCCTCTACGACCCGCCGGGGAGGTCGCGGCTGGGCGACGTCCGCTGGGGCGCGCTCGTCTCCTTCCTCTGCGGTCTCGCCGCATCCTGGTGCTTCGCGTACGGGATCCCGGAGCTGCTGCAGGGGCCGGGCGCGAGGATGCTCGGCAACATCGACCTGTCCTGGCTGGCGGGCTCGCTGGTCGCGGGCACGTTGTACGCCGTGCTCGGCCGGGTCTGGGACGGCGGGCACCGGACACCGGCGGAGACGGGCACGAGGCCGGCGGAGGCCCGGCAGGAGAGCCGGTAGGAGACGGCGCGTAACAGACCGGTGCGACACCCCGCACCCGGGGCCCGGCGCGGCGGCCGCCGCGCCGGGCCCTCGCCATGACCGCCCGCCACCCGCAGCGGTGCTCGCCACGGCGGAACGTGCGGCGCTCCGCTCACGCGGCCATCGGCTCCGCATCCTCCGCTCCCCCGATGTCCGCCTCGCCGGCCGCGCCGGCTGCCGGTCCGGCGGAACGCCCTGGATCCGGGCCGTCCTCGGCTCCGGTCCCCGGCGCCCGGGAGCCGCGGCCGTCGATCAGCTCCCACTCCCGCGTGGCGTCCTCCATGGCCCGCCGTTCCTCGTCGTTCGGCTCGGCAGGGGCCAGGGCGCGGGCCGGTTTCTCGAACGTGGCGATGCCCCACTTCAGGTCGTGGCCGACGGAACTCGCCTCCACCTCGGCCCAGAACCGGGGTTCGCCGTCGCGCTCGAACTGTTTGATCCGCAGCTTGCCGTACACGAGGACGGGCTGCCCCTTCCGGATGGACTGGTGGACGTGGTCGGCGAGCCCGCGGTAGCAGCGGACCGTGTAGAACGTCGTGTCCTTGGTCTGCCAGGTGTTGGTCTGCGGGTCGAGCACCCGCCGGTTGACGGCCACCCGGATCGAGGTGACCCGCGATCCGTCGCTGAACCGGTACTGCCGCGGCTCGTCCGTGACGTTGCCGCTCAGGGTGACGTAGACGTCGCTCATGAACATGCGCCTCCCGCGGGCCCGGACCCCCGCCGGGCCCTGGAGACACACTGGCGCGCCGCGCCCTCCGGCACGACGCCGGAACCGCGTTCTGTGGATATCCGTGGGCGCTCACCGCACGGAATGGACATCCGCGTGCCGCTGTGGCCGGCCGGCCGCGGCGCGGCCGAACGGGCCAGGCGGCACGGACGGGTGCCAGCGCCGCATGGAAAGGGGTGCCAACGCCAAACGAAGCAGGCACCAACGCCACACGGAGCGGGCCTAACGCCACATGGAACGGGTGCCAGCGCCACGAAGCGGACGCTAACGGCACACAGAGCAGGCGCTAGCACCACATGGAACGAGGGCCAGCGCTGCACGCAGCGGGTGCTAACGCCGCACGGAGCCGAACGCCTCGAAGAACTCGTTGTACCGCCGCAGCTCCTGCTCCACCGGTTCGATGACCATGCGCTGCGCGAGGTCGGCCACGCGGCGGCGCATCTCCCGCTCCATGCGCTCCCGCTCCTTGCCCGCCTCGAGCACCACGAAGTTCTTGCTCGCCACGGCGGAGAGCAGGCCGAGCCCGAGGACGCACACCACGATCAGCCCCAGCCACGGCAGCAGGCTGACGTCCGAGAAGAACGGGGACGGCGGCCGGGCCACCTCGAACACGCCGTACGCGAGGATCGCGCCGATCAGGCCGAGGCCGGCGACGAACACCGCCACCAGCGCGTACTGCCAGACCTTCAGCAGCCACCACCAGCGGGGCACCCGGTCGAGCGGCGGGGTGAGCGAGGAGAGCTCCCGGGAGAGCGCCTCGGGCAGCTCGGCCGACCGCGACCGCGCCACCTCGCGCACCCCGGCGCGCCAGGCGTCGGGCATGCCGTCGGTGACCGCCTCGGTGAGGTTCTCCACGGCCCGCTCGACCTCCGCGGGCTGCGCGCCCACCGAGCTCCCCACCAGGGAGCGCAGCTCCTCCCGCAGGTTGCCCAGGCGCAGGCTGCTCACCGGGTCGGGCCGGAGCTTCGCCGCCCACCGGGCGTACGGCCAGCCGACCCACTCGATCGAGCGCACGCCGTACAGGTTCTCCATGGTCTCCCCGATCGCGGAGACGCCGACCGCGTCGCAGAGCGCGTCGGTGAGGGCGCCGCGCCGGGCCGCGTCCACCTCCGGTTCCACGGGCCGGGCGCCGGAGAGCTCCTTGGCGAGCCGCGGCGTGAGCTGATCGAGGTCGGCCTCCAGGCGCTCGTAGGCCGCGCGGCGGGAGGCGACCGCCTCGGCGAGCACGTCCGTCAGCTCGGCGATGCCCTGGCCGGTGACCGCGGAGGTGGCGATCACCCGCGGGTTGGCGAGGCCCTCCCGCTTGAGCAGGTCCCGCAGGTCCGCCAGGCACTCGGCCTGCTCCTCCGGGCTGAGCCGGTCGCACTGGTTCAGCACGAAGACCGTGACGGCGTCGTGCCCGGCGAGCTCGGTGACGTACCGCTGGTGGATCGAGGCGTCGGCGTACTTCTGCGGGTCGAGCACCCACACGATCAGGTCCGCGGCCTGGATCAGCCGGTGTGCCTCGTGGTCGGTGAGCGCCCGGATCGAGTCGTGGTCGGGCAGGTCGAGGAGGATGAGCCCGTGGAGCCGCTCCTCGCCCTTGTCGAGCGCGCTCGCCCGGGCGAACCGGTGCCGCCACTGGATCTGAAGCCAGTCGAGCAGCGGGCCGGCGCCGTCCATCCCCCAGACACAGGCGTGGGTGCGGGCGGTGGTCGGCCGGCGGACCCCGGTGGGCGAGAGGTCGAGCTTGGATACCGCGTTGAACAGCGAGGACTTCCCGCTGCCCGTTCCCCCGGCCAGCGCCACGACCGTGTGCTGCGGGGAGAGCTGGAGCCGGTCCCCGGCGCGCGCGAGCAGGCGGCCCGCCTCGGCGAGCAGGGCGGGGTCCAACCGGCCCTGGCCGAGCTCCACGACCTTGGCGAGGGCGGCGAGCCGGTAGCCGAGCCCGTACCGCGTCGTGGTGTCTGCCACGCTCATCTGCCCTCCACCGTCGTGCCGGGGGCGCACCCGATGGCGCGCGATGTCGTGATCGGCGTCATGATCGAGTGGATCATCGGGCGGCCTCGAGGTTGTACGTAGCCTGGTACAGCCGGGTGGCGGCGGCCTCGTCCGGGATCCCGGCGCTGTCGAGCGCGTCTACGTAGCGGAGCATCTCCTCGTCGAAGAGCAGGCGGATCCTGGCCCGCAGGTCGCTGCGGGCCTTGGCGCTTATGTTGCGCAGTGACTCGGCCCCGAGCAACCTGCGCAGCAGGCGTTGCGGCAGCGCGCCCTTGCCGTCCGCGACGTCGCTGGTGCCGTAGCCGAGCAGGCCGACCATGAAGATGAGCGCGAGCGAATCGATGTCGAACGAGACGATCTTGGCGACCGATCGCTTCGCCACGCCCTCGGTCCGCATGAGCTCGGTGACGTAGTCCTGCCACGCGGCGACCGACGCCGAGGTCCGCTCCGCGAAGTCATCCGCGGGCCGGCCGAGCGCCGGGGTGACGAGCCGGTCGCCGACGCCGGCCCGCTGCCCCCACCGCTGGGCGACCTCCTCGGTGGCGCGCTGCGCGGCGGAGAGGATCACCGCTTCGAGCGCCTTGGCCATCGCCGACCGCAGCGCCTGCAGCCGTTCCGGGCTCCGCTGCCGGCCCTTGCCGCCGCGGCGGAGCTGGATCGTCCGCATCAGGTCGCCGGAGCCGGCGAAGTCCTGCCAGCGCGCCAGCGCCTCGCCCTGCAGCAGCGATCCGTTCCGGGTGGCCTCGTCGATCTCGGCGATCGCCCCCATGTAGGCCGCGTCCACGTCCGCGCGCAGGTCGGCCCGGAGCGCCACCTGGGCCTCCAGGTGCCGGGCGAGTGCGGGCAGCCGCGACTTGAAGCTGTTGAACACGCCGTTGAGCGTCGCCTTGACCGCGGCCTCACGGCGCCGGTCGTCGGCGGAGAACTCGGAGAGCCACGCCCGCAGGTCGGCGATCTCCTCGTCCGCCAGCCGCCCGTCCCGCACCGTGGTCTCGTGGATCACGAAGCGCTCGACGTCGCCGAGGCCGTACTCGTCGAGCATCCGGCCGTAGTGCTTGAGGATCACGTCCCGGGACTTCGCCGGCACCCGGGAGACGACGATGATCAGGCGCGCGTTCCGCTCCTTGGCCCGGCGCAGCAGGCCCCACGAGGGCGCGTCGGCGTACCGGGCGGCCGTGGTGACGAACATCCACAGGTCGGCCGCGTCGAGCATCCGGTGCGCGATCTCGTGGTTCTGCTCGACCACGGAGTCGATGTCGGGCGTGTCGAGCAGGGCGATTCCCCGGGGCAGCTGATCGGAAGAGGCGAGTATGATCCCATCCGGACCGGCGTCCGCCTGCTGCCCCTCGTACTTGGGCACCCCGCTGAGCAGCTCGCCGCGCGCGTACCAGTCGTGGTCGTCGGGGTGGCACACGAGCACGGGGATCGAGGTGGTCGGCCGGCGCACCCCGGTGACCGCCACGCGCTTCCCCGCGATGGTGTTGACCAGGGTGGACTTCCCGGCCCCCGTGGACCCGGCGACGACGATGAGCGCGGGTGCCGTGCTGTACCGCACCCGGGGGATCACGTAGTTGTCGATCTGCGCGAGCAGCGCCGCCTGCGCCTTGCGCGCCTCCTCGGCGCCGGGCATGTCGAGACCGAAGTGCAGCGCCTGCACCGCGGCGCGGAGCTCGGCGAGGGCGTTGGTCAGCGCGGCCGAGACCTCCGAGGGCAGCGCCTCTTCGCGCACCCGGACGCCGTCCGCGCCGGTCTGCCCCGCGTCCTGCTCCCGCGCCTCCCCCGCCTCCGGCTGCGGCGTCGCACCGCTCTCCCCCGCCTCGGGCTGCGGCGTCGCACCGCTGTCCTCCGCCTCCGCGGCCGGCTGCTCCGCCGCGTCCGGCGTCCCGGTTCCGGCGGCGTCCCCGCCGTCTTCCGCTCCGGGCGGTACGGCGTCGCGCTCACCGGCGGGCGGCGCCTCCGCTGCCTCGCGGTCGTCCGCTCCGGTGGCCTGGGCGGGTGCGCCGTCCGCAGCCGGGGAGCCGGCGACCGGGGCCGGTTCCGCATCGCGGACGGCCGGGAACGCGATCGTCCGCTCCTCCGGGCTCTCGGGGCGTTCGGCCGGCGGCTGATCCGTCATCGGACCGCCGGACGGCTCGACGATAGGCCCCCGCTCCGGAATGTCCCTGGCTGCCGACTTCACGGGACCCGCTCCGCTCGCACTGACTCGATCTCCTGGCCGACGTTGACGACATCGCCGACGATCACGACCGCCGGCGGCCGTATCCCGACTGCGGCCACCCGCTCCGCCACCGTGGACAGCGTCGCGCGGACAGATCGCTGGGTGGGAAGCGTACCGTCCTGTACCACCATTACGGGAGTATCCGGTGAACGTCCGTATTGCCGCAGGGTGTCGGCGACCTGACTGATCCGCTCGACGCCCATCAGAAGTATCAGCGTTCCCTTTGATCTTGCCAATCCGGCCCAGTCCACCGTGGACCTGGGATCACCCGGTGGAACGTGGACCGAGATGACGTGGAAGTCCTGGGCCAGCCCGCGGTGCGTGACCGGCACGCCGGCCGCCGCCGGGACCGCGACCGCGCTCGTCACCCCGGGCACCACGGTGACCGGAATCCCCGCCCGGGCGCAGGCGAGCAGCTCCTCCGCGCCGCGGCCGAAGACGAACGGGTCGCCGCCCTTCAGCCGGACCACGAACTTGCCCTTCCGGGCCCGGTCGACGAGCAGCTCGTTGATCTTCTCCTGCGGGAGGGCGCGGCCGTACGGGACCTTGGCCGCGTCGATGAGCTCGACGTCCGGGGCGAGCTCGTCGAGCAGGGCCCGCGGGGCGAGGCGGTCGGCGATCACCACGTCGGCCTGGGCGAGGAGCTGCCGGCCCCAGACCGTGATCAAACCGGGGTCGCCGGGGCCTCCGCCGACCAGGGCGACCCCGACCGGCTTGGCCCGGTGGCGCCGGGCGTCGATCGTGCCGTCGCGGAGGGCGCCCACGACGACGTCACGAATGCCCGCGGCGCGGCGGGGATCGCCCCCCGCGGTGACCGCGACGCTCACCTCGCCGACCCGGCCGGTCGCGGGGGTCCAGGCCGCTGAGGCCTCCCGGTCGTCCGCGCGCACGCACCAGATCCGCTTCGCCTCGGCCTCGGCGGCCACCGCGGCGTTCACCTCGCGCCGGTCGGTGCACGCGTGCACCAGCCACGCGCCGTCGCAATCGCCCACCTGGTAGGGGCGGCGCACCCACTCCACCCGGCCGGCCGCGATGAGGTCGTCGAGGGCCGGGGTCACGCTCGGGGAGACGATGGTCACGCGGGCACCGGCGTCGAGCAGCGCGGGGACCCGCCGCTGGGCGACGCGTCCGCCGCCCACGACGAGGATCCGCCGTCCCTCGAGGCGGAGGCCGAGCAGATAGGGCGCCATGACCCCAGTCTCCCTAGCGTGTCAAGGTCACCTTGTTAGAAGGCAAACTACCTGCTGCGCCGCACGGTCACCCAGGGTTGGCGGAGTGTGATCACCCAGTCAGGAGTTCTTCTCCGACACCCCTGCCGAGTCGAAGGTCGCGACCTCGTGCATGACCCGGGCGGCCGCGCAGACCAGCGGGTGGGCGAGGAGCCCGCCGGTTCCCTCGCCGAGGCGGAGCTCCAGGTCCACGAGCGGGCGCAGGCCCAGGGCGGCGAGCGCGGTGGCGTGTCCCGGCTCGGCCGAGCGATGGCCGGCGAGGCAGTAGTCGATCGCCCGGGGGGCGAGCCCGGCCGCGGCGAGGGCGGCCGCGCCGGCGATCACCCCGTCGAGGATGACCGGGACCCGTGCGGCGGCGCCGCCGAGGATGAACCCGGCGATCGCCGCGTGCTCCAGCCCGCCGACCGCGGCGAGCGCCCGCAGCGCCGCCTCCGGCCCCTCGGGTACGGCTCCCGCCCCGAGCCCGTTCACCTCGAGGGCCTGCCGTACCACATCGATCTTGTGGCGGTGCGTCGCGTCGTCGATGCCGGTGCCGCGCCCGGTGACGCGGGCCGGGTCCTCACCGGTGAACGCGGCGATCAGCGCCGCCGAGGCGGTGGTGTTCGCGATCCCCATGTCCCCGGTGATCAGGCACCGGTGCCCGGCGGCCACCAGGTCGCGGGCGATCTCGCGGCCGGTGGCCAGGGCCTGGGCCGCCTGCTCCAGCGTCATGGCCGGGCCCTGGGAGAGGTCGGCCGTGCCGTACGCGACCTTGCGGGAGAGGAGGCCGGGGGCGGAGGGGAGGTCGGCGGCCACGCCCACGTCCACGACGGTCACCGACGCGCCGACCTGGTTGGCGAACGCGTTGGCGACCGCCCCTCCGGCGGCGAAGTTCGCCACCATCTGGGCGGTGACCTCCTGCGGCCAGGGGGTGACCCCGCGGGCGTGCACCCCGTGGTCGCCGGCGAAGATGGCGAGCGCCGCCGGCGCCGGCAGCGGCGGAGGACAGGCGCCGGCCATCCCGGCGAGCCGTACCGCGACGTCCTCAAGGACACCGAGGGAGCCACGGGGCTTGGTGAGGCGGTCCTGATGCGACCGGGCCTCGGCCATCGCTCCCTGGTCGAGCGGGCGGATCCCCCCGATCATCTCCTCGAGGACGGTCATGCTCCTCCTTCACACCGCACTGCGCATACCGGGCCAGGAGAGCGTATCGCCCCCGGTTTCCGGAGTGATCGGGCGGCGTTCCCCTCGGGGATCGGCGGTGAGGGCCCCCTGGCCGGTCACGGCCTGGCCCGCGCCGGCGAGGGCCTCCTCGTACCGGTCGATGACCAGGTCGGCGAGGCCTTCGCAGTCCCCGATCACCTCGGCGCACCTGATGTCGAGCCCTTCGTGGTTGGCGGCGTAGGCGAGCGCCTGGGCCCAGATGCGCTCCAGTACGGCGCCGGCGAAGAGGAAGTACGGCAGGACGATGACGCGCTTCGCGCCGAGCCGGCGGCAGCGCTCCAGGCCGCCGGGCACCCCGGGGCGGGCGTCGGCGACGTAGGCGGTCTCCACCGTGAGCAGGTCCGAGGCGTGGGTCTCCCAGAAGAGCCGCGAGACGCGGTGCACCTCGGCGTTGGCCGCCGGGTCGGCCGAGCCGTGGCCGACCAGGACGACCGCCGTCTCGGCCGGGCTGATCTTCTCGGGGGCGTCCCCGCTGACGAACCGCGGCATCTCGGCCTGGGCGTCGGCGAGCCGCTCCGCGAGGAGGGAGAGCACCCGCGGGTCGGGGCCGAGCGGGCGGGCGAGATCGCATTCGAGCTCGGGGTGGCGCTCCCGTTCCAGGGCCAGGGTGCCGGGGACGTCGCCCAAGGCGGGCCGATGGGCGGTGAGGCTGAGCGGGACCACGACCACGTGGTGGTGGCCCTGGGCGACCAGGGAGTCGACGCATTCACCGATCGGTGGCCGGGCGCCCGCGGCGAAGCCACCGGTCACCTCGGCGGTCACCCCGTCAAGCCGGCAGCGGAGGCGATGGACGAACCTGCCGAACTCGGCCACTCCGGCCTCATCTTGGACACCGTGGCCGATGAGCAGCAGCGGCGGTTTCATACCTGATCTCCCATGCCTCTACCCAGCGAGTACGTGATCGGGACCGCGCGGGTTCCTTCTACCCAATCATTGGATGTCACTTGACCGGGAGGTCCGAAAACGGGCCAATTCTTTACTGGTTGACCAAATTTCCATGTCCACCATGCCGAACAGTACGGAAAAGCGGTGGCGACCGGGACGGATGAGCCGGGGGATACGCGGGGGAATCCCGATTCTCCGTTCCGCCTCCCGCCGATTCGGTCGCCACTTCACGGCCGGCGCCCCTTAGGGCGGCGCGCGGCGGCCTGCGCCGGAGGCCGTCCCGGCGGGCGGCGGTCACCAACCGTACCGCCTCGGCCGCGGCCCCGGGAGAGGGTCCCCCGGGGCCGATCGCAGCCGTGCCCCGGACCGGTACGCCGGCCGTGCCCAGGAGCAGGTCCGCCGCCATGCTCACGGACCGGTGCGCCGCCATGTCTGAGAACGGTCGGCCGCCACGCCCGGGAACCGGGTCCGCCGCCACGTCCAGGGGCCGGTCAGCCGCCACGTCCAGGAGCCGGTCGGCCGGCATGCCCGGGAGCCGGTCCGCCGCCGCCGTGCCCGGGCGCCGCTAGGGCCGCGCGTCCTCGCGGACCAGACCGAACACCACCAGGTCGTGGACGCCGTCCTCGTCCACCTCGGCCCCGGGCTCCACCCCTTCCTTGACGAAGCCGGCCTTCTCCGCCACCCGGAGCGAGGCGATGTTGTCAGGCCGCGCGCGGAGCCGGATCTTGTTGAGCACGCCGGTGCCGAGCAGGTGACCGGCGAGCCCGCGCAGCGCCTCGGTCGCGTACCCGCGCCCGCGGTGCTCCGGGTGCACGCCGTACCCGACCTCGGCCGTGCCGGTCTGCGGGTCGGCGTTGTACACGCTGATCGACCCGACGATGCCGTCCGGCGTCGCCATGGCGAGGTGGATGCCCTGGCCGGACCGCGGCAACTCGTGGATCCCGTCGGCGAGCCAGCGGTCGACCTCGGCGGGATCCTCGGGCGCCCCGGGCGGGAGGGCCGTGTCCTGGACGCCCGCCGCGATGACCTCCCGTACCCATCCGGCGTCCGCCGGATGGGTACGGGAGGAGCACGAGCCGCCCGGTGCCGATGGTCAGTCGCTCGTCGAACATGATCACCTCATTCGGTCGCCGTTGGGTACGGGGAACCCTGCCCGGCCGCCCGGGCTGATTCGGGCCGGGCAAGCCGGGTAGGAGGTCGTCAAGTGACCCTAGACCAAGGGAGTGGGCGCCATGGGCGTGCAACGGGGGAGCGCCAAACACGGGCGGATCCGCGACGAATCGCACAAACGCGAGACGCTGGGGCTGGTCCGCGGCGCCGGCACGAGCCGCGCCCAGGATTGGCGCGATCCGGAGGAGCCCGCCGAATGGGAGGACGCGCTGGAGCCGCACCGGTACCCGCCCGGTCATGAGCCCGGCACGTCCCCCGGTATCACGCCCGCGGACGTGGAGCGCCGCAGCACCCTCGCCAAATGGCTGAGCGATACGGGCTTCCCGGCCGACAAGGAGCGGATCCTCGCCCACGCCGAGCGCAGGAACGCACCCGACGGCGTGGTCGACGCGGTGCGGCGGCTCCCCGACGAGGTGGAGTTCCACACCGTCGGCGAGATCGCCGAGACGCTCGGCCTCGGCACGGAGCGCGAGCGCTCGTGACCGGGGCGGGCGCACCGCCCGCCGACTGGCCGGGACGCCGTGCGAAAGCCGCGCGAGAACCCGCGCGGGAACCAGCGCGAGACCCGTGCGAGAGCGGCGCGCGGGGGACGCCCCATGGGCGCTGCGAGGGGCCGCGTGCCCGCACCGCGCGCCGGCACGGAGCTCAGCAGGGACGCGAACCGGGACGCCGTGACCGGAGACAGCAGTGAGACTCGACTTCATCCGGCCGCTGTACGACCGCCCGGGGCCGTTCGCCTCGGTCTACCTCGACACCGACCGCACCGCCGCGCCGGTGGTGACCGTCCTGCCGCGGCGCTGGGCCGCGCTCAAGGAACGGCTGATCGCGTCCGGTGCGCCGGCCGCCGTGCTCCGCCCCATCGAGGAGCACGTGCTGGAGTCGGTGCACGGCTCACCGGGGCTCGCGATCATCGCCGAGGGCGGCGAGATCGTGCTCTGCGAGCCCTTGCCCGTCCCGCCCCGGCGGGAGACGGCGCGATGGTCGCCGCTCCCCCACGTGATGCCGCTGCTCGCCCAGCGCCGGGAGGAGGTGCCGCACCTCGAGGTGCTCGCCGACCGCACCGGCGGCGACGTGATCGTCGTGGCCGGGGGACGGCGCCGGGAGCTGCTGATCGAGGAGGCCGCCGAGGGGCGGATCCAGAAGACCGGTGAGGGCGGCTGGGCGCAGTACAACCTCGAGCGCGAGGTCGAGGAGACCTGGCGGCGCAACGCGGCCGCGGTCGCCGCGGCGGTGGACCGCGAGGCGGCCGCGATCGGCGCCGAGCTCATCGTGCTCGCCGGTGATCCCAAGGCCCGGGCCCTGGTGGCCGACCACCTCGGCAAGGAGTCGAAGAAGCGGCTCACCATCGCGGAGCACGGCAGCCGCGCCCCGGGGGCCGAGCGCTGCCACTTCCGCGCCGAGGTGGAGCGGGCGTGCGCGGAGTGGAACGCCCGGCGCAAGGCCGAGCTGCTCGAGGCCTACGCGGCCGGGCCGTACGCGACCGGCCTGCAGGAGACGGCGCGGGCGCTGCGGGAGCGGCGGGTGCAGACGGTGCTGCTGCGGGACGAGCCGTCGTCGACCGCGACCGTCTGGATCGGGCCGGAACCGGACCAGCTCTCCACGGACCGGTCCGAGCTGGTGGTCTGGGGCGTGGCGGACCCGGTGGAGGATCGGGCCGACGCGGCGCTCGCCCGGGCGATCGCCGCGACCAACGCCGAGCTGTGGTTCGTCGACGAGATCGAGTCACCCGACGGGGTGGCCGCCGTGCTCCGTTTCTGACGCCTCCCCCGGCGCCGGGGAGGGGCCCGCCGGGGCATGCGGCGGCGCGGCGGGCGCGAACCGGAGGTGACCGATGTCGCCGGCGAGGTAGCGGGCCGCGGCGGTGAGCGCCCGGAGCATCGCCGCCACCGACGGCCGCCGGACCGCCGACCTCCGGGTGACCGCGTAGACGCCCCGCTCGATCGGCTCGCCGGGGAGCCGGCGCACCGCGATCCCGCGCGGGCCGGCGGCGAGGGTGAGCGCGGGCACCGCGGCGATGCCGATGCCCTTCGCCACCAGGCCGAGGATCGTCGCCAGCCCTTCGAACTCCCAGGCGATCGGCGGGGTGCCGCCGACGGGGGCGAGCAGCCGTTCCACGGCGGCGCGGGAGGGCTCGCCCTCCGGGGTGACCATCCACGGTTCGTCCCGCAGGGCGGCGAGGTCCACGGGCACGGCCGGGTCCGCCACGGGGTGGTGGCGGGGGACGACGAGCACCAGCGGATCCCGCAGCAGGGGGAAGGCGGCCAGGGCGGGCTCCTCGGGCGGCTCCGGCCGCCAGTCGTCGACCACGGCGATGTCCGCCTCGCCCGACTCCACCTCCCGCCGGGCCAGGCCGGAGCGGCTCTGCCGCAGCCGCAGGGAGAGCTCCCGGTGGCGGCGCAGCAGCCGGGCGAGCGCGGGCGCGAACGCCATGGCCCCGGTGGGGAAGGCGGTGACCACCACCCGCCCGGAGGGGGTGCCCGCGTGGGCGGAGAGGTCGGCCTCGGCCGCCTCCACCAGCTCGAGGATCCGCTTGGCGTGCTCGACCAGGCGCCACCCGGCGTCGGTCAGCTCGGCGCTGCGCGAGGTCCGGTCGAGCAGCACGGCCCCGGCCTCGCGCTCGAGCGTGGCGAGCTGCTGCGAGACGGCCGACGGGCTGTACCTGAGGGCCTTGGCCGTGGCGGCGATGCTGCCCCGCCGGGCGAACTCACACAGCAGCGCCAGCCGATGGATGTCAAGCATCGGTTTTCCTTATTCTCGGCGTCGAAAAGCCACGCTTGTGCTGATGCTTCCGCGCGCAGCAGCCTAGAACCGGCTCGACCTTAGCCGGAGGAAAAGTCATGGACGTCGCCATATCAGCCACCCTTGCCGCGAACGAGGAGGTCGCGCGGAGACGCCGCGCGGGGCAGCGGATCCTCAACCTCGCCTTCGGGGAGGCGGGGCTGCCGGTGCACCCCGCGCTGCGGGACGCGCTCCACCAGGCCGCGGGGAGCAACGGCTACGGCGAGGTCGCCGGCTCCCGCGCGCTGCGCACGGCCGCGGCGGGCTACTGGACGCGGCGCGGCATCCTCGCGGACCCCGGCCTGGTCGTGTGCGGGCCCGGGAGCAAGCCCCTGCTGTACGGCATCCTGCTCGCCCTCGGCGGGGACATCGTGCTGCCCCGGCCGAGCTGGGTCAGCTACGCAGCGCAGGCGGAGCTCGCCGGGGTGCGCCCGATCATGGTCCCTCCGCCTCCCGGCGAGGGAGGGGCGCCCGATCCGGGCGGGGTCGAGGCGGCCGTCACCGCGGCCCGGGCGGAGGGCCGGACGGTCCGGTCCCTGCTGCTCACCCTGCCGGACAACCCGACCGGGCGGCTGGCGCGGCCGGAGACCGTGCGGCGGCTCGCCGAGCTCGCCCGCGAGCTCGACCTGATCATCATCTCCGATGAGATCTACCGCGACCTGGTGCACGACCCCGCGGCGGCCTTCCTCAGCCCGGCCGAGGTCGCCCCCGAGCGCACCGTGGTCACCACCGGCCTGAGCAAGAGCCTCGCCCTGGGCGGCTGGCGGATCGGGGTCGCCCGCCTGCCCACGCCCGGCCTGCACCGGCGCCTGGTCGCGGTGGCCAGCGAGATCTGGTCGAGCCCCACGGCGCCCGTGCAGCACGCCGCCGCCTACGCCTTCGGAGAGCCGCCCGAGCTGGTCCGCCGGATCGCCGAGAGCCGCCGGCTGCACGGGATCGTGGCGCGGGCGGTCGCCGCGCGGTTCGCGAAGGCGGGCGCGCGCGTGCCCCCGCCCCAGGGCGGCTTCTACCTCTATCCGGAGATCGACGGCTTCCCCGGCCCGGAGGAGCTCGCCGCGACGCTCCTCGATCGGTACGGCATCGCCGTACTGCCGGGAACGGCCTTCGGGGACTCCCCCACCGCCCCGCGGGTGCGGGTGGCGACCAGCCTGCTGTACGGGGAGACGGACGAGCAGCGCCTGGCCGCGCTCCACGCGGCCGACCCGCTCCGGCTGCCCTGGATCGCGGCCGGCCTGGAGCACCTGGAGGAGGCGCTGGCGCGCCTGTGATCCGCGCCGGTGCGCCTGGCCCCGCCGCGGCCCGCTGATTGAGCAGGATGCTCCCGGGATAGGAGTGAATCGTGGGTCGTAGCGGGGGGAGATTCACGATGCGGTCCGCGTGGTCACCGGTGAGCCGATCGGCGACCGTCGTCTACACCGCCCTGGCGGCCCTGGTGGTCGCCGTGGCCGGGCTCGCCGTCTTCGAGGAGACGAGGGGCCACCGGCTCGCCCGGCGGTTCGCCGCGATCGGCGGGGACCCGACCGCGCCCGGGGCGCACCAGCTCCTGGGGGAGGTCACCGTCTTCGCGCTCCTGGTGATCGCGGTCGCGGTGTCGGCCGCCGGGGCCGGGGCGGCCCTCCTCGCCTGGCTGCGGCGGGTACGGCCCGGCACCCCGGCTGTGGCGCTGGCCGCGGTGTGGCTGCTGCCGGTGGTGAACCTGGTGGCGCCGCCCTTCCTCATGGACCGGGCCTGGCGCGATGCCGCCGCGGACGGCCGCCCCGGCCACCCTGGGCGAGCCGGCCGGGCCGGTTGGCTGGTGCTGCTCGGGTGCTGGTGGCTGAGCTGGCTCGCCGCGCTCGCCGTGGTGTTCTTCCGGCCGGCCCGGGTGGACCGGGAGCTGACCGGGGTGGATCTGACCACCCTGGGCTCGGTCGCGATCGCCGCCGTCCTGTGCGCGGCCGCGGTCCGCGAGATCACCGAGCGGTGCGAGGGCCGCGTGCCCGGGAGCGGCCGGTGGATCCGCCGGCATGGCGCGGGCGCGGCACCGGCCACGGGCCACGGGCGGTTGGCCGGCCACCGGCGGCCGATGGGCACCGGCGCCTGAGCCGTCCGGCGGTCACCACCCCGGCGGCGGGCCGGAGCTCCCCGAGCTGGCGTGCCAGAGCCGGCGCGAGGGCCCGGCCAGGAACGGCCCCTGCCGGACCCCGGGAGGCGGCCCGATGTCGGAGTAGGGCGAGAGCCGGAACCCGTTCGCGTACTCGATGGGCCGCCCGCGCACGCCCTCGCCGGAGGCGGGTGTCTCGTTCAGCACGGCGCGGACGGCCTCGATGCCCTGAGTGCGCCACAGCCGGTCGAGGTCGAGCAGGTTCCAGCAGTTCAGCGCGCGCAGCGAGACCGCGCGCCGCCCGGTCCGCCTGATCACCCCCTTGGCGACCAGCAGCCACGAGCCGAACACCGTGGCCGCCGTGTGCGCCTGCACCGACTCGAAGAACGTCAGGTCGATCGGGCCGGTGGAGTCGTCGAGCGTGGTGAAGATGATCCGCTGCCCGGAGCGCACCGCCGGGGTCTGGGTGGCCACCTTGGCCCCGGCGACCACGACCTCCGCGCCGTTGCGCCGGCTGAGCAGGTCCTTCGCCCAGGTCACGCCGATCGCCTCGAGCAGGTCGCGGTGGAAGCCGATCACATGGCGGGAGACGTCCATGCCGAGGATCTCGAGCTCGGCCTCGACCGCCTCGGCCTCGGTCATCTCCGGCAGCTCCCCCGGCGTGATCCGCTCGGTGAACCCCATGGGGAGCTGCCCGGTCGCACCGGCCGAGGCCCGCTCGAGGGCGCCGACCTGCGCGATCAGGTCGCGCCTGGTCAGCCGGCCCGGCCGCCACCGGGGCTCGCCCGGGCGCAGGCCGTAGATCGAGTCGAAGCCGCCGACCGCCACGATCCGCTCGGCGACCGGGCGCGACGGCCGGGCCCGCTCCCAGAAGTCCGCCAGCGAGGTGTACGGCCGGCCGGCGACCATCCGGTCGACCTCGGCCTCGCTCACCCCCTTCACCGCGGAGAACGGCACCCGCACCCCGTACCCGCGGCCGATCGCGGCGATCCCGTCCCGGCCCTCGGCGGGCGGGCCGGTCCGTTCGACCAGCCAGGTCTTGCCCGAGCGGTTCACGTCGAGGGGCAGGACCTGCACCCCGCACTGCCGGGCCTCGTCGATGATCGCCCGGTTGGGGTACATGCCGGGTTCGTGGGTGAGCACCCCGGCGAAGAAGGCGGCGGGGTGGTGCCGCTTGAGCCACGCCGACTGGTAGGTGGGGAGGGCGAACGCGGCGGCGTGCGCCTTGCAGAACCCGAACGCGCCGAACGCGTCGATCGTCCGCCAGACCCGCTCGATCGTCTCCTCGCCGTACCCCTTCTTCCGGGCGAGCGGGACGAACCAGGCGCGGACCTCTTCGCGCCCCTCCGGCGTGTCCAGGGCGCGCCGGGCCCTCTCCGCCTCGGACAGCCCGCACCCGGTCATGATGTCGATGACCCGCAGGACCTGCTCGTGGAAGATGACCACGCCGTGGGTCTCCCGGAGCGCCTCCCGCAGGTCCTCGTGCGGGTAGCTCGGGGCGCGGAACCCGTGCCGCGCCTCCAGGTAGGGCGTGACCATGTCGGAGTTGACCGGCCCCGGGCGGAAGAGCGAGATGTCCACGATCAGGTCGTGCATGGTGCGGGGCTCCAGCTTGCCGACGAGCTCCCGCTGCCCGGGCGACTCGATCTGGAAGCAGCCGAGCGTCCGGCCGGCGCAGATCAGATCGAAGGTCTCCGGGTCGTCCCGGGGGACGGCGTCCAGGTCGATCCTCCGGCCGTCGACCCGCTCGACCTCCCGGACCGCGTACGCGAGCGCGGACTGCATCCGCACGCCGAGCACGTCGAGCTTGAGCAGCCCCGCGTCCTCCACGTCGTCCTTGTCGAACTGGGACATGGGGAAGCCCAGCATGCTGGGCTCCACCGGCGTGCGGTCGCGGAGCCCCGAGTTGCCGATCAGCACCCCGCACGGGTGCATCGCGATGTGCCGGGGCAGCCCGTCGAGCCGTTCGGCGATCCGGAACACGGTCTGCAGCGCCCGGTCGTTCAGCCCGCTGCCGCGCAGCTCGGGCAGGTCGGAGAGCGCGGCGCGGATCTGCCCGGCGCGGATGTGCGGGAAGGCCTTGACGATGACGTCGATCTCGTGCGGCGGCAGCCCCATGGCCGCCCCGACGTCCCGGATCGCGCTGCGGGCCCGGTAGGTCTCCACCATCGAGACGCAGGCCATCCGGGCCTCGCCGTACCGGTCGAGGATGGCGCGGTAGCAGTCGAGGCGCCGGGCCGACTCCACGTCGATGTCGATGTCGGGCAGGCCCTTGCGGCCCTCCGAGAGGAACCGCTCCATGAGCAGGCCGTGGTCGAGCGGGTTCACCTCGCCGATGCCGATCAGGTAGTTGACCAGGCAGCCCGCGCCCGAGCCGCGGATGGCGCACCGGATGCCCATCGAGCGGATCATGTCGGTGATCCCGGCGACCGCGAGGAAGTACCCGGAGAGCCCTTTCCGCTCGATGATCGACAGCTCGGCGGCGAGCCGCCGCCGCGCCTCGGCCGAGCGGGCCAGGCCCCGCGCGGCCAGCCCCTCCTCGCACCGGTGCCGCAGCCGCCGGACCGGGTCCCCATCGACCTCGGGCAGGTGGAGCCGGGGCCGCACCGGGTCGAGGAGGGGGACGATCTCGACGGGGTCGAGCACGCACCGCTCCGCGACCCTCCGGGTCTCGGCGAGCAGCCGCCCGGCGCGGTCGCGGTCGCCGCCGCAGATCCGGAGGGCCACCCAGGCCATCTCGGTGCTGTCCTTCAGGTAGGCGTGCGCGGTCGGGTGGTCGATGTGCCGCGGGTGGAGGGGCACGCGCTTGCGCGCCGCGTCGAGCACGTTCCCGACCTGGTGGTCGGCCGCGTCCAGGTACCGGACCGTGTTGCTGAGCACCGCGGGGACGCCCGTCGCGTCGGCCAGCCCGATCATGCGGGCCGCCGTGTTCGCGTCGCGGTGGCCGTAGAGGTCGGCCACCTCGACCACCACGTCCGGCACCGCGGACCGCCATGCGTGGAGCAGCGCGGCGGCCTGCCGATCCCGCCGCTCGGCCACCGCCCGGCCGACGTCGGACGCCGGGCCGAGCAGCACCGTCAGCAGGGGCTCGCCCCCCGGCCCGGCCGCGTGCTCGGCCACCGTCTCCCGGGTGACGTACGGCTCGCCGCGCCGCCGGTGGGCGGCGGTGACCAGCCGGCACAGCGCGGCCCAGCCGCCGGAGCGGGCGAGCACGACGATCCGCTCCCCGTCCGCGCCGCTCCCCCGGCCCCGCTCCGGCCGCGCCGGGCCGAGCGCGAGATCGACGCCCGCGATCGGGGCGATCCCCCGGGCATGGCACGCCCGGACGTGCTTGATCACGCCGTAGAGGCCGTCGCGGTCGGTCAGCGCGAGCATGTCCATGCCGTGCTCGGCCGCGCGGCGGGCGAGCGCGTCGGGGAACGCCGTGCCGTACCGGAACGAGTAGGCGGACGCGGTGTGGAGATGGGTGAAGGGATTCATCGGTGACCTCTCCCCTGCCCCCGATCCGGAGCGGTCGCCATGGCCCGGAGGGCCGCCATCAGTCCCATGCCCTCAGCAGCAGCCATCCACCGCTCGCCGTGTCGAACCTCAGCTCGTAGATCCCGATGTCCCTGCCGGTGACCGCCTCCACCCGCCAGAACCGCCGCTCGCCGGGATCGGCGTCCGTGGTCCGCCACCACTCCCGGGCGGTCACCCAGTGGTCCTGCACCGCCCGGACGAGGTAGAGCCGGTCGCGCCAGACGAACCGGGCCGGGCGCCCCTCCCGGAGCCACACCTCGATCGGGTCGCCGTAGAGTCTGCTCATGTTCCCTGCTCCCTGATGGCATCGATCGCCACCCGGGGGAAGGCGGGCGGACGCGGCAACGATTCGAACGGATTCGAACATACGTTCCAGTCAAGATCGAACGCAAGTCGGCGCGCCGCTCCCCGGCGGCCGCCTCCTCGCGCAGGCGGTGGCCGGCGAGGAGCACCGGGCGCGGGATCCGCGCCGGTCTTCACCTTCGACGCCGCCGAGAGGGGGCCGTCGGACGCGCGGCGGTCTCGTAGCGGCTCAGCGGGACCCACCACGGCGGCGTCCGGTCACCACGGGAACAATGGGGAGAACCTCGCGGTTGTGGCCGACGGGAAAACGGCCCGTGGACAGGAGAACAAATGCACGCGATCGTGGTCTCGACGTACGGTGATTCCTCGGTCCTCGACTACACCGAGCGTCCCGACCCGCAGCCCGGCCCCGGCGAGGTGGTCGTCGACGTGGCGGCGAGCGGCGTCAACTTCATCGACGTCTACCACCGGGAGGGCCGCTACCCGCTCCCGCTCCCCCTCATCCCGGGATCGGAGGGCGCCGGCACGGTGACCGCGGTGGGCCCGGGGGTGACCGACATCGTGCCCGGGGACCGCGTGGCCTGGGCCGGGGTGATCGGCTCCTACGCCTCGAAGGCGGTCATCCCGGCGGAGCGGGCCGTTCTGCTGCCCGACGGGGTGTCGGCGGAGCTCGCGGCCGCCGTCATGCTCCAGGGGATGACCGCGCACTACCTCACCCACTCCACCTACGCCATCAAGCAGGGCGACGACGTGCTCATCCACGCCGCCGCCGGCGGCATGGGGCTGCTGCTCACCCAGATGGCGAAGCTGCGCGGCGCCCGGGTGATCGGCACGGTCTCCACCCCGGAGAAGGAGAAGCTCGCCCGCCAGGCCGGCGCCGACGAGGTGATCGGCTACGAGGACTTCGCCGCCAAGGTCAAGGAGATCACCGGGTCGGGCGTCCACGTGGTCTACGACGGCGTCGGGGCCGCGACGTTCGAGGGATCGCTCGCCTCCCTGCGCCCGCGCGGCCTGCTCGCGCTGTACGGCGCGGCGAGCGGCCCGGTCCCGCCGTTCGACCCGCAGCGGCTCAACGCCGCCGGGTCCCTCTTCCTCACCCGCCCTTCGCTCAACCACTACATCGCGACCCGGGAGGAGCTGCTGTGGCGGGCCGGCGACGTGCTCGGCTGGGTGGCCTCGGGCGCGCTCAAGGTGCACATCTCCCAGCGCTACCCGCTCGCCGAGGCGCGGCGCGCCCACGACGACCTGCAGGCCCGGCGGACCACCGGGAAGCTGCTGCTGATCCCGTGATCACCGGCCCGCCGGTCTCGTGATCAGCGGCCCGCCGATCCGCGTGATCAACCGGCTCACCCGTTCTCGTGATCATCGGCGGCCGGTCCGGCGCCGGCCGCCGCACCTCCTCTGCCGGCTCTGACTGCTCTGATCTGACGGCTCTGACGGCCGCCCCGTGGACGGCGGTCCCGGCGGCGGCCGGGCCCGCCGTCCACGGCCCTCCGCACCATGCGCCCGTCGCGTACGTGACGGCCCGGCCCGCCGTCCACGACCCCTCCGGAACGCACCGCCCCGCCCGGACGCGGGAGTACGGCGAGTGCCGCCGCCGCGAGGACGCGGCCCATCCGGCGCGCCTCAGACCTCATGGCCCTTCGCTCGATAAGGCCCTTCGCGCGATCCGTGACCGGCCACGTCTCCTCGCAATAGAGAACGTTGCGTTCCTTACATTTGCGGGCCTATGTTTAGAGAACGATCCGTTCTCTGAAAACCGAGGGGCGGCATGGACCGAGGCCCTGACCTCGCCCGACCCGGGCCGACGCGGGCGACACCCGGAGCGCACGGCCGGTACGCCCCTCTCCGCGGGCGACCGCGGATCGCCCGCGGGCCGGCACGCCGCGTGACCACGCCGCGCCGGGAGGCCGCCTCGGTGCCTGCCGGGCATCCGCCCCGACCGCACCCCCCGAATCCGAAGGAGCCGACGTGACACCGTTCGTGGTGCCGCTCACCGCGGTCGGGCGCGACGACCTCGCGCTCGCCGGGGGCAAGGGCGCCAATCTCGGCGAACTCATCGCGGCCGGCCTGCCGGTCCCGGACGGCTTCGTCGTGACCACCGCCGCCTACGCGGAGCTGATCGACCGGTGCGGGATCGCCGAGCGCATCCCCCGCCTGCTCGACGCCGGGGACGGCGCGGGGATCCGCGCGGAGTTCGCCACCGCGGAGATCCCCGCCGCCATGGCCGAGGCGATCACGGCCGCGTACCGGGAGCTGGGGCAAGGCCCGGTCGCGGTGCGCTCCAGCGCCACCGCCGAGGACCTGCCCGGGGCCGCGTTCGCCGGGCAGCAGGACACCTACCTCAACGTCGAGGGCGACGACGCGCGGCTCGACGCGGTGCGCCGTTGCTGGGGCTCGCTGTGGACCGACCGCGCCATCGCCTACCGCCGCCGCCTCGGGATCGGCCCCGAGCAGGTGCGGATCGCGGTCGTCGTCCAGCGCATGGTGAACCCCGACGCCGCGGGGGTGATGTTCACCGCCGACCCGGTGAGCGGGGACCGCGACCGGATCGTGGTCGATGCCTCCCCCGGGCTCGGCGAGGCCGTGGTCTCCGGCCGGGTCACCCCGGACCACTACGAGCTCGACCGCCGCGGCACCGTGCTCGCCTGGACGCCCGGGCGGGCCGAGGTGGTCGTCCGCGCCGCCGCGGGCGGCGGCCTTGCCGAGGAGGCCGGGCAGGCCACCGGGGAGCGGCTGCTCGGCGACGCCGCGCTCGCCGGGCTCGCCCGGCTCGGCGTCGCCGTACAGGATCGGTTCGGCAGGCCGATGGACATCGAGTGGGCGCTCGCCGGCGGTCGCGTCTGGCTCGTCCA
Source organism: Thermobispora bispora DSM 43833 (assembly GCF_000092645.1). NCBI lineage: Bacteria > Bacillati > Actinomycetota > Actinomycetes > Streptosporangiales > Streptosporangiaceae > Thermobispora > Thermobispora bispora. The sequence continues at coordinate 3,020,986 of NC_014165.1, forward strand.
GGCCCGCCCGATGACCGCGCTGCCGCCGCCCCCGGTACGGCTCAACGCCATCCAGCGCAGGCTGGGCGAGATGCTCCTCGACTACCTGCCGACCCGGCCGTACCCAATGGACATGAGCACCTGGATCCCGTACGGCCCGGCCGGGATGATGGCCGAGGTCGCCCGCAGCCTCGGGGTGCGCGGCCTGTTCGAGGGCGCCCTGGAGGAGCAGGACGGCGTGGTCTACCGCATCCTGCCCCGCCCGCCGCGCCTCACCCCGAAGGCGCTCGCCGCGCCGTTCCTGCTGCTGCACCGGGCCGGGCGGTTCGATCCGGCGCGCTGGACCGAGGATCCGCGGTTCACCGGCTTCCTCCGCGAGGTGGAGCGGCTGCGCGGGCTCGACCCGGCCGCGATGCCCTGGCCCGAGCTGATCCGCCTGCCCCGGCGGGCGCTCGACGCGGTGCGGCCGATCACCGAGCTGCGCCGCGACTACCTGCCCCGCGGCGCCCTCATGGTCCTCCGGCTGGTGGCGGCGCTGCTACCGCTCGGCGCCGCCGCGATGTGGGCCGACCTGCTGGCCGGTGCGCGGACCCGCACCGAGGACGGCAACCGGGCGCTGGAACGCCTCGCGGCCCAGGTGCGCGAGGACCCGCGGCTCAAAGCGGCCGTGGACGCGCTCGACCTCGACCGGGTGAAGGGGTTCACCGGCTTCTGGGCCGAGTTCACCGCGTTCCTCGCCGAGTACGGCCACCGCGAGACCGGCAGCCCGGTGCTCGCCTCCTCGCCGACCTGGGAGGAGACGCCCGAGGTCGTGCTCGGCATGCTCAAGGTGCTCGCGGCGTCGCCGCCGTCCCCCTCCGCCGGCCGCTCCGGCGAGGCCGAACGGCGGCTGCGCGCCCACCCCTGGCTGCGCTCCCCGCGGCGGTGGGCCCGGATGGCCCGGCGGATCGCCGCGGCGCGCACCGCGTGGGCGTTCCGCGAGGACACCCACTTCTACTTCACGATGCCGCTGCCGGTGCTGCGCCGTGCCCTGCTCGAGATCGGCGCCCGGCTGCGCGACGCCGGCGTGCTCGAGACCGCCGAGGACGTGTTCCACCTGCGGCTGGAGGAGGTGGAGGCCGCGGGCGACCCGGCCACCATGCCGCGGTCGCGGCGGGAGGAGCTGGCCGCCACGGCGCGGGCGCGGGCGGCCAGGCGGCAGGAGCTGGCGGGCGTGCGGCTCATCGACCCCCGCGCGGTCTACCCGGACCGCGGCGACCTCGGGGACGCATTGGTCCGCGGCACGCCCGGGGGCGGCGGCACGGTCACCGGCCCGGTGCGGATCATCCGCGACCCGTCGGAGTTCGGCCGCCTCGCCGAGGGCGAGGTGCTCGTCTGCCCGAACACCAACCCGTCCTGGACGCCGCTGTTCCAGCGCGCCGCCGCGGTCGTGGTCGACGCCGGCGGGATCGGGTCGCACGCCGCGATCGTCGCCCGCGAGTACGGCCTGCCCGCCGTGCTGGGCACGGCCACCGGCACCGCCGTCCTGACCGACGGGCAGATGGTCACCGTGGACGGTGACGCCGGGGTGGGTCAGGAGCGCCTCATGATCGCCGTGCCCCGTTCCGGAGAAGCTCGTGAGACCGTCCGTGGAGGTGAACGGTGACCGCCGGGGAGGAGACCGATCACCGCAGGCGGCCGCGGCGGCGCGGCGCCGCCCTGGACGAGGCCATCTTCCAGGCCGTCCTCGACGAGCTCGCCGAGGTGGGCTACGCGCGGCTGACCATGGAGGGGGTCGCCGAGCGGGCGCGGGCGGGCAAGGCGTCGCTGTACCGGAGGTGGCCCACCCGCATCGAGCTCGTGATGGACGCGGTCTACAGCCGGTTGCCCGACCCGTCGGCCCCGCCGGACACCGGTAGCCTGCGCGGCGACCTGCTCGCGCTGCTCCGCGGCAACGCCGAGGCGCTCGCCGGCCCGGCCGGGGAGGCGCTGCGCGGGCTGCTGAGCGAGGCGCTCGCCGGCTCCGACGCCATCGCGCGGGTCCGCCGCAACTGGCAGGGCGCGAGCCTGCGGATCACCCGGGAGATCCTCCGCCGTGCGGTCGACCGGGGCGAGATCGACGCTTCCGCGGTCACCGATCGCCGCCTGGAGACCGGGCATGCCCTGCTGCGCTACCACTTCCTCTTCCACGGCCCCCCGATCCCCGAGCACGTGATCACCGAGATCGTGGACGAGGTCCTGCTCCCCTTGTTCCGCTCTCCCCCGCGCCCGCCGCCCACCGATCCGGGCACGGCCGGCGGCTAGCCGTACGCCGCCGAGCTCCGCCGCACCGCAGGGAGGACACCGGCATCTTCAGGTGAGCTCCTCCAGACCGCGGCGTGCCTCGTGGTAGCCGGTCAGCCGCCCGGTCTCCACCACCGGTGCCACGGCGCCATGGCGCGGCGCCGGCCGGTGCCCCGCGGTACGGCCGGCCCGGCCACTTCGGCGGGGCGTCTCTTTCCCGGATCCGGATGGGTTCCGCGGATCCCCGATGGCGGGCGAGCCCCGTGGTGCGGCGTCAGGCGCAGAGGCAGAACGCGCCGGGCAGCCGGGTCCGGTAGCGGGCCACCACCCGGTAGACCGCCTCGGCCAGCCAGCTCACCGGCGGGAGCAGCATCGTCCGGCCGAGCGCCCGCCACCCGCGCGTGGGCTGCAGGGCGAGCACCACCGCGATCGCCCGCGCGCCCTGCGCGTGCAGCCCGCGCGGGCCGACGAGCTGCACGGACGTGGCCGCCTGCTCCCGGGTGAGCCCGATCGTCTCGAGCGGGATGGACTGCCAGGCGCGGACCAGGGGCATGTACGGCAGCAGCCTCCGCCCCAGGTTCACGCACGTCTGGCAGAACCCACAGTTCCCGTCGAAAACCAGCAATACCTGGTCAGCGTGGACCATGTCCCGAATCTAACAACCGCGCCGGCGGGCCCGTACGGCCCGGGCGCCCGCGGCGAGGACCACCGCGGCGAGCGACACCGCCCGGCTCAACCGGACGGCCCGCCGGATGTCCCCGGCCGAGGGGCGCGGCCCGTCGCCGAGCTCCGGCCGGTGCTCCACCCGTTCCCCGTAGCGGTTCGCCCCGCCGAGCCGTACGCCGAGCGCCCCGGCGAAGGCCGCCTCGCACCGGCCCGCGTTCGGGCTCGGATGGCGGTGGCCGTCCCGGCGGAGCACGGCGGCCGCCCCGCGCGCGGAACCGCCGGCCGTACCGGCGAGGAGCACGGTGAGCCAGGCGGTGAGCCGGGCGGGCACCAGGTTGGCGAGGTCGTCGAGGCGGGCCGCCGCCCAGCCGAACCTCGCGTACCGCGGTGAGCGGTGGCCGACCATCGCGTCGAGCGTGTTGACCGCCCGGTAGGCGAGCAGCCCGGGCACGCCGAGCACCGCGCCCCAGAACAGCGGCGCGACCACCGCGTCGGAGGTGTTCTCCGCCAGCGACTCGACCGTCGCGCGGGCGAGCTCCCCGGCGTCCAGGCCGGACGGGTCGCGGCCGCACAGGTGCGGGAGCCGTTCGCGGGCGGCGCGGAGGTCCCCGGCCTCCAGGGCGCCCGCCAGGTACGCGCCCTCCTTCTCCAGCGTGGTGCCGCCGAGCACCGCCCAGGTGGCGGCGGCCGTGACGGCCGCGCGCGCCAGCGGCCGGGAGCGGGTCAGCCGGTCGGCGATCACCCCGAGGCCCGCGGCGGCGCCCACGCAGCACGCGGTGTAGAGCACGCCGCGGGACCGGGAGTCTCGGTGGATCCGCCGCTCGAGGGCCGCGGCGGCGCCGCCGAACAGGGCGACGGGGTGTCCCCGCCGGGGGTCGCCCGCCAACCGGTCGATCAGAGCGCCGAGGAGGATGCCGGTCGCCGTCGGGCTGCGCTGGAGCATGGCGGCATTCTCCCGTAGACCGGGCGATCGGGATCACAGAGCCGCGCCGCGGGTCCTTGGGAGCGTTCCACGGTTGCGATCAGGTCAGACTCGTTCCCATAAGGATCACTTCGCGGGGCATTGTCGCTAAGCTGCCCCCCGTGAACCAGATCGGGCGGTATCGAGTGCTGCGGACCCTCGGCAAGGGCGGGATGGGCACCGTCTACCTCGCCGAGGATCCATCAGGGCAGCAGGTCGCCATCAAGGTGATCAATCCGGAATTCAGCCAGCACGAATCGTTCCGGATGCGGTTCCGCCGCGAGGCCGAGGCCGCCCAGCGCGTGCGCCGGTTCTGCACCGCCGCCGTCCTCGACGCGGCGCTCGACGGCGACCTGCTGTACGTGGTGACCGAGTACGTGCCCGGCCCCAACCTGGAGGAGGCGGTCCGCCAGCATGGCCCGCTGCGCGGATCGAGCCTGGACGCCCTCGCGGTGAGCGTGGCGACCGCGCTCACCGCGATCCACGCGGCCGGCGTGGTGCACCGGGACCTCAAGCCGTCGAACGTGCTGCTCTCCCCGGTCGGCCCGCGCGTCATCGACTTCGGCATCGCCCGCGCGCTCGACACGCTCGGCGGCATCACCGGCACCGGCGAGCTGATCGGCACGCCGCGGTACATGGCCCCGGAGATGCTGCGCGGGGAGCCCGTCACCCCCGCCTGCGACGTGTTCTCCTGGGGCTGCCTGGTCGCCTTCGCCGCCAGCGGGCGGTCGCCGTTCCCCGGCGACACCATCCCGTCGATCATCTACCACATCATGAACACCGAGCCTCAGCTCGACGGGCTGGAGCCGGGGCTCCGGGAGCTCGTGGTGGCCGCGCTCGACAAGGACCCGGCCCGCAGGCCGACCGCCCAGCAGCTCCTGGACCAGCTCGTGGGCCGGTCGACCCCGCCCGAGCAGATGGTGCAGCAGGCCTGGCAGCAGGGCGGGCTGACCCTCCCCCAGCAGACCGTCCCTCAGCACCCCGAGCGGACCCTGCCCTACGAGCCGGCCGGGGCGGCCACCGGGCAGCCCCAGGCCACCCTGGCGTACACCCAGCACACGCCGCCCGCGCCCACGTCGCCTACGACGCCCGTGAGCACGACCGTTGCCAAGGGCGACCGCGGCGGTCGCGGCCGCAACCGGCTGCTCGGCGTGATCGCGGCCGCCGCCGTGCTCATCGGCGGCGGCGTGGCCGTGTGGAAGATGGTGGTGCCGAGCGGCCCGCCCACGGACCTGCCGCTGCTCTGGCAGGACGACTTCACCTACGACTCCAGCGGGTGGCCCGGCGGCAGGTTCAGCTCCACCAACCGCTACGAGGACGGCTGGTACCACGTCGAGTCCAGCTTCAACAAGGAGCAGCGGGTGGCGGCGCCGATCCCCTTCGACACCGGGAAGCAGGCCTCGCCCGCGCCGACGCCCGGCCCCTCGCTCCCGCCCGTCCCCTCGACGCTGGTCATCAGCGCCGACGTGGCCGTCAAGGAGGTCGAGGGACAAGGGGAGTACGGCCTGTACTGCCGGGGGCAAGGAGGCCACACCTACTACGAGTTCGTCCTCGACACCGCGGGCAACGCCCGGATCCGGCGGGTCGCCGACAGCGCCGGCGGCAACCTCACCGAGCCGGTGAAGGTCGAAGGGCTGAAGGACACCGTCCGGATGGTCGCCGCGTGCGAGCAGAGCGGATCGGCCGTCAAGCTGGGTCTGTGGATCAACGGGAAGCAGATCCACTCGGTCAAGGACCCCAACCCGCTCAAGAACGGCACGGTCGGGGTGTTCACCCGGATCTCCGACGGCGCTACGGAGCTGCACGTGGCCTACGACAACTTCGAGCTCCGCGGCGGGGATTAGCGCATCCGGCGTGGTGTGCGCGCTTCCACGGCGGGGAGTGGGCCGTCCGCCCTGGTAGGCGCTCCGTGGCGGGAGCGGGTCATCCGGGCCCGCGCGCGGCCTGGGCGGAGCCGCCGGCAAGATCATCGATCTTGGCCCGCCGGGCGGGAGGCGGCTTCATTCTCACTCGCCGGATCATGCACAATTGAGCGGGAGCGCCCTTAGCTCAGCTGGATAGAGCATCGGACTTCTAATCCGACGGTCGGGGGTTCGAATCCCTCAGGGCGCGCGTCACGTGAGCATGGGACGGCCCTGCCCGGCGGTGCGTCGCGGGCGGGGGTAGGGCCGTTTCTCGCCCGGGCACCGCTCACCGCCCGGAGCTCATCCTCTGAGCGTTCTAGCGAACATGGCGCGTCGCCGGCCGGGCGACCGTGAACCTCCCGTCGACCGGCATGCCGGGCGTGAGTTCCTGATCGTCGAGCGCTAAGACCCGCCGGCGCCGGGATGACCGCCGTACCGCTCACCCGGTCATCACATCGAGCACCCGGCCGGTAACGAAGAGATAAAAATACGTATACGGCCGAGCAACGATGTTATGCCATCGTGACCGAAGCGATTGACCCGTCCACGGCGAAGGCATGTACTGAGTAGTGGCCAGTGACAAGAGGTCCAGGGGACCTCTTCCCTGTTCAGGGATAGCTGGTCACACTCATTTTCGACCGATTTTCCTTTATGCCCGGCCCCACGGCAGGAACTTGCTCTTCAAGGTCGGCACCACCGCCCACAGATACGTCCGGTCATCCCGCTCCAATTGCCGCTGCACCGCCCACAGCCCATAATCGGCGACTTGCAGTCCCCAGCTCGTGGCCGCCTCCCAATGACAGACCACGACGTTGCGCAGCGGCGGGGCGTGATCGTCGCACACCCGGTCGATCGCCTGCCGGAACGCCTTCTTGCGCGCCGCGGTGCCCAACGTGGCCACGATCACATAGAGCGTGTCACCCTCGGTGGTGCACCGCTTGGCGACCTCCTTGAAATGCAGATACCAGGCGAGCTCGTATAAATACGCTTCACCCTTCGCCCGTACGCTCTCGAACGCCTTGGCCTTCGCCAGGAAGGTGAAATCGAACCGCGGCGCCTGACTTTTGATCACCTTGTACACGTCGGCGCGGGTCTGCGGCCGGTCGTTCTTGGCGTGGTAGCCCTTCGGCAGCTCGACCCCCTTCTGGGCGTGGATCAGCCGCAGCCGGCATCCCTGGGCCATGGCCTCGTCATGGTTCGTCGTGTACGTGGCCGTCCCGATCCCGAAATACTTCGATCCACCGTTGGCGACGTCGTAGTCCAGATTGCCGGTTTCATCGGCGTACATGAAAACCTCGGCCACGAGCCGCCTCCTTTCTCGGAGAATCGGGATCGATCTCGGTCGCCGCTCGGCCTATTGCTCACGTTCTTCCGGCCATCGCCCGGTTCCGTCCCGTTCACGAGCAGGTCACCGAGTCATGTGACGCCTCGGGCGTCTTCTCAACGTGACATACCGCGCGGCACCGAATCGGTAATCGAGACCATAGAGCAAGTGATGCCTTACGGCGCACCGGCTCCGGCTGCGATCCGGTTTCCCGCCTAAGCGAGATCAATAAAGCGATAGCAATTGTCGCCATTAACGGCTTATGTCAGGCATACGCGTTTCGTTACACTACGACGCTGGTCTGTCATGGACTTCACCGCAGACGAAGGCTCCGGCGGCCGCCATCGGATTCCCGTACGGCCACGCAACGATGGCATGAGCCGCCGAGGTCCTCTGCGGAATCCGAGCCGGTGTACCACCGCCTCCGAATTCAGCCGGAGAGGCGGGTGCCTTGGTGACGGGAGCGGGCCGCTTGGTGTCGTGACGGAAGGCGAAGAGCCGGCCGGGCGGCACGCTGAGAGCGGCGGCTCAACGCGCAGCCCCGCGTCACAGGCGCTGGAGCAGCCGCTCCATCTGGTCGATCTCGGCCTGCTGGCCGCGCTCGATGTCCTTGGCCAGCTTGACGGCCTCGGGATTCGCGCCCTCCCGCTGTTCGGTCCGGGCCATCTCGATCGCTCCCTTGTGGTGGGCGATCATCAGCTGAGCGAACAACCGGTCGAACCGGGCTCCCGAGGCGGCCTCGAGCTCGGCCATCTGCTGGTCGGAGAGCATGCCCGGCATCGGGTGCCCGGCGTGCCCGTCGTGGCCGGACGGTTCGGGCCTGCTCCACGCGTGGAGCCAGCGGCGCATCAGCGCGATCTCCGCGGCCTGGGTCGACTTGATCGTGGCCGCCAGCTCCTTGACCTCTGGATCGGCGGCGCGGGTCTCGGCGAGCTCGGCCATGTCCACGGCCTGCTCGTGGTGGGGGATCATCTGCTGCGCGAACCGCACGTCCGCCTCGTTGAAGGTGGCCGACGGCCGGGTGGCCGCGGCGCGGCCACCGGACCCGGCCGTGGTGGCGGTGTCGGCGCCGCAGGCGGTGAGCAGGGCGAGGGCTCCCAGGGCCGCGGCGGCGGACAGGGCGATCCGGTGGGCGGCGAACGCGGTGACGGGCATGGTGGTCCGGTCTTCTCTCGGTGTTCCGGGCCCCGGCGGCGGGCGAGCCGGGGCGGTGCCGCGGGCGCGCACAGCGACAACCGGCCGGGCGCGTCCTGGCGGAGGACGTTAGCCGCTCCCCCGCTCGGCGAAGGTGAGGCCGCCCATCATCCGGCCACTTCAGGGACCACTCTTTGCCCCGGCATGAACCGCCCGGCCGGGCATGTCCGCGAGCGGCAGTGCACCCCGAGCATGGGCAGGCCACGGATTCACGTCACGTTCGGGCCCCGTTCGGCCGCACGCCCCACGAGCGGTCCGGCCACGCCCGTGCACGCGGGCCCGGCAGGCCCGCGCACGCGCAGGCCGTCCGATCATGTTCGGCACCCAACACCGGGAACCGGGCACGCCCGAGAACGCGCGGGCCGCCGTGCCGTACGCCGGCGTCAGCCGGCGCACCAAGCACCCGGCGCGGTCACGCGGCGGCCTGGGCGAGCACGGCGCGGTAGATGCCGACCGCCTCCTCGATGCGGCTCACCCGGCAGTGCTCGTCGGTCACGTGGGCCTGGTCCGGCTCCCCCGGGCCGCAGATCAGGGTGGGCGGGTCGCCGAGCGCGGGCCGGAGCACGGACGCGTCGGTGAAGTAGGTCGCCGCCCCGGTGGGCTCGCCCGCCCCGGCCGCGACCAGCCGGGCCACCCAGGGGTCCTCCGTCGGGGTCCACACCGGCGGCAGGTCGAGGAGCACCGCCAGGTCGATCTCCTCCCCCAGCGCCCCGGCGAGCTCGGCGCGGGCCGCGGCGTGGTCCTGCCCGGCGACGGTGCGGACGTCGATGGTCGCCTCGGCCCGGTCGGGGACGGCGTTGGTGCCGGACCCACCGGCGATCGTGCCCACGTTCAGCGTCGGCGCGCCCATCCACCGGTGCGGGGCGACGCCGAACCGGAAGTCCCGGGCGGCCAGCACGGCCCGGGCGAGCTTGTAGATCGCGTTGTCGCCGAGGTGCGGCATGGAGCCGTGCGCGGCGGTGCCGTACGCGGTGGCGCGGAGCCACAGGGCCCCCTTGTGCCCGGGTACGACCCGGTTGGCGGTGGGCTCGGCGATCAGCAGCACGGCGGCGGGGGCGAGCACCCCGCGCGCGGCGAGGTCGGCGGCGCCTTCGCACCCGGTCTCCTCGCCCCAGGTGAGGGCGAGCTGCACGGGCACGTCCGCCGGGCACTCCGCGGCCGCCGCGACGATGGCGGCCACCCCGGCCTTCATGTCGCTCGCGCCCCGGCCGTAGAGCAGGTCGCCGTCGCGCTCGGCCGCGAACGGGTCGTGGCGCCACGCTTCCGCGCCGAGCGGCACGGTGTCGAGGTGCCCGGAGAGGGTGATGAACCGCTCGCCCCGGCCGCGCCGGGCGACCAGGCCGGTCCGCCCGGGGGCGGCGGAATGGAGCTCGACGGCGTATCCGGCCTCCTCCAGCCGGCCGGCGAGCAGCTCGGCGGCCCGCTGCTCGCCCCCGGCCACGGTCTGCAGGCGGATCAGCTCCCGGGTGAGTTCCACTGCGTTCATGATCACTTCTCCGGTCGGGTCGTCCCGCGGACGACGAGCTGGGGCGCCACCGCGATCCGGCGCAGGCCGGGCGAGGTGCGGGCCTCGGCGAGCACCCGCAGGGCCTCCCGGGCGAGTTGCTCCCGCGGCTGGCGGACGGTGGTGAGCGGCGGGTCGGACAGCTCCGCGTATCCGATGTCGTCGAACCCGGTGACGGCGACGTCGTCGGGCACGCGCAGGCCGTGGGCGCGCAGGCCGCGGAGCATGCCGATGGCGATCTCGTCGTTGCCGCAGATCACCGCGTCGGGGATCCGCCCGCCGGTGCAGATCAGCTCGGCCGCGCGCTGCCCCCAGGCGGCGCTGAACTCGCCGAGGAGCACGTCGGTGACCTGCACCCCGCCTGCCCGGGCCCCGCGTTCGAAGGCCGCCAGGCGCAGGCGCGCCGAGGAGTTGGTGAGCTCCGATCCGACGAAGGCGAGCCGTTTCGCCCCGCCGGCGATGACGTGCTCGACCGCGAGGCCGATGCCGATCTCGTCGTCGACCCCGACCCAGTCGCTCACGCCGCCCTCGACGTACCGGTCGAGCTGCACGAGCGGTACGGCTTTCGCCGCCTCGACCACGGCCGGCCGGCTCCGTTCCATGTCGCAGGGGCTGATGATGAGGCCGTCGACCTTGCGCTCGACGAGGACCCGCAGGCGGCGCTCCTCGACCCGGGGGTCGTACTGGGCGTCGCAGAGGATCAGCTCCCGGCCGGAGCGCTGCAGCTCGTACTCGACGGCCTGCACGATCTCGGGGAAGAACGGGAGGGTGATGCTCGGGACGACCATGCCGACGGTGCGCGTGGTCTGCTCCCGCAGCGCCTGGGCGACGGCGTTGGGCCGGTACCCCAGCTGTTCGGCGGCCGCGACCACCCGGGCGACGATCTCCGGGGACACCTTGCGCCGCCCCGACAGCGCCCGGGAGGCCGTGGCGATGGAGACCCCGGCGTGGGCGGCGACTTCGCGGAGCGTGACGGCCATGCGGATAACGTTTTCCTAACGACTCCCCCGCCTGGAGACTGGGTTGGGCGGGCATCACCTGCGTTGACGCCCGATCATACCCCCGAACACAAGGATCTTGACAGAAACGAACGGACAAACCGCCCTTGACTTGGACAAAGACGGAGGGATAGCGTCCACCCCCAAGCGGGACAAACGTTTTCCCAACCCTCAGCCCGGAAGGAAGATCACCATGGCCCGGAGATTCCGCCTGTTCCGCGCCGCGGCGGTGCTCGCCGCGACGGCCTTGCTCGTCCCCGCCTGTGGCAGCGGGGACTCCGGTGGAGAATCCGGTGCCGGCAAGCCACGCGTCGGGCTGGTTCAGATCAACCAGCAGGCGATCTTCTTCAACCAGATGAACGAAGGCGCCCAACAGGCCGCCAAGGAAGTGGGCGTCGACCTCACGATCTTCAACGCCAACGACGACCCGGCCAAGCAGAACGAGGCGATCGACAACTTCGTCCAGCAGCAGTTCGACGCCATCATCGTCGTGGCGATCGACGTCGAAGGCGTCAAGCCGGCGATCCAGGCCGCCAAGGAGGCCGGCGTGAAGATCATCGCGGTCGACGCGATCGTCGACTCCCCCGCCGTCGACACCCAGGTCGGCGTGGACAACGCCAAGGCGGGTCAGCAGATCGGCGAGTTCGTCAACGAGTGGGCCAAGGAGCAGAACCTCTCCGCGCCCAAGATCGGCATTGTCGGCGCGCTGAACTCCTACATCCAGAACGTCCGAAAGGACAGCTTCGAGGAGACCGTCACCAAGGCGGGCGCCCAGATCGTCCAGACCGTGGACGGCCAGAACCGCCAGGAGGCCGCCCTCACCGCCGCCGAGAACCTCCTCACCTCCCGCCAGGACCTCGACGCCGTCTACGCGACCGGTGAGCCCGCCCTGCTCGGCACCGTGGCGGCGATCAACTCCCAGCAGGCCGGGGACCGGGTCAAGGTCTTCGGCTGGGACCTCACCAAGGAGGCGATCGCCGGGATCGACGCCGGCTTCGTCGCGGCCGTGGTCCAGCAGGACCCCAAGACCGAGGGGTATGAGGCGGTCAAGGAGGCGTACGCCATCGTCAACGGCGCGGAGCCCAAGAAGCGCATCGACGTCCCCGTGGAGATCGTGACCAAGGAGAACGTCGACCGCTTCCGCTCCATCTACGGAGGCTGACCGGATGACGGGCACCCAGGCACCCGACCGGGTCCTGATGCAGGACATCCGCAAGCGCTACGGCATGGTCGACGCCCTGCGCGGGGTCACCCTCCGGGTGGCGCCCGGCGAGGTCGTCGGCCTGGTCGGCGACAACGCGGCGGGCAAGTCCACCCTGATGAAGATCCTGGCGGGTGCGGTCGTGCCCGACTCGGGGCGCATCTTCTTCGACGGGCGGGAGGTGTCCTTCACCTCCCCCCGCGACGCCCGCGAGCTGGGCATCGAGATGGTCTACCAGGACCTGGCGCTCTGCGACGACATCGACGTCGCCGGGAACCTGTTCCTCGGCAGGGAGCCGCGCCGGTTCGGCGGCCTCGTGCTCGACAAGCGGCGCATGCACCGGGAGGCGCGCGAGCACCTCGACGCGCTCAACATCCGCATCCCGCTCACCGACCTCCCGGTGCGCGACCTGTCCGGCGGCCAGCGGCAGGCCGTGGCGATCGCCCGGGCCGTCACCTTCGGCCCCAAGGTGCTGATCATGGACGAGCCGACCGCGGCGCTCGCGGTGAGCGAGGTGGAGACGGTGCTCCGGCTGATCCGCACCGTCTCCGAGTCCGGGGTGAGCGTCATCCTCATCACCCACCGGCTGCAGGACCTGTTCGAGGTCTGCGACCGGCTGTGCGTGATGTACGAGGGGACGCTCCGCGCCGACCTGGACGCCCGGACCACCAGCCTGGAGCGCCTGGTCGCGGAGATCGTCGGTCACGGCGGAAACGAGCGTGCGGCATGAGCACTCCCACCACCGTCCCCGCCAGTGAGCGGATCGTCACCACGAGATCGGCCCGGCTGCGGGCGTTCATCGGCCGGCACATCCAGGTCATCGCGATCGCCGCGGTGCTGGTCGTGCTCGTGGTGTTCTTCAGCGCCACGGCCGACCGGTTCATGACGGTCGGGAACATCCTGAACCTGCTGCGCCAGATCGCGCCCACGCTGATCGTCGCGGTGGCGATGACGTTCGTCATCACCACGGCGGGCATCGACCTGTCCGTCGGGTCGATCGTCGCGCTCACCGGATCGCTGCTGGCGATCCTGATCGACACCGGCGTCGACCCGTCGCTGTCCTTCCTCGCCGTCCTCGCCCTCGGTGCCCTGGTCGGGGCGGTGAACGGCTGGTTCTCCTCCTACCAGGGGCTGCCGCCGTTCATCGTCACCCTCGCCACGCTGTCGATCATCCGCGGTACGGCGCTGCGGGTGACCGAGGGCTACTCCACCCCGATCAAGGACGGCGGATGGGTGCTCCAGCTCGGCCAGGGGCGGCTGCTCGGGGTGCCGATCCCGGCGATCCTCGCGGTCGTGATCGCCGCCGCCGGATGGTTCGCGCTGACGAGCACCCCGTTCGGGCGGTACGTCACCGGCCTGGGCTCCAACGCGGAGTCGCTGCGGCGCAGCGGCGTGGAGATCCGCCGCATCGGCTTGATCGTCTACGTGCTCACCGGCCTCGCCGCGGCGCTCGCCGGGGTGCTGGTCGCCACCCGGCTCGCCTCGGGCTCGTCCAACGCCGGCGTGGGCTTCGAGCTCGAGGTGATCACCGCGGTGGTGCTCGGCGGCACCAGCCTCTTCGGCGGCCGGGGCTCCATGCTCGGCACGATCCTCGGCGCCCTCACCCTCGGGGTGATCTCCAACGGCCTGGTGCTGCTCCACGTGTCGCCGTTCTACGTGCAGATCGTGCAGGGGAGCATCCTCCTCCTGGCGATCTTCGGCAACACCAAGCTGTGGTCGAGGTTCGGGACCGCGAAGCGATGACCGTGCACGTGCAGACGGTGCTCGGCGCGGTGCCCGCCGCGGAGCTCGGCATCACGCTCTTCCACGAGCACCTGCTCAACGACGGCTCGTCGGCCTGGCATCCGCCCGCCCCCGGGGACGCCGAGGGCGAGCGGATCGCCCACGAGCCCATCCGCATGGAGTTCCTCGGCCGGCTGCGCGAGGACCCGTACCTGTCCCGGCACAACGTCTCCCTCGACGACCCGGAGCTCGCCGCGGAGGAGGCCGCCCGGTTCGCGGCCCGCGGCGGGCGGACCATCGTCGAGGTGACCCCGGAGGGCCTGGGCCGGGACCCGCGCGGCCTGGTGCGGATCGCCCGGGCGACCGGCCTCCACGTGGTCATGGGCTGCGGCTTCTACCTGGAGCGCTCGCACCCCGCCCGGGTGCGCGGCATGTCCGTGGAGGACGTGGCCGAGGAGATCGAGCGGGAGGTGCGGGAGGGCGTCGCGGGCGTCCGGCCGGGGGTGATCGGCGAGATCGGCGTCTCCCCGGCCTTCACCCCCGCGGAGGAGAAGGTGCTCCGCGGGGCCGCCCGCGCCCAGGCCCGCACCGGGGTGCCGCTCTCGGTCCACCTGCCCGGGTGGGTACGGCACGGCCACCGGGTGCTCGACATCGTGGCCGAGGAGGGCGGCCGGCTCACCGCGACCGTGCTCGGCCACATGAACCCCTCCCTCGACGACCTGGAGTACCAGACCTCGCTCGCCGACCGCGGGGCGTGGCTCGAGTACGACATGTGCGGCATGGACTACCACTTCGTCGGCGAGGGCCAGTCCCCGTGCGACGAGGAGAACGCCCGCGCCATCGCCCGCCTCGTCCGGTACGGCTACCGCGACCGGCTGCTGCTCTCCCAGGACGTCTTCCTCAAGACCATGCTCGTCCGCTACGGCGGCCGGGGTTACGCCCACCTGCTCGACAGCTTCATCCCGCGGCTGCACCGGCACGGGCTCACCGCGGACGACACCGACCATCTGCTCATCGCCAACCCCCGGGCGGTCTTCGAGACCGCCGCGAAAGGAGAGGACGAATGACCCGCGTGCTGGTCGCCGGCGAGTCGTGGGTGAGCGAGTCCACGCACTACAAGGGCTTCGACTCGTTCACCACGACCACCTACCACACCGGTGTGGGCCCGCTGCGCGACGCGCTCACCGCCGAGGGCATCGAGGTGGTGCACATGCCGGCGCACGAGGTGCCCCAGCACTTCCCCGGCTCCGTGGAGGAGCTCTCCGCCTATGACGTGGTGGTGCTCTCCGACATCGGCGCCAACAGCATCCTGCTCCACCCCGACACCTGGCTGGCGAGCAAGCGCACCCCGAACCGGCTCAAGGTGCTCGCCGAGTGGGTCGAGCAGGGCGGCGGCCTCGCCATGGCCGGCGGCTACCTGTCGTTCCAGGGCATCGAGGCCAAGGCGGCGTTCCGCGGCACCCCGGTCGAGGCGGTGCTCCCCGCCGTGATCTCCCCGTACGACGACCGGGTCGAGGCCCCGGAGGGGGTGGAGCCCAAGGTCGTCGACCCGGACGACCCGATCGTCGCCGGCCTGGAGACCACCTGGCCGGCCCTGCTCGGTTACAACCGCTTCGGGCTCCGCGACGGCGCCCGGCTGATCGCCGCCGTCGGCGAGGACCCGCTGCTCGCCGTGCGCGAGGTGGGGCGGGGCCGTACCCTCGCCTGGGCGTCGGACGTCGGCCCGCACTGGTGCCCGGACGAGTTCACCGCCTGGCCGGGCTACCGCACCCTGTTCGGCCGGGCGGTCCGCTGGCTGGCCCGGGAGCTCTGACGTGGCCACCCCGGTCATCCTCGACTGCGACCCCGGGCACGACGACGCGCTCGCCATCATGCTCGCCGCCGCCGACCCGGCGATCGACCTCAAGGCGATCACCACGGTGGCGGGCAACCAGACGCTGGAGAAGACGTCGCTCAACGCCCGCCGGGTCTGCACGCTCGCCGGGATCACCGGCGTGCCCGTGGCCGCCGGGTGCGACCGGCCGCTCGCCGGCGCCCTGGAGACCGCGGCCGACGTGCACGGGGAGAGCGGCCTCGACGGCCCCGAGCTCGGCCCGCCCACCGTGCCCCTCGCCGGGGAGCACGCGGTCGACCTCATGCACCGCATCCTCCGGGAGAGCCCCGAACCGGTCACGATCATCGCGGTGGGGCCGCTGACCAACGTCGCCACGCTGCTGCGCCGCCACCCGGAGGACGCCTCCCGCATCCGCGAGCTGGTCGTCATGGGCGGCAGCATCGAACGGGGCAACCACACCCCGTACGCGGAGTTCAACGTCTACGTCGACCCCGAGGCCGCGGCCGAGGTGCTCGCGAGCGGCCTGCCGGTCACCCTCCACGGGCTCAACGTGACCCACCAGGCCCTGGTCACCCCGGACGTGGTGGACCGGTTCCGCGGGCTGGGCACCCGGCTCGGCGAGGTCTGCGCCGAGCTGATGACCTTCTTCGGCGGCACGTACCGGCGGCTGTGGGGCTTCGAGGCGCCGCCGCTGCACGACCCGGTCGCGGTGGCCTACGTGATCGACCGGAGCGTGGTCGAGTGCGTGCGGGCCCCGGTCCGCGTGGAGCTGGAGGGGGCGTACACCCGCGGGGCGACGGTCGTCGACCTCCACCGCCGCATGGGGTGGGAGCCGAACGCCGACGTCGGCATCACCCTCGACCGCGACCGGTTCTGGGAGCTGATGATCGCCGCGGTCGAGCGCCTGGGGGGCCGCGCATGAGCGGGGTGGACGTCGCCGTCGTCGGCAGTGTCAACCTCGACCTCACCGTGCCGGTGGGGCGGGTGCCGCGGCCGGGCGAGACCGTGCTCGGCGCGGACGCCCGCCGCGGGCCGGGCGGCAAGGGCGCGAACCAGGCCGTGGCGTGCGCCCGGCTCGGCCTGCGCACGGCCATGATCGGCTGCGTGGGCGAGGACGCGGACGGGGGGATGCTCGCCGAGCGGCTCCGCGCGGAGGGCGTGGACGTCCGGCACCTCGTCCCGGTGCCCGCGCCGACCGGCCTCGCGATGATCATCCTCGAGGAGGGGGACGGGGAGAGCACGATCGTGGTGAGCCCGGGCGCCAACGGCCGGCTCGACGCCGGCCGGGTGCGCGCGGCCGAGGGCACGATCACCGGCGCGCGGGCCGTGCTCGCCCAGCTCGAGATCCCGATCCCCGCCGTGGCCGAGGCCGTGCGCCTGGCCACCGGCACGGTCGTGCTCAACCCCGCCCCGGCGCGGCCGCTCCCCCGGGAGCTGCTCTCCCGGGTGGACGTGCTCGTCCCCAACCGGCACGAGCTCGCCGTCCTCTGCCAGGCGCCCACCCCGGAGAGCCCGGATGAGGTGGCCGACCTCGCCCGGAGCCTGCTGCCCGGCGGGCCGCGGGCGGTCGTGGTCACCCTCGGCGCCGACGGGGCCATGGTGGTCACCGCCGACGGCGTGGCCCGGGTGCCCGCGGTGCCGGTGCGGGCGGTGGACGCCACGGCCGCCGGGGACAGCTTCTGCGCCGGCCTGGTGGCCGGGCTGCTCGCCGGGGAGCCGCTCGCCGAGGCGGCGGCCCGGGGCTGCCGCGCCGCCGCGGTCACGGTCTCCCGGCCCGGGGCGATCGACGCGCTGCCCACGGCCGCGGACCTCGCCGCCCCTCCCGCGCCCGGCCCCGCCGCCTCGCCGGCCTGACACCGGTACGGCCCGGCCGTACCGGCCCTCCGGCGGCGTGACGGTCGCGGGCGCGTCCGCCGAACGGGGGCATGCCGAGACGTGCGCGCCCGCCGGGCGTGCCGAGGCGCCGGGCGGGCGCGCTGCCCCACCGGGCCGGTGAACCGGTCCCGGGCCGGTGACGTGCGCGATCCCGGCCGGGGTCAGCCGAGCAGGGCGGCGCGGACCGGTTCGGGCAGCGCGTCGAGGCCGGGGAAGGGCCGGCGCGCGACGAGCGCGGCCGCGTCCTCGCCGCTCAGCCCGGCCTCCCCTTGGAGCACGGCGCGGGCGTGACCCCCGGGGAGCAGGTTGAGCCAGCGCAGCACCAGCTCCTCCCGGGCGCCCGGCGCGAGCTCCCCGTGCACGCGGAGCCGGGCCAGCCCGCCGTCGGGGTACACGTCGAGCCGCACGTGGGTCACCGCGCGGGCCGGGTCGGTGCGGAACCGGTGCCGGGTGTCGGGCTGGAGCCGGGTCCGCGGCACCAGGTCGAACCACGCGCCCTCGTCCGCGAGGTCGCCGGTGCGCGCGTCGATGCCGCGCAGCCGGGCCCACCCGGGCGCGTTGCCGAGGAAGTACGAGGTGTCGAGCTCGACCAGCCGCACGTGCCCCGCGGCGCCGAGCCGTACCGTGACGTGGTCGTTGCCGCCGTCGCGGCGCCGCGCGTTCTCCCACCCCTCGCCCATGTGCCGGGCCCGGCCGGGCAGCAGCAGGTTCACCGGCGAGGAGTAGAACATGTTCGAGCAGTCGACGATCGTGCCGCCGTTCTCCAGGGCGGCGAGGTCGACCGTGCCGATGAGGAACCGGGGGTCGGGCACCGGCTCGCCGTGGACCCGGAACCGGGCCACCCCGCCGTCCGGGTAGATGGAGAGCCGGACGTGGGTGAAGCACCGCTCCACGGCCACGGGGTACCGGTTGGCGTGGTCGCCCTGCGCCGGTGACTTGGGGACGAGCGGCACCCACTCGGCCTCCGCGAGCTCGGCCGGCGAGGGGTGGCCCTCGACGCTCGCCGCCTCGACCGAGACGTACGGCGGGTAGTTGCCGCGGAAGTACGCGGTGTCCACCACCACCCCGCGCACCACGCCGGGGACCCCGAGCCGCACCACCGCGTGGTCGTGGCCGGGCTCCCGGCGGCGCCGGGTCTCCCACCCGTCGTACACCTTTCCCTTGTGGCCGAACGCGGCCGGGTCGAACACCGGCGGCTCGGGCTTGATCAGGTTCTCCCGCTCGGCGAAGAACTCGTCGTTGGCGTACACGACGCTCCCGCCGAGGGCCCGGGAGGCGAGGTCGGGCAGGTGCGTGAAGTCCGTCATGCTTCCCCTCGTCTGAGCAGCCGGCCGGCCGGCTCGCCGCCCACCTCGGCGCCGCGGAGCCAGGTCCGCCGGACCACCCCGGTGAGCGTCCGGCCGGCGTACGGGGTGATCGGGTTCCGGTGGTGGAGGCGGGCGGGGTCCACGGTGAACTCCTCATCCGGGGCGAACACGCAGAAGTCAGCGTCGTACCCGACCGCGATGCGGCCCTTCCGCCGCAGCCCGGCGATCTCGGCGGGCCGTTCGGCGAGCCAGCGCGCCACGTCGCGGAGCGTGTGCCCGCGCCGGCGCGCCTCGGTCCACACCGCGGGCAGGCCGAGCTGCAGCGAGGAGATGCCGCCCCAGGCGAGGCCGAAGTCGCCCGCGTCGAGGCGCTTGAGGTCGGGGGTGCACGGCGAGTGGTCGGAGACCACGCAGTCCACGGCCCCGCGGGCGAGCCCGGCCCAGAGCCGCTCCCGGTGGGCCGCCTCCCGGATCGGCGGGCAGCACTTGAACTGGGTGGCGCCGTCCGGGATCTCCTCCGCGGCGAAGGTGAGGTAGTGCGGGCAGGTCTCCACGGTGATCCGGACCCCGTCGCGCCGCGCCGCCTCGATCATCGCGAGCGCGTCCGAGCTCGCCAGGTGGAGGATGTGCACCCGGCACCCGGTGGCGGCCGCCGCCTCGATCACCCGGGCGATCGCCGCGTCCTCGGCCCGGCTGGGCCGGGAGGCGAGGAAGTCCCGGTAGCGCCGGCCGCGGGCCGCCGGCGCCCGCCCGATCTCGGCCGGGTCCTCGGCGTGGACGAGCACGAGCCCGCCGAACCGGGCCACCTCGGCGAGCACCTCGGCGAGCAGGGCCGGGTCGAGGTGGCCGAACTCCTCGACCCCCGAGTCGATGAGGAAGCACTTGAAGCCGAACACCCCGGCCTCGTGCAGCGGGCGCAGCTTGCCGAGGTTGCCCGGTACGGCGCCGCCCCAGAAGCCCACGTCCACGTGGCACCGGCCGGCGGCGCTCGCCCGCTTGGCCTCGAGCGCGGCCGGGTCGACGGTCGGCGGGACGCTGTTGAGCGGCATGTCGATGAGGGTGGTGATCCCCCCGGCCGCGGCCGCCCGGGTCGCGGTGGCGAAGCCCTCCCACTCGGTGCGGCCGGGCTCGTTGACGTGGACGTGGGTGTCGACCAGGCCGGGCAGCAGGACCACGTCGTCGCCGTACTCGACCACCCGGTCCCCGGTGAGCGCGGAGCCGAGCGGCTCGACCGCGGTGATCCTCCCGCCGGTGACGCCGATGCACCGGCCGGTCTCCCCGGCGCCGGTGATGACCCGCCGGGCCCGTATGACGAGGTCGTGGCGGCTCGTGGTGTCCTCCCTGTGTCGTGCGGTGGCGGTGTCCGCCGCCCGGGCGGGGCGCCCCTGGCGGAGCACCGCCGGGTGGTGCACCGGTCCCCGCCGCATGGGGGCGGCGCCGGCCGTACGGGCCGTTCCGGTACGGCCGGCCGGGGCGGGGTCACGCGGCCCGGAGGTGCCGGGCGGCGATCAGCTCCGCGGCCCGCTCGAGCAGCGGGCCGGCCTCGGCCATGCAGCGGTCCGGGTCGGGTTCGAGGTCGGTGAGCGGGTAGGCGGCGTCGATGCCGATCCGGGCGAGCTCGGCGGCGGTGAGCGTGCACCGGCCGGCCACGGCGACCACGGGCACCCCGTGCTCGCGCGCGGCCGCGGCCACGCCCGCCGGGGCCTTGCCGTGGAGGGTCTGCGCGTCCAGGGACCCCTCGCCGGTGACGACGAGCGCGGCTCCCTTGACCGCCGGCCGGAAGCCGAGCACGTCGAGCAGGAGGGCGATGCCCGGGCGCAGGGTTGCCCCGAGCACGGCGACCGCGGCGAACCCGACCCCGCCCGCGGCCCCGGCACCGGGCGTCTCGGTGCGGTCGGCCCCGGTGGCCGCGGTGACCAGCTCCGCCCACCGGGCGAGCCCGGCATCGAGCACCGCGATCTCGGCCGGGCCGGCCCCCTTCTGCGGGCCGTACACCGCGGCGGCGCCGCGCGGGCCGAGCAGCGGGTTGTCGACGTCGCAGGCGACGGTGAGCTCCACCTCGCGCAGCCGGGGGTGGAGCCCGGTCAGGTCGATCCGGGCGAGGTCGCGCAGCGCGGCCCCGCCCGGGGGGAGCTCGTTCCCGTCGCGGTCGAGGAGCACGCCGCCGAGGGCCTGGACCATGCCCGCCCCGCCATCGGTGCAGGCGCTCCCGCCGATGCCGAGGACCAGGCGGGCGCAGCCCGCGTCGAGGGCGGCGGCCATGACCTCGCCGGTGCCGCGGCTGCTCGCCCGGAGCGGGTCCGGGCGCCCGCCGGGCAGCCGGGCCAGCCCGGACACGTCGGCGAGCTCCACCACCGCGGTGCCGTCCCGCTCCGCGTACGCGGTGTCCACCGGCTCCCCGGTGGGCCCGGTCGCGCGGACCGGCACCCGCCGGAACCCGGCGGAGATCACCGCGTCGAGCGTGCCCTCGCCGCCGTCGGCCACCGGCAGCGTCGCCACGGACAGCCCGGGTACGGCACGGCGCAGGCCGGCGGCGACGTGCCGGGCCACCTCAGCCGCGGTGAGGGAGCCTTTGAACTTGTCCGGGGCGACGACGACGTGGGGCATTCCGGTTGCTCCGCGGTCCGGGCCGCCGCGGTGGCGGCGGGCTCGCTGCCGACCCTGTCAGCAGAAGCCGGGCGTGGCAAGCCAGGCCTCGGGCGCCTCGGGCACGTCGTCGCGCACCACCGACGCCTCGATCAGCCCGTACGGCCGGTCGGACGCGTAGAACACCTCGCCCGGGTTGTCGAGGCCGAACGGCTGCAGGTCGACGAGGAAGTGGTGCTTGTTCGGGGCGGAGAGCCGGATCTCCGCGATCTCCGGGTGGGCCTCGAGCACCGCGCTGCCCATGGCGTACAGCGTCTGCTGGAGCGCGAGGCTGTGCACGGTGGCGAACTGCCGCAGCAGGATCGACCGGACCGAGGCGAAGGTCTTGTCCCAGTCGACGTCGGTGGTGAGGTACCGCCACCGGGTGTGCAGGCTGGTGGCGAGGATCCGGTCGTGGGTCTCCTCCAGGGTGGTGTACTCGTCCTTGAGGAAGCCGTGGAACTCCGACCCCGTGGTCTTGGCGATGATCAGGTCGGAGATGCCGGAGAGCACCCAGGCGCGGCGCTCATCGCCCCGGCCCTCGACGGTCACCACGGTGGTGCGGGTGCCCTGGCCGCGGCGGACGAAGCCGTGGTCGTGCCCGGTGCCGTCGACGTCGATGCGGTCCCAGGCGTACTCCTCGATGGCGATGCGCGCCCCGGTGGCGGCCGGGACCTGCCGGAGGAAGTGGTCGCCGAGCGTGAGCGCGAAGTCCTCGATCGCCCGGATGCCCTCCTTCTTGGCGAGGGCGTAGACGGTGTTCTTCTGGGTGTCGGTCGGCAGCACGTGCGACTGGTCGCCGGTGACGTGCGCGTCGGTGAAGTCCCCGCGGAGCGCGGTCCACACGTTGAGGTCGCGGACCTCATGCCGCGGCGTGTCCCGGTAGACCCGGAACACGCGGACCTCCGCCTTGCCGTACTGGTTGCGTCCGAGGACGATGGCCATGATCAGCTCCTAGGCAGGTCGACGTGGCCGAAGCGTGCTGCGGCACGGTGCGCACCGGGCGCGTCTTCCTGTGGCCGAGGAGGCGGACGCCCGGCCTCCCGCCTCGATCACCGGGCGCCCCTCCTCGGCTCGGAGCCTAAGTTCGCGATCAGCCATCGTCAACAGTTTGTTGAAGAATTGCCCCGATCGGCGGCACATGATGACAGATGTCGCTGTTGCAGGAGGAAATGGGACGATCAACGCCGACGGAGTGCCGACGATCAGCGCCGACGGTGGTCGAACGTCCGCAGGGCCGCGGTGAGACGGACGATCAGCGTTGACAGCGGATGAACCTCGCCCGCGACCGAGGTGGACGAGGCACCTGGCACCCTGGGTGAGCCGGCGATCCCAAGGCCGACAATCCCCACGGACGCGGCCGGTGATCGGCGCTGGCCGGTCTGACCGCCGATGAACAGGGCGACGACGAGAGACGTGGCCGATCAGCGCCGGCCGCGGTTCAGGTAGTTGTAGACGGTGAACCGGCTCACCCCGAGCGCCTCGGCGACCAGCTCCGCCGACTTGCGGAAGGCGAACGCCCCGCGCTCCTCCAGCAGCCGCACCGCGCGCTGCTTGGCCGAGCGGGGCAGGTCCCGTAACGGCCCGCCGAGCTCCCGCTCCACCTCGGCGATGAGCCGCTCGAGCCCACCACCTGGGTCGGGCAGCCGGACCCCGGCCACCGTCTCCCCCTCCCAGACCAGCGGCACGTCACCGGCCTGGATCTCCTCGGGGGCCACCACCTCGCCGCCCACCCGTTCGACCAGCGGGAGCACCGCGGCGACCAGCGGATGCGAACGGGGATCAGCCATCGGTCTCCCGCTCGACCTGCACGGTCACCCGGGTGGCGCCGTTGGCGAACGCGGCCGCGAGCACGGAGTTGAGGACGGAGAGCACCCGGTCGGCCTCACCCTGGACCATCGTGCCGAGCGGCCCGAACTCGCAGGTCAGCCCGGACGCCCGGGCGGCCTCGAACGCGCTGGTGGCGTGCGCGGGCGGAGTGCCCTCGCCGACGAAGGGTTCGGTGGTGAACTCCGCGATGAGCCTCATGGCCGGAGACTACCGCCCGGCCGACCCGGGCGCCCGGCGGTCGGAGCGCCCGGCGCCGCCGCACCCCCGGGCGCCTCGCGCCGGTAGAAGCGGTCGAGGGCCGCGCGGTCCAGGCCGGTGAGCCGCTCGACCTCGTCCGCGCCGAGCGCGCCGCAGTCCAGCCCGCGGATCAGGTACCCGGCCAGTGCCTGCGCGGTGGCCGGCTCGTCGAGCACCTGCGAGCCCGCCCGATCGGCGTACGCGCGCAGCCGGGCCGCGGCCGCGGGCAGCCCGTCCCGGAAGAAGGCGTAGGTGGCGAGGAACCGGGTGGGGAGCTGGGCCGGGTGCAGGTCCCACCCCTGGTAGAACCCGCGCTCCAGGGAGCGGCGCACCAGCCGGGCGTGGAGCCGCCACGCGGCGCGCACCGTGCCGGGGTCGCCGACCGGGAGCACGTTCGTCGAGCCGTCGGACAGCCGCACCCCGGTGCCGGCCGCGGCCGCCTGCATCACCGCCTTGGCGAAGTCGGCGGCCGGGTGCTCCATGCTCTGGTACGCGGCGGCGATGCCACAGGCCGCGCTGTAGTCGTAGGTGCCGTAGTGCAGGCCGGTGCACCGGCCCTGCGCCGCCTGGATCATCCGGGCCACGGTGGCCGTGCCGTCCGCCGCGATGATCGACTGCGGGGTCTCGATCTGGATCTCGAACCGCAGCCGCCCCGGCGGCAGGCCGTACGCCTCCTCGAGCCGCTCGCAGACGAACACCATCGCCTCGACCTGCTCGACCGCGGTGACCTTGGGCAGGGTGACGACGAAGCCCTCGGGGAGCCCGCCGGCCTCGGCCAGGCCGCCCACCACCAGGTCGAGGGTGCGGATGCCCCGCCGCCGGGTGGCCGCCTCGAGGCTCTTGAACCGGATCCCGACGTACGGCGAGCGCGCGTGGCCGGCGGAGGCGAGCTGCTCGACCACGCGCCGCGCGTCGGCGTCCTCCCGTTCGTCGCCGCGGTGGCCGTACCCGTCCTCGAAGTCGATGCGGAGGTCCTCGATCGGCTCGGTGGTGAGCTTCGCCTCCACCCGCTCGAGCAGCTGCTCGGCGAGCTCCGGGTCGATCTGCGCCGCCTCGGCGACGGCCGCCAGGCCCCCGTGCTCGGCCGCCGCGGCCAGCGCCTGGGCGCCCCACTCCGCCACCAGGTCCGCGTGGTAGCGGTCCGCCGGGACGTAGACCGTGTGCACCGGCTGGCGGGTGCCCGGGTCCCCCGGATAGCACCGGGTGAGGCGGGCGTCGGCGTCGGCGAGCCGCGCGTCGACCTCGGCGAGCACGTCCTCGCCGAGCCGGCCAGCGCCTGGGGCGTTCTGGGTCAACGTTGCCTCCTCGCACGTGGCGGGCGGGGCGGTGACGCGGCCTTCATGCGGCGGACGTCTCCTCGCGCGGCCTGGCCGTGTCGTCTTCGGCCGGCCGCCGCGCCGGACGGCGGTCTGGCGTCACCGGTCGCCGGACCGTGATCCTTCTGTATGGTGAACGATCCCTACCGCGTTACGGAAGTTCGCGCTCCAGGGGGCGACCTGCGGTAGTAGGCTTTTCAGTATCCGGAAAAGCGGCGAGGGGGTAGCGTGGCGGCGAGCGAGCAGGCCGAACGCACCGGCGGCGTCCAATCGGTGACCCGGGCCTTCCAGGTGCTGGAGGCCATGGCCGAGTCAGACGGGCGGATCAGCCTCTCCGCGCTCGCCACCGCCTGCGACCTTCCGCTGCCCACCATCCACCGGCTCGTCCGCACGCTCACCGACCTCGGGTACGTGCGCCAGGAGCCCTCCCGGCAGTACGCGCTCGGCCCCAAGCTGATCCGGCTCGGGGAGAGCGCCAGCCGGCTGCTCGGCACCTGGGCGCGGCCCCACCTCGCCGAGCTCGTCGACACCCTCGGCGAGACCGCCAACCTCGCGATGCTCGACGGGGACCGGGTGGTCTACGTCGGCCAGGTCCCCTCCCGGCACTCGATGCGGATGTTCACCGAGGTCGGCCGGAAGGTGTACGCCCACTGCACGGCGGTGGGGAAGGTCCTGCTCGCCAACCTCCCCGCCGAGCAGGTGCAGGAGATCCTGCGCCGCACCGGCATGCCCGCGCAGACCGAGCACACGATCACCGACCCGGAGCGGTTCGCCGAGGAGCTCGACCGGATCCGGGAGCGCGGCTACGCCACCGACGACGGCGAGCAGGAGGTCGGGGTCCGCTGTGTGGCCGTGGCCGTGCCCGGCGGCCCGGCCCAGATGGCCATCTCGATCTCCGGGCCGGTGACCCGGATGACCGACGAGCTGGTCGCGCGAGCCGTACCGCTGCTGCAGAAGGCGGCGGCCGCGCTCGCCGCCGACCTCACCCAGCGCTCCTAGCCCGCGCGGTGACCTTGAATTCGGTGCGGTTACGGCGAATCCGCTGGCCAGCAGGTCTGCGGAATGGCGCCGGTCCGCCGTGGCAACGCCAGCGACACCTCCGATGCCTGGGGCATCGGCGATGGCCGCCGCCGCCTCTCTGACCGGGATCTTCGGCACTCCGTCGGGCGATCGTCCGCCGGAAAAGCAAACGGCCCCGTTCGCGGGGCCGGTCGCCGCGATCATGCGGCGCCGACGGCGAACGGGGCCGGAAGCGAGATTCAGCCGGGAGCGAGTCAGCGCGTGGGGTCGAAGTCCCACAGGGCCGCGGGCTGCTTGCCGGTGACGATCTGCTCGGCGAGCGCGCGCCCGGTGACCGGTCCGTGGGTGAGCCCCCACATGCCGTGGCCGCCCGCGACGAACACGCCGGGGACCCGGGTGGCCCCGACGAGCGGCCTGCCGTCCGGGGAGACCGGGCGCGGGCCGACCCACATGTCGGTGATCCCGTTCCAGTCGACCCCGGTGAGCAGCGGCCGGGCCGACTTGATGATGGCGTCGATGCGGCGCTGCACCAGCGGGTCGTCCGGCCCACGGAACTCCATGGTGCCGGCGACACGGAGCTTGCCCTGGTACGGCGTGCACGCCACCCGCACGGCCGGGAGGTAGATCGGCCCGGGCACGGGCTTGTCGGTCGGGACGGTGAAGGAGTAGCCACGCCCGGCCCGCACCGGCACGCGGACGCCGAGCTCCTTGCCGAGCCGGTTGAGCCAGGCGCCGGTGGCGACCACGACGACGTCCGCCTTGATGGTCTCGTCACCGGTGGACCGGACGAGGATGCCGTTGAGGGCCGGCCGGATCTCCGTCACCTCGAAGCCCGACCGGATCGTGCCACCGCGCGCGGTCACGGACTCGGCGAGCGCGTGAGTGAAGCGTCCGGGATCGACGTACCGCTGCCCATCCAGCCGGACTCCGGCCCGCACCTGGGTGGAGATCTGCGGTACCCGGCTCCTGAGTTCATCGCCGGTGAGCGCGGCGTACTCGATCCGCATCCCGGACTCGTTGATGCGCTTGAGCTCGTGCAGCAAGGCCGCGGCCTGCCGCTCGGTCTCGAAGGCCGCCGTGATCGGGGCTTCGATCGTGGGGGCCTCGACGCCGTTCGAGGTGAGGTAGTCGAACGCCTCCAGGCACTCCTCGTTGAAGGCGAGGTTGGCCCGTACGGCCCGGCCCCACGAGCGCCAGGTGCAGTTCGCCGCGAACCTGAGGAGGAACGACCAGAGCCCCGGGTCCGGGGTGGCCGGCACGTGCAGGGGCGCGCCCGGGTCGAGCAGCGAGCGCAGGCCGTATCGCAGGACCCCTGGCTCGTTGAGGGGGATGGCCAGGCCGGGGGAGAGATATCCGGCGTTGCCCCACGACGCACCGGCGGCGACCCCACGGCGGTCGACCACGGTGACCTCTACGCCGTGCTCCTGCAGGAACCAGGCGGTGGAAAGCCCCACCACACCGGCACCGATCACGACTGCCGTACGCGGTCCGGCGATGTCCATGAACCTGTCTCCACTCTGCCGCTGCCTTATGTTCTCCAGCTTTCCCCCGGCCGCGCGGAAAGGGTCTGTCAAAGTCGCACAAGTGCCCGGCAAGGGCTTGTCCGGGAGGAACAACCGCAGGTCATCCCTGGTGCACCGCCAGGGCGATGATCATCGCGAGCCGCTTCTCGGGGCGGTGCAGCTCGAGGTTGGTGATCTCGGCCATCCGCCGCAGCCGGTACCGCACCGTGTTCGGGTGGATGCCGAGCCGGTCGGCCACCACGGCGAGGTCCCCCTGCGCCTCGAGCCAGGCGCGGAGGGTGGGGATGTACTGGGTGCCGTGCTCGGCATCGTACCTGGTCAGGTCGGCGATGGGGCTCCTGGCGGGGGTACGGCCCGCGGCGGCGGCCGCCCGGAGGCGCTGCAGCAGGATCTGGTCCCACGCGTCGTCGTAGACGATCGCGCGCGGGGCGTCCGGGCGGGCGGTGCCGAGCGCGAGGCTCTCGTCCGCCTCCCGCCGGCTCGCGGGGAGCTGGGCCGGCTCGGCCGCACCCCCGACCCCGGCGTGCACGGTGACCTGCCGCGGCAGGGCCTCCGCGATCATGTTGAGCCAGTTGAGCGCGGGGCCGGGGTCGGTCCCGCACGGCAGCACGGTGTAGAGCGTGTTGCCGAACAGCGCGCTGCGCCCGGGCCGGGACCAGCCGAAACCGGTGGTGGCGCGGTCGTAGGCGAGCATGATCCCGGCGTGGCGCTCCTCACCGATGTGCGCCTGGAGCGCGATCACCCGGAACTGCCCCTCCGGCAGGCCGAGCCCGCTGAGCACCCGGGGCGTGTCCGCGGTCCCCTCGATGAGCTGGAGCACGAGGTCGGCCTCGACCTGCCGTTCCAGGTCCGCGCTGACCCGGGAGCGCAGCAGGTGCTGGGCGACCGTCCGGGCCCCGGCGAGCAGGGCGGCCCGGCGGTCCCCGGTGAGCGGCTCCTCGCACTCCACCCAGATCGACCCGAGCAGCTCGCGCCCGGCGCGCACGGCCACGACCATCCGCCCGCGCAGGCCGTGCTCCGGCGACGGCTCCACGAAGAGCGGCTCGTCCGAGGTCGCGAGGTGGGCGAAGACCCCGCGCTGCTCGAGCAGCCGGCGGGTGGGCTCGGGCACCCGGCGGCCGAGGATCGTCTCCAGCCGGGCCGGGTCGGCGGCGTGCTGGGCGCCGGAGTACGCGAACACCCGGGACATCTGGTCTTCGATGGTGACCGGGTGGCCGACCGCGTCGGCGAGCCGGTCGGCCAGGGCGAACAGGTCGGACGGGCCGTGGGCGGCGCCGGGGCGGCGGCCTTCGAGCACCAGGCCGTAGACGGCGCCGACGAGCTGGCTCCAGCTCACCGCCGGTTCCACGAGCAGTACGGCGACGCCGCCGGCGTTGGCCTGCTCGAGCACGTCGCGCTCGAGCGGCGGGGTGCCGCGGACCAGGACCACGGCGGCCGACGCCTCGCGGGCCAGGCGGACCGCCTCGGCCGCGGACTCCACGCCGACGGCGAGGAACACGTCGCCGGTCTCGGCGCGCGGCGCGGCCGGGTCGTGGAGCACCACGCTGCGCAGCTCCACGTCCCGGGAGGCCGGGGCGCAGCAGAGCCGCGCCCCGAAGCCGCCGAGCACGTTCACCAACCGATCGAGCTTGAGCATGAGCCGCGCGCCCGCCTGTCCTGTGCTGAGCCGTACCGGCAGGTCGCGTGGGACCGCCGATCAAGCGCAGCGTACCCGGAGCGCGGCGGGCCGTGACCGTCCCACCCGGGCGGGACCGAGACGCGAGAACCGCGCCGGGCGAAGGCCGTCCCGCCCCGGCCTGCCCCGCGGGCCGTCGCGGCCCGCTCTCAAGCCGGTGACGTGTGCGAGCCGGCCGGTTCGATCTCCCTGGCGACCGTTTCCCTGGCGACCGGCTCGTCCGGTTCGGCCGCCTCCTCCACCGCGGGGTGGGCGCCGAACCCGGCGAGGATCGCCTCGAGCGTGGGCAGCAGCCGCCCGACCTGCTTGGCCCGGATGACCAGGTCCCACAGCGGCTCGAACTTCTTCCACCCGGCGGCGTACGCGGCGTGCCGCAGCCGGCCGCGCAGGGTCGGCTTGGTGGCGGCGCCGCGGAGGATCGACCCCCACCGGTAGAAGTCGCGGTACGCCCGCCAGTAGCCCTCCTCCAGCTCCTCCGGGGTCATCCGCGCGGGCCGGAAGACGGCGTGCCGGGTGTCGTAGAGATCCCAGTCGTGGTGGAGGATCCGGCCCGCCCGGGCCATCCGGTCGTAGAGCCGGGTCCCGGGATAGGGCGTGAGGATGTGGAAGGTCGCGGTCTCGATGCCCTGCTCGATCGCCCACTCGACGGTCCGGTCGAAGACCGAGGTGTCGTCCTCGTCCATCCCGAACACGAAGCTGCCGTTGACCATGACCCCGTGCTCATGGAGCCGCCGGATCGCCGCCTCGTAGTCGCGGCCGATGTTCTGCCACTTGCGCTGCTCGGTGAGGTTCGCCGAGCTGAGCGTCTCGAACCCGACGAAGAGGCTGCGCAGACCGGCCTCGACCGCCTTCTCGAGCAGCCCGGGGCGGAGGACGGACTGCACCGTGCCGGCCGCCTGCCACAGCCGGCCCATGCCGCGCATCCCGTCGAAGAGCGCGGCGGCGAACCGCGGGTTGCCGAAGAGGTGGTCGTCGAGGAAGTACAGGTGGCGCCCGGGGAGCCGGTCGATCTCGGCGAGCGCGGCGTCGACCGCCTGGGTGTAGAAGGACTTGCCGCCCTTGAAGAACGCCTCCTTGTAGCAGAAGTCGCAGACGTGCGGGCAGCCGCGGGAGACCACGATCGAGTTCGGCACCAGGTAGCGCCGCCGGTCGATCAGGTCGCGCCGCACCGGCGGGAGCGTGGCCAGGGTGCGTTCGGTGGAGTCGTACCGGGGCGCCGGGTGCCCCGCCCGGAAGTCGGCGAGGAACCTCGGCCAGGTGTCCTCCCCCGGCCCGCAGAAGATCGTGTCGGCGTGCCGGGCCGCCTCCTCCGGCAGCGAGGTCACGTGCAGCCCGCCGAGGCAGACGTACGCGCCCTTGGCCCGGTAGTGGTCGGCCAGCTCGTACGCCCGCTTCGCGGAGGTGATGTAGACCTGGATGACCACCAGGTCGGGCTCGTCGGCGAGGTCGATCTTCTGCACGTGCTCGTCGGTGATCGTCACCTCGTCGTCGGGGTCGAGGTACCCGGCGAGGGTGGCGAGGCCGAGCGGCGGGAAGAGCGAGTACTTGATCGGCCGGAAGAAGGGTGACGTCGCCTCGGTGAGGGCCGGCAGGATCATCTTCACACGCACGCCCGGTTTGACCCGGAATTCGGGCCGCGGGTTCGCGACGATTCCGGTCAGGTATGAGGAGATCACGATTCCGCTGCCGGTCCGTGCCGCCCCGTCGGGCAGCGGCGAAGGTCATCGGGGCGGCGAGACGCCCGCGGATGGGAAGGGAATCCGCTCGGCCCGCAGACGATCGGCGTCGGTCCGGCGCCGGTGACCGCCACGGCGGCCGGACCCGGCCGGCCCGGCCATCGCAACGGGCATGCGGCGGCCGCCCACGGCGGGGCGGCCCCGCGCCGCCCGCGAGACGAGGAGCACGTCCAGGTCACTGGCCGGTTCGCGGCCGCCGAGCACGGAGGACCCGTGCAGGTAGGCGCCGATGGCCGTGGCCCCGGCACGTCGCGGGCCAGATCGGCGACCCGCTGAAGCTGATCCACTCCGCCACCGTATCCCGGCGAGGCCGGTTACCGCCCCTGCGCCCGAGGCACCTGGGCTGCCAGGGTATCCTTCGCCGGCCGGCACGGCTCACCGGCCGGTACGGCACCGCACCCTGCGCCGGGGAAGCGCGGCTCTGCCGGGCGATCGCCGACGCCGCCGCTCAAGTGGCGGATCGCGGCGGTGAGCGCTCAGCACCCCACCGGCCGCCTCCCGGCCCGCGTACGGGAAAACCGTCCCTCGCCCGCTGGGCGCCGCGGAGCACCCCGCGCCTCCGGGCCGGCGTACGGGAAATCCCCTTTCCCCCGCCGCCGGGCATATCCGGGCGACCGGGAATGCGGGAGCCGATTCACCCGGCGATCCGCCCTTCGCGTCCATTCCTCTCGCGTGTCATCACAGATGACGTGCCCGCGCACACCATCTGACCAGGTGCGCGGCCGACGCGAATTCGATGGCGAAAAATCGCCGCACGCGCTCCCTATTGCATTTCTCCGGGCTTTATCGCGCACATCCCGCCGTGTGACGCGTACGCCAGAATGTGAAGAAGACCGCCCTCGGCGCCGCGCACGGGAGGAGGGACGAGCACGGTGGACCTGCGGCACTGCGGCGACGGCGCGCTCCTGGTGGAGCTGAACGGCCTCGACGAGGTGCTCGCGCTCTACGACGCCCTCTGCGCCGACCCGCCCCACGGGGTCACGGACATCGTCCCCGCCGCCCGCACGCTCCTGGTCCGCTTCGAGCCGCCGGCGACCGCGGCCACCGTGGAGACCGCGGTCCGTACGGCCCGGCCGGCCGGGCGGGGCCGGTCGCACCGGGTCGAAGTGATCATCCCGGTCGTGTACGACGGCGCCGACCTGGCGGACGTGGCCGCCCACACCGGGCTCGACGAGCGGGAGGTGATCGCCGCGCACACCGGCCGGCCGTGGACCGTGGCGTTCTGCGGGTTCGCCCCCGGCTTCGGCTACCTCACCGGCGGGGACCCCCGGCTCACCGTGCCGCGACGGCCGACGCCGCGGGTGCGGGTGCCCGCCGGCTCGGTCGGGCTCGCCGGGCCGTTCAGCGGCATCTACCCCCGCGAGTCCCCCGGGGGATGGCAGCTCATCGGGCGCACCGAGATCGCGCTCTGGGACCCCGAGGCGAGCTCGCCGGCCCTGCTCCGCCCGGGCACCCGGGTGACGTTCCGCGAGGTGCGCGATGGCTGAGCCGTCCCACCGCGTCCCCGGCGGGGCCTCCTCCCCCGGCGGCCGGGCGCTGCTGGTGCTGGCGACCGGCCCGCTCACCACGGTGCAGGACCTCGGCCGGATCGGGCACGCCCATCTCGGCGTGGGGCGCTCCGGCGCGGCGGACCGCGGCGCGCTCCGGCTCGCCAACCGCCTGCTCGGCAACCCCGAGGGCGCGGCCGGTCTGGAGATCACCCTGGGCGGGCTCGAGGTGCGCGCCCACGGGGACCTGGTGATCGCGCTCACCGGCGCCCGCTGCCCGGCCGTGCTCACCGACGCGTCGGGGCGCAGGAGGCCGGTGGGGCACCAGGCGGTCGAGCGGCTGCCGGACGGTGCGACGCTCCGGCTCGGCACCCCGGCCCGCGGGCTGCGCACCTACCTCGCGGTGCGCGGCGGCCTCGACGTCCCCGCGGTGCTGGGGTCACGGTCCACGGACACCCTCTCCGGGCTCGGCCCGCCGCCACCGAAGCCGGGCACGCTGCTCCCGGTCGGCCCGCCACCGGACCGCTTCCCCACGGTCGATCTCGCCCCGGTGCCCGAGCCCGCGGACGGCGACCTGGTCCTCCACGCGATCCCCGGCCCCCGGGACGACTGGTTCAGCCCCGCCGCCCTGCAGGCGCTCTGCGCGGAGCCGTACGAGGTGACCCCGGAGAGCGACCGGGTGGGCATGCGGCTGCGCGGGCCGTACCTGGAACGGGTGCGCCGGGATGAGCTGCCGAGCGAGGGCATGGTCTCCGGGGCGCTCCAGGTGCCGCCCTCTGGGCAGCCGACGCTGCTGCTCGCCGACCACCCGGTGACCGGCGGGTACCCGGTGATCGCCGTGGTGCTCGGCCGGGACGTGGACCGGGCCGCGCAGGCCCGTCCCGGGCAGCGGATCCGGTTCCGCCT
This sequence comes from Thermobispora bispora DSM 43833, assembly GCF_000092645.1. Taxonomy (NCBI): domain Bacteria; kingdom Bacillati; phylum Actinomycetota; class Actinomycetes; order Streptosporangiales; family Streptosporangiaceae; genus Thermobispora; species Thermobispora bispora. The sequence continues at coordinate 3,054,072 of NC_014165.1, forward strand.
GGTCCGCCCGGGCCGCCTCCGCTGATCCGCGACCGCCCGCCGCCCGAGAGCCCCGCGCGACGGACCCGCCCGTGCGGGTGCGGGCCGTACCGGACGGCCGGCCGTACGGGGCCGCTCAGGCGGACGATCCGGCGGTCACGCCGGCGCGGTCGGGCACGACGCGGGGCAGGCCGCGGAGCCAGCCGTCGAGGTCGGACGGCCACCACCGCCCGGCCGAGAGCCGGCCGAGGGCCTCGGTCACGGCCGACACCGACGCCTGGCAGGGGATCACGCGGGACGGCGCGGCCCCGGCGAGCACGCCGAGCCACCAGTGCCGCCGGGTCTCCGGCAGCTCCCCGGGGTCGAGCACGATGTAGTAGTCGGGCAGGACCAGCCGGTCGGCGCGCAGCGCGGCCAGCGTGCTCTCGATCGCGACCTCCAGGCCGCCCACCGGCTCCGTGCCGTCGAAGAAGCCGGTCCAGGCGTCGGCGACCTCGGCGAGCGGGTCGGCGTCGTGCACCACGTAGGTCGCCGCGGACTTCGCCAGCAGCTCGGTGATCTCGGCGGGCGACCGGTCTCCCCGGACGACCGCCCGCACGTTGTGCAGCCCGTCGAGCCCGGAGACCACCTCCGCGGCGCGGTCCCCGGCCACCACGACCACAGTGCTGCTCAGCCGCTGCATACCTTGGGAGTCTAAGCGGCCGGTCCGCCCCGGCCGCGGTCGTGATCGCCCATCGGCCGAGCGGCCGGGGCATCACCCATCCGCCGACCGGCCGGGGCGCCCGCCCGGCGCGCGGCCGCCGCCCGGCCCGCCGGCCGGCGGGTCAGCACTCGATGATGTTGACGGCGAGGCCGCCGCGCGCGGTCTCCTTGTACTTGTCCTTCATGTCCGCGCCGGTCTCCCGCATGGTCTTGATGACCTTGTCCAGGGACACGTGGTGGGTGCCGTCCCCGCGCAGGGCCATCCGGGCCGCGGTGACCGCCTTGATCGCGCCGACGGCGTTCCGCTCGATGCAGGGGATCTGCACCAGCCCGCCGACCGGGTCGCAGGTGAGCCCAAGGTTGTGCTCCATGGCGATCTCGGCGGCGTTCTCCACCTGCTCGGGCGTGCCGCCGAGCACCTCGGCGAGCCCGCCCGCGGCCATGGAGCAGGCGGACCCCACCTCGCCCTGGCAGCCGACCTCGGCGCCCGAGATCGAGGCGTTCTCCTTGTAGAGCACGCCGATCGCCCCGGCGGTGAGGAGGAACCGCACCACCCCGTCCTCGTTCGCCCCGGGGACGAACCGCATGTAGTAGCTCAGCACGGCGGGCACGATCCCGGCGGCGCCGTTGGTGGGCGCGGTCACCACCCGGCCCCCGGCGGCGTTCTCCTCGTTGACCGCGAGCGCGAACAGCGTGACCCAGTCGAGCGCGACCAGCGGGTCGGCCGGGTCGGCCCGGCCCTCGAGCGCGCGCCGCAGCGCGGGTGCCCGGCGCCGCACCTTCAGCCCGCCCGGCAGCACCCCTTCCCGGGTGGATCCGCGCTCGATGCACTCGCACATCACCCGCCAGATGCGCAGCAGCCCGTCCCGGATCTCCCGCTCGCTGCGCCAGGCCTGCTCGTTGGCGAGCATCACCCCGCTGATGGGCAGGCCGGTGGCCTGGGTGTGGGCGAGCAGCTCGGCGGCGGTGCGGAACGGGTACGGCACCGGCGTGGTGTCCGGCACGACGCGCGCCGCCCCGGTGGCCGCCTCGTCCACGACGAAGCCGCCGCCGACCGAGTAGTAAGTGCGCTCGCAGAGCTTCTCGCCCGCCGCGTCCCAGGCGGTGAAGATCATGCCGTTCGGGTGGTACGGCAGGCTGACACGCCGGTGCATCACCAGGTCCTCGTCCTCGGTGAACCGCACCTCGCGCTTGCCGAGCAGCCGCACGCGCCCGCTCTCCCGGATCCGCGCCACGGCCGGGTCGACCTCGTCGGGGTCGACGGTCTCCGGGTCCTTGCCCTCCAGGCCGAGCAGCACGGCCTTGGGGCTGCCGTGGCCGTGCCCGGTCGCCCCGAGCGAGCCGTACAGCTCGGCGCGGACCCGGTCGGTCCGGTCGAGCAGGCCGTCGTGGAGCAGCCGTTCCACGAAGCTCTTGGCCGCGCGCATCGGACCCACGGTGTGCGAGCTCGATGGGCCGATGCCCACCTTGAACAGATCGAAGACGCTGAGTGTCACGGCGTTCTCCCCGACGCATCCGGCGACGCCCAGAGACGGTCCCGCCACGCAGGCCGCCTGGGTACGGCACGGCACCCCGGGCCGCGGCGGGGGGCTCGCGGATTTCGAGCCGCCCGGGTGGCCCGGCCGGGCGCGGGCCCTCGCGCGCGCTCACCGCCGCCCGGGCGGCGGAGGCCGCGTGGGCTCCTGGGCTCGGCCATCGCGGGTGCTCCTCGCGGTCGTGGCGGACGTGATGGGTGGCGGTCTGGGACCGGCCGGATCGGCAGCGTACAGCGGTTCGCCGATCCGGGCACGCCCGGCCCCCGCGGGCGGGCCGTCCACCCGGCGGGGCGGCGCGGCGGGTGGACGGCCCGCACCAGGACAACAGACTCAGGGAAACGCCGGGGACACGGCGTGGTCACGGTTCGCGGCGCCCGGATGAGGCCGCGATCCACGATCACCTGGTACGGCGTCCGCACGGTCCGCGGCGACGGGTCCGGTGTGACGGGTCCGCTGCGCAAGGGTTCACCGTGGTGGGTTCGCGGCGGCGACCGATGGGACGTATTGTGAAGTTTCTGCCCGTCAAGGCGCATTTGCCCTGATCAGCGTGGTATTGTGCCCTGCCAAACAGGCAGAGCCTGTCCCCACCGAACCCCCACCCGACAGGAAGTCAAGCCCGATGAGCGTGCACGTGCACGTCCGTGTGACCGCGGGATTCGCCGTGTCCGAGGACGGCGAGCTCGTGGAGACGACCCGCTGCCAGTGCGGCGCCACCTGGACGAAGACCTACCGCGTCGAGGACGGCGAGCCCGAGCGCTGATCCGGGCCCGCGGGCGCGTGCTCCCGGAGGAACGCGCGCAGCCAGTGGAAGCTGGCCTTCGGCGTCCGGGCCTGGGTGGCGTAGTCGACGTGGACCAGCCCGAACCGGGCGGCGTACCCTCGCGCCCACTCGAAGTTGTCCAGCAGCGACCAGCAGAACCAGCCGCGGACGTCGACCCCGTCGGCGATCGCGTCCGCGAGCGCGGCGAGGTGGTCGCGCAGGTAGGCGATGCGCCCGTCGTCCTGCAGCGTGCCGTCGTCGCCGTAGCCGTTCTCGGTGATGTAGATCGGCGGCAGCCCCGGGTAGCGGCGGGCGAGCCAGGTGAGGGTCTGGTGGAGGCCTTCCGGCTCCACCGGCCAGCCGAGCCCGCTGGTGCGCACCCCTTCCGGGACCACCGTGCGCGCGCCGATGTCGGCCGCGGTGCGCCGCGCCGGGTCCGGCTGCTCGTACGGCGCGGCCGCGGCGTGGATCCGGTAGTAGTAGTTCACCCCGAGGAAGTCGAGCGGGGCGCCGATGATCTCGAGGTCCCCCTCCCGCCGGAACGAGAAGTCGGTGATCGCGCCGAACGTCTCGGCCATGTCCTCGGGGTAGCGGCGGCCGAGGAGCGGGTCGGTGAACTGCCGGTTGACCAGGAGGTCCATCCGCCGGGCCGCGGCGGCGTCCTCCGGTGCCGGGCCCGCCGGGACGGCGGGCGACATGTTGAGGGTGATGCCGACCCGGAGCCCGGGGCGCCCGCGGAGCCGCTCGGTGGCGAGCCCGTGGCCGAGGAGCAGGTGGTGCGCGGCGGCGAGCGCGCCGTGCCCCTCGCGGGCGCCGGGCGCGTGCCTGCCCTCCGCGTACCCGGCGATCGCCGAGCAGTACGGCTCGTTGAGCGTGATCCAGTACCTCACCCGGTCGCCGAGCGCGCCGGCGACCACCTCGGCGTAGTCGGCGAAGCGCTCGGCGGTGTCGCGGACCCGCCAGCCGCCGCGGTCCTCCAGCGCCTGGGGCAGGTCCCAGTGGTAGAGGGTGACGAACGGCTCGATGTCCCGGGCGCGCAGCTCGTCCACCAGCCGGCGGTAGAAGTCGAGGCCGCGCTGCTCGACCCGGCCTGCGCCCTCGGGCAGCACCCGGGGCCAGGCCACGGAGAAGCGGTACGCGCCCACGCCGAGCTCGGACATGAGCGCGACGTCCTCCCGCCAGCGGTGGTAGTGGTCGCAGGCGTGGTCGCCGGACTCCCCGCGGGCGATCGCGCCGGGGACCCGGCAGAAGACGTCCCAGATCGACGGTCCCCGGCCGTCGGCGTCGACGGCCCCCTCGATCTGGTACGCGGAGGTCGCCGTGCCCCAGACGAACCCCTCGGGGAACGCCCCCGGCGCCAGCGGGCGCTGCTCGGCCGCCGTCATCTCGTTCGCCCCTCCGTGACGTCCCGGGGATCGCCCCGGCTCGTGGGAGCGATCCCACGGAGCCGATCATACGAGCCCCGCCCGGGGCGGCCGGTCAGCGCTGGCTGATCATCACGTGCTTGACCCGGGTGTAGTCCTCCAGGCCCTAGACGGACAGGTCGCGCCCGATGCCGGACTTCTTGTACCCGCCGTGCGGCATCTCCGCGATGATCACCTGGTGGCAGTTGACCCAGACCGCGCCGAAGTCGAGCTCGGCGGAGAGCCGCATCGCCCGGCCCACGTCGCGGGTCCACACGCTCGAGGCGAGGCCGTACGGCACGCCGTTGGCGAGCGCGATCGCCTCCTCCTCGGTGCGGAACGGCTGCACGGTGACCACGGGCCCGAAGACCTCCTGCTGGACGATCTCGTCGTCCTGCCGCACCCCGGTGACCACGGTGGGGGCGTGGAAGAAGCCGGGCCGGTCGATCCGGTGCCCGCCGGTCACCACGGTGGCGTGCCCGGGGAGCCGCGCGAGGAAGCCGGCGACCCGGTCGGCCTGGGCGGCGTTGTTGAGCGGCCCGTAGTAGACGCCCGGCTCGTCCGGGCCGCCGGTCGTGGTCCGCTCGGCCGCCCCGGCGAGCGCGGCGACCAGGTCGTCGTGGATCCGCTCGTGGACCAGGACCCGGCAGGCCGCGGTGCAGTCCTGGCCGGCGTTGAAGTACGCCGCCTCGGCGATCCGCTGCGCGGTGTCCGCGACGTCGACGTCGTCGAAGACGACCGCCGGGGCCTTGCCGCCCAGCTCGAGGTGGACGTTCTTCACGTCCGGCGCGGCCGCGGCCATCACCTCGGCCCCGGCCCGGGTGCTGCCGGTGATCGCCACCATGTCCGGGCGGGGGTGGGCGACGAGGGCGCGCCCGGTGTCCCGGTCACCGCAGACCACGTTCACCACGCCCGGCGGGAAGACCTCGGCGCAGAGCCGGCCGAGCAGCACGGTCGACCAGGGGGTGGTGTCGCTCGGCTTGAGCACCACCGTGTTGCCCGCGGCGAGCGCCGGGCCGATCTTCCACACCGCCATCATCAGCGGGTAGTTCCAGGGGGTCACCTGGGCCACCACGCCGACCGGCTCCCGCCGGATCAGGGAGGTGTGGCCGGCCGCGTACTCCCCGGCCGCGCTCCCCTCCAGGGTGCGGGCGGCGCCGGCGAAGAACCGGAGCTGGTCCGCGGAGCGGAGGATCTCCATGGCGCGCGTGGTCTCCCGGGGCTTGCCGGTGGACCGGACCTCCGCGTCCAGCAGCTCATCGGCGCGCGCCTCGACGAGGTCGGCCAGGCGCAGCAGGAGGCGCTGCCGCTCCGCCGGGGTGGTGCGCCGCCAGGCGGCGAACGCCCGCGCGGCCGCGGTCACGGCCGCGTCCACGTCGGCGGCCGACGACCGGGGCGCCGTGCCGTACACCTCGCCGGTGGCCGGGTCGACGAGCTCCATCCGGCCGGCCGCGCCGGTCTCCTCACCGGCGATGATGTTGGTCAGCGTGACGTCGGTCATTCCTCCTCCAGTCGGGCGGCGCGGAGGCCGGCCACGGTGGTGCCGGGGGCGAGCCGCCCGGGGTCCATGCGCAGGTCGATGACCGCGGCCTTGCCCGAGCCGAGGGCCCGGCGGAGGGCGGGGCCGAAGTCGGCCGTCCGCTCCACGGTCTCCCCGTGGGCGCCGAAGGCCCGCGCGTAGGCGGCGAAGTCCGGGTTGACCAGGTCGGTGCCGGACACCCGCCCAGGGTAGGTGCGCTCCTGGTGCTGGCGGATCGTGCCGTACGTCCCGTTGTTGTGGACCAGGATGACCGGGGCGGCGCCGGTGGCGATCGCGGTGGCGAGCTCCTGGCCGTTCATCAGGAAGCACCCGTCCCCGGCGACGGAGATCACCCGCCGCTCGGGGAAGAGCAGCGCGGCCGCGATCGCGGCGGGGACGCCGTACCCCATGGAGCCGTTCCGCGGCGCGAGCTGGGCCGGGTAGGCGCGGTACGGCAGGAAGCGCTGCGCCCAGAGCGCGTGGTTGCCCGCCCCGAAGGTGATGATCGCGTCCTCCGGCAGCGCGGCGGCGAGCTCGCCGTAGACGGCGTTGAGGTCGAGGGCGTCCCCCTCGGGCACCGGGGTCCGGTAGGCGAGGTGCTCGGCCCGCGCCCGCTCGGTCTCGGCGAGCCAGGCGGGCGGCCCGCCCGGGAGGAGGTCGCCCACCGCGGTGGCGAACGCCTCGGGCGAGGCGAGGATGGCCAGGTCGGGCCGGTGGGTCAGCCCGGGCACGTCGGCGTACGGCAGGACCTGCACGAGCGTCCGGCCCGGCCGCGGGGTGAGCAGCTCGAACCCGTCGGTGAGCACGTCACCGGGCGGGCAGCCCACGCAGATCACCAGGTCGGCGTCGCGCAGCCGGGCGGCGAGCCGGTCGTCCCGGCCGTACCCGAGCGGGCCCACGTAGCTGGGCGAGTCGTTGTCGATGAGGTCCTGGCAGCGGAAGTCGACCGCGACCGGCAGCGCCCACCGCTCGGCCCACTCCTGCAGGCCGCGCACGGCCCGGGCCGTCCACCGGCCGCCGCCGGCGACGACGATCGGCCGCTCGGCGGCGGTGAGCAGGTCGTGCAGGCGGACCAGCTCGGCGTCGGAGACCGCCCCCTCGGGCACGGGGATCGGGTCGGCGTCGGCCACCGCCGCCTCGTCGGTGAGCATGTCCTCGGGCAGGCCGAGGACCACCGGGCCGGGCCGCCCGGAGCGCGCGGCCGCGAACGCGCGGGCCACGTGCTCCGGGATCCGGGCGGCGTCGTCGATGGTCTCCACGAGCTTGGCGTGCGAGCCGAAGGTGGCCCGCAGGTCGATCTCCTGGAAGGCGAACCGGTCGCGGTGGCCGCGCGGGACCAGGCCGACGAAGAGCACGAGCGGCGTGGCGTCCTGGTGCGCGGTGTGCAGCGCCACCAGGGCGTTGGCCGCCCCGGGGCCCCGGGTGACGAAGCACACCCCGGGGTCCCCGGTGAGCTTGCCGTACGCCTCGGCCATGTAGGCGGCGCCGCCCTCGTGGCGGCAGACGACCAGCCGGATGGGCGACCCGTGCAGCGCGTCGAGCGCGGCGAGGTAGCTCTCCCCCGGCACGCAGAACGCCATGCGCACCCCGTGCCGGTGGAGCTGGTCGACGAGGATCCGGCCGCCGGTCCGCGGGCTCGGGTGTTCGCCGGTCACCGGTGGCTCACCGCCACTTCGTCGACGGTGGCGCCGAAGAACCGGCGGCGGCGCAGGACCGCGCCGGCCCCGGCGGAGCCCACGGTGGTGATCAGGGCGATCACCGCGAGGAGGACGGGCGGCACCCAGGCGGCCTGGCCGGTGCCGGCGAGCAGCGACTCGGTGATCAGCGGGACGAGGCCGCCGACCACGCCGGCGAGGTTGTAGGACATGGCCACCGCGCTGTAGCGGCTCTCGTCGGTGAACATCTGGGCGACGAGCGCGCCGATCGGGGCGTACGGGATGGAGACCACGGCGAAGCCGAGCGAGACGCCGAGCACGATGAGCGCGGTGTTCCCGGTGCCGACCAGCCAGAACACGGGGAAGGCCGCGATGATCGTGGCCACGCCGCCGAGGGCGCAGACCCGCCACGCGCCGATCCGGTCGGCGAGCAGGCCGAACACCCAGAGGATGACGATCTCCACCACGGCGCCGACCAGGGTGGCGTTGAGCATGACCGACTTGGCCACGCCGAGCTTGGCCGTGCCGTAGTTGATCATGAAGGTGGAGACGAGGAAGAACCCGCCGATGCCGAGGACCGCGGCCATGACGCTGAGGCCCATCCGGGAGGACGAGGTGCGCAGCGCGGTGATCAGCGGGAGCCGCTCGCGCTTGTTCTCCGCCATGACCTTGCGGAACAGCGGGGACTCCTCGATCCGGACCCGCAGGTAGAGGCCGACGAACAGCAGGAGGAACGCGGCGAGGAAGGGGATCCGCCAGCCCCAGGCGTAGAACTGGTCGTCCGGCAGCAGGCCGACCAGGGCGAACGCGCCGCTGGAGAGCAGGGTGCCGGTGGGCGAGCCGAGCTGGGGGATCGCCGCGTACAGTCCGTGCCGCTTCTCCGGGGCGTGCTCCAGGGTGAGCAGCATGGCGCCGCCCCACTCACCGCCGACCGAGACGCCCTGCAGGAAGCGCAGGGTCGCGAGCAGGATCGGCGCGGCGATGCCGATGCTGTCGTAGCCGGGGAGCAGGCCGATGAGCCCGGTGGCGCAGCCCATCAGCACCACGGTGATGATCAGGGCCTGCTTGCGGCCGTGCCGGTCGCCGATGTGGCCGAAGAGCGCGGCGCCGAACGGGCGGGCGATGAAGCCGACCGCGAAGGTGGTGAACGAGGCGATCGTGCCGATGACCGGGTCGAGGGACGGGAAGAACAGCTTGTTGAAGACCAGCGCGGCGGCGGTTCCGTAGAGGAAGAAGTCGTACCACTCGAGGGCGGTGCCGACGTACGCCGCGATGGCGAGACGGCGGATGTCCCGCTGCTTGCTTTCCATGGCGATGGACATGGTCACTCTCCTGTCAGCCCGCCAGGCCGGCGATGTCGTGCACGATGTCGCCACCGACCACGGTGGCCAGCACGGTGATGCCGCCGATGCGGGTGGGGGGTACGGTGAGCAGGTCCTCGGAGAGGACGACGAAGTCGGCGAGCTTGCCGCGGCTGAGGGTGCCCTTGCGGTGCTCCTCGTGCACGGCGTAAGCCGATCCGACGGTGTAGGCGCGCAGGGCCTGCAGCGGGGTGAGCGCCTCCTCGGGGTTGAACGGCGCTCCGCTGGCGGTCCGCTGGTTGACCAGGTCGTGGATGCCGAGCAGCGGCGCCCCCGCCACCACCGGGCAGTCGGAGCTGCCGGGCAGTTCGATGCCGGCCTCCAGGAAGGAGCGCTGCCGGTAGCAGCCCTTGGCGCGTTCGGGGCCGAGCGCGCGAAGCATGCCGTCCCCGATCTCGGAGATGAACCGGGCCTGTGGCACCGGGACGACCCCGAGCCGGGCGATCCGCGCCACCTGCTCGCGGCTGGTGACCGCGCAGTGCTCGATGCGGTGCCGGACGTCGGGGCGCGGGTGCTCGGCCTGGGCCGCCTCGTAGGCGTCGAGCACGATGTCGATGGCGCGGTCGCCGATCGCGTGCGCGGCCACCTGCCACCCGAACCGGTGGGCCCGCAGGATGAAGCCGCGCAGGACCTCGGGCTCCTCCTGCAGGGAGCCGCGGTTGCCGGGGTCGCCGGCGTAGTCGCAGCACATGGCGGCGGTGAGGCCGATGAGCGAGCCGTCGGCGAAGAGCTTGACCGGGCCGACGGCCAGCCACTCGTCCCCGATGCCGGTGCGCACCCCGAGGTCGAGTCCGAACCACTCCCGCCCGGGCTCGAACGCCCCGGTCTCGTGCAGGTTCGGCGCGCCGGGCATCAGGGTGGCGCGCTGGAGCAGCAGCCCGCGCTCCCGGGCGGCCTGGAACGCGGCGAGGTCGGCCGCGCCGTTGCCGACGAGGCCCGCGCCGATGCCCGGCTCGGTGAAGCTGGTCAGCCCTTCGGCGGCCGCCGCCCGGGAGGCGAGGCCGATCGCGGCGACGAAGTCCTCGAAGGCGATCGGCCGGAGCACCCGGTCGGCGAGCTCCTGGGCCTGCTCGGCGAGGAGGCCGTCGGGCAGGCCGTCGGCGTCCCGGCCGACCGTGCCGCCGGGCACGTCGGGCACCTGGCGCAGGTCGGTGAAGCCCATCCGGGCGAAGGCGGCGGTGTTCGCCACCCCCATGTGGGCGGAGCAGTGCCGCAGCCAGACCGGGCGGCCGCCGGACACGGCGTCGAGGGCCGTCCGGGTGGGGTGGGCGCCGAGCTTGTTCTGGTCGTAGCCGGTGCCGATCACCCACGCGTCCTCGGGGAGCTCGGCGGCGCGCTCGGCGACCTTGGCGTACAGCTCGTCGAGGGTGCGCACCGCGTCCGCGCTCAGGTCGAGCTCCCGCATCCGCTGGCCGCGGAGGCTGAGGTGGTGGTGGGCGTCGTTGAACCCGGGCACGACCGGCGCCCCGCGCAGGTCGACGACCCGGTCGGCGCGCAGGCCGTCCAGCTCCTCGTCGAGCCCGGCGATCCGGCCGGCGAACACGCCGAGCCGGGTGGCGTGCGGCCGCTCCGGGTCGAGGGTGGTGAACCGCCCGTTGACGAAGAGGACGTCGAGTCGCATGGCCGGTTCCTCGGTCAGGCGATGTGGTGGAGCTGGGCGAGCGGCACCCGCGTGGCCGGCTCCACCCGCACCGGCTCGCCGTCCACCAGGACGGGCTCGGGGCCGGGCGGGACCTCCACGCGCGGGGTCGCGGTGTTGCGGCACATGTCGGCGCGGGTGAGGCCGCGGGCGTCGCGGATCGGCGCGTACCGCAGGCCGGGCGGGAGCGCCTCGCGCGCCTCGGCCGACTCCAGCGCCTCCCGGGCGACGAAGACCCGGCCGAGCCGGGCGGGCGCGTCGCCGAGCCCGCCGAAGTACGGCCGGTAGACCCGGGGCTGGGTGAGCCGGGTGGAGCCCGATCCGCTGCCGGACACCCCCCAGGCCACGAACCCGCCCTTGATCACGAGCTCGGGCTTGGTGCCGAACCAGGCCGGGTGCCACAGCACCAGGTCGGCGAGGCGGCCGGGCCGGACGCTGCCGACCTCGTGGGCGATGCCGTGCGCGATCGCCGGGTTGAGGGTGAGCTTGGCGAGGTACCGCAGCACCCGGGCGTTGGCGGGCCGGTCCGGGCCGCCCTCCCCGGCGCGCAGCGCCTGCAGGTGGGCGAGCTGCCAGGTACGGCGGGCGGTCTCGGCCACCCGGCCCATGCCCATGGAGTCGGAGTTGACGATGCTGATCGCGCCGATGTCGTGGAGCGCGTTCTCCGCGGCGATGGCGTGCTCGCGGATGCGGCTCCGGGTGACCGCCACGTCGCTCTCGATGTGGTGGCTCTGCCGGTGGACGGTCATCGTCATCGGGAAGAGCTCCCCGACCGTGTTCGTGGTGTAGGGGATGGTCGGCGTGGTCGAGGAGGGGATGATGTGCGGCTCGCTGAGGATCTCCAGCAGGTTGGGGTGCCCGCCGCCGCCCTCCACGTGGTACGCGTGCACGGTGCGGCCGCGGGTCGCGGCGATGGTGTCCGCGAGGTAGCCGGACTCGTTCATGGAGTCCGTGTGGAGCGCGACCGGCAGGTCGGCCTGCTCGGCGACGGTCAGGCAGGTGTCGATGGTCCGCGGGGTGGCCCCGAAGTCCTCGTGGATCTTGAAGCCGCCGGCGCCGGCGAGCACGGCCGCCTCGAGCAGCGCGGCGGAGCTGGACGAGCCACGGGCGAGGAAGGCCACGTTGAGCGGGGTGCCCCGCCAGGCGGACATGAGCGTGTGCAGGTTGTGGGCGGGGTTGACGCCGACGTCCCACACCCCGCCGAGGCCCATGCCGACGACCGTGGTGACCCCGGAGGCGAGGGCGGCCGGGGCGATCTCCGGCGAGGAGAGGTGGACGTGGGAGTCGATGATGCCGGGGGTGCAGATCAGGCCCTCCCCGGTGACGATCGCGGTGTGGGAGCCGATGACGAGCTCCACGTCCGGGACCAGGTCGGGGTTGCCGCCGCGGCCGACCGCCACGATCCGGCCGTCCTTGACGCCGATGTGGGTCTTGCGGACCCCGAGGAGCGGGTCGAGCAGGACGACGTTGGCCACGACGAGGTCGAGGGCGGAGTCGCCGGACGCGCTGGGTGAGGCGAGCAGCCCGTCGCGCAGCGTCTTGCCGCAGCCGCCGAGCAGCTCATCGCCGTAGGAGGTGTCGTCGGCTTCGACCTCCACCCAGAGGCAGGTGTCGCCGAGCCGGATCCGGTCACCGGTGGTCGGGCCGTAGAGCGCGGCGTAGGTGCGCCGGGGGATCGTGGTCACGGTGTGCTCTCCTGAGGGGCGCTCTGCTGAGGGGCGGTGGCGACGAGGTCGACGAGGCGTTCCTCACCGGGCGGGAAGGCGAGGGCGGTGCCGGCGGGGATGTCGAGGCGCATGCCGGCCGCGGCCTCGCGGTCGAAGACGAGGGCGGCGTTGACCTCGCTCAGCGGGAAGTGGGAGGAGACGTAGACGGTGCGGTCGCCCTCGTTGCGCACGGCGATCCGGATCCGGCGGCGGCCGGTGTTGATCGGGATCTCGCCGTCGGCGGTCCGGATCGCACCGGGGTCGTCCCCGGCCGGCGGGCCGATGGGCTGGTCCACGGCGACCAGCGCGGTGCCGTTCGGGAACAGCGCCTCCACCTGAACATGCGGCACGAGCGCGGGCACGCCCTCCATCACGTCGTCGGCGGTGAGCACGGACCGGGCCGCGGCCACGACCTCCTCGAGGGAGGCGCCGTCCCAGGCGAGCTCGAGGATCTCGTCGCAGATGAGCGCGATCGCCTCGGGGGCGTTGAGACGGCGGCCGCGGGCGCGCCGCCGGCGGGCGAGCTCGGCGAGGGTGAAGATGGTGAGCCGCTCCTGCTCGCGGGGTGTCAGATGCACAGCGCCAGGCGCCCTTTCCTCATCGGATGCGCGGGGTTCGGTACGTCCATCCAATGTGACGTGCGTCAATGATCGAGCCAACGTCTATGCGCAGCGGAATGAGGTTACATAATTGTGCATATGAACAATGAGCCGCCGATCCCTCCCCCGGGCGTGCGCCGGGTGCTCCTCCAATGCCTCGACGACGTCGACGCGATCGTCGACCGGTGGATACAGCAGGTCCGCTCGATCCCGCCGTACGGGGCCGGGCGGGTGGACGAGGAGGACCTGCGGAACACGGCGCGCCAGGTCCTCGGGCTGCTGCTGCGGTACGTGGCGGGCATGCCCGTCGCCGACGAGCTCGCCGCGGTGTCCCGGCGCGTCGGCGAGCGCAGGGCGCAGCAGGGCGTGCCGCTCGACTCGCTGCTCGACGCGGCCCGGCTCGACTTCCGGGTGCTGTGGGACGCGCTGATCAGCCGGACCCCGGAGCGGGACATGGCCGACCTCGCCGGCGCGGCGCACCGGGTGTGGGAGGTGGTCGAGCGCCACGTCACCGGGATCATGGCGAGCTACCAGCGCACGGTCCTGGAGATGGGCCGGATGCGGCAGGACGAGCGGCGCGCCTGGTTCGCCCGGCTGCTCGACAACAACGGCCGCAACCCCGACGTGGTCCGCGACGCGGGCCGGGTGCTCGGGTTCACCTCCACGGCGCGGTTCATCGCCGCCGTGGCCGACCCCGACTCCGGTGCGGCCCTGCGCCAGGCGGCGGCCGCGCTCACCGCCGCCGGGATCCGCTGCCACCGGCACGAGGCGCCGACGGGGGACATCCTGGTCGCCCAGCTCCCCACCCGGTCCGCCGACCCGGAGGGCGCCGTGCTCCGCGAGCTCGCCGGTGTCGCGTGCGGGGTCTCCCCCGTGGTCACCGGGCTCGCCCGGGTGCCCAAGGCGGTACGGCTGGCCGCCGCGACCACCCGGACCCTCGGCACCGGCGGCCCGGCGGGGCCGCGCCGGCTGGAGGACGCCTGGCTGGAGGTGCTCGCCGCGCACACCCCGGAGATCGCGGCCGAGCTCGCCGAGCGGGTGCTCGCCCCGCTGGAGCGGATCCCCCTCGCCGAGGCGGAGCGGCTGATCGCCACGGTGCACGTCCACGTGTCCGGCTCCGGCTCGATCGGCGACACCGCGGCCGCCCTGTACTGTCACCGCAACACCGTGCAGTACCGGTTCGGGCGGTTCCGCGAGCTGACCGGCCGCGACGTGCGGGTGCCGCAGGACGCCGCCGTGGTCGCCCTCGCCCTGCGGGCGGCCGCCATGGGGTTCGGGGAGTTCACCGGGCCGTTCGCGGAGATGGTGCGCGGCGCGGTGACCGGGGGTGCGGCCGGGCCCGCGCCCCCGGCCGAGCGGCCCCGGTGGGTCTCGCCGCCGGGCGCGCCCAGGCGGGTGGCGGCTCCTCGATCCACAGGGCATGCCGCCGCGCGCCCAGACGGGCAGCGGCTCCTCGATCCACAGGGCACGCCGCGCGCCTAAGCGGGCAGCGGCTCCTCGATCGACAGGGACAGGCCGCCGAAGGTGACGGTGAGGAAGGCGTGCTTGGGCAGGCCCAGCTCGCTGAGCTCCTTGGCGATGGGGTGGTTGCCGAGCCGGATCAGCGCGCCGCCGGGGCGCAAGCGGACCCCGCGCACACGGAACGACCAGGGGACCCGGCGGGTGACCCCGTCGAGGTGGGTGAAGGCGACCGGCGCGGTCAGCCAGGGCCATCCGATGGGCGGGTCCGGCACCGGGATCCCGGGGCGGACGAGCATGTCGAGGACGAGCCGGCCGTCCTTCTTGAGCACGCAGCGCTTGTACGGGCCGCTCAGCCGCAGGTCGATGGTGGCGAGCTCCTTGGGGAACCCCCAGATCGCCCGCCCGGCCTCGAAGGTGAACTCCTCGTCGACCGGCATCCAGTGGACGATCGCGCCCGCCGAGCGCAGGTCGCGCAGCACGCTGAGCGCGCCGCGCCGGCCCGATCCGCCGCCGGGCGGACGGGCGAGGAAGGCCATCGCGAACTCGTGGTAGGCGCCCAGGTCGCCGTCACGGTACTGGGCGAAGGCGAGCGTGCAGACCGCCCGGCCGGGCAGTACCTCGACCGCGTCGAGACCGGAGTAGGCGAGCACGGCGCGGGCCGCCTCGGCGCGCACCAGGTACACGGCGGCGCACGCCGTCGCATCGCGGATCCGCACCGGTGTCCCGACCCGGCGCCCCCGGATGAGATGGCTCGTCATAGGTCCAGTACAGCAACGGACGCGGCATGAACGCACTGGGCCACACCGGCGGGTTCGCCTCCCGCAGGGCGGACCGTACCCGCACGGCGGGCCGTTCCAATCACCGCGGCCTCAGCGGCGGACGTATGCGTAGCAATAGTTGGACTTGCCTTTGAACCGGTGGAAGGCGCGCGGGTGCCGGTAGCGCCACCGGCAGCCGGCGTCCAGCTGCGCCTGGGTGAGGCGCATGACCTCCCCGGTCCGCCGCTTGACGCAGTACGCCCCCGGCTGCGGGGACTCCCGGTACTCCACCCAGTCCCAGCCGAGCGACTTGCAGTAGGCCGTGAAGTGCCCGGGCCCGAGCTCGACGAGCCGCGGATACCGGGTCGGCCGCCGGGGCGAAGGCCTGGGCGATGGCGTGGCGGACGGCGTGGGCGTGGCCGATGGAGGAGACGGCGGGGCCGAGGTGGCCCGTGTGGGCCGCGGGGACGGCGCGGCGGTGGAGGGCCTCACCGTTGGCGGTGTGGTGGCCGGCGCCCGGGTCGGGACCGTCTGGGGCACGGTGCCGGGCCGCCGCACGACCGTCGTCACCGACGTCCTGGTGCGGACCGCGGTGGGGCTCGGCCCGGCCGGCGTGACAGCCGCCGACCGGGTGGTGGTGGGAGCCTGTGAGGCGGCCACGGTCGCCGCCATGGCGGCGCGCGGGGAGGTCGACGCCGCGGCGACCCGCTGCGCCTGCCCGCCGCCGTTGGGCAGCAGGGCGGCGGCGAGGGCGACCCCACCGGCGGAGACGAGCACCGCCGCGCCCGCGGCGACCGCGCCCCTGCGCCACGGGCTCACCGGCCGGGTGGTGAGATGCGGAGCGGCCGGTGGTTCGGTCGGCGGGCCGTCCGCCGGGTCGCCGGTCCGCCGCGCGGCCGGATCGCCGGTCCGCCGCACCGGTGGACCGTCGGCCGGATCGCCGGTCCACAGCACCGGCAAGCCATCGGCCGGATCATCGGCCCGCCGCGCCGGCGGCTCCGCCTCGTCGCCCGCCGGCGGGATGGGAGACGGCCGGCCGCCATCGGTCCCGGCGCGCTCCAGGTGCGGGACCGGGGTGGTGCCGCCGACCAGGCGGTCGAGGACGTGGCGCGCCGACGGCCGCTCGCCGGGCTCTTTGGCGAGGCAGGCGGCGAGCAGGTCCCGCAGCGGCGGCCCGATCCCGCCGAGGTCGGGCTCCCCGTGGAGGATCCGGTTCATGATCGCGGGAATCGAGTCCTGGCCGAACGGCGGGCGGCCGGTGGCCGCGAAGACCATGGTGGCCGCCCAGGCGAAGACGTCGACGCTGAAGCCGAGCGTCCCCCCGATGAGCTGCTCGGGCGCCATGTAGGCGGGCGTGCCGATGATCTGGCTCGCCACGGTGCTCACCCCGGCGAGCGCCTTGGCGATGCCGAAGTCGATGACCCGCGGGCCGTCGGAGCCGATGATGACGTTCTGCGGCTTGAGATCGCGGTGGACGATCCCGGCGTCGTGCAGGGCGACCAGGGCGGTGGCCGTGGCCACGGCCAGCCGTTCCAGGGCGCTGCCCGTGCGCGGCCCCTCCGCGGTCACCACCTGCTGGAGCGACGGGCCGGGCACGTACTCGCTGACGATGTACGGCCGGGTGCCGTACATGCCGTAGTCGAGGACCTGCGCGGTACAGAACCTCGCCACCCGCTTGGCCGCCTCGAGCTCCCGGGCGAAATGCGCGTGGACCGTCTCGTCGCGCCCGATCGGGGCGTGGAAGAGCTTGATCGCCACCGGCTCGTCGGCCGGGGACCGGGCGAGGTAAACGACCCCCTGTCCCCCTTCGCCGATCCGCGCGGTGATGCGGTATTCGCCGAGCCGATCGGGGTCTCCCGGCTCGAGCGGCTGTGTCACGGGCATCGATCCTCCGGCGTGGCGGCTCACGAGATGACTTTAGGCTTCAATACCCGCGTGCGCCGCTCACCCGAAGGCTAATTCAGCGTCCAGCCAAGGCATTTCTCGTCGCTTCTCATGGTTTGCCAGGGTTTCGTGTTCCGGGATTCATGAGAAACTGCTGGCATGACCCATATGCCCGGTAACGGGTCGGCCGAGCACGACCCCGCGTGCGCCGTCGCCCACGGCACGGCGGTGGAGGAGCACACCGACCGCACCCTCGTCGCGGTGTTCGCCTCCCCGGTCGCCGAGTACCTGCTGCGCTACGGCCCGGACCTCGGGTTCCGCTGCCTCCTGCTGGAGCCCGATCCGGAGCGCGCCGCCCGGGCCGGCGGGTCCGCCCCGGTGGCCACCCGGCTCACCGAACCCCTCGACGAGACCGCCGACGTGGTGGTCACCGACCACCACCGCGAGGAACTCGGTCCGGTGCTGCGCGAGCTGCTCGCCCACCGGTGCCGCTGGATCGGCGTGATGGGCAACCCGCGCCATCCGGCGCCGCACGTCGCCGCCCTCACCAGGCTGGGCGTGCCGCCGGAGGAGATCGCCCGGATCCACCGGCCGATCGGGCTCAACATCGGCTCGCACACCCCGCCGGAGATCGCCATCGCCACGCTCGCCGGGCTGATCGCCGACCGGAACGGCCGGCCGGGCGGCTTCGTCTTCTGAGCCTCCGCCGACCCACGCCGGCGGCCGTCGCGCCGGTGTCTCCCCGCCCGCGACCGGTTCCATGAGCCGTTCGACGCCTGGCTCTACCGGCCGAGGACCCCGGCCCGGGCCCTGTGAGGCGGGTCCTCCACTGGGAACCTCCCTCGGGTCCCTCCGGTCCGGCGGGCTCTCTCCGGCCGCCGGGTCGCTCCTGGCCGGAACCGACGGCATCCCTGCCCGGCGGCCCGGCCCCGGCACCGGCGGGAACCCCCGGTATTTCCACGCCTTTTCCCACCCGGGGCCTTTCACCGGGCGCGCATCCACCGCGGGCGGTGTTCTGCGGCTCCTCGGCACGCCTCCGGCCAGGCTCCATGCCGTTACCCGTGGTTCACGGCTTTGCCGTACTCCTGCTTTTCCGCCATGTCAGGTCGATTTGGCAATTGGCGGCAGATATACCTTTGCCCGGCTTTCGCCGCTGTTTTCGCCGGGTATTCACCGGGCACCCGCCGGTGAACGGCGCACCGAAATCGATCATGAACACCGCCGGGTGATCGGGACGGGAACGGCCGGCCGGCGGGCCGGCCTGGCAAGGAGGGAACGCATGGCCACGGCGCTCGCTACGGCGGCCGCCCGCCGGGCCGGCCCCGGCCTGGCGGTCACCGCCGACGCCGGGCGGATCGCCCGGGCCGCCCACGCCATGGCGGCCCGGTTCCAGCGGGGCGGCAGGCTCCTCACCTTCGGCATCGGGCTGGCCGCCGCCGACGCCGCCCACGTGGCCGTGGAGTTCGCCCACCCGGCCATGGCCGGCAGGCGCGCCCTGCCGGCGATCCCGCTCGCCGCCGACGCCTGCGCGCTCACCGCGTCCGGTGGGAACGGCTCCGGTCCGCTCACCGCGCAGCTCCGGATGCTGGGCCGGCCGCACGACATCGCGCTGGGGATCCTCGGCCCCGGCCGCCCGGACGGCGACGTGCCGGCCGCGCTCGCCGCGGCGCGCGAGATCGGCATGCTCACGGTGGCGCTCGCCACCGGGGAGCACGCCGACCGGGATCCGCGGGAGGACGGCACGGACCCGGCCCGGGCGAGCGCCTCGCCCGGCACCGCCGCGACGCCGCTCGCCGCCCATCTGCTCGCCGCGCGGAGCGGCGATCCGCTCATCGTCCGGGAGATCCACCTCACCATCGCCCACCTGCTGTGGGAGCTGGTGCACGCCTTCATGGAGCAGCCGGACCTGCTCGTGGTGGAGGCGCCCCGATGACCGCGCACCCGGGCGCCGGGCCGGACGCTCCGCCGGGCGCTCCCGGGCTCCACCCCTTCCCCGGCTCCGGCGAGACCGGGCTCGACGGGGCGCTCGCCACGGCGGCCCGGCTCGTCGAGGAGAAGGCCAAGGAGATCATGAGCCTGCGGGAGCGGGTGCTCGAGCGGTTCGCCGACCGGCTGCTCCCCTGCGCCGCCGCGATGGCCGCGGCCTTCCGCGGCGGCGGGCGGCTGTTCGCCTTCGGGACCGGCGGGTGCGGCGCGGACGCCCAGGCCGTGGCCCACCTGTTCCGGAGCGGCGGCCGGGGCCTCCCCGCGCTCCGGCTCCCCACCGACGTCGCGTACGTCACCGCGCTCGGCGGCGGCGCCGGGAGGGTCTTCGCCCGGCAGATCGCGGCCCTCGGCGCACCGGGCGACATCGCGGTGGCCCTGGCGACCTGCGACACCGGTGACGTGGGCGAAGGCCTCGCCGAGGCGAGGCACCGGGGCATGGTCACGGTCGGGATCGCCGGTCCGGGAGGCGAGCGGATGGCCGAGGGCGGCGTCGTCGACCACCTGTTCGTGGTCCCCTCGTCCTCGGTGCACCGCGTCCAGGAGGCGCAGGCCACGATCTGCCACGTGCTGTGGGAGCTGGTCCACCGGGCAATGGGGTGAAGCCGTGGGGCACCGGCCCGGCCGGCGCCTCGGCATGGCCGGGCCGGGGTGCGTGCGGCCGGGCGTCCGCCCGGCGGTGGGATCGCGGTCGCGGCCGGCCGGCCCGGCGATCGGCGGCCGGCGCACGCCGGCGGCCGGGTCTGGGCGCGGCGACGGGCGTGCGCTCCGGCGAGCACCCGCGCCCGCCGGAGTACCGGTGCGCACCCGCGCGGCCTCCCGGCCGTGCGCGTCAGACGGCCGGCTCCGTGACGGCGTCGATCCCACCGGAGCTCGCCCGCCCCATCTCCTCGAGGTAGCCCCGGACCGCGTCCGCCTCCTCCGCGGAGAGCTTGGTGAGCGCGAACCCCACGTGGACGAGGACCCAGTCGCCGATCTCGAGCCCTTCGTCCCGGAGCAGCCCGATGTTGATCCGCCGCCGCTCGCCGCTCACGTCGACCACGGCGAGGTCCGGCTGATCCTCGACGAACCCGACCAGCTCACCGGGGATGCCGAGACACACGGTGCTCCCCCTCCCCCGGCACGGGCGCCTCCCCCGGCGCCGCCGTGCGCCACCCGGGCTCCGCGAAGCGGAGCGACTCGAGGACCAGCTCATCCCCGCCGCTGACCTCGACGTCGGTGGCGCCGCAGTACGCGCAGGCGGCGACCGGGTCGAGCGTCTCCGACCAGCGGCCGCACGCCCGGCAGTCGACCGAGGCGGGCGTGATGACGACGTCGACGGCGGCGCCCGCGGCCGCCGTGCCCTCCGACGCGATGGCGAACGCCTGGCCGAAGGCCTTCTCGGTCACCGCGTGCCGGGCGCCCACCCGTACCCTCGCGCCGGTCACCCGGCGGCCCGCGGCGCGCCGCTCGATCAGGTCGACCAGGCCCTCACAGATCCCGAGCTCGTGCATCCGCTACATCCGGGTCATCTTCACGTAGCGCTTCAGCTCCGGCCACTCCATGGCGGTGATCACGATCACCCCGCAGAGCGCGAGCAGCCCCAATATCCGCAGCTTCCGCATCCCGGTCACTCCTTTCCTCGGCCGTCCATCCGGTGGTCCCCGCCGTCCTGCCGGTCCCCGCCGTCCTCCTGCCCGTCCGGCCGATCGCCGGCCAGGTCCAGCGCGAGCGTCCGCGCCAGGTCCACGGCCGCGTCCACGGCGCCGCGCACCGGCGCGCTCAGCTCGGTGACGAGCTCCTCGCCCGGCGCGCCGGTGGGCACCACCGCGGGTTCGCAGCACAGCACCAGCACCCGCTCGGGCAGCGGGCCGAGCTCCCGCGCGAGCAGCAGGACCCGCACCGGGTCCATGCCGTGGGTGGCCACCGGAACCCCGTCCCCGTCCGGGAGCTCCGGTTCGAGCACGGTGAGGGTTCCCGGTGCCTCACCGCGCCGAGCGGCGTCGATGAAGAGCGCGCCCCGGTAGCCCTGCTGCAGGGCGAAGACGAGGTCCATGCCGCGGATGCCGAAGTCGACCACGTCCACCCCGGGGATCGGCCCGAGGGCGGCGAGCCGCCGCGCCACCTCGACCCCGAACCCGTCGTCGCCGAGGAAGACGTTGCCGATCCCGGCGACGAGGGCCCGGCCGGTGGCCCGCGCACGTTCCACCGGCTCGACCTCGTCGGTCCGGTAGAAGAAGCGGTGGCCGGGCATCCGCGCCTCGCCCAGGTCACGCCCGGGGTCGTCCTCCAGGGTCACCGCGAGCAGGAACTCCCCCGTGTCGTCCTGCTCGATGCCCTCGACGATCGCGATCCGGCCGTCCAGGACCAGGTCGAGCACGTCCCCGCGGGCGCGGGGGCGCAGCCGGACCCTGCTCCCCACGCCGAGCGTGACCCCGTTCACGACCACGGTGGCCGGGCCGGGCGACGCCATGCGCGTCCAGAAGTCCACCCGTCACCTCCCCGGCCCCGCGGCGCGGACGTCCCGGAAGACGCCGTGCAACCGCATGAGCTGCTCAGGGGTGAGCGAGGTGCACCGGTCGAGGATCTCCCGCGCCCGGGGATCACCGGCCCTGATCTCCCGGTGCTCCTCGTCGCTCAGCGCCAGGATGCTCAGGGTGAGCAGCTTGTCGATCTCGGTGGCGTCGAAGAGGTCGCCCGGGCTCTCCGGGGCGACCTTCGGGTGGTCGTAGAGGATGATCGGTGCGGAGAGCATCGTGCTCCGGTCGCCCTCCGCCCCGGCCAGCACCGGCCACAGGCCGATGTTGCGGCAGCGTTCGGCGTGCTCGCGCAGCTCGTCGGGCGGGTCGATCAGCGAGACGAACCGCCCGCCCGCGCTGTAGAGCACGACGTGGGCGGAGACGAGGGTCCGCTTCGCCACCTCGGCGCGGGTCCCCCCGGACCAGGGCGTGGTGTTCGACACCACGGCGGTGAGCCGGTAGAGCCGCGGGGCGAGGCGCTCGGCGCTCACGTCGAGCCGGCAGCCGAGCGCCTCCCACGTGGCCACGGCCGCGCCGACCCGCCGCCCCGCCGCGTCGGTGAGCCACTCCGTCTCCCGGCCGGCCGGGACCGTGGTGTCCTGCCGGTACGGGGACCGGGCGAGCTCGTCGAGGACGAGCCCGGCGGCCGTCACCTCGCGCTCGATCGCCTCCTCCCGGGGCAGGTGCGGCTGCCCGTCCACGATGAGCTCGGGCACGGGCTCCAGGCCCCCGCCGTCGAGCCGGCGGGCGAGGTCCCGCTGGACCACGTGGAGGAACCGCACGCCCACGTCGACGGTGTCGTCCGGCCCGGCCTCGATCAGGCACTGGGTCTGGGTCTGCCACAGGTCGCCCGGGTGCTCCCTGGCGAACGGCTCGGGGTAGACGCCGCCGAGCAGCCAGCGCCGCTGGTTCTTCAGCGCGGACTGCCGGTACGGCCACAGCAGGTAGCCCTCGTACAGCACGGCCCGGGCGATCCGCCGGACCTCGTCACCGACGCGCTCCACCATGGTCACTCACCGCCCGCCCGCAGCAGCGCGTCCACGGTCTCGTCCCAGCTCAGCAGGGTGTGGCGCACCCGGTAGGCGTACAGCCGGTCGAACACCTCCCGGCTCAGCCGCAGCCAGGCGCTGGACGGGAAGTAGCGGTCCATCACGTCCCGCCACACCCGCACCGGCATGCGGTGCTCCGCGCCGGTGCCGTGCGGGATCCGCGCGGCGAGCAGCCTGCCGTCCGCCTCATAGAACACGGTCCCGGTGAAGAGGAACTCCAGCGGGACCTCCCCGTCGGCGAGGCAGTGCAGGTACTTGGTGGCCGCCACGTCGAAGTCGTAGGTGCACGGGACGTCCACGGCGGTGACCGTGCTCCCGGTGAACGGGGGCACCTGGGTGACCGTCTGCGCCCATTCCAGGGCGTGCAGGGTCCTGCCCCACTCCGCGGGCGGGCCGAAGAGCTCGGCGAGCCGTTCCTTCTCCTCCGCCGTGTGGGTACGGCGGGGCGCGGCGATGCGGATCCGGGTGGTGAGGAGCACGGACCGGACGTCGCCGTCCCCGTCGATCCGCAGCAGGAACCGGAGCGTCGGTGAGGCGGCGAACCCCACCGCCTCGGCGCCCTCCACCGTGATCCGCAGCCGTGGCGGGCTGGCCGCCTCGGGCAGGACCGCCGTCATCCCGTTCGCACCTTCTTCCGTGTCGTCTGCTTCGCCGTCTGCTTGCCGATACCGTTCACGTCACCGCACGCCCGCGCCCCGCTCACGGCGGGGAGATGTTCGGCATCCTGCGGTCGATGGGGTTGCGCAGCTCGGGGTTGATCCCGGTGGACCGCTCGGCCGTGGAGCGCCCGTCGGGCAGGTGCCCCGGCTGCATCTCGTAGTGGCCGGGGGCGTTCCCCTCGAGCACGCCCTTGGTGTGGGACGGGTCCTGCGGCCGGGCATCCGGCCGGCCCACCCTGAGGGCCTCGGACGGGCGCGTTCTCCGCTTGAAGATCACGATGTGACCCCTTTCTCGAGCAGGTGCTCGTGCCCCGCCGGCCCGCGCGCCGGCACCGGTTCGGCGATGGCGCGCAGGTCGGCGAAGTACGTCGACAGCCGCCGCCAGACCTCCGATCCGCCGGTGAACCCCCGCCAGCCGGACCTGAGCAGGCCGACGAGCGAGTAGCAGTCGTCGATGGGGAGCAGCCAGTGCTCCCGGGCGCCGCGGACCCGGTTGACCAGCAGGGCCTCCACGTCCTCGGTCAGCCCGGCGAGCACGGGGTTGTCCCGCACGAGCCGGTCCCAGACGTCCTGGTCGCAGTCGGCCTCCACCACGCCGGCCGGGCTGGGGTAGCACACCTCGACGCGCCCGTCGCCCGAGACCTTGCGCAGGAACGCCATCTGGACCGGGATGTTCAGCGCCGCCCAGGTCTCGTCGTCGAGGGCGAAGCCCGTGAGCAGCCAGCGGCGGTCCGGGACCAGGCGGTAGCGGCCGCCCCCGGCCGCCGGGTCGGCGAAGAGCACCGCGCACGCCCGGCATGCGCAGCGCGGCTGGCGCGCGGTCCGATCGAACAGGTGCCGGTGGGCGGCCTCGAGCGGCTCGGCGCACAGCTCGCACCGGATCTCCGGGTCCGGGCGCCCGGTGGCGTCCGGGCCGGGCGCGCCGGCCGGCCGGGCCTCCGCCCGGACGGCCGCCGCCGCGTGCCCGCCCGGCTCCCGCGACCCGTCCACCGCCACCGGCCGGGTACCGCCGTCCGCGGCCCGGCGGCGCAGGCTCTCCACCGGGATGAGCGCCGGCCCGGGCCCCGCCTTCTCGATCTCCACCCGTTCGATCTCCGGCGCCGCGTCCCGCACCGCCTCCTCAACGGCGGCGCGCACCGCGTCCGCGGACGGGCCGCACCCGGCCGCGCGCACCCGCACCCGGGCCGCACCATCGGCCAGGGCGGCGAGCTCCGCGGTCACGCCGAGCCGCCGGGCGGCCCGGCCGACCGCCTCCTCGACCCGGTCCCGCACGCCGAGCGGGTGGAGGTCGTGGAGGAGCAGCAGGCTCCCGACCAGCTCATCGGAGGCGAGCCGTACCGCGAGCTCGTCGCCGCCCTCCGCGCGCACCACGGCGAGGATGCGCGCCAGGCCGTCGCCGTACAGGCCGAGCAGCGCGTTGATCAGCTCGACCACCGTGCCCCTCGCGCCGGGCTCCGGGAGGGAGACCGCCCTTTCGAGCAGCTCCTCGATCCGCCGGGTGCGCTCGTCCATGGTCCCAGGCCCGTCCTAGCCGGAGAGGTTCGCGCCGAGCGTCGGCGAGTGCACCTTCCGCACCACCCGGCCGCCGCCGAGGTACATGTGGACACCGCACGGCAGGCAGGGATCGAAGCTGCGGACCGTGCGCATGATGTCGATCCCCTTGAAGTCCTCCGGCCCGTTCTCCTCGAACAGGTGCATCCCCTGCACCGCGTCCTCGTACGGCCCTGGCGTGCCGTAGACGTCCCGCGGGCTGGCGTTCCACGGCGTCGGCGGGTACGGGTGGTAGTTCGCGATCTTGCCGTCGCGGATCACCATGTGGTGGGAGAGCACGCCCCGCACCGCCTCGTGGAACCCGCAGCCGATGGCCTCGTCGGGCACCTCGAACTCCTGGAACACCTTGGTCCGGCCGGCCCGCACCTCGTCGAGGGCGCGCTCGACGAAGTGGAGGGCGACCGCGGCCGAGTACGCGATGAAGTAGGCGCGCGCCCGGTTGCGCTCGATGGTGTTCGACCACTTTGGAACGTGCCACTCGAAGCTCATCTCCGGGAACGACGCGCTCTTCGGCAGGTTGATCTGCACGCTGTGCCCGGTGGCCCGGACCGTCCCCGTGTCGACGAGCCCGGCGAGCGCGGTGGTCCACAGGCGGGCGAGCGGCCCGCCGCCGGTGTCGAGCGCGAGGTAGTCCCCGGTGCGGGAGTCGTACCAGCGCGGGCTCATCACCCAGCTGTACTTGCCGTTCTCCAGGTCGCGCTTCTGCGGCCGCGGCAGCGTGGTCTGGTTCCACGGATGCCGCTTGTCCACCGGGTTGCCGAGCGGGTCCCGGGTGACGAACGTCTCCTCGTTCTCCCAGTCGTCGTAGTAGGAGCTGCCGAGGAGGATCCGGATCCCCAGGTTGATGTCGACGAGATCGGTGGTGCGCAGCTCGCCGTCGAGCACGATGCCGGGGGTGACGAAGTTGCGCCGCCCCCACTCCCGCATGTTCCGGTAGTCGTAGTCCACGTAGTCCGGGTCCTGGAACGCGCCCCAGCACCCCAGCATGATCCGCCGCCGGCCGACCTCCTCGTACCCGGGCAGCGCCTCGTAGAAGAAGTCGAACAGGTCGTCGTTGAGCGGGACCGCCTTCTTGACGAAGTCGATGACCTTGAGCAGCCGGGCGAGGTAGTCGGTGAACACCTGCGGCGTGGGCACGGTGCCCACCCCACCCGGGTAGAGGGTGGACGGGTGCACGTGCCGCCCCTCCATCAGGCAGCACATCTCCCGGGTGATCCGGCTCATCTGGAGCGACTCCCGGTACATCTCGCCGCTGAACGGGTTGTACGCCCGCATGATGTCGGCGATCGTCCGGTAGCCGTGGATGTGGGCCCGGGGCGCCTCGGTCGTCTCCGCCCTGCGCAGCAGGCTCGGGTTGGTCTGCTTGACCATCTGCTCGCAGTAGTCGACGAAGACGAGGTTGTCCTGGAAGAGGGTATGGTCGAACATGAACTCCGCGGCCTCGCCGAGGTTGATGATCCACTCGGCGAGCGGCGGCGGCTTGATGCCGTACGCCATGTTCTGAGCGTAGATCGAGCAGACCGCGTGGTTGTCGCCGCAGATGCCGCAGATCCGGCTGGTGATGAAGTGCGCGTCCCGCGGGTCCTTGCCGCGCATGAACACGCTGTACCCGCGGAACACCGACGAGGTGCTCTTACACTCGACGACCTCGCGGTTCTTGAAGTCGATCTTGGTATAGATCCCGAGGTTCCCGATGATCCTGGTGATCGGGTCCCAGGACATCTCAACGAGCTCCCGAGCCTCCTCCTTGGCCCGGGCGCGCTCGGTCCGCATGGCCACTTTCGCGTCCCCCTCAGTCCATCCCGGCGCGCCAGCGCGGGTTGTAGCCGCTGGTGAGCTCGGGGCGGTTGTGATGCCACTTGGGCTCTTTGTTCACGGTCCGGTTGGTGATGGAGCGGAGCTTGCGGATCAGCCGCCCGTACCCGATGTTCATCAGCGCCGCGGAGATCGCCCCGCCGGGCGGCTGGTCCATGAACGGCATGAACTTGTCCGGGAAGCCGGGCATGGTGCACCCGATGCAGATGCCGCCCACGTTCGGGCAGCCGCCGATGCCGCCCATCCAGCCGCGCTTGGGGACGTTGCAGTTGACCACCGGACCCCAGCAGCCGATCTTCACCTGGCACTTGGGCGAGTTGTAGTCCATGGCGAAGTCGCCCTGCTCGTAGTAGCCGGCCCGGTCGCACCCCTCGTGCACGGTCTTGCCGAAGAGCCAGGTCGGGCGGAACTGGTCGTCGAGCGGGATCATCGGCGCCCGGCCCGCCGCCTGGTAGAGCAGCCAGGTCAGGGTCTCCATGAAGTTGTCCGGCTGCACCGGGCACCCGGGGACGTTGACGATGGGCAGGCCGCCCTTCGAGCGGAAGTCCCTGCCCAGGTAATCGACCAGCCCCATGCACCCGGTCGGGTTCCCGGCCATGGCGTGGATCCCGCCGTACGTGGCACAGGTGCCCACGGCGACCACGGCCCACGCCTTCGGGGCGAGCCGGTCGATCCACTGGTTCAACGTGATCGGCTGGCCGGTGAGCGGATCGTTGCCCATCGAGGTCCAGTAGCCCTCGCCGTTGATCTGCTCGTTGGGGATCGACCCCTCGACGACGAGGATGAACGGCCCGAGCCGGTCCTCGGCGGCCTGCCGGAAGACGGTCAGGAAGTCCTCCCCCACCTCGGGCGCGAGCACCTTGTTGTGCAGGTGGACCTTGGGCAGGCCGGGAACGAGGCCGAGCACGACGTCCTCGATGCTCGGCAGCGACGACGCGGTCATGGAGACCGTGTCCCCGTCGCAGCTCATGCCCTCCGAGGTCCACAGAATGTGGATCTCGTCGATCGCGGTCTCCGTGGCGGCTGTGGTCACGGCGCGCTTCCCTCCCCCCCATCCGGTCTCGGCGCGGCTGCCCCCGTCCAGCGCCGAATACCGTGCGTGACTGCGCGCTGCAGATAGTGAGCAAATCCGCGGTAGGAAGGTTTCCCGTCCATTTCAGGCGCTAACCGCCCGCCGGACCGCGGGATGGACAGATCTCCCCCATGATCATTTACGCGGTATTGACCGATCGGCCGGCCATTCCGGGAGGTGCCGCCGCGGATCCGGGCACGGCCGAGGCCACGTCACCGTCATGGCGGCCTCCGCGCCGTACCGCCGTGGATCTCGGGTCGCTCGCGGGCCCGGGCGGCGGAACCGTGGCCGTGGCGCCCACGGGCGAGGCCCGCCGCACGCCGCGCACAGGGCCGCGCGCCGCACTCCGCACGCATGGCCGCGCGGGCCACCTCGGCGAGCGCACCCCTGGCGCACCGGTGCGGCCGCTCGCGGCCGGCGCCGCCGCCTTCCGGCACGGCACCGGCGGGTCTCCCCGGTCACCCCTGGTACGGCCGGCCGGCGGTTTCGGAGCGGGTGACGCGGCCGCTTTAGCACGTGACCAAGCACACGGCAAGAGTTCGTATTCCGTCGCCCTGAGGACGGGTATGGCTCTTATGAGGCCATGAGGCCTTAAGGAGGCAAGATGCGTTCCTCAGTGCACCTCGGCCGCATTTTCGGAGTTCCGGTCGGGATCAACTGGAGTGTGCTCGTCATCATCGCGATCCTGGTCTTCGGGCTCGCCTTCGGCCGGTTCCCGTTCGACTACCCGGGCCTGCCGTCCTGGGCGTACCTGCTGGCCGGCGTGGTCGCCGCGCTGCTCTTCCTCGGCTCGCTGCTCGCGCACGAGCTCGCGCACGCGGTGATGGCCAAGCGGCACGGCATCGAGGTGGCGGGCATCACCCTGTGGCTCCTCGGCGGGGTGGCCGAGCTGCGCGGGGAGTCCCGTACCCCGGCCGCCGACTTGAAGATCGCCGGCATCGGCCCGCTGACGAGCATCGCGGCCGGGGTGGTCTTCGGGATCGCGTGGTGGCTGGTCGACTCGTTCGGCGGCCCACCGCTGCTCGCCGGGATGTTCGGCTACCTCGCGGTGGTCAACGTGATCCTCGCGGTCTTCAACCTCATTCCCGCCGCGCCGCTCGACGGCGGGCGCGTGCTGCGCGCCGCGCTGTGGCGGCTGTGGGGTGACCGGGTGCGGGCCGCCGTCGCCGCCGCGCGGGCGGGCCGGGCCTTCGGCTACGGGCTCATCACGCTGGGCTTCATCGAGATCTTCTTCGGCGTGGGCTTCCAAGGGCTGTGGCTGATCCTGCTCGGCCTCTTCCTGGTCCACGCGGCGAGCGCCGAGGAGCAGCAGACCCGGCTCGGGGCGTCGCTGCACGGCGTGCGGGCCGCCGACGTGATGTCGGAGCACCCCATCGTCGCCCACCCGGACGAGACCGTGGCCGAGCTCATCGACCGGCTCGTGCTGCGGCACCGCATGTCCACCTACCCGCTCGTGGACGAGCGGGGCGTCTTCCAGGGCCTGCTGACGCTCAATCGGATCCGGCAGGTGCCCCGGCCCGCGTGGACGACGACGCGGCTGGGGGACATCGCCTGCCCGGCCCCCGAGGTGCCGCAGGCACGGCCGGACGAGCTCTTCACCGACCTGCTCGCCCGGATGAACGGC
Source organism: Thermobispora bispora DSM 43833 (assembly GCF_000092645.1). NCBI lineage: Bacteria > Bacillati > Actinomycetota > Actinomycetes > Streptosporangiales > Streptosporangiaceae > Thermobispora > Thermobispora bispora. The sequence goes on from NC_014165.1 coordinate 3,083,284, forward strand.
GCCCCGGACGGGCGGGCCGTGGTGCTCGACGCGGAGCACCGCCTGATCGGCCTGATCACCCCGCGGGACATCAGCCACATGATCCAGACGGTCGACCTGCGCAGCGCCCACCCCTACCACGCGCCGCGCGGCGCCGACCTCACCGGGGCGTTCCCCCCTTCGGGCGACACCGGCCACGACCACCCGAGGGCCGCCTGAGCCCGGCGAAGGCGAACGGGCCGGTCCCGGCCGGACCGGCCCGTTTCCGCTGACCGAGGTATTACCTTTACCGATTCCGGCCGTCCTGTCTCCGGCGGGCACGCTCCCGGCCGGCGGCGCGACGGTCGCGCCCGCCGCCGCATCGGGTCACGATCCCGCCGGTCGCATCCGCCGGGCACGGTAACGCCCGGCTTTACCGGCCGGGCTCCCCGGCGCGCGCCGTGTCGAGCCGGGAGCCGGGGGTACGCGTCTTCTATCCGGTCTTTGGTGACACGGCCTCGGCGGAGGTGAGACCCCGGCGAGGTCATGGACCTGCCGGAGGGGGGAACGGCCATGGCCGAAAATTCGGGGCAGCGGCTCCAGCGGCTCCGGTTCGAACGCGACGCCCTGCCGTACCTCGACCAGATCTACGTGGGCGCGCTCCGGTTGACGGGCAATCCCGCCGATGCCGAAGATCTCGTGCAGGAGGTCTACGCCCGGGCGTTCAGCAACTTCCACCAGTTCGAGGAGGGCACGAACCTCCGCGCCTGGCTCTACCGCATCCTCACGAACACGTACATCAACATCTACCGCAAGCAGCAGCGGCAACCCCACCGGGCGGCGACGGATCAGGTCGAGGACTGGCAGCTCGCCAAGGCCGCCTCCCATGAGTCGAAGGGGCTGCGGTCCGCGGAGACCGAGGCGCTGGACGCGTTCGCCGACTCCCGGGTGAAGCGCGCCCTTGGAGAGCTCCCCGAGGAGTTCCGGATCGCCGTCTACCTCGCCGATGTCGAGGGCTTCTCCTACAAGGAGATCGCCCAGATCATGGACGTCCCGATCGGCACGGTCATGTCCCGGCTGCACCGCGGGCGCAAGCAGCTCCGGCGGAAGCTCGAGGACTACGCCGGCGAGCTCGGGCTGATGCGGTACTCGAGCTCCTGACACCGCAACCGCGCCCGTACGGCCCGGCGGCGGCGCGCACCCCCGGGCGTCGTTCCGCGCGATGGCTCGGCACCCGCTCGTACGGCCGGGCGCCCGCGGCCCGGGGATGATCGGCTCCCTGAGCAGGGCGCGGACGGCCCGGCCCCGCGGTTCGCGGCCGCGGGGCAGCTTTCGATTAGATGTAGAGATTGCGAAATATCACCACATGGCTGGCCGCCGCGGGATAACCTCTGGCCGATTCGGAGCATCCGCGGAGCTGACATCACCAGAGGATCGACGTGGCGAGCGCGTGGGCGGAGCTGCCGACCGGCCGCGTGGTGCGGCTGACCGGTGCCGACGCCGAGGCCATCGCCTTGGCGATCGAGCCTTTGCCCGAGGCGGCACCGGCGATCATCACCTGCCGGCCCCGCCCGGCACGCACCACCGTGGAGCTGGTGACCGCCATCCTGGACGAACTGGAGCGGATCGCCATCGGCCTGTTCCCCGCCTGGCTCCCCGGCGCCACGGGCATCACCGGGACGGGTGGCGCGAACGTCCCCGCGGTCCGCGCGCTCGCGCTCCGGGCTGCGGCCGCCATCCCCCGCTTCGCGCCGTTCCTCGCCGACCTCGCCGAGCGCTCCCTGCGGCGCACCACGGGCGTGCGCAGCCGGTTCGCTCCCGAGGTACGGGCGGGCGGCCTCGCCCGGGTGCTCGCCACCGCCTACCAGCGGCGCGGCGTGGCGATCCTCATGAACGTGCCCGCGCGGCTCTCCCCCGCCGAGGCGGACGTGCTCGCCGCCGCGTGCGACTGGCTCGCCTACCGCGGGGGGTACGGCGTCTGGCTCACCGGCGGCCCGCTCCCCACCGACCGCGTGGAGACCGTCACCATCACGCTCCCCGCCGAGCTCGAGCTGCTCCGCCGTACGCTCCCGCCCACGGAGCACGAAGACGACGCGCTGCCCGTGGTGGGGTATCCGCCGATCGCCGGGCAGCCCCATCCCGCGAGCACGGCCGAGCAGACGCTGGAGCGCGCGCTCGCGGAGTGCCCCTGGGCGGCCGGGCGGGCGTGGAACCAGACCTACCAGTCGGACCCGCTCGTCAACCCCATCCGGATCGACCTGCTGTGGCGCGCGGAACGGCTCGCCGTCGAGATCGACGGCCCCGAGCACGGCCGGCCGCTCCGGCGGGCGGCCGACCAGCAGCGCGACCTCCGGCTGAGCCAGGACGGCTACACCGTGCTCCGGTTCACCAACGACCAAGTCCTCACCGACATCGACAACGTTCTCAACCGGCTGCGGCACACCCTCGAGGCTCGCCGGTCTGGAACGCTCGAAGGAATAGACCATGTCCGACACGACCCTCTCGCTGCGCCAGAGCGCCCTGCTCCTGGTGCTGATGGCCGAGGACCGCGAACTGTCCAACCTCGAGCTCAAGGAGCGCTATGGCGTGACGCTCGACGGCGCTGACCGCAGGCGGCTGAACGACCTCAAGTTCGTCGAGAGCCGCAAGCAGGGCCGCGCCTTCGCCCACGTGCTCACCGATCGCGGCTGGCGCCATGCCGGCGAGATCGTGCAGGGCGGGCTGCCCAGCGCGGGTTCCGGATCGGGTGGCAAGGCGGTCGAGGCGGCGCTCCGGGCGATCGTGGGAAACCTTGGCCGGGGTTTGGAACGCAACAAACTCAGCCTCGCCGACCTCTTCGGCCAGGAGGAGAACCTCGGGCCCACCACGCGCGCGGAGTGCCCGGCCGCGGATGTCACCTCATCAGGCGCGCCGGCGGCACCCCGAGCCTCCGGCAGCGCCTCACCCGCGTCCTCCACCGCCGCGACGGCCACCGATAACGCGCCGGGCGCCGACGCGCCCGGCGGATCGGGCGTGCCGCCGACGGACCAGGACATCGAGGCGCGGATCCGGACCGCCTATCGCGAACTGGTAGGAGGGTCCGCGGCCTGGGTGAGTCTCTCCCGGCTCCGCCCGCTCCTCGGCGGCGACGTGACCAAGGCCCAGGTCGACAGAGTACTGCGCCGGATGAACCGGATGCCCGACGTGCAGATCGTCCCGGAATCGAATCAGAAGGTCCTCACCAAGGAAGACCGCGCGGCCGCCGTGCGCATCGGCAACCAGGCCAAGCACCTCATCCGGATCGGAGCGTGATCGTGGATCGGGAACGGGCCGCCCTGCGGGCGCTCAGGCTGAACTACGCACTGACCTCCGACGATGTCTGGCGCCCGTCACCCTTTCACCTGGAGAACCTGAACCGGGGCGTCGCCGAGACCGTGCTCGCCGGCCTGGCCGAGGCGCGGGAGAGCGCCGACGCGAGCCCGATCGGCGTCGTGATCCAGGGCCAGCGAGGGTCGGGCAAGACCCACCTGCTCGGCTGGGCCCGGCAGCAGGTTCAGGCCTCCGGCGGGTACTTCTTCTTGGTCAGCCTGCTCGACGCCAAGACGTTCTGGGAGAGCGTCCTGCTCTCCGTCCTCGACGGCCTGGCCCGTGAGGGCGCGGACGGCAGACCACAGCTTCAGACCGCCGTGGAGCGCCTCGCCATGCTCGTGGGCGTGCCCCGCATGGAACGGCGGGCCCTGCTCGGGCAGCGGACGCTCAGCCGGGAGACGCTCGACACCTTCATCATGGCCCTGCGCCAGGTGAACCGTCAGGTGGCCGCCGAGACTCAGGACACCGCCCGGGCCCTCGTGCTGCACGCCTCGGACGATCTCGCCGCCCAGGCCGTCGGAGAGGCCTACCTCAGCGCGATCCCGGAGAGCGAGCCCGGGGAGCGCGCCCAATGGGGAATCCGCCCGGTCGAGAAAACACCGCAGGAGCTCGTGCGCGATCTGTCGCGTCTCCTGGCGCTCACCGGCCCGTCCCTCATCGCCGTCGACCAGCTCGACACGCTCGTCGCCCAGTCCGCGCTGTCCACCGATCGCCAAGGCGAGCTGGACTGGCGGTACAAGCTCACCGTCGAGCAGGTGGCCGGCGGCCTGATGACGCTCCGGGAGGTCACCCGCCGCACGCTCACCGTGGTCTCGTGCCTCCCCGCCACCTGGGCGGTGATCAAGAGCGTCGCCACCGACACCGTGCAGGACCGGTTCCGGGAGACGTTCACCCTCACCTCGCTCCCGGATCCGGAGACCGGACGGGCGCTCGTGGAGAAGCGGCTCACCGCGCAGTACCAGGACATCGGGTTCACCCCGCCCTACCCGACCTGGCCGGTCAAGCCGTCCGCCTTCGAGGACGCTCCTGACTTCACCCCCCGGCAGCTCCTCATCACCGTCGACCGGCACATCCGGTCCTGCCTGGAGACCGGCCGGATCACCGAGCTCGAGCGGCTCACCGACGAGCACGCGGACCACTACACCGCTCCGCCCGCGGTATCGGACGAGCGGCTCGCCGCCCTCGACACCCGGTTCGCCGAGCTGCGCGCCGCGGCCCCCGACGCCGCGGCGGCGCTCGACCCGGCGACCGAGGACGCGGTGCTGCCGCGGCTGCTCGCCGACGGGCTGCGTGCGTGGATCATCGAGCAAGGCGCGGCCGGGCGGGAGTTCACCGTCGATCCACCGCCCAGCGCCAAGGCGCCTCTCCACGCCCGCCTGCGGCGGATCCTCGACGAGCAGAACGAGGACGAGCTCCACTGGAGCTTCCGCGGGATCGCCGCCACCCACCACAGCGCCGCCCTGACCCGGCTGCGCAATGCCGCGGTGGCGGCCGGGCTCAGCCCCGACGTCCCCAAGCGGCGGCTGTTCATCCTCCGGAACCGGGGGTGGGCGAAGGGCCAGCGCACCCAGGACGCCCTCTCCGCGCTGGAGCGGGCGCACGGCAAGGTCCTCCCGCTGGAGCTCGAGGACCTGAAGATCATGTCCGCGCTGTCGCAGCTCCTCGCCGCCAACCCGCCGCACCTGGAGGCCTGGCTCGTCGCGCGGAAGCCCACCTCGCAGATCAAGATCTTCGCCGAGGCGCTGCGCGATGCCCTCACCTCGCCTGAGGTTCCCGTCACGCCGTCCGGAACCAGTGAGTGGGAGGCGCAGGCGTCGGCGGCGCCCGCGGCCGTACAACAGCCGACGACCGCGCGGTCCGGTACCGGCGCCCTGCCGCTGGACGGTGCCGCCATACCGCCGACCGAGCCGGTGCCGGGCACTACCACCGCCACTGAACCCGCGGCCGGCACCCGCATGCTCACCGAGCCGGGAACCACCGTTCCCACCGAATCCATGGCCAGCGCCACCGTGCCCGCCGATCCTCGGGTCGAGGCGGGGCCCACCGGGCTGTCTCATACCGGCGGCCTGCTGCAGGACGGCACCGCCGTACCGGTCAGCGATCCCGCGGCCGGTGCCGTGGCGTCGGCCGGGTTCCCTGGTGCGAACGGCTCGGCGCAGTACGGCACCGCCGTACCGCTCGCCGAGCCTGTCACCCACACCGCCGTACCGGCCGGAACAGGTTCGATCGCACCGACGCCCGCTGCGCCGGCGGCCGCCGTCGGCATCCGTCCAGGCGCTCCGGTCCCGTCCACCACCGGCGGGGCCGGTGCCGCCACGGGCGATCCGGTCATCGCCATCGGCGCGTCGGCGATCGACGGCAGGCCCGTCACGATCAACCTGAGCGCGCTGCGGCGGCACACGGCGATCTTCGCCGGGTCCGGGTCGGGGAAGACCGTGCTGATCCGCCGGCTGATCGAGGAGTGCGCCCTCCGCGGGGTCAGCTCGATCGTGCTCGACCCGAACAACGACCTCGCCCGGCTCGGGGACCCGTGGCCGGAGCCGCCGCCGGGCTGGGCGAGGGCGATGCCGCGCTCGCCGCCGAGTACCTCGCCCACACCGACGTGACGATCTGGACCCCGGGCTCGGAGAAGGGGCGCCCGCTGCACTTCCCGCCGCTGCCCGACTTCGCCGCGGTCGCCGACGACCCGGATGAGTTCCAGGAGGCGGTGGACACCGCGGTCGCCGCTCTCATCCCCCGGGCCAAGCTCGACGGGAACGCCAGCAAGGCCCACCTCGGCCGGGCCGTGCTCCGCGAGGCGGTCATCCACTACGCGCGCAACGGCGGCACGGACCTCACCGGCCTGATCCGCCTGCTCGCCGCACTGCCCGATGGGGTGAGCATCATCGACGGCGCCAGCAAGATCGCCGCCGATATCTCCCAGCACCTGCGGGCGGCGATGGTGAGCGATCGGCTGTTCGCGGGCAGCGGTGAGCCGGTCGACCCGGCCACGCTGCTCACCCCGCCGCCCGGGAAACGGGCCCGGGTGTCGGTGATCAGCTTCGTCGGGCTGGAGTCGGACGTCCAGCGGCAGACCTTCGTCAACCAGCTCCAGATGGCGCTGTTCTCCTGGATCAGGCGGCACCCGGCCGGAGACCGGCCGCTGGGCGGCCTGCTCGTGATGGACGAGGCGCAGACCTTCGCGCCGTCGGGGGCGATGACCCCGTGCACGCAGAGCACCCTCACCCTCGCCTCCCAGGCGCGGAAGTACGGCCTCGGCCTCATCTTCGCCACCCAGGCGCCGCGCGGCCTGCACAACCGGATCTCCGGGAACGCGGCGACCCAGTTCATCGGCCTGCTCAGCAGCCCGGCGCAGATCCGGGCCGCCAATGAGCTGGCCATCGCCAAGGGCGGGCGGGGCCTCGCCGACATCGGCCGGCTGCGGCCCGGCGAGTTCTACGCGGCCGTCGACGGCGGCGCGTTCGAGAAGGCGCGCACGCCGTTCTGCCTGAGCCACCATCCGCGCAGCCCGCTCACCAAGGAAGAGGTGGTCGCCCGCGCGGCGGCCGGCCGGGCCGCGTAGGAGCCGGCGGGCCGGTCGCCCCGGTGACCTCTCCCTCCAGGGCACCGCCCCGGCCCTGGAGGGAGCGGCTCACCCGGCCCGGAGCCCGCGCGGGCCCGGCGGGTCGCCTCGGATGACTCCACCTGGTCCGTCGCCCGGCACCGCACGCACCGGCCCTTCTCGCCGGCCGCGGGCGGAGCCCCGGCCACCGGGCGACCGGCCTGGCAGGTCGGCAAGCCCACCCTGAAAGACGGGGGACCGCCTCCGGTGCGGCGGTGCCGTACCGGAGGCGGCCTGGGCGAGGGTCAATCAGTCCACTGGGAGATCACCGGTTCCAGGCCGGCTCGGGGCGGGGGATCAGCTCGCCGTGCAGGTGAGGGAGGAGGAGAGCTGACCGGTGCCCGAGCCGAGGAAGCCGAACGAGGTGGAGCCGCCGGCCGGCACGTTGCCGTTCCAGCTCACGTTCCGGACGGTGACGTTCGAGCCGCTGGTGGACAGGTCACCGTTCCACAGCTGGGTGATGGACTGGCCGCTCGGCAGGGTCCACTGAACGGTCCACCCGTTGATCGGCGAGGAGCCGGTGTTCTTCACGGTCACCTCGGCCTGGAAGCCGCCCGGCCACTGGTTGACCAGCGCGTACGTGGCCTCGCACGCCCTGCCCGCCGGCGGCTGGGACGGCGACGGCGAGGGCGAGACCGGAGGCTGCGACGGCGATGGCGAGGCCGGAGGCGCGGGGGTGGAGCCGTCCAGGCCGAAGAAGCTGATCGCGTAGGCCGCCATTCCCGGATGCGGCAGATCGTGGCCGGCCCCCTGGATGGTCCACGCCTCGACCTCACCGGAGCCGTAGACCCGCCGGACCCAGTTGGGCTGCGGGTACTCGGTGCGGGTGGGGGTCTGGCTGATGCCGAACACGTTCGTCCACTGGTCGACCTGCTCCTGCAGCATGCCGTAGTTGAGCACGTTGTCGTTCGTGCCGTGCCAGGTCATGACCCGCGGCCGGGGCCCGGTGTAGCCGGGGTAGGCGTTGCGGACCAGGTCACCCCACTGCTGGGGCGTCTTGTCCCCGCACCCGGCCGGTCCGAAGCAGCCGTACGGGATCCCGGCGAAGGGGGCGCCGGCCTTGAACACGTCCGGGTAGGTGGCGAGCAGGTTGTTGGTCTCCATCGCGCCGGACGAGAAGCCGGTGGCGAACACCCGCTCCGGGTCGGCGTTGTAACGCTGGAGCACGTACCGGACCATGGAGACGATCGACACGGGGTCGCTGCCCCCGTCGTGGCGCAGCGCCTCGTTCGACCAGACGTCGAAGCAGTTCGTCATCCCGCCGATGCTCTTGTTCGCCTGCGGGTAGATGACGATGAAGCCGTACCGGTCGGCCAGCGACGCGAACTCGGTGCTCTGGTAGAAGCCGGTTGCGGTGCCGTTGCAGCCGTGCATCGCCACCACAACGCCCGGGTTCGGCGCGAGGGCGTTGGGGACGTACAGGTACATCCGGAGGTTGCCCGGGTTAGGGCCGAAGTTGGTCACCTCGGTCAGGGCCGCGGCCGACGCCGCCGGCCCGGGCATCACGAGCGCGAAGAGTGCCGCGAGCAGGGCCGCGGCACGGGTGAGTTTCCAGAACCGCCTCATCCTTCCGCCTTCGCTGGGGGGATCGCGAGAAGCGCCTCATGCATGGGAGGGGACGCGGCGCAGGCGGCGGTACGGACGGGCACGTGCGCCTCGTGCCCGCTCACGCCGGGAAAGCGGTCACCGGCACGGCGTTCCGGCCGGGGTGTCCGGGCCGGATCGGCCGGTGGGCTGCCGCGCCCGTCGCCGTACCTCGGCTTTCCGCCGATGCCGGCGATGTGGTCGCCGCCGGCTCGGTGCCGGCGGGCGGTTTCGCTGGCGGTGCCGCATTTCGGCGAGCCGGATCCTCCCGTCCTCTCTCGTCTTGCCGTCTCTCGTCTCGTCGTCGCGGTGGCGGGTGGTGTGGTCGGAGCACACACCAAGACCGGGCCTCCGTCAAGGTTCGCCGCCCGCGTGCCCGTCGTTTCACCGCGGCCACGCCGGTTCACCTGGGATTTCACATGCGGTTCGCGGTCCGGGAAGACCCGGATGTGAAATTTTCACGGCCGCCATGCCGTACACCGGCCGCGCCTGCTGTCGGAGCGCTTCGAAAGTTTCTGCCCCGGGCACCGCGCTGTGAACTCGGTCACGACCTGCTGCTTCGTCCCCGGGGTACGAAAGTTTTCAGCGGGCTATTGACAAGTTTCGGGCATGTTTCCACACTTGCTCTGCAAGCGGCCCCGCCGATCACGCGGTGGTGCACAAGCCGGCGGGACCGTGCTCCGACGCCGTGGTGGTGTGCGCCTGCGGGCGCGGCGTCGATCCCGCGGGAGCTCCCGCGGTCCCCCCCTTTCCCTGTCCCTGTATGGAGGCTCAGGCATGGGCGTGAACGCCTTCCCCAGACCCGGAGCCCGGCGATTCACCGGCCGGCTGCGCCAGGCCCTGGCCGCGGCCACGGTGGGCGTGGTCGGTGTGGTCACGGCCTTGACGGTGTCCCAGCCCGCCAGCGCAGCGGCGAGCACGCTGGCCGAGGGTGCCGCGCAGCACGGCCGGTACTTCGGTGTGGCCATCGCCGCGAACAGGCTGAACGACTCGGTCTACGCGAACATCGCGAACCGCGAGTTCAACTCGGTGACGGCTGAGAACGAGATGAAGATCGACGCCACCGAGCCGCAGCCGGGTCAGTTCAACTTCTACCAGGCCGACCAGATCTTCAACTGGGCGCGCCAGCGCGGCAAGCAGGTCCGTGGCCACACCCTCGCCTGGCACTCGCAGCAGCCGCAGTGGATGCAGAACCTCAGCGGCCAGGCGCTGCGCCAGGCGATGATCAACCACATCCAGGGGGTCATGGCCCACTACCGGGGCCAGATCCCGATCTGGGACGTGGTCAACGAGGCGTTCGAGGACGGCAACTCCGGCCGCCGGCGCGACTCCAACCTCCAGCGCACCGGTGACGACTGGATCGAGGTCGCGTTCCGCACCGCCCGCCAGGCCGACCCCTCGGCCAAGCTCTGCTACAACGACTACAACATCGAGAACTGGAACGCGGCCAAGACCCAGGCCGTCTACAACATGGTGCGGGACTTCAAGGCCCGCGGTGTGCCCATCGACTGCGTCGGCTTCCAGTCGCACTTCAACAGCGGCAACCCGTACCCCTCCAACTTCCGCACCACCCTGCAGCAGTTCGCGGCCCTCGGCGTCGACGTCGAGATCACCGAGCTGGACATCGAGGGCGCTCCGCCCCAGACCTACGCCAACGTGATCCGGGACTGCCTGGCCGTGCCTCGCTGCACCGGCATCACCGTCTGGGGTGTCCGCGACAGCGACTCCTGGCGCTCGTACCAGAACCCGCTGCTGTTCGACGGCAACGGCAACAAGAAGCAGGCCTACTACGCGGTGCTCGACGCTCTGAACGAGAACGTCCCCGGCACTCCGCCGACCTCGCCGTCGCCGTCGCAGCCGCCGGTCTCGCCGCCGCCGGGTGGTGGCGGTAGCGGCCAGATCCGGGGCGTCGGCTCCGGCCGGTGCCTCGACGTGCCCAACGGCAACACCGCCGACGGCACCCGCGTGCAGCTGTGGGACTGCCACAGCGGCTCCAACCAGCAGTGGACCTACACCTCCTCCGGTGAGATCCGCATCTTCGGCAACAAGTGCCTGGACGCGGGCGGCTCCGGAAACGGTGCGATCATCCAGATCTACAGCTGCTGGGGCGGCAACAACCAGAAGTGGCGGCTCAACTCCGACGGCACCATCGTCGGCGTGCAGTCCGGCCTGTGCCTGGACGCCGTGGGCGGCGGCACCGGCAACGGCACCCAGCTGCAGCTGTACTCCTGCTGGGGCGGCAACAACCAGAAGTGGACCTGGACCTGGTGATCGCCCCGTGGGCTGATTGACCCTCGCCGAGGCCGCCTCCGGTACGGCACCGCCGCACCGGAGGCGGTCCCCTGTTTTTCAGACCCCCCTGCTTCCGGGGATAGCGGTCCCCTGTTTCCGGGGATGGCGCTTCTTTGTTTCGTTTTCGGGACGGTCAGGACCGGTCACGGGAGGAAGGCTCCGGCATCCCCTTGCCCGGTGGCCCGGGCCCCGTGCCTGCCTTCCAGGCCGGTTGTACTCCGACACCCAGACCCCTTGGATTGCCAGGCCGGACGCCCGCTGGCCGGGGCTCCGGCGGCCGCCGAGGTAGGCCGGTCCGCGCGTTGCCGAGCAAGATTCCGAGTAACGGACACGGTCGGAGCCAGGTGGCTCACCGCTCCCGCTACCGGGGCGAGGCGGGCGGTCCACGGGCAGCTCCCGAAGAGAACAGCGCACCGCCTGTCATGGCCGGCGGTGACCACGGCGCCGCGGCGTTAGGTGACCCTCACGGGCCGGACAATTGACCGGGCGGTCAATCAAGCGGACCGTTGGGGTCAAACATCCGCTTATCCCATGTCACGGAGGCACGGATGGGTCTTCCGAGATCGCTGTCCGACATCGTCGCCCTCCTGGCCGGCCTCGCCTCTGTGCTCGCACCGTTCATCTGGGCGAGCGACGCCGCGGCCGCCACTCAGCCGCTCCTCCTGCTCGGGGCCCTGCTCGTGGTCTCCGCCCTGTGGTCCCTGGTCGGATCGGGCGGCGCGAGCTCCTGGGTCACCGCCGCCTTCGCCGCACTGCTCTTCGTCTCCCCCTGGGCCTTCGGTTTCGACGGCGACGCGGCCGCCGCCTGGACCGCCTGGGCCGCCGGCGCCATCGCCCTCATCGTCGGCTTCGTGACCTCTCTGCAGGCCCGGACCCCGGCGTCCGCGCACAGCTGACCCAACTCCGGGCCCGAGGCGCCCGGCCACCCGGCCCGCGCCCGGCCCCTGCCACCTCCCCGGTGCGGCCCTTCCCGTCGTCTTCCGGTCGGCGGCGGGAGGGGCCTTGGCATGTCGGGCCCGGAGCACACGCTCGCGGTTCACCGCGCCATCGAGTACGGCACGGCGAGCTCCTCGGCGAACCACGCGATGGTGCGGCGCAGCCCGGTCCGCGGGTCGACGCGCGGCCGCCACCCGAGCAGCTCGGTGGCGAGCGTGATGTCCGGCCGGCGCACGGCCGGGTCGTCGGTGGGCCGCGGGACGAACGTGATCGGCGACGAGGACCCGGCGAGGTCGCGGATGGTCTCCGCCAGCTCGAGCATCGACATCTCGGCCGGGTTGCCGATGTTGACCGGGCCGGGGAAGCCGCTCGCGGCGAGCGCGAGGACGCCCTCGACCGTGTCGTCCACGTAGCAGATCGACCGGGTCTGGCTGCCGTCCCCGGTCACGGTGATCGGCTCTCCGGTGAGCGCCTGGCGGATGAACGTGGGGATCGCCCGGCCGTCGTGCGGCCGCATCCGCGGGCCGTAGGTGTTGAAGATCCGGGCGATCGCGGTGTCCGTGCCGCGCGCGTTCCGGTAGGCGGTGGTGAGCGCCTCGGCGTAGCGTTTCGCCTCGTCGTAGACGCTGCGCGGCCCGACCGGGTTGACGTTGCCCCAGTACGTCTCCCGCTGCGGGTGCTCCAGCGGGTCGCCGTACACCTCGCTGGTGGAGGCGAGGACGAACCGGGCGTGCTTCTCCGTGGCGAGCTCGAGGGCGTGCCGGGTGCCGAGGCTGCCGGCCTCGAGCGTCTCGATCGGGTGGCGCAGGTAGTCGGCGGGGGACGCGGCGGAGGCGAAGTGCAGCACCAGGTCCACCTTCCCGGGCACGTCGGCGCCTTGGGTGAGGTCGCAGCGGACGAGCCGGAACGCCGGGTCGCCGATCAGGTGCCGCACGTTCCGGAGCGACCCGGTGAGGAGGTTGTCGAGGCAGATCACCTCGGCCTCCAGGCCGATGATCCGCTCGCACAGGTGAGACCCGAGGAACCCGGCGCCGCCGGTCACCACCACCCGGTTCCCGCGCAGCCTCCCCCGTGATAAGGCGTCGGTCATCGTGGGCTCACCTCCAGTAGCCGGCGCGCCGCGGCGAGCACCTCGGGCACCCCGATCCGCAGCAGCCCGTCCGAGGGCCGGTCCGCGTGCGGGTCGCCGGGGATCCCGGCCCAGAGCGCGATGTGCGGGCCGCCGGGCGGCGGGCCCCACCGGTCCGGGGAGACCGGGCCGAAGAGCACCACCGACGGGGTGGCGTACGCGGTGGCGAGGTGGGCCACCCCGGTGTCCCCGCAGATCACCAGCCGGGCGTGGGCGATGAGCGCGGCGAGCTCGGGCAGGCCCGTCCGCCCGGCGAGTACGCACCCGTCCGGCAGGCCGGCGAGCCGGGCCACCCGCCGGGCGATGCCGATCTCCGCGGTGCCGCCCGTGACGACGATGGGGTGCCCCAGGCGGCCGAGCTCGGCCGCCACCTCGGCGAACCGCTCCGGCGGCCACCGTCTCGCCCCGGAGGCGGCGCCGGGGTGGATGACGATCTCCCCGCCGCGCAGCGGGCTGCGGCCCGGGTCGCGCAGGGCGAGGTCGCCCGGGTCCGCCGGGATGCCGTACCAGGCGAGCTGCGCGCACCACCGCCGGACCTCGTGCATCTCCTCCCGCCACGGCGGCCCGGCCACCCCGGGGATCCCGGGGTGCGCGTGGGTGAGCAGCCGCCCGGGCCGGGTGCGGCACAGCGCCAGGGTGCTCTGCGGGCCGCTGCCGTGCAGGTTGACCGCCACGTCGGGGCCGCGCCACGGCACCGGGCCGGGCCCGCTGACGTCGAGCAGCTCGTCGACTCCGCCGATGAGCGGCAGCAGCCCGGCGAGCCGGGCCGGGGCGGCGAGCACGAACCGGTGCCCGGGGTGGGCGCGGCGCAGGGCCCGCAGCGCGGGCACCGCGGTGAGCAGGTCGCCGAGCCCGAGCCCGCGCAGCGCGAGCAGGACGGGGCGGCCCCGCGCCGCGGCGCGGACGGGCGCCGTCGCCGCCGGTGCCGTGCGGTGCGCGGTCAGGGCCATGAGGTCTCCGTGCCCGGGCAGACGACCAGCTCCCTCACCTGGCAGGACGGCGGCCGGCCGAGCGCGTAGACGATCGCGTCCGCGACGTCCTCCGGCCGGCTGAGCGTCACGCCCGGGCCCGGCCGGTACTTCTCGTCCCGGCCGTCGAAGAACGCGGTGCGCATCCCGCCGGGGATCAGCAGGGTCACCCCGACCTCGTCCCCGAGCTCGGCGGCGAGCGCCCGGGTGAACCCGACCACGCCGAACTTGCTCGCGCAGTACGCGGTGGCGTCGCTCACCGCGCGCAGCCCGAGGGTGGAGGCGACGGTCACCACCGTGCCGCGGCTGCGGCGCAGGTACGGCAGGGCGGCCCGGACCACCGCGGCCGTGCCGATGAGGTTGACCCGGATCACCCGCTCCCACCGGTCGGCGGGCACGTCCTCGAGCCGGCCGCACACGTCGATGCCCGCGCACGTCACCACCCCGTCGAGGCCGCCCGCCCGCTCGGCGAGCTCGCGGACCGCGCGCTCGGCCTGGTCCCGGTCGGCGAGGTCGGCGCACACGTGCTCCACGTCCCCGGCGCACGCGCGCAGGTCGATGACGAGCGGCCGCCCGCCCGCCTTGGCGACCGCCTCGACGGTGGCCCGGCCCAGGCCGGAGGCGCCCCCGGTGATCAGTACGGTTCCCAGCATCGGATGTGCCCCTTTCCTCATCGGTCCGCCGTGCGGGCGTCAGGCGGCGCTCCGGGCGGCCGCGATCAGCCGCGTGGTGGAGTAGCCGGGCAGCGTCGGCAGGATCACGACCTCGCCCCCGGCCCGCCGTACGGCCTCCGCCTCGGGCAGCGGCCGGCCGGCGTAGTCGCCGCCCTTCACCCACACGTGCGGGCGCAGCCGCTCGACCACCCGCTCCGGGGTGTCCTCGTCGAAGACGGTCACCGCGTCCACGCACGCCAGCGCGCTCACCACCTCCACCCGGTCCCGCTCCGGCACCACCGGGCGGGTGGGTCCCTTGAGCCGGCGGACCGAGGCGTCGGAGTTGAGGCAGACGATGAGCGCGTCGCCGAGCGCCCGGGCCCGGCGGAGCAGGCTCACGTGCCCGGCGTGGAGCAGGTCGAAGCACCCGCCGGTGGCGACGACCCGCCCGCCGGCGGCCCGCACCGCGTCGGCGACCTCGAACGCCGGCGCCCCGGGCGGGACGAGCCGCCCCGCGCCGGTCACCGGGTCGCCGGGTGCGGGGCGGCGGAACGCGGCCGCACCGCCTTCGGCCACGAACCGGGTGGCCTCGCCGACGGCCGCGGTGACCGCGTCCTCGATCCCGGCCCCGCCGGCGAGCGCGGCCGCCGCCACCGCGGCGAACGCGTCACCGGCGCCGCAGGCGTCCCGGCCGGCGAGGGCCACCGGCGCTGGGATAGGTGCGCAGCCGCCGTCCCGGCGCGCGAGCACCGCGCCCCGTTCGCCGAGGGTGACCGCCACCGCTGCCACCCCGAGGCGCCGCACCAGGTGCCGGGCGGCCCGGTCCGGCGGCGGGCCCGGCGGGCCGGGGAACGCGGTGGCGCACAGGGCGGCCGCCTCCGCCTCGTTCGGGGTGACGAGCGCGCACCACCCCGGCGGCGGCGCGCCCCGCGGGTGCGGGTCCCAGACGATGGGCGCGGTGAGCCCGCGGAGCAGCCCGGCGCAGGCCCCGGCCACCCCGCCCCCGTAGTCGGCGACCAGGATCGCCCCGGCACCGCGCAGCGCCGCGGCCGCCCGCTCCGCCGCCGGGCCGTCGGCCGGCCGCGGCCCGCCGCGCCCGGCGTCGATCCGCAGCAGGGTCTGGCCGCGGGCGCGCACCCGGACCTTGCGGACCGTGGTGCCGTGGAGCGGGAGCCGTACCAGGTCGACCGGGAGCAGCTCCGCCAGCCGGTGCCCGGCCGGGTCCTCCCCGAGCGCGGTGATCAGCACGACCTCCGTCCCGCCGCGGGCGGCGAGCGCGGCGGCCAGGCCGGCGCCACCCGGCCGGTGGTAGGCGGACGGGTCCTCGACCACCGGCACCGGGGCCTCGGGCGACAGGCGGGAGGCGTCGCCTTCGAGGTCCACGTCGAGCAGGCAGTCTCCGATGACGACGACGGGCCCTCTCACGCGCCTGCCTCCTCGATGACGTCGCAGAGCATGTGGATCACGGTGAGGTGCACCTCCTGGACGATCGCGACATCGGGCTCGGGCACCGCCACCGCGTCGTCGCAGAGCACGGCGAGCGGGTTGGGCGCCGGCCCGGTGAGCGCCCAGGTGGTGAGCCCGCACTCGCGACCGGCGGCCGCGGCGGCGAGCACGTTCCCGCTCGCCCCGCTGGTGGACAGGCAGATGAGCACGTCGCCCGGCCGGCCGTGCGCGCGCACCTGCCGGGCGAAGACCTCGCCGGGCCCGAAGTCGTTGCCGATCGCGGTGAAGCTGGAGGCGTCGGCGTGCAGCGGGATGGCCGAGTACGGCCGCCGGTCCGACCGGTACCGCCCCACCAGCTCGGCGGTGAGGTGCTGGGCCTCGGCGGCCGAGCCCCCGTTGCCGCAGGCGAGCATCCGCCCGCCGCCGGAGAGCACGGCGGCGAGCTTGAGCCCCCAGGCCTGGATCTTCGGCGCCTCCCGGTCGAGGGCGTGCAGTGCGGTGCGCAGCCTGGCCAGATGAGGGTGCATGTCAGCCTCCCACCACGGCGAGCCGCCCGAGCCGGCCGAGGATCGCCTCGCGGTAGACGGCCTCGGTCCGCGCCGCCACCGTCGCCCACCCGTACCGGGCGCGGGCCCGCCGCACCCCGGCCGCGGCGAGCGCGGCGCGGAGGTCGGGCCGGGCGAGCAGGTCGCCCAGCACCCGGGCGAGGGCGCGCGGCCGCCGGGGCGGGATGAGCACCCCGCAGCCGGCGACGGTATCGAGGTGGCCGCCGACCGCCGAGGCGACCACGGGCACCCCGCAGGCCATCGCCTCGAGCGGCACCATGCCGAACGGCTCGTACCAGGGCACGGTCACCACCACGTCGGCCGAGCGCATCAGCGCGGGGACGTCGCCGCGGGCGACGCTGCCGATCAACCGCACCCGGTCCGCCAGGCCGCAGGCGTCCGCCAGCGTGGCGAGCCGGTCGGCCTCCTCCTCCCCCGGCGCGCCGCCCGCGATGATGAGCTCGGCCCCGGGCGTCTCGCACATCGCGCGGATGATCGTGTCCACGCCCTTGCGCGGCACCAGCCGGCCGATGCTGAGGATGCGCGGCCGGTCGCCGCGGGGCGCGACCGGGCCGTCCGGGCGGAACAGCCCGAGGTCGACCCCGCAGGGCACCACGGCGATCTTCCCGTGGGGGACGCCCATGGCCGACAGCTCCCGCACCTCGTCGGTGCAGGTCGCGATCACCGCCTGGGCGCGCCGGCCGATCTCGCGCTCGATGCCGATCCGCTCGGGCGGGCTGCCGTCGGCCGCGCCCTGCCACCGCCGCTTGACGGTGCCGAGCGCGTGGTAGGTCTGCACCACGGGGACGCCCATGGGCTCGGCGGCGAGCAGGGCGGCGTGCCCGCTCATCCAGAAGTGGGCGTGCACGACGTCCGGCCGGTCGGCCGCCCACCGGTGGTGGAGGTACGCGGCGAACTCCGGCATGTACGGCAGCAGCCGGTCCTTGGAGATGGGCTCCGCCGGCCCGGCGGGCACGTGCTCGACCGTGACCCCGGGCGCCATGGCCCGCCGGTCCGCCCGCCCGGGCTCGGTCCGCCGGGTGTACACCGTGACCTCGTGGCCGCGGAGCGCCAGGGCGCGGGCGAGCGCGGCGACATGGACGTTCTGCCCACCGGCGTCCACACCGCCCAGCGGGGCGAGCGGGCTGGCGTGCTCCGAGACGAGGGCGATCCTCATGGGACACACTCCTTCACGGTGGAGAGACGGCGGACCGCCTCGACGATCTGTTCGGCACGGACCGAGGAGAGGCAGGGGTGGCCGGGGATCGGGCAGATCCGCGCCCGGCTCCCCCGGCACGGCGCCGCCTGGTCGCCCAGGATCACGGCGGGCACCCGGTACGGCGCCCAGCGGGCGGCCGGCACCACCGGGGCGAACAGGCTGACCACCGGGGTGCCGACGGCGGCCGCGAGGTGCGCGGCCCCGGTGTTGGGCGCGACCACCACCGAGGCGGAGGCGAGGACGGCGGCGAGCTCGCGGAGCGTGGTGCGGCCGCCTAGGTCGACGGCGCCGGCCGCGGCGACCAGACGGGTGAGCGCGCGCTCCCCCGGGCCGCCGGTGACCACCACCCGCTCCCCCGCCCGCACGAGCGCGGCGACCGCCTCGGCCCACCGCTCGGGCGGCCAGGTCCGGGCCGGGGCGCTCGCCCCCGGGTGGACGGCCACGTACCCGGGCGGGCCGGCGAGGTGCCGGGTGTCCGGCAGCGGCCCGCGCACCGCGAGCCGGCCGTCGTCCCCGTCGGGCAGGTGGAACCCGGCGGCCCGGGCGAGGCCGAGCATGCGCTCGGGCTCGGGCACGTCCACGGTCTCGTCCACCACGTGGCGGACGTCGAGCAGGGTGCCGGGGTAGTCGGCGCTGATCGCGGCGATGCGGGGCGTGCCGGCGAGCCGGAGCAGCAGCGCCATGGGCAGCGCCGACTGATGGAACGACGTGAAGATCAGTGCCTGGTCGGGGGCGATCCGCCGCACCGCGGTGATCAACCGGGCGGCGTGCGCCTCGGTCACCGGCACCCGGCCGGGGTCGATCCACGGGGTGCGCCATTCGAGGACCTCGTCCACGCCGGGCAGCAGCTCGGCCGCGGCCCTGCCGTACGGCCCGGCGAGCAGCACGACCCGCCGGGCGCCGGCCGCGACCGCGCGGACCGCCGGCCCGGCCAGCAGCACGTCGCCCGCGTTGTCGGGCCGCACCACGAGAACGGTCCCGGTCACCTCGCCCCTCCCGTCCGGAGCGCCACCTCCGCCCCGAGCCGGTACGCGCAGGCGGCCGGCGGGATGAGCACGCTCGTCACCGCCATGCGCAGGATCTCGCCCGGGGTGCGCGGCCCGGGCGCGATCCGCGCCCAGGCGAACTCGGCGGTGAGGGCGAGCCAGGCGAGGCCGGCGATCCGGGCCGCCGCCCTTCCGGCGCGCCTCCGGTGCGCGCCCATCGCGGTGAGCGCCGCGGCGAACAGCCCGCAGAGCGTGGTGAGCACATGGCGGCTGAGACGTCCGGGCGGCGCGCCGGAGGCGGCCCGCCACCCCGGGCCGTGCAGCCGCCGCATCAGCGCGTCGTCGGCGTTGCCGCGCTGGCGGCGCAGGCTCGCCCAGAACCCGTCGTCCCGGACCGGGTGCACGGTCACCCGCTCCCCCCGGACCAGGGTGAACCCGGCGCGCCGCACCCGCAGGGCGAGGTCGGAGTCCTCCCGGTAGGCGCGGGGGAACCGCTCGTCGAACCCGCCGACCGCCTCGAGCGCCCGACGGCGGTAGGCCATGTCCGCGGTGGCCCAGCGGGCGGTGGCGAGCCCGGCGGTGTTCCGCTCCTCGTCGGTGGGCGGGCGGCCGGGCGGCAACGGTACCCGGATCCGGCCCTGGCTTCCGGCGACATGCCCGGGGAGCCCGCCCAGGTCCCGGGCGAGCGCCCCGGCCCACCCGGGTGCGGGCACCACGTCGTCGTCGAGGAAGACCACCCACGGGGTGGTGGCCGCCCGCCAGCCGGCGTTCCGCGCCGCGGCCGGCCCGCGCCCGCCGGTGGCGAGCACGCGCACCCCGTCCGGCACGGGGAGCGGGGTTCGGGCGTCCCTCCGGTCGTCGACCACGATCACCTCCGGGCCGGGGCCGATGGCGGCGAGCGCCGCGGCGAGGCTCGGCCGGCCCACCGTCGGGATCACCACGGTGACCTCCGGGCCGGCCATCACCGGAACACCTCCCCCCGCCGCACGAGGTACGGCCCGAGCGCGAGCACGTCCACCGGGGCCGAGCCGAAGCACTCCAGGGCGTCCCGCGGGTCGTCGACCATGGGCCGGCCGGCGGTGTTGAGGCTCGTGTTGACGAGCACGGGCAGCCCGGTGCGCGCCTCGAACTCCTCCAGCAGCCGGGCGAGCAGCGGCTCGCGCCGCCGGTCCACCGTCTGGATGCGCGCGGTGCCGTCGACGTGCACGACCGCGGGGATCAGCTCCCGCCAGCCGGGCCGCACGTCGTGGATGAAGAGCATGTACGGGCTGGTCAGCGGCCCGCGGGTGAAGATCTCCCCGGCCCGTTCGGCGAGCACCATCGGGGCGACCGGCCGGAAGGGCTCGCGCCCTTTCACGTCGTTGAGCCGCTCGGTGTTGGCCGCGTGGCCCGGGTGCGCCAGGAGCGAGCGGTGGCCGAGCGCCCGCGGGCCGTACTCGGCGCGCCCCTGGAACCAGGCGACGATCCGGTCCGCGGCGAGCTCGGCGGCGACCGCGGCGGCGAGGTCGTCCGGCCGCTCGTACGGCACGCGCGCCCGGTCGAGCCATGCGGCGAGCTCCTCGTCGGTCCAGCCGCGGCCGAGGTCCGCGCCGTCCATCGGGGTGATCGGCTCGCCGTGCTCGGCGGCGAGGTGGAGGGCCCCGCCGAGCGCGGTGCCGGCGTCGCCGGCGGCCGGCTGCACCCAGACGTCGTCGAAGGGCCCCTCGGCGAGCAGCCGGGTGTTCGCCACGCAGTTGAGCGCCACCCCGCCGGCCATGGTGAGGTGGCGGGCGCCGGTGCGGGCGTGCAGCCACCGGGCGAGGTCGAGCAGCACCTCTTCGAGCCGGGCCTGCACGCTCGCGGCGAGGTCGGCGTGCTCGCTCGTCCACCGCCCCTCCTCGGTGGGCGGCTTGGCGAAGGCGTGCCAGTCGATCGGCTCGACGTGGAAGCCGCCGTCCCCGGTCGGGCGGATGAGGTCGCGGAACGCCTCCAGGTGGCGCGGCTCGCCGTACGCGGCGAGCGCCATGACCTTGTACTCGTCACTGGAGCGCTGGAAGCCGAGGTGCTCGGTGAGCTCCTCGTACATGAGCCCGAGCGAGCTGGGCAGCTCCTGGGCGGCGAGCACGGTGAGCTCACCGCCGCGGTGGTGGCCCGCCAGGTGGGACGCGGCCTCGCCGCGTCCGTCGCAGACCAGCACGGCCGACTCCGGGTACGGCGCGGCGAGGCAGGCCGATGCGGCGTGCGCGACGTGGTGCGGCACGAACCGCACCTGGGCGGGGTCGAGGCCGGGGAGCGCGGTGGCGAGGAAGTGCGGGGCGCGGCGCGCGTAGCGGGTGCGCAGCTCCTCCCAGTGCCCGTCCAGGCCCGCCTGCCCGGGCCGGACCAGGGCGGGGTCGTAGGAGTACGCCACCCCGTCGAGGTCCTGCGGGCGTAACCCGGCCTGCCGGAGGCACCAGGCGGCCGCCTGCTCGGGCAGCTCCCAGGCCGAGAACGGCACCGGGCGCTTGCCGTGCTTGCGGCGGCTGAACCGCTCCTCCTCGGCCGCGGCGACGATCCGCCCGTCCACGACCAGCGCGGCCGCCGGATCGTGGAAGATCGCGTTGATCCCGAGGAAACGCATCGGCGACCCCTCCGTTGCGCCGGAGTCCCGGGGGTGGTTGCCGAGGAGAGCCCGTCAAAACCCGCTTTTGCCGACGGCTGGCTGAATTAAGGAAAAAAACCAAATGGAACGCCGTGGGCCGGCGCGGCGCCCCGTTTGCCCCCGCGGCCCGTGGGTAGCCCACGGCCGTGAGGGGTTCCCCGAGCGCACGGCCCGCCCGGCCGCCTGGCGCCCGGGTGCCGGCGGCGGTGCTGTTCGACCGGGACGGGACGCTCATCCGCGATGTGCCGTACAACGCCGACCCGGGGCGGGTGGAGCCCATGCCCGGGGCGCGCGCCGCGCTCGACCGGCTCCGCCGGGCCGGGGTGCGGGTCGGGGTGGTCACCAACCAGTCGGGTGTGGCCCGCGGTCTGATCAGCCCGGCCGAGCTCGCCGCGGTCAACGCCCGGGTCGAGGAGCTGCTCGGCCCGTTCGACGTGTGGCAGGTCTGCCCGCACGGCGCGGCGGACGGGTGCGCGTGCCGCAAACCGGCCCCCGGGCTGGTGCACCGCGCCGCGGCCGCGCTCGGTGTCACCGCGGCCGACTGCGTGGTGATCGGCGACATCGGCCGCGACGTGGCCGCCGCGCGCAACGCGGGGGCGCGGGCGATCCTCGTGCCCACCCCCGTGACGCGCGCCGCGGAGGTGGCGGCCGCGCCCGCGGTCGCGGCCGACCTCGCCGCCGCCGTGGAGCTGGTGCTCGCCGGCGGGCCGGTCACCGGCCGCGGGTGGGCGCGGTGACCGCGGTCGCCGGAAGGGCGGTGAGGCGATGCGGATCCTGGTCTGGCACGTCCACGGCGCGTGGACCACGTCGTTCGTGCAGGGCGGGCACGAATACCTGGTGCCGGTCACCCCGGACCGGGGCCCGGACGGCCGCGGCCGGGCCGTGACCTACCCCTGGCCGGAGTCGGTGCGCGAGGTGCCGTACGACCGGCTCGCCGGCGAGGAGGTCGACGTCGCCGTCTACCAGCGCCCTCATGAGATCGAGCTCGCCCGCCGGTGGCTGCGGCGCACCGTGCCCGGTGTCTACGTGGAGCACAACACCCCGGCCGGGGACGTGCCCCGGACCCGGCACCCGCTCGCCGACCGGGACGACATCCCCCTGGTCCACGTCACCCACTTCAACGCCCTGTTCTGGGACTCCGGCCGGGCCCCCACCCGGGTGATCGAGCACGGCGTGGTCGACCCCGGCCACCGCTACACCGGGGAGCTGCCCCGGGCGGGGGTGGTCATCAACGAGCCGATCCGGCGGTGGCGGGTGGCGGGCACCGACCTGCTGCCCGCGTTCGCCGCCGCGGCGCCCCTAGACGTGTTCGGCATGCGGGTCACCGGGCTGCCCGCCGCGCTCGGCCGGGCCGGGGAGCTGCGCGTGCACGAGGACCTGCCGCAGCGGGTGATGCACGAGCGGCTAGCCCGCCGCCGGGTCTACCTGCACCCCTACCGGTGGACCTCGCTCGGCCTCGCGCTGATCGAGGCGATGCTCCTCGGCATGCCCGTGGTCGCGCTCGCGGCCACCGAGGCGGTGGAGGCGGTGCCGCCCGAGGCGGGCGTGGTCTCCACCCGGCTGCCCGTCCTGGTCGAGGCGGTGCGGGAGTTCACCGCCGACCCCGAGCTCGCCGCCCGGGCCGGCAAGGCGGCGCGCGCGGCCGCGCTCGCCCGGTACGGCCTCGGCCGCTTCCTCGCCGAGTGGGACCGGTTGCTGGAGGAGGTCGTGCGCGCGGCCCGGTGAGCCCCGCGACGGTGCCCCGGGCGTGGCCGGTGCACGTTTTACCGAGAACGGCACAGGCCTGGCACTAGGCACAGATCCCGCCGGGAACCGGATCCGACATGATGCGGTACCTGGTGAACGGCGCGCTCGGCGGGGCGCTCGCGACCGCCGTGTACAACGCGATGGCGATCGCCGGTGACCGGGCGAGCATGCTCCGGCGGGCGGGACGCCCCCGGCGGAGGACCGCCGCCGAGGAGGACGCGCTCGACGCGATCATCCAGTACGCGTTCGGCGCCGGATCGGGCGCGCTGCTCGGGCTGCTCTCCGCGGGGCGCCGGCTCCCCCTCCCGGTCGGCGCCGCGTACGGCATCGCCGTCTGGCTCGCGGCCCTGCGGCGGCGGGTGACCGGCATCGGCGCGTTCCCCGCCGCGCCGGACGGCCCGGGCCGCCTCGCCCTGCCCCTCGCCGGGCACCTGCTCTGGGGCACCGCGCTCACCATCGCCCTCAACCGGCTCCGGCCGGCCGGGCCGTACGGGCACGACCGGTGAACCGCGGTCCCGCAGGGCGGCCGGAGGTCAGTCGCGGGGCGCGGCCAGGGTGAGGCCGTAGTCGCCCGCGGGGTCGGTGTACCAGCGGAGCACGGAGAAGCCCGCCCGCGCCAGCTCGGCCGCCACCCCCTCCGGGCGGAACTTGGCGCTGATCTCGGTCCGCATCTCCTCGCCCGGCTCGAACCGCACCACCATGCCGAGCGCGCGGATCTCGACCTCCATGGCCCGGGTGGCCCGCAACCGCATCTCGATCCACTCGTGGTCCTCGTCGTACCGGACGATGTGCTCGAACGCCTCCGGCTCGAAGGCGGCGCCGAGCTCCCGGTTGATCACCCGGAGCACGTTGCGGTTGAACTCGGCCGTCACCCCCAGCGGGTCGTCGTAGGCGGCGAGCAGCCGCCGGGGATCCTTCACCAGGTCGGTGCCGAGGAGCAGGGTGTCCCCCGGCCGCAGCAGGGCGCGCAGGTCCTTCAGGAACACCTCCCGCGCGGCCGGCGGGAAGTTGCCGATCGTGCCGCCGAGGAAGGCGACCATGCGCCGCTCCGGCCCGGACGGCAGGGTGAGCCGGCGTTCGAAGTCGGTGCGGACCGGTTCGATGCGGACGCCCGGGTAGCGCGGGGCGAGCCGGGTGGCCGCGCCCTCCAGCACCGACCGGTCCACGTCGACCGGGACATAGGCGCGCAGCGTGCCCGCGGTGGCGAGCGCGTCGAGCAGCAGCACGGTCTTCTCCGCGCTCCCCGACCCCAGCTCGACGAGCGTCTCCGCCAGGGCGAGCCGGGCGATGCCGGCCGCGTGCCGGCGCAGGATCTCCAGCTCACGGCGGCTCGGGTAGTACTCGGCGAGCCGGGTGATCCGCACGAACAGCTCGCTGCCCACCTCGTCGTAGAACCACTTGGGCGGCAGCCACTTGGGGACCGCGGTGAGCCCGGTGCGGACGTCCTGCTCCAGCGCGTGGCGGAGGTAACCGCCGTCGAGAAGGTCGATCATAGGTCGCTCCCGGAGTCGATCGGTGTGATGCGCACGCCGTCGGGGGTCGCGAACACGAGCGAGCGGTCCGGGACCGGCTGCCAGCCCGGCCGGTCGTCGAGCGGTTCGCTCGCCACGAACACCCCGTCGCCGGCCTCGTCGACGCGGGTGAAGAGGGTGTCGCCCCACGCCACCGCGGCGATCTCGGTGCCCCCGCAGAGGAGCACGTTGAGCCGGGCCTCGGGGTCGGCGGCGGCAGCCTCGGTGACGATCGAGGCGAGCGCGTCCTCGGGCGGCGCGCCGGCGCGCAGCCGGGCGAACACGGCCGACGCGAGCACGGCCGAGTCGCACGGGCTCTCCGGTGCGGTGGCGAGCGGCCAGACCGCGTCCCGCCGGACCTGGCCGTTGTGGCTGAGCAGCCAGCGGCCGCCGGTGAACGGCGCGGTGGCCGCCTCCTCCACCGGCATGCCGCGCGTGGCGGACCGGACCGCGCCGATGAGGCAGGTGGAGCGCCCGGTCCGGGCGATGCCGGCCAGGCCGGGGTCGGCCCAGATGGGGATCGGCCGGCGGTAGCGCACCGGCTCGCCGAGCGTCCCGTCGTACCAGCCGACGCCGAAGCCGTCCGCGTTCACCGTGCCGTGGCGCTGCATCCGCGGCGCGTACGCCTGCCGGTACAGGCCGTGCTCCGGTTCGCTGAGCAGCCAGGTGAGCGGTTTGGGCGAGCCGAGCCAGGCGGCGTGGCGGCACATTCAGTCCTCCGATCGGGCGCAGCGGAAACCGGCGAAGATCTGCCGTCTGATCGGGAAGTCCCAGTTGCGGAAGGTGGTGCGGGCGACCGTCGGGTGGGTGGCCCAGGAGCCGCCGCGGAGCACCCGGTACGTCTGGCCGAAGAAGACCTCGCTGTACTCCCGGTACGGGAAGCTGACGAACCCCGGGTACGGCCGGAACCAGGAGTCGGTCCACTCCCAGACGTCGCCGATGAGCTGCTCCACCCCGTACGGGCTCGCGCCCTCGGGGAACGCCCCCACCGGGGCGGGCCGGGCCGCCCGGTGACCGAGGTTGGCCTCCGCGCCGGTGGGCGGGCGGTCGCCCCACGGGTAGGTGCGGCCGCCGCACGCCTTCTCCCATTCGGCCTCGGTGGGGAGGCGCTTGCCCGCCCAGCGCGCGTAGGCGTCGGCCTCGTACCAGCAGACGTGCTGGACCGGCTCGTCCTCGGGCACGGGCTCGAGCCGGCCGAACCTGGTCCGCCACCAGGAGCTCCCGTCCCAGGTCCAGAACAGCGGGGCGGACGTGCCGGTGCGCTGCACCCACTCCCACCCCTCCGGGTGCCACAAGCGCGGGTCGCGGTACCCGCCGTCGGCGATGAACGCCGCGTACTCGCCATTGGTCACCGGGTACCGGTCGATCCAGTAGCCGGGCAGGTAGATCTGGTGGGCGGGCCGTTCGTTGTCGTACGCCCAGGGGGCGGCCGAGGTGCCCATGGTGAAGACCCCGGCGGGGATGTAGACCTCGTCCGGCTTGGTCCGGCCGCGGGAGGGCGGGGTGGGGTCGTCCCGGACGATCCCGGGCCGCCCGGAGAGCTGGAGTGTGGCGAGCATGGTCTCGTCGTGCTGGTGCTCGTGCTGGATGACGAGCCCGAAGACGAACCCGTCGGCGCAGAGCGGCCGGCGGTCCCGCGGGTCGAACCGGTCGAGCACGTCGAGGACCCGGGAGCGCACCGTGGCGAGGTACCGCCGCGCCTCGTCCGGCCCGAGCAGCGGCAGGGACGGGCGCTCGCGGCGCGGGTGCTTGAACGCGTTGTACATGTCGTCGATCTCGGGCCGCAGCGGGGTGATCCCGGCGGCCGCGCGCAGCACCCAGAGCTCCTCGTAGTTGCCGACGTGCGCCAGGTCCCAGACCAGCGGGGACATCAGCGGGGAGTGCTGGCGGACGAGCAGGTCGTCGTCGGCGTCGGTGTAGGCGAGGGAGCGCTCGCGCGCGGCGGCGAGCTCGGCCGCGATCGCCTCCTTGAGCGCGCCGGGCTCGGCCGGGCCGGTGGGCGCGGTCGGGATGGTGCCGTGCTCGGTCATGCCAGGACCTCCTCGGTCGGCGCCGCCGCGGGCGCGCGGTCGAGGCGCGCGGCGGCGAAGGCGGTGACCCGGTCGATGAGCCGCCGGCCGGCCCCGAGCCGGGGCAGCGCGTCGATGGCGGCGTGGAAGCAGGCCGCGGCGGCCCGGTGCAGTTCGGGGTCGGCGAGCCCGGACCGGGCCGCGTCGAGCCAGCGGTGGCTCACCGGTGCGGCGTGCTCCAGCGCGCGGGCCGCCGCCCGGTCGTCGGTGATGAGCGCGTAGACCACCGCCGCGCAGACCGGCCAGGCCGCCGGGGGTTGCGCGTCGAGGTAGCGGATCTCCAGCCAGCCGCGCGGCCGTACCGGTGGGAAGAGCGTGGTGGCGTGGTAGGCGAGGTCACGGCCGGACGGCGGGCGCCCGGCCACGGCGGCGAAGTCGCGGAACCGCGAGCCGTCGAGCACGGGGACCAGGCCGCCGTCCCGCGTGCGGACCATCATGAGCCTGGCGTGGCTCAGGTAGCGGGCCCAGTCGGCGACCGGGTCGCCGCTCGCGGGGACCGGCGCGGTCCGGGTGGGGTCGAGGTGGGACCAGATCGCCTGGCGGGCGGATGCCCACCCGGCGGCGGGTGAGTTGGCGAAGGCGGCGACCAGGGCCGGGCCGAGCAGGTGCGCCCGCTCCCATCGGACCGCGGGCTCGTCTCCGATGTCGAGGTTGACCTGGATGGAGGCGGTGGAGCACATCATGAGCGGGCCGTACGGCTCGCCGAGGAAGGCGGCCATCGCGTCGTAGCGCGGCTCGTGGAGCTGGCGCACCGGTGGCCGTACCAGGTCGAGCGCGGTGGCGCCGAGCACCAGCCCGGCTTCGCGGAGCGCGCGCCGTGCCACGTGGACGTCCGCGGTGAGGTCGGCGATGACGCCCGGGAACGGGCCGGGCGGGCTGGAGAGCTCGAGCTGGCCGCCGGGTTCGAAGGTGACCCGGCTGCCGCCGGGCAGGCGCGGCAGCGCCGCGCGGATCCGTTCGATCGGTACCGTACGGTTGGGGGCGGCCCGGTCGAAGACCGGGAACTCGAGTTCCACGCCGATCCGATCCGTGGTGGCTCCGTGGAAGCATCTGCGAGCGTAGGCCAGTACGTCGGTCATGCCTCCCCCATCGGAGTCGACGTGGACGGCCGCCCCAACCGGACTGGCAGTCTGCCCGCAAAATAGACGTTTAATCACATACGGCCATCAAGCCGACATATGTCCCATAGCGGGATATAACTCGCATACTTCAAGGAGTAGAGCGTCACAGGCCCCAGAGACCCGCACGCCGCCGGCCTCAGGCCATGCGGTGCGGCGGATCGCCGGCATCCACCCGCAGTCGATCATGGGCACGACGTCGTCATGCCGGTATGGCCCGGCGGAGGCGGTCCGGCGCCCGGTCGGCACCGGCGGGCGGGGCAGGCGACCAGGAGGGCGTCGGGCCAGGTGGCCCCGGTTCCGCGGGTCGTCCACAGGCCGATACGACGCCGCAGAGGTGATCCCCCGCTGCCGGTAGCGTGGGACACATGACAGCGAAGGACTCCATGGCCTCCGGCGCGTACGGCATCGGTCTGGCGACGATCACCGCCGACGGCACTGTGCTCGATACGTGGTACCCCTCCCCCGCGCTCGGCGAGCCTCCGCTCAAGGGCACCGAGCGGCTCGACCCCGCGGAGCTCGACGAGGAATACGCGGCCCTGGTGGGCCCGGACCCCGACCGCGGGGTCGAGGTCGTGGCGGTGCGCACGGGCATCGCCCGGCTGTCCGATCCCCCGGCGGACGCGCACGACGTCTACCTCCGGCTGCACCTGCTCTCGGCCCGGCTGGTCCGGCCGCACGGCGTGAACCTCGACGGGATCTTCGGGCTGCTGTCGAACGTCGTGTGGACCAACTACGGGCCGTGCCCGGTCGAGGGGTTCGAGAAGATCCGGCTCCGCCTCCGCGCCCGCGGGCCGGTCACCGTGTACGGCGTGGACAAGTTCCCGCGGATGGTCGACTACGTGGTGCCCACGGGGGTGCGGATCGCCGACGCCGACCGGGTACGGCTCGGCGCCCACCTGGCCAGCGGCACCACCGTGATGCACGAGGGGTTCGTCAACTTCAACGCCGGCACGCTCGGCGCCTCCATGGTGGAGGGCCGGATCTCCGCCGGGGTCGTGGTCGGCGACGGCTCGGACGTCGGCGGCGGCGCGTCGATCATGGGGACCCTGTCCGGTGGCGGCAAGGAGGTCATCTCCGTCGGTGAGCGGTGCCTCCTCGGCGCCAACTCCGGGATCGGCATCTCACTGGGAGACGACTGCGTGGTGGAGGCCGGGCTCTACGTCACGGCCGGCACGAAGGTGACCCTGCCGGACGGGACGATCGTGAAGGCCCGGGAGCTGTCCGGCCGGTCCGGCCTGCTGTTCCGCCGCAACTCGACCACGGGCGCGGTCGAGGCGGTGCCCCGCAACGGCGAAAAGATCACCCTTAACGCCGCGCTTCACGCCAACGATTAGGCAACCGGAAACCAGGACATTTTCCCAGAGAAGCCCCTGAACCATCCCTGAACTTCGCCGTCCGCCCTGGGATCCGAGGGCGGACGGCCCCTACGGTGAGGGGCATGGGACGCATCCTTCTCTACGCCGCGCTGGCGATCGCGGCCTTCTTCCTGCTCGGCTCGCTGATCGGCTTCGTCTTCACGATCGTGAAGTGGCTGCTGATCATCGGGTCCATCACGCTGATCGTTTGGGCGGCGATCAGGTTCACCAGTGAACTGGGCCGCGGCCCCGACCGCACCCGCTGAGCCCTCGGGGGGAGCGTGGCGGCCGGCGGTCGCCGCCCTGTGGTGACACCGGGTGGCCTTGTCGCCCAGCAGCCGCACCGTTACGCTTGCTTATATGAGCATGTGTTCATATGAAGATGTGGCGGACGATAGCAGAGTGAGCACCGTCAAGGCCGCCCTCCCCCCGGAGAGCGCGATCGAGGGCCTCGCCGAGGTCTTCGGGCTCCTCTCCGACCCCGGACGGCTCCGGCTGATGGCGGCCCTGCTCGAAGGGGGCGAGATGTGCGTGCGGGACCTCGCCGCGGTCTGCGGCCAGAGCGAGTCGGCCGTCTCCCACGCGCTGCGGCTGCTGCGGCTCAACCGGGTGGTGAAGGTGCGCCGCGCCGGCCGGATGGCCTACTACCGGCTCGCCGACTCCCACGTGCGCATGCTGTTCGACCTCGCCCTCGCGCACGTCACCCACGGTGAGGAGAGCGAGCGTGGGTAAGGCGAACGGCGCCGCCGGAGCGCACCCGCACGGGCACGGACACGGCCACGCGGGTGGGCACTGGCACGGCGTCGGAGCCGACGCCGACAAGCGCCTGCTCACCCTCGCGCTCCTGCTGATCCTGGGGTTCATGGCCGCCGAGGTCGTGATCGGCCTCATCGCCGGATCGCTCGCCCTGCTGTCCGACGCCGGGCACATGCTCACCGACGCGGCGGCGATCGCTCTCGCGCTCGTCGCCATGCGGATCGCCGCCCGCCCGCCGAAGGGCGGATTCACCTACGGGTTCAAGCGGGTCGAGATCATCAGCGCCCAGATCAACGGGATCACCCTGCTGCTGCTCGCCGCCTTCTTCGCCGTCGAGGCGGTCCGGCGGCTGGTGAACCCGCCGGAGGTGACCGGGGAGCTCGTGCTCGCCACCGGAGTGGCGGGGATCGCGGTGAACCTGGCGGCCACCTGGCTGGTCGGCCGGGCGAACCGGCGCAGCCTCAACGTGGAGGGCGCCTTCCAGCACATCCTGAGCGACCTGTACGCGTTCATCGCCACGGCCGTGGCCGGCTTCGTCGTCTGGCTCACCGGCTGGACCCGCGCCGACGCGATCGCCGCCATCGTGGTCGCCGCCCTCATGCTCAAGGCGGGCTGGCGGCTGGTCAGGGACGCGGGCCGCGTGATCCTCGAGGCCGCGCCGGCGGGCATCGCGCCCGCGGCCGTCGGGCGCCGCATGGCGGCGATCGAGCACGTCGTGGAGATCCACGACCTGCACATCTGGGAGGTCACCTCGGGGTACCCCGCGCTCTCCGCGCACATCCTCGTGGCCCCGGGCGCCGACTGCCACGCCGTACGGCAGGCCACAGAGGCGATGCTGCGCGCGGAGTACGGCATCACCCACACCACGCTGCAGATGGACCACGCACCCGAGCGGATTCTCAGGATCCGCGGCAGGGACGATCGGGACGGCGACGCGGACGGGTCCTGCCACCTGGAGGGGGTGGGATGAGCCGCGCCGACCAGAACGAGCGATGATCCACCGCGCCGAGGCGCGCGGGCGGACCGGAGGAGATCGGACGGAAAGGTCAAGGGACGTAGCCTAAACGGGGCGGGCCCCGCCACCGGGTCACGGTGGCGGGGCCCGCTGCTGGGGTCAGCCGTTGCGCCGTGCTGAGACCGTCAGTCGAGCGGCGGGTAGGCGTTCCGCATCAGCTCCTGGAACTGAGCGGAGAACCAGTGACCGGAGATCGGCGCGTTCGGGAGGGCACCGGTCTTGTTGTAACCGTTCAGCGAGTTGCCCTCGTAGGTCGGGTCGCACATCCGGTCGAAGCTCTTGCCCTCGTCGTTCGGGATCTCCTCGCTGGCGCCGTCCGACTCACCCGGCGGCTTGACCCAGACGTAGGCGTCGATTCCCGGAGCGGGGTTGGCGCGCGGCCGCTCGCCGAGGCCGGCACCGGCCTGGTTGCACCAGTTGCCGGCGTGGATCCGGCGGTCGATCCGCGACTCGTCGACGAACTTGTTCACGTCGGTGGCGCTGCTGGGCCCGGTCGGCCGGTCGGGGCCACCCCACCCGTTACGGGAGGTGTCGATCAGCATGCCGATCGTGTTCCGGAAGCCCTTGGCGATCAGGGCGTTCCGCAGCGCCTGCGCGAAGGACTGCTCGTCGACGTACTGGTTCCAGTCCACCCACTTGGACTGCCGCACCGTCACGCCGTTGACGGTCGTGTTGATGTTGAAGTAGGGCTCCACCGTGGCGGAGTAGTTCGCCGTGTTCACGATGAAGCCGTCCACGCCGTCCACGCCGTACTGGGTGCCGGCGATCGTGGAGTAGAAGAGGTCGACGGCCGGGCCGAAGTTGGTGTCCCAACCAAGCCAGCCGTGGTGGGCGGCGTCAACGTAGATGTAGACGTTCGGGATCGCACGCAGCTTGTTGATCGCGTACTGAACACCCTGAACGTACGCCCCCGACTGCTGCGCCTCCCGGCACTTCTCGTGGCTGTTGACGTTGGTGATCAGGTTCGGCAGCGAGTCGGGCTCGAGGATCGCGACGATCCGAAGGTTGCGGTACTTCGGATCGGACATGATCTCCGCGATCGGATCGATGTACTCGGACTTGTACCGGTTGAGACCGTTCTCCGAGATCAGCAGCTCACCGTTGGAGGCGAGCGCGGAGCAGTCGCGGTTCGGCAGGTTGTAGATGACGACCTGGATCGTCAGCGGCTTGGAGCCGTTCGCCTCGTCCTGCTCGACGGCCTCGTTCAGGTGCTCGCGGAGCCCCATCTTGCCCGCGCCCTCGATCGCCGCGATCCGGTCCAGCCAGACCGCGGTCGAGGTGTTGGCGACCCGCGAGCCACCCGGCTCGGACAGGGCGTTCGCCCGCCACTCGGGGTTCACGTACCCGTCGGCACCCTCGTAGGGGTTGTCAACGCGGCCGCCAGGCGGCGGGGAGACCGGCGGGGACACCGACGGCGACGGCGAAGGCGACACCGAAGGCGACGGCGACACCGAAGGCGACGGCGAGACCGACGGCGACGGCGACACCGGCGGGGTGACCGGAGGCGTCACCGGCGGACTGGACGGCGTGCCGTTGCAGGCGACACCGTTGATCTTGAAGTCGGTCGGCGTCGGGTTGCTCCCGCTCCAGGAACCGTTGAAGCCGATGTTCACCGACCCGCCGCTCGGCACCGACCGGTTCCAGTCGAGCGAGGTGGCGGTCACCGACTGGCCCTGCTGCGACCAGTTCGCCGACCAGCCGTAGTCGACCCGCTGACCGCTGTCGGGGAAGGTGAACGTGAGGGTCCACCCGTTCAGCGCGTCACCCAGATTCTGGATGGTGAGGTTGACCGACATGCCGCCCGGCCACTGGTTCTGCTCGTACGTGACCTTGCACGCGATCGCAGCGTTCGCCGTGGTGGCCGTGGCGACGGCCATCGTGGAGCCAAGCGCCAGCCCGGCGGCCGCGATCGCGATGCGGCTTGCCAGGGAGCGTTTGGCTCCGGAAAGGCTGAGTCGCATGTGCTGCGTCCTCCTGGGGGTTCGCACGGGAGATTGGGAGCGCTCCCACAGGGGACAATAGGCATCGCCGTACCGCGCGTACAGACGCGCCGGGAATCGGCGGCCCGCGTCCCGGCGCGAACCCCTCCGAACTGCGCATCCGTGGCGGTGCGCCCGAAAAACCCCTGCGCACCGACGTGAAATTTTCAGCCTGCCGACCGGCGATGCGGTCACCGCCCGCCGGTCGATGGAGCGGGCGCCCCCGGCGTCAGAACGTGCTGAG
The DNA here is from genome assembly GCF_000092645.1 of Thermobispora bispora DSM 43833. Taxonomy (NCBI): domain Bacteria; kingdom Bacillati; phylum Actinomycetota; class Actinomycetes; order Streptosporangiales; family Streptosporangiaceae; genus Thermobispora; species Thermobispora bispora. Next base: position 3,116,365 of record NC_014165.1, read on the forward strand.
CCTCGCCGTGGTGTAGGGGGACAGGCGGGCCCCGACCACGTGCGAGAAGTTGATGACGTAGCGGAAGGTGTCCGGCTCGCCCGGGTGCGAGACCTCCAGGGTGACCACGCTCCCCCGCTCCATCCAGGTGAGCAGCTGCTCGGTGGAGGGCGGAGTCCCATGGAGGCGCAAGATCAGCTCCTTCTCCTTGCCGACGCTCAGCAGGTAGAGCAGCGCGGCGGGTTCGTTCTGGGACATGCCTCCTCCTCAGCCGGCCTCGGCTCGAGCCGCGCGCCATCCGGCCGTTCGCGTGCTCGCCGGGCGGGGCGAGTCGCCAGGCGGCGGGCCATGGACGGTCCTCACCCGGCCCGGTCCCGCGCCCGGACGGCGCGGCATCCGGGACCCTTCCCGCTCACACGCGGGCGGAAGCGCCGCGGAGGCTCCGCCAGGCGGAAACGTCGCGAAGGCTCCCCAGGCGGAAGCGCCGCGTGGGCTCCCCAGGTGATCCACGGCGTCGCCGGGCTCAGGATTCGATCGACGGCTCATTACCGGTCCTGGGCGACCCGCTGCACCTATCGCGACCTTCCCTCCCATTTCTCCTGGGTAGGACGACTACCGGCCGTTCCGCACGGTCCCGCCGTGTGCGACGGCCCGCATCATGCTGACCGCCCGTTTCTACGCCGATCGCTGTGGGAGAAGGCTCCGTGACCCGGCAATCGTTCGCATGGGCCCCGGCGCGGGGACAGGCCGTGCTGCGGGCCCTGGAGTCCGCCGCCCGGGTGCTCACCACCCCGTTCCTGCCCGAGGACTACCTGGAGCTCTTCGACCCGCTGTGGTCGCTGGAGGAGCCGCGCGGCCGGATCGAGGCGGTGATCCCGGAGACCGCGGACGCGGCGACCCTCGTGATCCGGCCGAGCCGGGGGTGGCGGCCCCACCGCCCGGGACAGTGGGTGCGGATCGGGGTCGAGATCCGGGGCAAGTACCACTGGCGTACCTTCTCGATCTCGTCACCTCCGGAGCGGGCCGACGGCCGTATCACGATCACGGTCAAGGCGATCGCCGGCGGTCTGGTCTCGAACCACCTCGTCCGGCGCGCCGCCCCGGGGACGATCGTCAGGCTCAGCCGGCCGGAGGGCGAGTTCGTCCTCCCGGATCCGCTCCCGCCGCGCCTGCTCTTCCTCACCGCGGGCAGCGGCATCACCCCGGTGATGGCGATGCTGAGCAGCCTGTTCGCCCGGAGCACCGTGGACGGCGGCCCCACCGGGCCCGATGTGGTCCTCGTGCATTCGGCGCCCACCCGGGAGAACGTGATCTTCGGTGAGCGGCTGAGAAGGCTCGCCGGCCGATCCCCCGGGCTCCGGCTCGTCGAGCGGCACACCCGGGTCGAGGGCCGGCTCTCCCCCAGGGACCTGGCCGGCATCTGCCCGGACTGGACGGAACGCGACGTCTGGGCCTGCGGGCCGCCGGCGATGCTCGACGAGCTCGCGGCGTACTGGCCCGGGCCCGCGGATCGGCTGCACATGGAGCGGTTCCGCCTCGCGGTCGCACCGGTCACCGGCGCGGGCGGGACGGTCCGCTTCACCGCGAGCGGCCGCGAGGCGACGGCCGACGGCCGGACACCACTGCTCGCCGTGGGCGAGGCGGCCGGGGTGCTGATGCCGAGCGGGTGCCGCATGGGCATCTGTCACGGCTGTGTGGTGCGGCTCCGCTCCGGCCGGGTGCTCGACCTGCGCACCGGCGTGGTCCACGGCGAGGAGGGCGACCTCATCCAGACCTGTGTGTCGGCCGCCGCGGGCCCCGTCGAAAATCGAGATCTGAAAGGGAGCGCACCCATGCCTGCCGTACCGGAACTGACCCCCGAGGAGCTGGAAGAGTTCGGCCGGGAGCTGGACCGGATCCGCACGGAGGTGATGACGAGCCTCGGCGAGGAGGACGCCCGGTACATCCGGGGCCTCGTCGCCACGCGGCGCGGGCTGGAGGTCGCCGGCCGGGCGCTGCTGTTCGCCTCCTGGCTGCCGCCCGCGTGGCTCGCCGGGACCGCCGCCCTCGCCACGGCGAAGATCCTCGACAACATGGAGATCGGCCACAACGTCCTGCACGGCCAGTGGGACTGGATGGGCGATCCGAAGATCCACTCCACGACCTGGGAGTGGGACATCGTGGTCCCCGCCGACCAGTGGAAGCACTTCCACAACCTCGTCCACCACACCTGGACGAACGTGTTCGGCAAGGACCGGGACATCGGGTTCTCCGCGATCCGGATCACCCCGGAGCAGCCCTGGCATCCGATCTTCCTGGCGCAGCCGCTCTACACCGCGCTGCTCGCGCTGTTCTTCGAGTACGGCGTCGCCATCTACGACGCCGAGCTCGAGCGCGTGCCCTCCGGGAGGATGGACCTGAAGGAGGCCCTGCGCCGGCTCCGGGGCGTCGCGCGCAAGGCGCGACGGCAGATCGTGAAGGACTACGTGGCCTTCCCGCTGCTCGCCGGCCCGGCCTTCCTGCCGGTGCTGCTCGGCAACCTCACCGCGAACATGATCCGCAACGTCTGGGCCCACACGATCATCTTCTGCGGCCATTTCCCGGACGGCGCCGTCTTCTTCACCGAGGAGCAGATCGAGAACGAGACCCGGGGTGAGTGGTACCTCCGCCAGATCCTCGGCTCGTGCAACATCAAGGGCGGCCGGCTCTTCCACATCATGACCGGCAATCTCAGCCACCAGATCGAGCACCATCTCTTCCCCGACATGCCGAGCAACCGCTACGCCCAGATCGCGCCCCGGGTCCGCGCGCTCTGTGCGCGGTTCGGCGTGCCGTACCACACCGGCTCCCTCCTCCGGCAGGCGGGCTCGGTGTGGAAGAACATCCTGCGGCTGGCGTTCCCCAGCCCGGCGGGCCGGCCGGAGCGGGCCACCGAGCCGGCGGCCCCGGAGACCGCGCCCGCCGCGGAGGGAGGGGCCGTCCACGGCCGGTACCAGGCGGTCGCCTAAGGTTGGTCACGGGTGCCCTCACGCGGGTGGCAGGACCCGGATGGATAGCATCCGGGAAGTCTGAAATATCGCGATTGGGGATCGTCATGACCGTCAAAGTGACCGTCACCGGCGCGGCCGGACAGATCGGGTACGCGCTGCTCTTCCGCATCGCCTCGGGCCAGCTCCTCGGCCCCGACGTACCGGTGAGGCTCAGCCTGCTGGAGATCACCCCCGCGCTGAAGGCGGCCGAGGGAACCGCGATGGAGCTCGACGACTGCGCGTTCCCGCTGCTCCGCGGGGTGGACATCACCGACGACCCCGTCAAGGCGTTCGATGGGGCGAACGTCGCCCTCCTCGTGGGCGCCCGCCCCCGCACCGCCGGGATGGAGCGCAAGGACCTGCTCGAGGCGAACGGCGGCATCTTCGGGCCGCAGGGCAAGGCGATCAACGACCACGCGGCCGACGACATCCGCGTGCTGGTCGTGGGCAACCCGGCCAACACGAACGCCCTCATCGCCAAGGCCCACGCCCCCGACGTCCCGGCCGACCGCTTCACCGCGATGACGCGGCTCGACCACAACCGCGCGATCTCCCAGCTCGCGCAGAAGCTGAACGTCCCGGTGACGGACATCAAGAAGATGACGATCTGGGGCAACCACTCCACCACCCAGTACCCGGACCTCTTCCACACCGAGGTGGGGGGCAAGATCGCCGCCGAGCTGGTCGAGGAGGAGTGGCTGCGCGACACCTTCATCCCGACCGTGGCCAAGCGCGGCGCCGCGATCATCGAGGCGCGCGGCGCGTCCTCGGCCGCCTCCGCGGCGAACGCCGCGCTCAACCACGTCTACGACTGGGTGAACGGCACCCCCGAGGGCGACTGGGTCTCGGTGGCGCTCCCCTCCGACGGCTCCTACGGCGTGCCCGAGGGCCTCGTCTGCTCGTTCCCCGCGGTGTCGCGGAACGGCCGCTGGGAGATCGTCCAGGGCCTGGAGATCAACGAGTTCTCCCGGGAGCGCATCGACGCCTCGGTCCGGGAGCTGATCGAGGAGCGCGACGCGGTCAAGGCGCTCGGCCTCATCTGAGCCGTCCCTCCTGCGGCCGCCCGGCGCCCGTGACGTACGCCGGCCGTACGGCGGGCGCCGCGCGGCCCTCCGGGCAGGGGCGCTCCGCAAGCAGGACGCCCTCCCGGAAGCGCGAGACCCTCCGCAGCGCGAGGCGTCCGGAAACGCCCGGCCGGGCACACCCGCTCATCGGCGCCACCGTGGTGCGCCCCGAGAGGTCTTCGACGATCACGTCCATCAAGGGCGACCCGGACCAGAGCGGCCGAGATCCGACAACCCCGGCGCAGCCGCGGGCACCCCGATTCCGCGGTGCGGAGGCGCGGTCACGCCGGCGCGGACAGGTACCAGCGCGCGTACCCGTCCCCGCGGGTGAGCGAGTCGAGCCTGCGGGGCAGCTCCTGCCGGGAGAACGGGTCCCGGGCCGCGTTGCGGATGTGCACGCCCACCGCGTACATGTCCCGGACCTCCATCAGGGTGCTGAACCCCGGCCACAGCCGCAGGTCCGTGCCGTACGCGCTGGCGAACTCGTCGACCTCGGCGGCGGAGAGCCCGAACCGCCGGTGCCCGTGGTAGGTGTGCACGAGGTCCCACTCCCGCGGCCCGATCGCCACCCCGTCCCAATCGCACAGCACCACGTGGCCGTCCTGGCAGCGCAGCAGGTTGTCGATCCACGCGTCGCCGTGGAGCAGGACCGGGGCGCCGGTGGTCTCCAGGTCGCGCCAGCGGCAGGTGAGCTCCTCGATGCGGTCCTTGAGCCACGCGCGCTGGTCGGGGGTGAGCACCTCCGGACGGTGCTCGACCGCCTGCCGTACCTCGGCGAGCGGGTCGGTGAGCCGCCGCAGCGCGATCGGGGGCACCGGCTCGCGGTGGAGCAGGCGCAGCACCCGGCCGAGCTGCCGGGTGGTCGGCCGGCCGGACGCGGGCACGTACCGCCAGAAGGTGACCGCGTGCCCGTCCCACTCGATCGGCTGGTCCGTGATCTCGTCCGCCGGGCGGACCGTGGGGAAGCCCCGATCGGCGAGCCAGCGGGCCACGGCGAGCACCACCGGCAGCCGGGTGAGCGCGTCCGGCGAGGTGGAGATCCGGACCACCATGTCGCCGCGGAGCTTGAACACGGCGTTGCTGCGCAGCCGGAGCAGCTCCGCCCCGTCCGCGTCGAGCCCGACGTGCTTGCAGACGTCCCGCAGGATGGTGAACGCCTCATCCGCGAGGGTGGGCTGCGTCGGCGTCGTCACCGGCCGGCCCCCGGGGCGGCTGCCATCACGAACGGAGACGCGGACTCGGCGAGCATCCGCCGGAGCTCCTGCACCGCGGGGTGATCCGGGTCCGTGCCGTCGAGCAGGCCCTTGGCCCGGCTCACCACGATCGAGGTGCGGTGCTCGGCCGGCACCAGCCGCAGCGCGTCGGCGGCCATCCGGCACGCCTCCTCCCGGTTCCCCTGGCGGGCGACGTGTGCGGCCTGATCGAGCATGATCAGGGCGGGGTCGATCGTCTGGAAGCCCGGGGAGGACTGCCCGTCGATCCCGTTGATCGCGTCGGTCTCCCCCAGCTCGATCAGCGTGCCGGTCCGGTAGAACTTCATCCGCTTCTCCGTGAAGACGAAGGCCAGGTCGTCCTGGTTGGCGCCGCGCATCCGGGCGAAGATCCGCTCCGCGTCGGCCAGCGCGGCCTTGGCCGCCTCGGTCTCCCCCAGGCGCGCCAGGGCGCGCGCCTCGGCCGCCGCGGCGAGGGCCGCCGGTGAGCTCGGCGCCGGGCCGGCCAGGGACCTGGCCTCGCGGGCGAGCCTGACCGTCTCGCCGGGGTCGCCGTAGTAGTAGAGGAGCATGGTCTGCTGGGCCCGGACCAGCGCGCGCAGCCGCAGGTCGCCCACGTCGTCGGCGGCCGCGCGCGCCGTGCCGTACCAGGCGTGCGCCTGGTGGGTGTCGCCCAGCTTCATCAGCGCGTCGGCGGCGAGCAGCGCGAGCATGGTGGTCGCGGTCAGCAGCCGGCGCTGGGCCGAGAACGGCTGCCGATCGGCGTTGAGCCGGTTGATCTCGGAGAGCTCGAGCATCACCCGGCAGAGCATCGGCATCGGCGGCGTGCTCATGTACTCCCGCCGGTACCGCAGCACCTGCTCATCGAGCCGGTCGAGCCGGTCCTCGCTCACCGTGCCGGTGGCGAGCGTGCGATCGAGCTCCTGCCGGGTGCTCTCGACGGCCGCGAAGAACCGGCCGTCGGGCACTCCGTCGAGCAGCGTCTGGTGGAAGAGCGCGCGCCGCTCCAGATCCTCCGAGCTCCAGGATCCCTGCTCCTGCCCCGGGCCGGGCGGGACGATCCGCAGGCCCGCGTCGTCGTCCTCGCAGTAGTCGGCGGCGAGGCCGAGCCGGATCGCGTTCGCCTTGTAGAGCCGGGCGAGCAGGTCGATGGTCTGCGGCCGGGGGCGCGCCCGGTTGTTCTCCCACGCGTTGAGCAGATCGATGTTCGCCCGCGGCAGGCCGAGGCCCTGCCGCTGGCACATGCTCTCCAGCTCCTCGATCGCCTGCCGCGCCGACCAGCCGCGCGCGAGCCGATGCGCCTTGAGCAGGCTCACCCCGCAGCATCCGTGGATCGCCTGGGCGGTCTGCCACAGGGTCCACCCCCGGGTCTCCGCCTCCTGACGCCATCGTCGAGCACATGACGGGGGGTGCTCTCCACGGGCCATCTCCCTTGACCTCCACCGTGGAGTTCCGGCTGCGGGAATGGTTCCCGCGGGTCGATCACCTCACGCCCCCATCATGGAACCGTTATGCGTCCGTGCCCAGCGGCATTCGCGGCAGTTCCGCGGAATATCTACGAAACTCTGGGTTTACCAACGGATCGCGGCCGGGCGGTCCGTTGCCCCGGGGATTCCCCGAGGTCCACCCTTGCCTGGTGAGTCTCATCGTCCCCCTGGGAGTCCTCTCGGAGGCCCACGATGACAGCGGATCGCGATCCGGCGATTGAGCATCTGGAACGGCTCGCGGCTCAGCTCGAGGCTCATGCCTTCCAGGTGCGCCTGTCGGCACCTGAGGATGGTTCTCCGACTCTGCGCGTCATCAACCCGATGGAGCCGTCGATGGCCGAGGACGTGCTCGCGTCCGATATGAACGACGGTGAGTGGTGGTATTGGCTTTCCTGGGGCGGCCGCATCGGCCACGCCTCCGACGTCGTCACCGCCGCCGAGCGCATCGCGAGCGTCCTGTACGTGACGCGCCGGTGAGCGGCGCGGGATCCGCTCCCGGCAGCACCCGGCCCCGCCGGACCAGGCCGGATGAGACCGGATGAGCACGGCGGAGCCCACCCACACCCCGGCCCCGGGCGGCCTGTCCCGGCCGTCCCCCGCACCACCCGGGACGGGCCGCCCGCCGCCGGACGTCCCCGGTACCGCGCGCGAACGCGGCTTCCGGAACACCGTCCGGCACGATGCGCTTCCCGGCGCGCGCCGGTCGACAGCCGGCCGATCATCCTCCTACGCTGAGGGGGGTGGGTCTACGCCTTTATGACACATTCCACCGAGCCGTACGAGAATTCTCACCGCGCATTCCCGGCCGGGTGTCGATTTATCTCTGCGGCCCGACGGTCGTGACCCCGCCGCACGCCGGGCAGATGAGGTCGCAGATCGACTTCGATATTCTGCAGCGCTGGCTCAAATTCCGCGGATATGACGTCCTGCTGTGCCGTAACGTCACCGACGTCGAGGACAAGATAATCGGCAGGTCGATTTCCGAGGGCACGCCGTGGTGGCGGATAACCGATTCCGTCTACCGGATGTTCGACCGCGCCTTCGCGGACCTCGGCTGCCTGCCGCCCAGCGTGGAGCCCCGCGCCACCGGGCACATCCCCGAGATGATCGAGATGATCGAGGAGCTCCTCGCCCGCGGTCACGCCTACGAGCACGACGGCGACGTCTACTTCTCGGTCGCGTCCTATCCGCGGTACGGCGCGCTCTCCGGCCAGCGGATGGAGCGCCTGCGGGTCACCGAGCGGCCCGCGCGGGGGAAGCGCGACCCCCGCGACTTCACCCTGTGGAAGCGCGTCGACCTGGGCGAACCGGTCTGGGACTCGCCCTGGGGCAAGGGCCGGCCCGGCTGGCACCTGGAGTGCTCGGCCATGGCCCGCCGGTATCTGGGCCCGGCGTTCGACATCCACGGCGGCGGATCGAACCTGATCTTCCCGCACCACGAGAACGAGCTGGCCCAGTCCCGGGCCCTGGGCGACGAGTTCGCGCGCTTCTGGGTGCACAACGGCCAGGTGACCTACGGCGGGGAGAAGATCCGCAAGCGCCTCGGGGATCCGTTCGCCGTCCCGGCCCTGCTCGGCCGGGTCCGCCCGGTGGAGCTCCGCTACTACCTCGCCGCGGCCCACTACCGCTCCCGTCTGGAGTTCTCCCTGGCCGCCCTGGAGGAGGCGGCGGCCGCCTACCGGCGGATCGAGCGGTTCGTGCTCCGGGTGGGCGCGGACCGCAGCCCGGTGCTCCCCCACCGGTTCGCGGAGGCCATGGACGACGACCTGAACGTGCCGCGCGCGCTCTCCCTCGTCCACGCGGCGGTGGCGGAGGGGAACGCCGCCCTGGTCACCCGCGATCACGTGGCCGCGGCCCGGATCTGCGGGTCGGTACGGGCGATGCTCGACGTGCTCGGCCTCGACCCGCTGAGCGAGCACTGGGCGGGCGGAGAGCCGCTGGAGGAGATCGCGGCGGCCGTGCTGCGGCTGGTCCGCGAGCTCGCGGCGGAGAGCGCGGATCGCGGGGACCACGAGACCGCCCGGGCCCTGGAGCGCCGGATCGAGCTGGCCCTGGCGGGCGGGCCGGCGCTCCGGCAGCCGGCGCTCGTCACCTGACCGGGGCGGCACCGGAGGGCCTCGTTCGCGTTCCGTGACCTTTCCGACAGCGACGGTTTATATGGAGAGGGTGAAGCAGGCCGTTTCTTGGGAATGTTGTGGTCACGGCGGAACGAAGGAGGTCCACGTGAGAAGGATCCGGATCGTGCGGCGGCCGCGACCGCAGCGGCAGCCCGAGCCCCTCGACCTGCGCACCCCGTCCGGCCGCATCCTGCCGTACTGATCCGGTGCCCGTCCGGCCGGATCGCCCCTGCGTGATCCGGTGCCCGGCCGTACGGCGCCGCGGGAGGGTCAGCGGCGGGCGAGCTCGTAGCAGCGGTCGAACCCCTCGAGCACGGCCGGCCAGGAGCACGCGACCGGCTCCACCTCCCGGTTGTGCTCGGCGATGGAGCGCCGCAGGTTCGCGTCCCGGACGAGCAGGGCGATCGCCGACGCCAGCTCGTCGAAGGTGCGGCCGAGCAGGCCCTCCTTCCCCGGACGGACGAAGTCGGCGACCCCGCTCTGGGCGCGGGCCACCACCGGGACCCCGGCCGCCCGGGCCTCCAGCGCGGCCAGGCCGAACGACTCGCGCGGGGCGGGGGCCACGAACACGTCCGCGGAGGCGAGCAGCTCCTTGATCCGCTCCCGGTCGAACCTGCCCGGGAGCGAGATCCAGTCGAGCCGGCCGGACCTCAGGTACCGCTCCATCCGCCCCCGCGCCGGGCCGTCGCCCACGATCGTCGCGCGCATCGCGATCTCCGGGGGGACCTTGCCGCGCGCCGACTCCAGCAGCTTGAGCAGCCGCATCGGCTGCTTGCGCGGGGCCAGCCGGCCCACGGCGACGATGTGCACCGGCCGGCCGGCCTCATCCTCCGTGGGCTCCGCCGGGCGGGCGGGCCGCCACGCCTGCACGTCGAGCCCGTTCGACACCACGCGCACCGGGACGCCCGGGCCGCAGACCGCGCGGATCGGGCGCGCGGCCGCCTCGCTCACCGCGGTCACCACGAGCCCCCACCGCCGCCAGCCGAAGGCCGCCTGCAGCGCCCGGTAAACGCCCCGGGTCACCGGATCCCACATGCTGTGCACGGTGACCACGGCCGGCAGCCGGGCCAGCATCGCCGCCCGCACCCCCATCCAGGCGAACGGCGACACCGCCCCGGTGTGCACGTGCACCACGTCCGGCGCCCGGTCGGCCATGAGCCGCAGCAGGCGGGAGGTTCCCCGGGGGTGCACGGGCAGCTCGAACGGCAGCCCGGCTACGATCCGGTGCACGCCCGGCGCGGCCTCGCCCGGGGTCGCGGTGACCACCTCGACCTCGTGGCCCGCCTCGCGCTGGACCCGGACGAGGTCGGCGACCTGCACTTCGATACCGCCCAGCCTGGGCAGATAGCAGTCGCTCACGTGAAGGATCCGCACCGGGCCAGACTGGCAGAGCGCGGGACGTCCATCAAACCCCGCGCGGTATTCGAAGGCCGGCGCCGCCCGCCCGAACCGTCATGGGATCATGTGCGCCGGACCACAACGATGCGTTGGTGGAGGACGATGACGACCTTCCGCGGAGCGATATGAGCACTGCGGTGTTCTTCCACGCCCATCCGGATGACGAGGCGCTGCTCACGGCCGGGACCATGGCGATGCTCGCCGCCCAGGGGCACCGGGTCGTGCTCGTGGTCGCGACCGCCGGGGAGCGCGGGCTCGCCGATCTCCCGCAGGGCGAGGAGCTGGGCCAGGTCCGGATGCGGGAGCTGCACAAGTCCGCCGCCGTGCTGGGGTGCGCCCGGGTGGTGCTGCTCGGCTACGCGGACTCCGGCCTGGGGCTGGACGGCGGCGTCGCCGAGGACCGGCCGGAGAACGCGTTCATGGACGCCGACGTCGAGGAGGCGGCCCAGCGGCTCGCCACGGTCCTGAAGGAGGAGTCGGCCGAGCTGCTGACGATCTATGACCCCGCCGGCGGGTACGGCCACCCGGACCACGTGCAGGTGTACCGGGTGGGCACCCGGGCGGCCGAGATCGCCGGCACGCCGATCGTCCTGGAGGCGACGGTCAACCGCGATCTGCTCCTGGCCGGCCTGCGGGTGGCCTCCCGGTTCTACCCGTCCCTCGACATCCGGAGCTTCGAGAGCGCCTACACCCCGGCGGAGGCGATCACGCACCGGGTCAACGTGCGCAGGTACGCCAAGGCGAAGCGGGCGGCGATGGCCGCGCACGCCACGCAGACGACCGGTGGGGACGGCGCGCGCACCCTTGGCGCGTTCCTCCGGATCCCCGGCCCGCTCTTCCGGTTCGTCTTCGGCACCGAGTGGTACGTACGCCGTGACCTGCCGCCGGGGACCCGGCTGAAACACCCCTTCGACGATCCGAAGGGGGTGGGATCCTCCGCGTAGCCTTGCGGGATCCTCCGCGTTGGGGAGCGGGGGTCCTCCGCCGAGTGGAGCGGGGATCCTTCGCGGTGCGGATCCCGTGACCTGCGGGGCCGGGCAGACTGGGTAGGACGGCACCGGCGACGACGGGGGGACATCGTGGTGAAGAGCAGGTGGGCCAGGGTCGCGCTCTCCGCGATGTCCTTCTCGCTCGCCGTCGCCCTCGTGGTCTACCTGCCGCAGATCCTGCACGTGTTCACCGGTGCCACGGTGCACTGGCACGAGATCATCGCCGAGTTCCGCCGGCTCGATCCGCCGATGATCGCACTGATGGCGGTGCTCTGGCTCGCCAGCCTCTGGGCGTACACGTTCGTGATGACCGGGTCGCTCCCCGGGCTCACCCACACCCAGGCGCTGATGATGAACGCGGCGGGGAGCGCGATCAGCAACCTGCTGCCGTTCGGCGGCGCCGCGGGGGTGGCGGTGACGTTCGGCATGGCGCGGAGCTGGGGGTTCGGCGCCGGCGCCTTCGCCGTCTACACCCTGGTCTCGGGGATCTGGAATTCGCTGTTCCGGTTCATCCTCCCCGCGGTGGGGATCGTGTGCCTGCTGGTCGCCGGCAAGACGACCGATCCGGCCGTGGTGACGGCCGGGTGGACCGGCGCGATCTCCCTCCTCGTGCTCGTCGCGGCCGTGGCGGCCGCGCTCTACTCGACCCGGGCCGCCGGCCTGCTCGGCCGCTGGCTCGACGCCCTGCTCCGGCTCCTGCCGCGGCGGATCCGCCCGGCCGACGGCGCGGCGTCGGCGAGGCTCGCCCGGCTCCGCCGGGACACCGCCGAGATCATCCACAAGAACTGGGCGGAGCTGAGCGCGGGCATGATCGGCTTCCTGGGGCTGCAGTGCCTGATCATGTGGTGCTGCCTGGCCGCCACCGGCACCTACCCCGGCCTGGCCGAGACCATCGCGGTCTTCGCGCTCAGCCGGGTGCTCACCACCGCGCTCGTCACCCCGAGCGGTGCGGGGATCATGGAGAGCGGCGTGGCCGCCCTGCTGGTCGGCGCGTTCGGCCAGCCGGCGAGCGGGGCCACGGCCGCCGCCATCCTGTTCGGCTTCTGGACGTACACCATCGAGATCCCGTGGGGCGGGCTGGCGCTCGGCGGGTGGGCGCTGCTGCGCGGCCGCCGGCCGGGGAACGCCTCCCCCGCGCTCTCCGAGCACGCCCGGCTGCCCTGACCCGGGGCACGCCGGGATCCGCGCTCCGGACCGCCCCATGCCCCGCCCGGCTCCACGCCCGGATGGCCCGCCCGCCCCGGTGCCTCGACCGGCCATGCTCGATCTGGCTCCGCGCCCGGGCCGCCCCATGCCCGATAACGGCTCCGCGCCCGGGCCGGCCCGGCGCCCCGCCCGGCGGCGCTGGGACCGGTTCCGGTGCGTCCCGGCGGGGCTCCCGGCCGGCCAAGGCGCGGGTCGCCTCCACCGCTCCGGCCGCACCCTCGGCGCCCGACCTGGGGCCCGTAATCCGGCCGGCCGCCGACCAGAGCGGGCTGTCCCGCAGGTAATAGGGCCCTTCTGGGAGAACTGCTTGTGCCGCCATACGGACGCGCATACCGTTGCGGCTGACATGGAGCTGCGAGCGGCGACCGGCGGCCGGAGTGAGCGAGCGATCGGCGAGGTGCGCTTCCGGGTTCTCGGGCCGGTGGGTGCCCAGGCCGGCACCATCGAACTCGATCTCGGCGGGCTGCGCCAGCGTGCCGTGCTCGCCCGCCTGCTCGTGGCCCGGGGCAAGGTCGTCCCCGTCCGCACCCTGCTCTTCGATCTGTGGGACGACGACGCGGCGCGGAACGCGCTCTCCAGCCTGCAGGTGTACGTCTCCCGGCTGCGCCGGGTGCTCGAGCCGGACCGGCCGCGCGGCGGCCCCAACCGGCTGCTCGTGACGGTCGCCTCCGGGTACGCCCTGCGCGCCGCACCGGATCAGGTGGACGCGCTGCGCTTCGAGGACGCCGTCCGCACCGCCGGGGAGCGGCTCGCCGAGCGCCCGCAGGCGGCGCGGGCCGCGCTCGAATCCGCGCTCGCCTCATGGCGGGGCACGCCGTACGCGGACTTCGCCGAGGAGCCGTGGGCCGAGGCGGAGGTGGCCCGGCTCAACGAGCTGCACCTGATCGCCCGGGAGCGGTACGCGGACGCCGGGCTGCGGCTGGGCCTGCACGCCGAGACCGTGCCGGACCTGGAGGCGCTCACCGCCGAGCAGCCGCTCCGCGAGGAGGGCTGGCGGCTGCTCGCGCTCGCCCTGTACCGGTGCGGGCGGCAGGGGGATGCGCTCGCCGCGCTCCGCCGGGCGCGCGCGATCCTCGCCGAGGAGCTGGGCATCGACCCCGGGCCCGCGCTGCGCAAGCTGGAGTCGGACATCCTCGCGCAGTCGCCGGAGCTCGACCTCGCCCCGCCCCGGCAGGTCGTGGAGCTCAGCCCCACCTGGCCGCCGAGCGAGGCCCGGCCGGCGGACGTGCCGCCCCTGGAGCCGGAGGTGTTCGTCGGCCGGGACGCCGAGCTGGCCGCGCTCACCGCCGCCGTCCCCCGGGTGCTCGCCGGCCGGTTCACCGTCGCCCTGGTCCACGGCGAGCCGGGGGTCGGCAAGACCACGCTGGTGCGGCGGCTCACCGAGCGGCTCGGCGGGATGGGGTGGGTGACCGCGACCGGGGCCTGCCCGGACGGCACCGCCAACCCGCCCGGCTGGGCGTGGGCCGAGGCGCTGCGGGCGCTCGTCGCGCAGCGCGGCGCGGGCGAGTACGCGACCGTGCTCGGCCCGCTGCTCGACGACACCGCGCCGGAGGCCGGGGACGACGAGGCGGCGGGCGGGTTCCGGCTGACCCGGGCGGTCGGCGGGTACCTGTCGGCCGTGGCCCGGGAGGCGCCGCTGCTGATCGTGGTGGAGGACCTCCACTGGGCCGACGACCAGACGCTGGCGCTATTGCGCGCCCTGCCGAGCCTGCTCGCGGCGAGCCGGGTGCTGCTCGTGACCACCTACCGGGACGGTGAGCTCACCGGCCCGCAGCAGGACGTGCTCGCGGCGCTCGCCCGGCTGGACCCGATCCGGGTCGGGCTCGACGGGCTCGACGCGGAGGCGGTCGCCGAGCTGGTCCGCGCGACGAGCGCGAGCGAGGTGGACGACGAGATCGTGGGCGCCATCGCGGAGCGCACCGGCGGCAACCCGTTCTTCGTGAAGGAGACGGTCCGCCTCTTCGAGGCCGAGGCCGACATCACCAAGGTGCCGTCCGGGGTGCGGGACGTGCTGCGGCGGCGGATCGCCCGGCTGCCGGAGCGGGCCCAGCAGGTGCTGCTGCAGGCCGCGGTGATCGGCCGGGACGTGGACGTGGACCTGCTGCTCGACGTCAACGGCGACGAGGAGGCGGTGGTCGAGGCGGTCGAGGCCGCGCTGCTCGCCGGCCTGGTCACCGAGCCCGGGCCCGGGCTGCTGCGGTTCGACCACGACCTGGTCCGGGAGACGATCTACTCCGACGCCTCCCTGCTGCGCCGGTCCCGGCTGCACGCCGCGGTCGCCGCCGTGATCGAGCGGCGGTCCCCGAACGACGTGGCCGCCCTCGCGCACCACTACGACGCGGCGGGCACCTCGGAGACGGCCGAGAAGGCGATGCGGTACTCGGCCCTCGCGGCCGAGCAGGCGGAGCGCCGGTTCGCGCACCGGGAGGCGGTCCGGCTCTGGCGGCAGGCGATCACCGCGTTCGACCGCGCCCACGGCGGCAAGGGGCCGGTGCGGGAGCGGCTCGAGCTGCAGCTCAGGCTGATCAAGGCGCTCGCGCTGAGCGGCGACATGGCCGCGGCGCGCGCCGAGCGGCGGGAGGCCATGGAGGCGGCGCTGCCGCTCGGCGACCTGGCGCTGACCGCCCGGATCACGGCCGCGCTCGCCGTGCCGTACAAGGGGTTCGCCCGGGACTTCACCCGGACCGCGTGGGAGATCGTCGACATCACCGAGCGGGCCCTGGTCGAGCTGCCGGCGGACGAGCGGTCGCTGCGGGCCAGCCTGCTCGCCACGCTCGCGCTCGAGCTGGAGGGGTCGGCCACCGAGCGCGGCTACCAGGCGTCGCTGGAGGCCGAGGAGCTCGCCCGGGCGAGCGGCGATCCGGCGCTGCTCGCGATGGCGCTCAGCGGCCGGCTGCGCCAGTCGTACACGCTGCCCCAGGTGGACGAGCGGGAGACGATCGGCCGGGAGCTGCTGCGGGTCGGCGCGGAGTCCGGGCAGGTGGCGGTCGAGGTGCTCGCCCACCTGGTGCTGCTGGAGTGCGCGGCCGCCCGGGGTGACTTCGCCACGGCCGACGAGCACCTGGCCCAGGCCGACCTGCTCGGGCGGCAGTACGACCTGCCCGCCCCCGCGGCCGTCGGCGCGTGGTACGCGGGCCAGCGGCTGATGATCGCCGGGGACTACGCCGCGGCGGAGCGGGCCTACCGGAACGCGGCGCGGCTGACCGCCAAGGCCGGCATGCTCGAGGGCCGCCAGGACCTGCCGCTGATCGCCACGTTCTGCCTGCACCTCGTGGCCGGCCGGGCCGCCGAGTTCGTCGAGCCGCTGAGCGAGGCGCACCGGCGCGGCGCCAAGTGGACCCCGGACCCGTACGCGCTGGCGCTCGCCTCCGCCGGGCACATGAAGGACGCCCAGGCGGTGGCCCGGTCCAAGGATCCGGTCCGCACCGACTTCCTCTACGAGCTCGCCCTCATCTGGCGCGGGCTCGCCGGCGTGCTGCTCGGCGACGCCGAGCGCGTCCGGGAGGCGTACGAGAGGCTCCGGCCATTCGACGACCGGATCGCCGGCGCGGGCACGGGGGTGGTGGCGCTCTGGCCGGTGGCGCAGACGCTCGGCGATCTCGCGGCCTGGCTCGGCCTGCCGGCGCGGGAGCACTACCGCAAGGCGCTCGCGGTCGCCGGGCGGGTGGGGGTGCCCCGGTGGGCGGAGGAGGCGCGGCGCGCCCTGGCGGGCCGCTGACCCGGGTACGGCGGCGGTCCGGCGGTCCGGCCGCCGGGGAGACCGTCCCGCCGGACCGCGCACCGGGTTCGCCAAGGCCCTGGGCCGCGAACCGATCGGCCGATCGCTCCCCTTCACGAACCGCTCCTGCGACCTTCGCGAACCACTCTTGGGATAGGGCGCGCCGCTTGCGGCGTGCTTAACGCGGGCTTGCCGAGCCGCGCAGGTGCCCGCGCCACCATTGACCGCCATCCGGGTCCGCTGACCCGGCGGCGGGCCAGGCCACGCCCGGCCACCTGCCGATGGCGTCACGGTCCGCGGCCGGCCGAGCGCACGACGCCGGGCCCATTCGCCGGGTTCGCCGTCGTCGCGCCGGCCGGCGCGGTCTGGCGCGCAGCGGGGTCAGCTGCCGTCGCGCAGCCCGGCGGGGGCGGCCGGGACGAACGTCACCTGATCGAAGGTGACCTCGCACCCGGGCCCGGTCGGTGACTGCGCCTCGAACCCCACCAGTGCCGGCGCCGACGGGTCGCCGAGGCGGAAGTAGCGGACCAGGTGCCAGAAGGCTCCGTCGTGGCTGGCGTGGAACGCCCACGCCTGCCCCAGCCGGGACACCCGCAGCCACACGGCGTCGCCGTCCACGGTGAACGCGTTCGCGTCGTCCGACTCCCCGCGGGTCACCACGGTCACCACGGTCGGCGCACCCTGTGGGGAGAGCTCGAAGCAGAGCTTGGCCCACGTCCGCTCGCCGGACCAGACCAGCAGCACCCCGGCGTCGTACGTGTGGGCCAGCGTCGCGCGCACCCGGGCGGCGAGCTGGAAGTCGCCGGCCGGGGCCGGACCGAGCAGCCTTGGCGCGGTGAGCACCGGCTCGCCTCCGGCCGGATCGATGAACATGTCGGTACGCTCGCCGGCCGCGACCGTCAGCACGCCACCGTCGATCCTGCCGCTGACGGGAGGACCTGCCAGGAGAGGGCGACCGGGAGCCCGGGGATCGAGATCGGGGACTGCATTCCCGGGAGTTTATTCACGATCACCGAACCCGGGCAGGGAAACAGAGATATCCGATCCGATGCGAACAATGCCGACAATTCCCTCCGGCGGTGGGCCTGGTTCAGTCCTCCGGCGGTGGACCTGATCCGGAGTCGCACGTCGAGACCCTGGGCCGGGGCGCGCATCGAGGCCGCGGTGACCGATGGCCCGGGCGCGGTGGTCCCGCCACCGGCGGAGGCGATGCGGTGGCCCACGTCCCCCGCCGGCCCGCCGGAGGCGGCACGGTGCCCCCTGTCTCCTGCTGAGGTGGGCGGGCCGGGGATGAGCCAAGGCGATGCGGTGGCCGGCGTCCCCCGCCGGCCCGCCGGGCGTGCGGCCGGCCCAGGCGTCGCCCGGTCCGGCCAGGACCGGATCCGGCGTCGCCGGGGCGCGCGGCCGGGCTAGCGGCCGCGCATCAGGCCGTGGCAGGCGATCGCCGCCGCGGCGACCACGTTGAGCGAGTCCACCCCGCGCGCCATGGCGGCCGGGCTCATCGGGATGCACACCCGCTCGTCGGCGAGGTCCAGCCAGCGCGCCGAGAGCCCGTCGCCCTCCGAGCCCAGCAGGAGCGCGACCCGCTCCCCCAGCTCCGCCTCGTGGAGCGGGACGGCCGACTGGTCCGGGGTGAGGGCGAGCAGCCGGAAGCCCGCGGCCCGGACCTCGCCGAGCCCGTGGTACCAGTCGTCCATCCGGGCGTACGGGATCGCGAACACCGCGCCCATGGAGACCTTCACCGCCCGCCGGTAGAGCGGGTCGGCGCACCGCGGGGAGAGGATGATCGCGTCCACCCCGAGCGCCGCCGCGCATCGGAAGATCGCGCCGACGTTCCCGTGGTCGACGAGGTCCTCGAGGATGAGGATCCGGCCGGGCGGTCCCTCACCGGAGCCCGGGCCGGTGAGCAGTCCGGCGACCGAGGGCAGCTCGGGCCGTTCCACCGCGGCGAGCGCGCCGCGGTGGACCTGGAAGCCGGCGATGCCGCGCATCACCTCGTCCGAGACGAGGTAGGTGGGGACGTCCCCGATCACGTCGGCGAGCCGGTCGAGCCACTTGGCCGTGGTGAGCACCGAGCGGAGCCGGTGGCCGGTGGCGACCGCGCGCCGGATCACCTTCTCTCCCTCGGCGATGAAGAGCCCGCGTTCCGCCTCGAGGCTCTTGCGCAGCTCGGAGTCGCGCAGCCGTACGTAGTCGGCGATCCGGGGATCGGCTGCGTCGTCGACCGGGATGACCACGCGCCAAAGGGTACGGCCGGATGGGACCGTTCCGGACACTCACCGGCCGGACGAGGGGCGCGGCGGTACCCCACGAATCCCCGCAATCTCCATATCAAGGTATCGACTGCGCCTTTCACATAAGTAACACAAGCCTGTATGTTTCCCTAAGCATCACGGGCGGGGATCTCCCGTGATCACGTGACGAGCCTGAGCCGGAAGGACACGAAGAGGTCACCCGTGGGCGGAAGGCACCGCACTGACGAATTCGACGACCTGACTTCGCAGAAGGAGCAATCACCACGCCGGCGGGCGGGCACGGGCACGGTCCTCGCTCCCCTCGCCGGATCGATCGCCTTGGCCGTCCTGTGCAGCGTCGCTGCCTACGTCGTGGTCCAGAAGAACCCGAGCTGCTCGTCCTCGGACACGATCAAGCTCTCCGTCGCCGCCTCCCCGGACATCCACCCCGCGGTGCAGAAGGTCGCCGACCGGTTCGCCAAGGAGCCCAAGGACGTCGACGGCAAGTGCGTGTCGGTCTCCGTCAAGGCGGTCGGCTCGGCCGACGTCGCCAACGCCATCGCGGGAACCGGTCCCACCCGCGCGAAGATCGACCCGGACGTCTGGATCCCCGACTCCAGGATCTGGCTCGCCCGCCTCGCCAAGCAGGGGGTGCCGGCGCCGAAGCCCGCCGGCAGCGCGGCGTACTCCCCGATCGTGATGACCGCCTCGAAGGCGGGCGCCGAACAGCTCAAGTCAGTGTTCAACCCGGCGAGCTGGACCGCGTTGATGAGCGCCGCCAACGCGGCCAACCCCGACGGCCTCTCCCGCAAGATCCGGGTGCTCGGGCTGGACCCCACGCAGAACGCGGCCGGGCTCGGCGCGCTGATCGCCGGGGCGAGCGTGCTCAAGGCGAACAACGGCGGTGACGACCTCTTCGTCGGCGTGCTCCGCCGGCTCGTGGACAACACGGTGCCCACCCCGGACAGCATGTTCGCCACGCTGACCAAGGCGTCGGCGCGGGTCCCGGTCGGGGTCGCCAGCGAGCAGGCGGTCTGGGCGCACAACATGAAGACCTCGCCGTCGAACCCGGCCGTCGCGCTCTACCCCGCCGAGGGGACGATCATCCTCGACTACCCGATCATCGTCCGCACGAAGGACAGGAACCTCCGCAAGGCGGCCGAGCTGTTCACCGCCGAGCTCACCTCGGACGCCGGGCGGAAGCTGGTGCAGGAGCACGGGTTCCGCACCCCGGACGGCAAGGGCGGCAGCCTGCTCAAGCCCGAGAACGGGGTGAGCGCGAAGAAGCCGGCCGAGATGCCGCTGCCGGACAACGCCTCGATCAACAAGGTCGCCCAGGCGTGGAACCAGCTCCGCATGGGCACCCGGCTGCTCGCGCTCCTCGACATCTCCGGGACGATGCTCCTGCCCGCGGACCGGACCGGGGTGAGCCGGATGGACGCGATCAAGAACATCACCCGCGAAGGGCTGCGGCTCTTCCCGGACAAGGCCGAGATCGGCACCTGGGTCTTCTCCGACAACCTGCGCGGCCAGGGCGTCGACTGGAAGGAGGTCGTGCCGATGGGGCCGCTCGGGGCGCAGATCGGGGGCATGACCCGCCGCGAGTACATCGAGAAGACGCTGCGCGAGGTCAAGGCGATCCCGACCGGCAACACCGGCCTGAACGACACCTTGTGGGCGGCCTACCAGAAGATGCTCAAGGAGTACACGCCCGACAAGGTCAGCACGATCCTCCTGTTCACCGACGGGGTGGGCAACGACGACCCGAACGGCGGGATCTCCAACGAGGAGATCCTGCGCAAGCTCCGGCAGGCCTACGACCCCAAGCGGCCGGTCAGCATCCTGATCATCTCGGTCAACACGACCAAGGACGAGGACCGGGCGCAGATGACCGCGATCGCCAAGGCCACCGGGGGCGCCGCGTACTTCCCGCAGTCGGTGCTCGAGATCCGCAACATCTTCCTCAAGGGCTTCGCCCGCCGGCTGTGCGCGCCCAACTGCCCGGGCTCGGCGCAGTCGTAGCGGCGCCGGACGGCGAATGATCGCAGGGGCCGTGCCCGGCCGGTCCGATCCGGTCGGGTACGGCCCCGCCCGTCTGCGGTACCGACCGGGGCGCACTGCGCCGACCGGTGATAACGGCACAGGCTCGACTTTGCCGTCCTATCTGCTCTGCGCCGCTCCTATGGGATAGGATCCCAGATTCCAGAGGGAACTTTGACAATTCCGTGGGTGGAACGTGACAACTGCACGGAATTGGTATGGGATCTCTCTGTTCGCCCTCTACGGGATCAAGATTCACATTCGGAGCATTCAAGATCGATGACCGGAAAGCGCCTCGCCGTCACGCTGCCACTCGCCGTGGCCTGCGCGGCCGGTGCGGTGTTAGCGATCGCCGACGTGCGGACCCCGCTCCGCACCGTCCTGGCCCCGCTCTTCCTCGCGGTGGTCCCCGGGGCGGGAGTGGCCGGGCTGCTCCGCGGCCGTGATCCGCTCACCACACTCGCCGTCGCAGGGGCATCGAGCCTCGCGATCAACATCATCGTCGCCGAGGCCATGCTCATCTTCGACGTCTGGTCGTACCGTGCCGGGGTGGTCACGGTCGGGATCCTCGGCCTCTTCCTGTTCGTGCTCCGTCTGATCTACCGGGGAGGGGCGTCAGCGGCACAGCGAACCTGAACGGCTTCCCGAGCAGCGGGCGCCGGCCGGACCGGGAAGGCCCTCGCGCGGCGAAAGCCCAATCACACAGATCTCATCGGCATGCCGGCATAACGGAAATCACATGTCCGGCATAGCCGATAAAGATCATTAAACGGGGATTCGCCTACTCAAAAGTTTACGCAAGGTAAATCCAAAAATTGATCTTTCCGGTTTCGATCTTCCCTAGATCAATTAGCGAAGGAAAATCGATCTATATGAGCGCCAGGACCCCCCACAGAACCCCCCATAGGAGCGTTCTCTCGGTCTCGGTCAACGGCTCCGGCAACGCTGTGGAGCGTTTCACCCCCCTTGGGCCGCTGATAGCGATCAGCCCCACGGTGAGCGTCGTCGTGCCGGCGAAGAACGAAGCCAAGAACCTCCCCCACGTGTTCTCCACCATCCCGTCCTGGGTGCACGAGATCGTGCTGGTCGACGGGCACTCGACCGATGGCACCCCCGAGGTCGCCAAGCGGCTCCGGCCCGACGTGCGGGTGGTGCACCAGCGCGGCAAGGGCAAGGGCGACGCACTCGCCGAAGGACTCGCCGCGTGCACCGGGGACATCATCGTCATGATCGACGCGGATGGCTCGACCGACGGACACGAGATCATCCGGTTCGTCAGCGCCCTGGTGAGCGGTGCCGACTTCGTCAAGGGCTCCCGATACCTCGCGGGCGGCGGGAGCGCGGACCTGACCCTCTCCCGCCGGCTCGGCAACAGCGTGCTGCGGTGGATCGTCAACCGCCTCTTCGGGACCCGCTACACGGACCTCTGCTACGGCTACAACGCGGTGTGGGCCCGGCACGTGCCGCTGCTCCGGCTCGACTGCGACGGGTTCGAGGTGGAGACGGTGATGAACATCCGGGCCGCCCTCGCCGGCCTCCGCGTGCACGAGGTCCCCAGTTTCGAGCAGCCCCGCATCCACGGGGAGAGCAACCTCCGCGCGGTGCGGGACGGGTTCCGGGTCCTCCGGACGATCATGCGCGAGTGGCGCGGGCGGCGGCGGTTCACCGCGTCGGTCCCGGCCGTGGCCACCGTGGGCGCGGTCGCGGCGGACGACAGGGGAGCCGCATGAGCCGACGGACGTCGGTGATCATCTGCGTCTACACCGAGGATCGCTGGGAGGACATCGGCGCTGCGGTCGAGTCGGTCCGGCGGCAGCGCCGCCAGCCGCACGAGCTGATCATCGTGGTCGATCACAACCCCGACCTGTGCCTGCGGCTGAAGCGAGAGCACCCCGACGCGATCGTGGTGGAGAACGCCCAGGCGCGCGGGCTGTCCGGCGGCCGGAACACCGGCGTGGGGATCGCCACCGGCGACCTGGTGGCCTTCCTCGACGACGACGCGATCGCCGACCCCGGATGGCTCCACGCGTTCGAGGCGGCCTTCGCCGACCCGGCCGTGGTGGCCGTCGGCGGGTTCACCCGGCCCCGGTGGGCGACCGGCCGCCGCCCGCGCTGGTTCCCCGAGGAGTTCGACTGGACGGTCGGCTGCTCCTACCGGGGGATGCCGGCCCAGCGGTCGCGGATCCGCAACGTGATGGGCGGCAACGCGGCCTTCCGGCGGGACGTGGTGATCGAGGCCGGCGGGTTCCGCACGCACATCGGGCGGAGCGTGCGCGGCCGGGCCAGCCGTCCCCTCGGCTGCGAGGAGACGGAGCTGTGCATCCGGATCACCCAGCGGCGCCCCGGTTCGGTCATCCTGTTCGAGCCCGCCGCGGTGATCGAGCACAAGGTGACCGCCGAGCGCGCGCGCTTCGCCTACTTCCGGGCGCGATGCTTCGCCGAGGGCCTGTCGAAGGCGCTCGTCACGGAGAGCGTCGGCGCCCAGGACGGGCTGTCGAGCGAGGTGAGCTACGCCACGCGGACGCTCCCCGCCGGTGTGCTCCGCGGGCTCGGCGACGCCGTACGGGGGGACCTCGCCGGCCTCGGCCGCGCCACCGCGATCATGGTCGGGCTGGCCTGGACCGCGTGCGGCTACCTCGGGGGCCGGATCCGGTCGGCGGTCTCCGCGCGGTGAGCGACCGGCCCGTTCCCCCAGAGCGCCGGGAGACCGCCCGGCGGCGGTCTGCCACGCGGTCCTCCGGCACGGCGGAGCGCCGGGCCCGCACATCGTCCTCACCCTCAGGCGCACAGGCGGACGGGCGCGTTCCCTCTTCTCTCTTCCACAGGCCCGGCGCCATGGCGCACACTCGGTCCAACGATCCTTTCCGGACGACCCCATGGAAGGGAGGAGCGCGCGTGCTCCCGCCTGACGGCAGGGGGCCACGTGCCACGTCTCCGATGACACGCGTGCCCATCCTGATGTACCACTCGATCACCGACAGCCCGACGCCGGTGACCCGGCGGCACGCGGTACGGCCGGCCGACTTCGCCGAGCAGATGGCCTACCTGAAGGAGAGCGGGTTCACGCCGATCACCTTCGGCGACCTCGCCAGCGCCCTGGGCCTGCACGGGCCGCCGTTACGCGGCGAGCCCGCGCCCCGGCTTCCCGACAAGCCGATAGTGATCACCTTCGACGACGGCTACGCGGACTTCCACGACACGGCGCTCCCCGTGCTCGACAAGTACGGCTTCCGCTGCACGCTCTTCCTGACCACCGGGTGGGTGCGGGACGCCGGAGCCGCCGCGGCGGGCCGGCCGCCCGGCCCCACACTGTGCTGGAGCCAGGTCCGCGAGGCCGCCGACCATGGGGTGGAGATCGGCGGGCACAGCCACAGCCACCCCCAGCTCGACCAGCTCCCCACCGAGGCGATCCGCGCGGAGCTGCGGGACAACAAGGCCCTGCTCGAGGATCTGCTCGGCCGGCCGGTGACCACGATGGCCTACCCGTTCGGGTACCACAGCGCCCGGGTCCGGGAGGAGGTGGTGAGCGCCGGGTACGCCGCCGCCTGCGCGGTGCGCAACGCGGTCGCGGCGATCGACCGCTGCGACGCGCTCATCCTGCCCCGGCTCACCGTGGGCCCGAGCACCTCGATGGCGCGGTTCCGCCTGCTGGTCCACGATCGGGGGATCCCCCTGATCTACCTCAAGGAGCGCATCCTCACCGCCGGTTATGCGGTGGTCCGCCGCGCCAAGTACGGCCTCAATCGGATCTCTACGCGCCGGTAAGATTCCGCTCCCCCAGGTGTCAGCCATGCCGCGATCGGGGAAAAACTTCGCGACCGCGGATTAGAGGGGGCATTGTGGCCCAAGCATGGCTGCCTGGCACCTACCGACTTCCCTCCACTGAGGACTTCGGACCGATGCTCGGCGGAGCTCCCCGGGTCGTCTGGTTCATCTGGCCGGCCGATCCTACAGCGGTGTCGGCCCGGTCGGTGGCGCAGCGGCTGCTCCAGCTCAAGTGCCCTTCCCACCTGGTGTGGAACCCGGTGACCGGGGAGATCGCCCAGATGCTGCCGCCCACCCGTGCGGCGTGCGGGCTGCCGCGCGAGCGGGGCAGGAACGGCCGTGTCTGCATCCAGATCCGGGTGATCGGGTCGTCGCACGAGCCGTTCACCGACACCAAGCTGGAGCGGCTGGACGAGATCCTGGCCTGGCTCGATGCGTGGCACGTGCCCAGGAAGTGGCCGGCCGGCCCGCCGCTGCCCTACCCGCACTCGCTCACCGCGGAGCGCAGCACCCGGCTGTGGGCGCAGGGCGGGCACTTCGGCCATTCGCAGGTCCCCGGGGCCCACGACGGCGATCCCGGCAAGATCGACATCACCAGGATCGTGGGGAACGGCGCGCCCCGCCTGCAGCTCCCGGCCCCGCGCGAGGACTACCGGGTGCTGGAGGAGGTGGGGTGAGGCGGCGGCCCGCCGCCTACCACGGCTGAACCGTCGCCGTGGGACGCCATGGCCCGGCCCGGGCCCGCCGGACCGGGCCATGGGGGAATCCGTTACTCTCCCGTGCCTGGGAGCCGAGCCTCACTAAGCTAGGTCTCGGCGGGGGCCCGGCGATGAGGAGACCGCGATGTACGGCCATACGGGTTCCTGGCGCGTCCCCGGCTACACGGAGATCCGGGAGCTCGGTACGCGCGGCGGCGGCAGAGTCGTGCTCGCTCGGCGCGACGCCGACGGCGTGCTCGTAGCGATCAAGTACTTCTCCGGCGAGCTCTCCGCGGACCTGCGCTTCATGCCCAGGCTGCGGCACGAGGCACGCCAGCTCGCCGCGATGGACCCGCACCCCCATATCGCGCGGATCCATGACTGCGTCGATTCGCGGCAGGGCGCCGCGATCGTGATGGAGCTGGTCAACGGCGTCTCGCTCCGCGCGATGCTCCGGTCGCACGGGCCGATCGGCCCGGAGGCCGCGCTCACCGTGCTCAAGGCGTCGCTCCTCGCCTTGGCCGCCGCCCACGAGATCGGCGTGCTCCACCGGGACTACAAGCCGGAGAACGTGCTGATCGAGGGCGACGGCACGGTCAAGCTCGTCGACTTCGGCGCCGCGCCGCCGTCCGAGCCCGCGGACCCGGCGGACGCCCCGCCGTACCGGGCCCCTGAGCAGTGGCTGAACGGCCTGGCCACTCCGGCGAGCGACATCTACGCCGCCACGGTGGTCTTCTTCGAATGCCTCACCGGAACCCGGCCCGCCCGTGCCGGCGGCTCCCCCGGCCAGGGCCGGCCGATCGATCCCGCCGCCGACCGGCTTCCCCCGTCGCTGCGCCGCCTCATCGAGCGCGGCACGGCCGGCCGCCCGTCCGACCGGCCGCAGTCGGCGGCCGCCTTCGCCGAGGAGCTCACGGAGATCGCCACCGCCGGGTACGGCCCGGAGTGGGAGGTGCGGGGACGGCAGCGGCTCGCCGCGCTCGCCGGGCTGCTCGACGCCTTCTTCCCGCTCGGCGGCGAACCGGACGATCGGTTCGACCCCCTGCCGGCGCGGCCCCGCGGGGCGTTCGCCCGGGCGGGGACGCGGATCGCGCTGCTCTGCACCGGGCTCGCGGTGATCGCCGGCGGCGCCGCGATGGCGCTGCACCCGGGGGACGGCGCGGGCCGCCCGGGCGCGCCCGCGACCACCGCGACCGTGCCGGCCGTCCCTCCGGTGCCGGACCGGGCCACGGCCGATCCCGTCGTCGCCGAGCCGGAGGTCACGCCCACCCCGGCGCCGCGGACCAGCGCCCCGGCCTCGCCGGCACCGCCGACGCCCACGCCGCCGGGGTCCACACCGCCGGGGCCCACGCCGTCGGCGCGGCCGCAGCCCTCGCCCACCGTGCCGCCGAGCCGTACCCGGCCCCCGGCGTCGCGGCCCAGCGCCGCGCCCACCAAGAGGACGAGCCCGGTCCAGTCACGGCGCGGCACCGGCACGCCGCGGCCGGAGAGCCCGCCCGCGGACAACCCCGGCTCGCCCGATCCGGTGATCATCGACCGGATGCCCGACGTGACCTCGCGGCCGGTGACCACGGCGCCGTCCCGCCCCGGGACCACGCCGCCCCAGAGCCCCGGTGGCGGGAGCCCGTCGTGACCGGCGGCCGCGAGCGGCCGTGCGATGGCGGCGTGCGGCCGGCACGGCCATGCCGTCGGCCGGGCGCGGGCCGCGCAACCAGAAAAGGACCAGGTTTCGCTGAAAGTGCCGATTCATTAGTGTGACGCGCATGACGACGACCCCCGCTGGCTGGTACCCCGATCCGTACGGCTCGCCGCTGCTGCGCTGGTGGGACGGCACCCAGTGGACGGAGCACACCCATCCCCCGGTGGCCGGTCAGTCGCCGCCGCAGCCCGGCCGGCCCCAGCCCGCTCAGCAGCCCTGGCAGCCGCAGCCGCCGGCCGGCCCGGGGCCGTGGCCCGGGCAGCCCGCCCCCATCCCGGCTCCGGGCATGGGCGCGCCGCCCCGATCGTCGATCTGGGCGTGGATCGCCGGCGGAGCCGCGCTCGTGGTCGTCCTCGCGCTCATCCTCGGCGGCCTGCTGGTCTTCCTGAACCGGGACACCTCGACCGCCGCCCAGCGGCCCGCGCCCACGGGCCCGCTGGACTCGGTCGTCCCCCAGCCCTCGCCGTCCGAGGACCCGCTGCGGCCGGCCCAGCCGTCCAACGGCCGGATCGACGACCCGGTGACCGGTCTGTCGTACCTGTTCCCCGGCGCCCCGTGGCAGCCGCTGACCGTCCGTCCGCAGAGCCAGCCCGGCACGCCCATCTGGAGCAGCGGCTACTACGCGGTCTCCCAGGAGAACTACGACGGCCGGGGGAACCAGTGGATCGGGTCGATCTTCGCCGGCATCCTGCCGGAGTCGTTCTCGTATGACGGGCCGCAGGACCTCAAGAAGGTCGCGGAGTCGCTCCTCCCCCGCTACGAGAGCGAGTTCTACCCGGTCGAGCACAAGACCAAGGTCGTGCGCAGCGAGGCCAAGAAGGTCGGCGACCGGGAGGGGTGGCTGATCGAGTTCGAGCTCGACTTCTCCGAGGCGTCCCGGACGTACGGCCTGGCGTGGAAGAGCGAGCGCGGGGCCTTCGTTCTCGTCGATCGGGGAGCCGGGCAGCTCCCCGCGCTGATGTACCTGTCCATACCGGAGAACCTCGATCAATCGGTGCTCACCCGGGTCCTCGACTCGCTCGAAGCCCGGTGAGCCGGGACTACCCTTGAGCCATGACTGACCCGCTGGTCTGGATCGACTGTGAGATGACCGGGCTCGACCTCACCCGGGACGCGCTCGTCGAGGTGGCGTGCATCGTGACCGACGGCGAGCTGAACCCGGTGGACGAGGGCGTGGCCGTGGTCATCAAGCCGCCGCCGGAGACCCTCGAGCAGATGTCCGACGTGGTGCGCGAGATGCACACCGCCTCAGGGCTGCTCGACGAGCTGGCGGGCGGGGTCACGCTCGCCGAGGCCGAGGCGACCGTGCTCGGCTACATCCGCTCTCACGTCCCCGAGGCCAAGAAGGCCCCGCTCTGCGGGAACTCGATCGCGACCGACCGGGCGTTCCTGGCGCGGGACATGCCCCTCGTCGACGCCTACCTGCACTACCGGATGGTCGACGTCTCCACGATCAAGGAGCTCGCCCGCCGGTGGTACCCGCGGGTGTACTTCGCCTCCCCGGAGAAGCAGGGCGGGCACCGTGCGCTCGCCGACATCACCGAGAGCATCCGGGAGCTGCGGTACTACCGCGCGGCGATCTTCGTTCCCCAGCCGGGCCCGGACTCGGCGGCCGCCCGTGAGGTCGCCGAAGCGGTCTCTCGCTTCTGAGGCGCGGCCGTGGAGCAAACAGCCTCGAATTACCGCTACACTTTCTATCGGCACCGCGCACTGCGGTCATGGTGGGTGTAGCTCAGTTGGCAGAGCACCAGGTTGTGGTCCTGGGTGTCGTGGGTTCAAGTCCCATCACTCACCCCAGCCGGTGACGGCCGGTCCGGAAGGACCGGCCGTCCGCTTTTCTCTGGCTTTTCCGGCCCGAGCCCATCCCGCCGCCACCGGTCGATGGGCTACCGTGAGTTTCACCAGATACGCCGCGCGGGGGCCTCGGCGATCGTAGGGCTCTTTGACGGAGGCCGGATGAGAGTCGAAAACCGCAGCAAGAGCGTGCTCAGCAAGCGGGAGACCGAGGTCATGGAGCTGATCGCCTCCGGTCACTCCAATGGCGAGATCGCTCGGCGTCTCTTCCTGAGTGAGAAGACCGTCAAGAACCATGTGAACCGGATCTACGCCAAGCTCGGCGTACGGTCTCGCACGTCCGCGATCGGACGGTGGCGCGCCACGGCCGGCGAGCCCGAGGGCTGACCGGGGCTCGCTGAAACGCCGCGCGCCGCGTCGCCCGGACCGGGCGGCGCGGCGCGGCGAGGCCACATGCTTCAGCGGGAGGCGAGGACCTTCCGCAGACCGGCGATGCCGTGCTCGAGCTCCTCGGGCTCGATGTTCAGCGGCGGGCGGAGCCGTACCGACCGCTCCCCGCAGGGGAGCATGAGGATGCCCTCCTCCTCCCGGAGCCGGGTGATCACGTCCCGGTTGTCCGGGACGTCGAAGGCGCACATGAGCCCGCGGCCCCGGGCGTTGCTGACGAGACCCTCCGCCTCCAGGCTCTTGAGCATCCCGAGGAGCTTCTCCCCGAGGATGCCGGCCCGCGGGATCAGGCCGTCCCGCTCGATGATCTCGAGGATCCGGCGGGACCGCACCATGTCGACGAGCCCGCCGCCCCAGGTGGAGTTGATCCGGCTGCTCACCCGGAACACGTTGTCCGGGACGAGGTCGACCCGGCGCCCCGCCATGATCCCGCCGACCTGGACCTTCTTGGCGAAGGCCACGATGTCCGGCTCGAGGCCGAGCTGCTGGTAGGCCCACGGCGTCCCGGTGAGCCCGACGCCGGTCTGCACCTCGTCCACGATGAACAGGGCCTCGTACTCGTGGCAGAGCGCCTGCATCGCCTGAAGGAACTCCGGCCGCATGTGGTTGTCGCCGCCCTCGCCCTGGATGGGCTCGGCGATGAAGCACGCGATGTCGTGGGGGAACCTCTCGAACGCCTCCCTGGCCTGCGCGAGGGCGCGCCGCTCCGCCTCCTCCACGTCGCCGAAGTGGATCGCCGGCACCTCGATCCGCGGCCAGCCGAACTTCGGGAACCGCTCGGTCTTCACCGGGTCGGTGTTGGTGAGCGAGAGCGTGTACCCGCTGCGGCCGTGGAAGGCCCGGGTGAGGTGGAGCACCTTGGTGCCGAGCGCGGGGTCGCGGCCGTGGGCCTCGTTCCACCGGCTCTTCCAGTCGAACGCGCACTTGAGCGCGTTCTCCACGGCGAGCGCGCCGCCCTCGACGAAGAAGAGGTGGGGGAGCTCGGGGTCACCGAGCACCCGCTGGAACGTCTCGACGAACTCGGCGAGCTCGACCGTGTACATGTCCGAGTTGGCGGGCTTGTTCGCCGCGACCCGGCCGAGGTAGGCGAGGAACTCCGGGTCGTCGGCGAACGGATTCATGCCGAGCGGCGACGAGGCGTAGAAGGTGTAGAAGTCCAGGTAGCGCCGGCCGTCCCTCGCGTCGACCAGCCAGGCTCCGGAGCTCTTCTCCAGGTCGAGCACCAGATCGAACCCGTCGACGAGCAGATGCCGCGCGAGGGTCTCGTGTACAGCGCTGGGGTCCATGTCGCCTCCGCGTCACACCAAGGGGCAGGATGATTCCCTCACTGGCGGCATTCTATGTGAAGACTTTCCTGATAAATCCATCTTCTTCCGGATGATTTTGCGCTTCGGGATCATGCCTGCCGCGTACGGATCCCGCCGGTGCGGCATCAGCGGGCGCTCCGCCACGCTCCCGGGAAGGCGGCATCGGCCCGCGTGCGCGGTTCACCCGGACCGATCCCGGCGGCGGCGAGGGATACCCGGCGGCGGTCGCCGCGGCGCCGGGATCCGGGCGCGCGCGGCCCGCGGTACGCTGCTCGGCCGGGCCCGGGTGTGGGAGGAGGTCGTGTGGCGAAGCGGACGAGAGAGCCGGTCCCCGGCCGGTATCCGGTGGCCGGCGGAGAGGTCGAGCTGCTCCGCGATCTCGACCGCCCGGACGGCTGGATGATCGTCGTGAACGGGGTGCCGCAGTCCTACGTGGACCTGAGCGACCCCACCTACCTGGACTTCTCGTACGTCCAGCTCATCGCCCTCGTGATCGACGCCCTGCCGGAAGGGCCGCTCGACGCCGTCCACATCGGCGGGGGCGCGTGCACCATCCCGCGGTACATATCGGCGAAGCGCCCGGGCTCCCGGCACATCGTGGTGGAGCCGGACGCCGCGCTGGTCCGGCTCGTCCGGGAGCAGCTCCGGCTCAACTCGGTCCCCCGGCTGAAGGTCCGCGTGCTCGACGGCCGCACCGCCGTGGCCGCCCTGGCCGACCGGTCGGCCGACCTGTTCGTGCTCGACGCGTTCACCGGCGCCTCCATGCCGGTGGAGCTCGCCACGGTCGAGTACATGACCGAGGTCGCCCGCATCCTGCGGCCGGCCGGGACCCTGGTGGTGAACGTCGCCGACGGCAAGGGGCTGCCGTTCGCCAAACGGCTGATCGCCTCGGTCCGCGCGGCG
The DNA here is from genome assembly GCF_000092645.1 of Thermobispora bispora DSM 43833. Classification (NCBI taxonomy): domain Bacteria; kingdom Bacillati; phylum Actinomycetota; class Actinomycetes; order Streptosporangiales; family Streptosporangiaceae; genus Thermobispora; species Thermobispora bispora. The sequence continues at coordinate 3,147,429 of NC_014165.1, forward strand.
CTCCCCCACGCCGCGCTCCTCGCCGAGCCCGGGATCCTGCGCGGCCGGCGGTTCGGCAACGTGATCGTGGCCGCCTCCGCGGCCGAGCTGCCGCTCGGGACGCTGACCCGGCGGGCGGCCGGCGGGCTCACCCAGGCGAGGTGCCTGGCGGGCGACGACCTCACCCGGCTCATCGCCGGCGCCGCCCCCATCCGCGACGGCGACCCCGTGCTCTCCCCCGTGCCGCCGCCCGGCCTGTTCACTTAGGCATCGCCCGGGCTCCGCGCGCCACCGGGCCGGGCGTCCTGCGACCGGCGCCCGGCCGGGACCCCGGGGCATCACCCGGTCGGCTTGGCGTCATCCGGGCCGCCCGGCCCCATCCGGGCGGGAGCGCTGACGCGGATCTTCCGCAAGCCCAGGAGTCCGGGTGGTGGTCGACGCGCTGCGGGTGAACTCCGCGAGCCGTCCCTGCCACCGGCCGGCGATGCCGGTCGGCACCATCACGTGCGCGGGCTCCCGCCATGGACCGGGACCCGGGCCTGCCCCGGACCACCGGAGGCCGGCCGTCCCCGGCGGAGCCGTACGCGGAAGACGCGCCGCTAGGAGGCGTTCGCCACCCCGTGGGCGGCGAGGATGCCGTCGATCCGCGCGGCGAGCGTGTAGTCGAGGTCGGTGAGGGCGCCCGCGTCGTGGGTGGTGAGCGCGAAGTGGAGCGTCCGCCACCTGATGTCGATGTCCGGATGGTGGTTGAGCGCCTCGGCCTGCTCGGCGATCTCGTTCACGATGGCGATGGCGGTGCGGAAGTCCGGGGCCACCACGCTCCTGCGCAGGGTGTTGCCGTCCCGCCGCCACTCCGAAGCGTCGTACATGCCTCCAGCACATCACGAACCGCGCGGCCGCGGCCAGCAGGGCCCCGGATCGCGGCGCCGCGGGGTGCCCCAGGATCGCGCGGATCATCGAGACTGGTATCCGGCAAGAGCCGCGGGAAGGAGGATCCGTGCCCCTGCAGATGATCGGTACGCCGAGCGACCCCGGCCTCCTCCGGCTTCCCTGGGAGATCCCCCTCGCGGAGTGGCCCGGCCACCACCTGGTGACGCTGCCCCGCGGTATCTCCCGGCACGTGGTGCGCTTCGTCCGGATCTCCGGGCACGTGTACGCGATCAAGGAGATCTCGGAGCGGTACGCCAAGCGGGAGTACGAGCTGCTGCGCGACCTGGTCCGGCTCGACGTCCCGGCCGTCGAGCCGGTCGCGATCATCACCGGCCGGACGGCCGAGGACGGCACGCCGCTCGACTCAGCGCTGATCACCAAGCATCTGCAGTTCTCGCTCCCCTACCGGATCGTGCTCTCCGGCGGCTCGGTCCGCCCCGACACGCTGACCCGCCTGCTCGACGCGCTCGCCGTGCTGCTCGTCCGGCTCCACCTCGTCGGGTTCTACTGGGGCGACTGCTCGCTGTCGAACACCCTGTTCCGGCGGGACGCCGGCGCGTTCGCCGCGTACCTCGTGGACGCGGAGACCGGGGAGCTCCACCCGGCCATCAGCGAGGGCATGCGCGAGCACGACATCGAGGTGGCGCACATGAACATCTACGGCGAGCTGCTCGACCTGGAGGCCGGCGGGCTGCTGCCGCAGACGGTCGACCCGCTCGCCTTCGCCGACCGGCTCACCGAGCAGTACGGCAAGCTCTGGGCCGAGCTCACCCAGGACGAGATCGTCGAAGAGATGGACTGGCACCGGGTGGATCAGCGGATCCGCCGGCTCAACTCGCTCGGCTTCGACGTGGCCGAGATGATGATCCGCCGCAAGGCCGGCACCTCGCGGCTGCTCGTCCGGCCGAAGGTGGTGGACGCCGGGCACCACCAGCGCCGGCTGCTCCGGCTCACCGGCCTCGACGTGGAGGAGAACCAGGCGCGGCGGCTGCTCAACGACCTCGACTCGTTCCGCGTCTCGAACGGCCTGCAGCACGAGGACGAGGCGATCGTCGCCCACCGCTGGCTCGCCGAGGTGTTCCAGCCCGTGGTGAACGCGATCCCCCCGGAGCTGCGCCGCAAGCTCGAGCCCGCGCAGATCTTCCACGAGGTGCTGGACCACCGGTGGTTCCTGTCGGAGGCGGCGGGACGGGACGTCGGCCTCGAGACGGCGGTCCGCTCCTACATCGAGAACGTGCTGGTCTTCAAGCCCGACGAGAAGGCCATCCTCCCCACCGCCGAGGGCGGGGAGGCCATCACCTCGTCCTCGGCTCCGGCCGAGTGACCGGGCCGGACCGGGCGGTGAGCTCCTCCAGGTACGCCGCGGCCTCCGGGATCCGGTCCTCGCTGAACACGCGGACGCCGTGCCGCTCCAGCAGGGCGGTGGTCACGCCCTGGCCCGGCGCGGTCCGGCCCTGGAAGGTGCCGTCGTAGATCCGCAGCGAGCCGCAGGACGGGCTGCCCTCCTTGAGGATCGCGATCCGCGCCCCGGCCTTCCGCGCCGCCTCCAGCGCCCGGCGGGCGCCGGCGAGGAAGGCCTCGGTCACGTCCTCGCCCGTGGCGGTGCGTACCCGGGCCGCACCGGAGAGCACGGCCTCGCCCCCGGCGCCGCCCTCGATCTCCGCGGGCGGGCGGGGCACGGGAAGCCCGCCCTCGACCTCCGGGCAGAACGGGACGAGGCGGCCCTCGGCCCGCCAGCGGGCGAGCAGCTCGTCGTGGCTGGTCTTCGCCCGCCCGTCGTACCGCACCGGCCGGCCGAGCAGGCACGCGCTGACGAGAATCCGCTCCACCCGTCCATTCTCGCCGCGGGCCGGGCGTGCTCGGCACGCGCCGAGGGCCGCCGGGGCGCCTCGCGCACCACCGGCGATCCCCGCCCGGCCGGCCGCGGGGCCCGGCGGAGGCTCGGCGGCGCATCGGCGGTGAGGGCAAACCGGGGGCCGGGCGCAGGGCCCGGCCGGGCGAGCCGGGACGGGCGGGCGGGCCGGCTCGGGCGCTCGGATACGCCCGGCCCGGGTACCCATGTAACCGTCACATCGGACAATAAGGTTGTGTTAGGGCAACTAACCAATGCCGTGCCCATGAGCCGCCGGAGACGGATCCTCGTGCTGTGCGTGTGCTGCACGAGCCTGCTCATGGTGGCCCTGGACAACACGATCGTGAACGTGGCCCTCCCGGCCCTCGGCGAGGACCTGCACGCCCCGCTCTCCGGGCTCCAGTGGACCATGGACGCCTACACCCTCACCCTCGCCGGGCTGCTCATCCTCTCCGGCTCGGTGGCGGACCGGATCGGGAGGCGGCGCGTCTTCCGCACCGGGCTCCTGATCTTCACCGCCGGCTCGCTGCTGTGCGGCATAGCGCCCAACCTGCCGGGGCTCGTGGCCTTCCGGGTCGTGCAGGCGGTCGGCGGCTCCATGCTCAACCCCGTCGCGCTCTCGATCATCACCACCACGTTCACCGACCCCAAGGAGCGCGCCCAGGCGATCGGCGTCTGGGGCGGGGTGGCCGGGATCAGCATGGCCCTCGGCCCGCTCACCGGAGGCGTGCTCACCGAGACGGCCGGCTGGCGGGCGATCTTCTGGATCAACGTGCCGATCGGCCTGCTCGCCTGGGTGCTCACCGGTCGGTTCGTGCCCGAGTCGAAGGCCAGGCGCCCCCGCGCGATCGACCCCGTCGGCCAGCTCCTGATGATCACCCTGCTCGTGTCGCTGACCTACGGGATCATCGAGGCGCCGCACGCCGGCCGGGCGGTCGGCCTCGGCTGCGGGGCCGTCGCCGCGGCCGCCCTCGCGGCGCTGGTGTGGTACGAGTCCCGCCGCCCCGAGCCGCTCATCGACGTGCGCTTCTTCCGCAGCGCGCCGTTCTCCGGGGCGGCGGCGATGGCCGTGCTCGGCTTCGCCGCGCTGGGGTCGTTCCTGTTCCTCACCACGCTCTATCTGCAGCGGCACCGCGGCCTGACCGCGTTCGAGGCCGGCCTGTGCACCCTGCCGCTCGCGCTGACCGCGTTCGTCGTGGCGCCGCTCGCCGGCAGGCTGGTCGGCACCCGCGGGCCGCGGGCGCCGCTGGTCGTGGCCGGGGTCTGCTTCGCGGTCACGGGAGCCCTGCTCACCAGGGTGACCCTGGACACCCCCCTGCCGCCGCTGCTCGCCTGCTTCGCGCTGTTCGGCCTCGGGTTCGGCATGCTCAACCCGCCGGTGACGAACACCGCGGTGACCGGGATGCCCGCCGCCCAGGCCAGCGTGGCGGCGGCGATCGCGTCGACGAGCCGCCAGGTCGGTCAGTCGCTCGGCATCGCCATCGCCGGGTCGATCGTCGCCACGGCCGCAACGGCGTCCGGCTTCGTCCGGGCCGCCCACGCCGCATGGTGGATCAACGCGGGGTACGGCGCGCTGATCCTCTGCCTCGCCGTCATCACCACCGGACGGTGGGCGCGGGGGACGGCGCAGCGCACCGCGGCCCGGCTGATGGCGGACGAGCCCGTGGGCTCCACGGAACGCCACCGGTGACCGGCCGTGCCCGCCCCGGCGGCCACCCGGGGCCGGGCTCACTCCGGGTAGGCGTGGGTCTCGGTGGCCTTCACGGCGACCCACACCCGCTGGCCGGGCAGCAGGCCGAGCTCGGCCACCGCGGCCGCGGTGACGTCGGCGAGCACGCCGACCGGCCCGTCCACCGCGATCCGGTACCCGTCGCCGTGCCGCTCCAGGCCGGCGATCGTGCCTTCCCAGAGGTTGCGGGGCGTCCCGTCCGGTCTGCCGCGGAACAGCGCCACGGCCGAGGGCGGGAAGGCCACGAAGGCGGGCCCGGTGAGCTCCTCGGCCACGCTCAGCACCACCCGCTCCCCCGCCCGGCCGGTGACCGTGACCGCACGCCCGTCCGCCGTCCCCCGGTAGAGGTTGAGCCCGACCAGCCGGGCGACGTAGTCCGTCCGGGGGTGGCGGGCGACCTCGGCGGGCGTGCCCTGCTGGACGATCGAGCCGCCCTCGATCACCACGATCCGGTCGGCGAGCGCCATCGCGTCGAGCGGGTCGTGCGTGACGAGGACGGTCGCGCCGTCGAAGCCCTCCAGGTGCCGGTTGAGCCAGGCGCGCACCTCGAGCCGGGTGTACGCGTCGAGGGCGGCGAAGGGCTCGTCGAGCAGGAGCAGCCGGGGCCGGGTGACCAGGGCCCGGGCGAGGGCCACCCGCTGCGCCTGGCCGCCCGACAGCTCCCGCGGCTTGACGCCGGCCCGCTCGGCGAGGCCGAACCGGCCGAGCCACTCCCGGGCGATCTCCCGGGCGCGCGCCTTGGGCGTCCCCCGGCAGCGCAGGCCGAACGCCACGTTGTCGAGCACGGACAGGTGGGGGAAGAGCCGGTGGTCCTGGAAGACCATGCCCACGGAGCGGCGCTCCGGCGGCAGGGTGTGGATCGGCTCGCCGTCCAGGACGATCTCGCCGTGCGAGAGCCGTACCAGGCCGGCGAGCGCGCGGAGCGCGGTGGTCTTGCCCGCGCCGTTGGGGCCGAGCAGCGCCACGACCTCGCCGGCCGCGGCCTCGAGCGGCAGGTCGAGCCGGAACCCCTCCCGCGCCACGTGCAGGCGCGCCCGCAGCACCGTGCCCCCTGCGCTCATGTGCCCAGCCATCGGTCACGGAGGACGGTGAGCACGCCGGCGGAGACGGCGAGCAGGATCAGGCTGAGCACGATCGCGGCCTCCGGGTCGGTCTCCATGGCGAGGTAGACGGCGAGCGGCATGGTCTGGGTGGTGCCGGGGAAGTTCCCGGCGAAGGTGATCGTGGCCCCGAACTCGCCGAGCGCCCGCGCCCAGCACAGTACGGCTCCCGCGGCCACCCCGGGCGCCACGAGCGGGAGCGTGACCCGCCGGAACACCGTCCACCGGGACGCCCCGAGGGTGGCGGCCGCCTCCTCGTACCGGGGGTCGGCGGTGCGGAGCGTCCCCTCCACGCTGATCACCAGGAACGGCATGGCGACGAACGCCTGCGCCATGATCACCGCGGTGGTGGTGAACGGCAGGGTGACCGCGTCGGCGAACCACCGGCCGATCAGCCCGGTCCGGCCGAACACCAGCAGCAGGGCCACCCCGCCCACCACGGGCGGGAGGACCATCGGCACCGTGACGAGCGCCCGCACCAGCGACCGGCCGGGGAAGGGCACCCGGGCGAGCAGCCAGGCGAGCGGCACGCCGAGCAGGAGGCACACCGCCGTGGCCGCGGTCGCGGTGACCAGGGAGAGACGGAGCGCCTCCAGCACCCGCGGCTCGGCGAGCCGGGCGGGCAGCGTCGCCCACGGGGTCCGGACGATGAGGCCGAGCAGGGGCACCACCAGGTACGCCAGGCCGAGCGCCGCGGGGACGGTGAGCGCCCACGGCGCCCGCCGGGCCGTCCCGGCCGGCCGGTCGCCGATCCTGCTCCCGCCCATCAGACGATCACGAACTCCCGCGCGCTAGACGACCACGAAGCCGGCGTCGCGCAGCACCTGGCGGCCCCGGTCGGAGAGGACGAGGTCGACGAACTCCCGCGCCAGCCGCCGATCCCCGGGCCGGGGGGCGACCGCGATCTCGTAGTCGGTGGCGCCCTCCTCCGCCTCCGGGAACTCGATGCCCTCGACCTCGCCGGCCGCCGCTTTGACGTCCGTACGGTAGACCAGCCCGGCGTCGACCTCTCCCAGGGCGACCTTGGCCAGCGTGGCCTTGACGTCCCGCTCCAGCGTCACCGGGGCGACGGTGACCCCGGCGGCCCGCAGCGCCCGGGCCGTGGCCGCGCCGCAGGGCACCTGTTCGGCGCAGAGCGCCACCTTGACCCGGGTCAGGTCGCGCGCGCTCCGCACGTTCGCCGGGTTGCCCTTGGGCACCGCGATGATCGGCACGTTCCGGGCGAACACCGTGGGGGACGGGGCGCCGGACATCCGCATGGTCTCCGGGCTCGCCGCGGCGAACACGTCCGCGGGCGCGCCCTGCGCGATCTGCTGGGCCAGGGTCGAGCTGGCCCCGAAGTTGAACCGGACGGTCACCCCGTCGTGCTCGCGCTCGAACAGCTCGCCGAGCGCGGAGAACGGCTCGGTGAGCGATGCGGCGGCGAGCACGGTGAGCTTCGCGCCGATCTCGCCGCCGCCCCGGCCGGCGTCCCGGCCCCCGCCGCAGGCCGCGGCCGCCAGCAGCGCGAGCGGCAGCAGCAGCCCGGCGATCCACCGCACCGCCGATCGTCGCACCTGCACCTCCCACACGCTCCCGGCGGCGCCCGTCAGGCCCGCTCGACGAGCACGTTGGTGGCCTTCACCACCGCCACCACGACCACCCCCGGCTCCAGGCCGAGCTCGTCGGCGGACTCCCGGCTGAGCAGCGAGACCACGCGGAACGGGCCGGCGGCGATCTCCACCTTCGCCATCACGCCGTCCTTCACGACCTCGGTGACGATGCCGCGGAAGCGGTTGCGCGCCGACGAGGTGGCGAGGCCGTTCTCGTCCCGGCCCGCCTGGGAGCGGGCGAACTCGGCGAGGTCCCGCCCCGAGATGATCCGGTGGCCGTGCTCATCCCGCTGGGCCGGGAGGCGCCCGGCGTCCACCCACCGCCGCACGGTGTCCGCGCTCACCCCGAGCAGGGCCGCCGCCTCGCTGATCCGGAACATATTCCGAGAAGGTAGATATCGCAGATACCAGGATCAATAGCCATTTTCGCCCGCAAGTATCAGAAGACTTCGTCGATTCCTACGGCAGGTGCGAGACATGCGCCTGCGCACGGCACCGGCCGTACGGCATGCCGTGTCGCCACGGTGGGGACGCGAAGGTTCCGCACCCCCATTCCTGCGGCGGATGCGAGGCACGTGCCTGCGCGCGGCACCGGCCGTACGGCATGCCGTACCGCGGCGGCGGTGAGCTCGCGAGGCCTTCGCGCCCGGACGCCCGGATGCGCGCTGGTGAAGGGCCGGAGGGTGCCCGCGCCTTGGCCTGGGCCCGCCCGCGACCCGGCGCGCCGGCCCCGGATCGGCACCGTGAGACCGTCCGATTTCTGGGCATATGCCCGTTTGGAAGTGCCACGTCCATGCGATGCGGGGAGGAAAGTTGGCCGCCAACCATCCGGGCGCGAGCAGCCAGCCGTTGCTGCACCAGAAGGGCGCCGAGATTCAGCGGTTCGGGACCGTCCGCGACTTTCCGATCGGCCTGTCCAGGGAGGCCCGGGAGTACTCCTGCGAACGGCTCAACCAGATCCTCGCCGACACCCAGATCCTCTACAGCCTGTACAAGAAGCACCACTGGCTGATGCGGGGGCCGACCTTCTTCCAGCTCCACGAGCTCCTCGACAAGCACGCCCGCGAGCAGCTCGCGCTCATCGACAAGATCGCCGAGCGGATCCAGACCCTCGGCGGTGTCGCGGTCGGCGACCCGCGCCAGGTGGCCGAGCTGACCGTGATCCCCCGGCCTCCCGACGGGGTCGAGGAGGTCCCGGCCATGCTCTCCCGGCTGCTGGAGGCGCACGAGACGATCCTCGTCGCCGCGCACGACGCCGCCGCGCGCACGCAGGAGAAGGGTGACGACGGGACCAGCGACCTGCTCGTGTCGGACGTCATCCGGACCGGGGAGATGCAGGTCTGGTTCCTCGGTGAGCACCTCGTCGACACGCCGATCATCCGGGTGTGACGCCCGCGCCACGCCCGTCTCGCGCCGCGAGCCGACGCCCTGGAGAAGCACGTTCGCCGGACCGCCCTGTGCCGGCCGCCGGTGACCCGATCCCGCGATCACATCTCCCGGCGCCGCCGCTCGGCCGGCCGGCTCGCCGCCGGCGCGGCCGGGGTGGTCCTGTGCCGGTGACCGCCCACCGGGCCTGCGACGGAACCCGTGGGCCTCCACCGGATGGTTCGGTATCCGGGACGGCGTACCCGCCCCGCGCGGCATCGCGCCGGACGGCCACCGCCGGCTTCCGTGCCGCGGTCTGCCGCCGGCGCCAGAACCGATCACCGTGCCGGCGGCGTCAGAACCGATCACCGCAGCGCCGCGTCACCGCCGCGGTTCTCGAGCGCCTTGTTGATCGCCTCCACCATCTGCTCCCGGGTGTAGGTGCCCTCGGGGGTCTCGTTCAGGAGCACCAGCACATCGGAGGAGAGATCGAGGTGCGCCGACGCGACCCGGTACACGTCTCTGCGGGTGGCCAGGTCGCGATCGCGGTACACCTCGTCGATCACCCGCTGCAGCCCTTCCAGCGCCACGCGGTCGGACATGGTGCCTCCCTTTCGTCGCCCATCACCGCCCTTACCCCGTGGAAGCCGAGGCACGCACCGAAGGAACGCCGCTCCCTCGCTCAGTGCGGCCCGCGCCGCCGGACCGCTCCGCCTCAGGACGGGCGCTTGTCAACCTAAGTTGACGCAGGGTCTGTTGTCAACTTATGTTGACAGGCATGAACGGTCTCGCGAACACCGGGGTCTTGCTGGCCGAAGGGCCGCCTCCGCCCCGGAAGCCGGACAAGGCGACGCGACGGTCGCTCCTCGGCGGCATGCTGGCCGGCCCGCTGTTCACCGTCGCGTACCTGCTCGAAGGCGCGATCAAGCCGGACGGCTACGACCCGCTGCGCCACCCTGTCAGCTCACTCGCGCTCGGCGAATTCGGCGGGCTGCAGACGGCGAGCTTCATCGTGGCGGGCGTGCCGTCCCTGGCCGGCGCCGCCGGCCTGCGCCGCGCGCTCCGCGCCGCCCCTGGGCCACGCAGGGGCGCACGGTGGGGGCCGCTGCTGCTGGGGATCTGGGCGGCCCAGCTGGTCTGCATGGGGATCTTCCGCACCGACCCGGTGAGCGGCTACCCGCCGGGCACTCCCGCTGCGCACGAGCAGTACTCCGGCCCGGCCGCCGCCCTGCACGACGCCATCGCCATGCTCGGCTTCGTGGCGCTGGCCGCCGCCTGCGTGGTCTTCGCCGTCCGCTTCGGCGTACGGCGCAGGCCCGGCTGGGCGGCCTGCTCGGCCCTCAGCGCCCTGGGCTTCCTGGCCACGATGGCCCTCGCCATCGCCGCCTTCGAACAGGTCGAGCCATTGACCGCCTACGGCGGCCTGTTCCAGCGCATCGCGATCACGATCGCCTGGTGCTGGCAGACCCTCCTGGCCGCGCACACGCTGCGCGCGCTGCCGGACGTGCCGGCGACGAGCTCGGACTGACCTCGTCCCCCGGCAGGTCCCGTGCCCGCCGAGCCATCCGGCGGGCGTCCGCGTCCCGGAGGCAGCGATCGCCCCTTCTGCGGAATGCGTCCGGCGGGAACGCTGATCGACACGTCCGCGACGCCGACGGCGTCGAGTGGTATGCCGGAAAGCGCCGTACACCGGAAAAGATCAGGCCGGGTACGGACATACCCGGCCTGTCATGTGTGCGCCGCCAGGGACTCGAACCCCAAACCCGCTGATTAAGAGTCAGCTGCTCTGCCAATTGAGCTAGCGGCGCTAGGGCAGTTAGAGAGTAGCGTACGCGGAACATCATGCAAAATCGGGCGCCCTGCCGCGCCCTTTCGCCCGGTTCGCGGGCACGCGCAGACGGGTCACCGCGCGTCCGTCGGTGCAGGCAGGCGCCCGGATGGGTCACGAGCACGCTCGGGCGATTCACCGGCGCGCTCCGGTGCTCGAACGGCTCGCGCACGCGCTCCGGTGGTTCACGGGCGCTCGAACGGCTCGCACACGCGCGCGGGAGGTTCACCGGCTCGCCGGTGATGACCCGGCCCTGCGTCAGGGCTCGCGCACGCACGGGCGGTTCACGGGCGCACTCGGGCGATTCACCGGCGCGGATGGTTCGGGCATGCTCCGGTGGGGCCGCCGGACCCCGTCGCACGGGGAAACGCCGGCCCGGCCCGCGGGCGCGCGTTCCGCCCCCCGGATCGGCCGGGAGGCGTGCCCGCGGACGGTGGCCCGTACCGCGCTCCGGCGCGGCCGGCCGTACCGGACCGGTGCCGGTCCCGGCGTGCCGGGATCCCGCCCGCGGCCGGCCGCAACCCGCCGCGGCCCGTGCGCCACGCCCGCCGAGGCGGCCCCACCGGCCGGAGACGGTCAGAACATGCGCCGGAGCATCAGGGCGGCCGTCCGGGCCAGCAGGTCGATCTGCTCGGGCGTCAGCGTGGCGTCGCTTTGGCTCCGGATCCACCGGGCGACCTTGCGCGGGTAGGCCACGGTCAGCCCTTCACCGCTCAGCACGCCGCTCCTCGACTCGATCTTCGCGCCGTGCACGGCGAGCACCGGGGCGACGGAGACGTCCAGCCCGGTCTGCTCGCGCAGCATCTCGGCGAGCGAGGTGGTGGCCTTGATGAGGTCCTTCGCCATGGACGTGCCGTACTTCTCGCCGAAGAACAGCCGCTCGCCGTACTTGGCGACGTAGGTGCCCGGCTCCCAGGCCTCGTTGTCGACGATCCACACCCCGTTCGGCCCGATGACCAGGTGGTCGATCGAGGCGGCGCCCGGCACGGCCCGGCCGTCCATGACCCGGTAGCCGCGCCGGTTCAGCCCGAGCCGGAGCAGGGGGCCGGTGATGTCCTGACCCCGGCGCTTGCCCCGCCACACCGCGGTCCGCTCATGGGCGCGCCAGGCCACGAGGAAGTCGATGAACGCGGCGCCCCCGCCCACCACCAGGCCGGTCAGGAAGAAGTCGAGCCCGAAGCGGATGCCCAGCCAGACGCCGAACGCCATGCCGGCCACCCCGATGAGCAGCCGCTTGCGCAGCCGCTTCTTACGTCCGCTGACCCACGCGGTCTCGTAGTAGTACTGGGGCGACGAGCCGCCGAACCTCTCGTCGCTCGGTACGTAGATGGACTCACCGGGCACGCGATCTCCCCACACTGGTTCCAGTGATTCTTCTCTGGAATACCCAAGCGGGTTTCACGCCTCCTAGGTAGGGAGGTCTTCGATTCACCGATGTGGACATCCGCTGACCGACCAGTCGGTACGCTAGAGCGCAGGAGAAGAGGGAGGCCGGGATGGCACGTGACGCGACCGTAGCGGAACCCGTGAGGAACCGTCTGCTCGCCGAGGCCACCCGGCTGTTCGCGGAGCGGGGCTTCGAGGGGACGTCGGTCCAGGAGATCGTCGCGGCGGCGGGCGTCACCAAGGGCGCCATGTACCACTACTTCGACTCGAAGGACGACCTGCTCGCCGAGATCTACGCCCGCGTGCTCCGCATGCAGATGGAGCGGCTGGTCAAGTTCGCCGACTCGGACGCCCCGGTGGAGGAGCGGCTGCACGCCGCGGCGATGGACGTGATCATCACCTCCATCGAGAACCTCCCGGACACCAAGATCTTCTTCCGCTCCACCCACCAGCTCGCACCGGACGTGTACAAGATGGTGCGGGCGCAGCGCCGCCGCTACCACGAGCGCTTCCGCGACCTCGTGCTCGAGGGCCAGCGGGCCGGGGTGTTCCGCGACGACATCCCGGCCGACATGGTGGTGAACTTCTTCTTCGGCTCCGTGCACCACCTGAGCACCTGGTACCACCCGGACGGCGAGCTCTCCGGCGAGCAGATCGGCCGCTACTTCGCCGACCTGCTGCTGCGGGCCCTGCGCCCGTGACCGGTGCCGGGCGGTGCCCGGTCCGCAGGGGTTGAAGGGGGATGCCGAGGCCGGCGCCCCGGCCGCGCCCGCCGGTGGCGGGCGGCCCGGTCAGGACACCGGCCCCGGAAGGTCTGCGAGCCCGGCGAGGGCGTTCCGATGGTCACCCGGCGTGCCGAGCGCGATCTCATCGGCCTTCGCCCGCTTCAGGTACAGATGAGCCGGGTGCTCCCAGGTCATCCCGATACCGCCGTGGAGCTGGATGCACTCCTCGGCCGCGTGCACGGCCACGGTCCCGCAGTGCGCCTGCGCCACCGCGACCGCGGTGGCCACCTCACCGCTCCCGGCCGAGCCCGCGCCCCAGCAGGCGAGGTGGGCCGCGGCGTTCCGCGCCGCCGCCCGCGCCCCCACCACCTCGAGCCACAGGTCGGCCAGCCGGTGCTTGATCGCCTGGAACGACCCGATCGGCCGGGCGAACTGCTTGCGCTCCTTGACGTACGCGACGGTGGTGGTGAGGCACCAGTCGGCGATGCCGAGCTGCTCCGAGGCGAGCAGCCCGGCGCCGGTCACCAGGGCGTCCCGGACCGGCCCGTCCCCCTCGGCGACCACCTCGGCCGGTGCCCCGCCGAACGAGACCGTGGCGATCGGCCGGGTGAGGTCGAGCGAGGTCACCGGGGTGATCGACACCCCGGGGGCGGTGCGCTCCACCGCGCACAGCGCCCGGCCGCCCGCGTGCCGTACCGGGACGAGCAGCACGTCGGCGACCTCCGCGCCGATCACGCCGGTCACCGTGCCCAAGACCGTGCCGTCCGCGCCGAGCTCCACCGCGGGCTCCGGCGGCCGGTACGGCGACGCGGCGAGCGAGACCGCGAGCGCCGCGGTCGTCTCCCCGGACGCGAGCCGGCCGAGCAGGTCCCGGGCGGCCGGCCCATCGCAGGCGAGCAGGGCGCTGGTGGCGAGGACGGCGCTGCTGAAGAACGGCACCACGGCGACCGCGCGGCCGAGCTCCTCGAGGACCACGGCGGCCTCCCGCGCCGAGGCGCCCGCCCCGCCCAGCTCCTCGGGGACGAGCAGCCCGGCCGCCCCGATGTCCCGGGCGAGCGCCGTCCACAGCTCGCTGTCGTACGGCACGCCGCCGGACGCGGCCGTGTCGGCCCGGGCGAGCACGGCCGCCGGTCCGCTGCGGTCGGTGAGCAGGTCGCGCACGGCGGCCCGCAGCTCCTCCTCGACCTCGGTGTAGAGCAGGCTCATCGTAGGGGCGCTCATCGGGGGAGGTCCTTCCAGGCGACGTCCTTGTCCGTGCGCGGCTCGGGCGGCAGCCCCAGCACGCGCTCGGCGATGATGTTGCGGAGGATCTCGGAGGTGCCGCCCTCGATGGAGTTGCCCTTCGCGCGCAGGTAGCGGTAGCCCGCCTGGCGCCCGGTGAAGTCCACCCGGTCGGGGCGGCGGAACGTCCAGTCGTCGTAGGTGAGCCCTTCCTCGCGGAGCAGCTCCACCTCCAGGCCGGTGAGCCGCTGGTGCAGCCGGGCGAGGGCGAGCTTCATGCCCGAGCCCTCCGGGCCGGGCTGACCGGCGGCGAGCTGCTCGCGCAGCCGGGCCCCGGTGAGCCGCAGGACCTCCGCCTCCACCCAGAGCGCGAGCAGCCGCTGGTGGAGCTCGTGGGTGCGCAGCTCGGGCCGCGACCGCCACGTGGCGGCGACCACGTTGATCATCGACCGCCGGCTCTGGGCGCCGCCGATGGCGACGCGCTCGTTCATGAGCGTGGTCTGGGCGACCCGCCAGCCCTCGCCGACCTCGCCGAGCCGGAGCGAGTCGGGCAGCCGGACGCCGGTGAGGAAGACCTCGTTGAACTCGGCCTCACCGGTGATCTGCCGGAGCGGCCGCACCTCCACCCCGGGGGCGTGCATGTCGCAGATGAAGTAGGTCAGGCCGCGGTGCTTGGGCACGTTGGGGTCGGTGCGGGCGACCAGGATCCCCCAGCGGGCCCGGTGCGCGACCGAGGTCCACACCTTCTGGCCGTCGATCACCCACTCGTCGCCGTCCTTGACCGCGCGGGTGGCGAGCGCGGCGAGGTCGGAGCCGGCCCCGGGCTCGCTGAAGAGCTGGCACCAGACCTCCTCGCCGGTCCATAACGGCCGGAGGAAGCGCTTCTTCTGCTCCTCGGTGCCGAAGGCGAGGATCGTCGGGGCCGCCATGCCGAGCCCGATGCCGATCCGGCCGGGGTCGTTGTCCGGGGTGCCCTTCAGCTCCCGTTCCACGACGGCCTGGAGCTCGCGCGGCGCGCCGAGGCCGCCGAGCCCTTCGGGGAAGTGCACCCAGGCGAGCCCGGCGTCGAACCGGGCCCGCAGGAACTCGAGCCGGTCCATGCGCGCCGGGTCGTGCTCGGCGAGGAACGCGCGGCAGCGTTCCGCCACGGACTCCTCATCCCATGTCACGTTGGCAATCACCTCCTCGGTCCGGGCTCACGGCGTCTCGGTGAGATACCGCTTGAGCTCCCGGCGGGCGAGCGAGCGCTTGTGCACCTCGTCGGGTCCGTCGGCGAACCGCAGGCTGCGGGCCGCCGTCCACATCGGGGCGAGCGGGAAGTCCTGGCTCAGCCCGCCGGCACCGTGCACCTGGATCGCCTTGTCGAGGATCCACTCGACCGTCGAGGGCACGACGATCTTGATGGCCTGGATCTCGGTGTGCGCCCCGCGGTTGCCGACCGTGTCCATCAGCCAGGCCGTCTTGAGCACGAGCAGCCGGATCTGCTCGATCCGCACGCGCGCCTCGGCGATCCAGTCCTGGACCACCCCCTGCTCGGCGAGCGTCTTCCCGAAGGCGGTACGGCTGAGCGCCCGGCGGCACATGGCCTCCAGCGCCCGCTCGGCCATGCCGATCAGCCGCATGCAGTGGTGGATGCGGCCGGGCCCGAGGCGGGCCTGCGCCATGGCGAAGCCGCCGCCCTCCTCGCCGAGGAGGTGGTCGGCGGGGACCCGCACGTTCTCGAAGATCACCTCGGCGTGGCCGCCGTGGTCGCGGTTCTCGTAGCCGAAGACCGACATGCCGCGCTTCACGGTGAGGCCGGGGGTGTCGCGCGGCACGAGGACCATGCTCTGCTGGCGGTGCGGCGGCGCGTCCGGGTCGGTCTTCCCCATGACGATGAAGAGCTTGCAGCCGGGGTTCATCGCGCCGCTGATGAACCACTTGCGGCCGTTGATGACGTACTCGTCGCCCTCTCTCCGGATCGAGGTGGTGATGTTGGTGGCGTCGGAGGAGGCCACGTCGGGCTCGGTCATGGCGAAGGCCGAGCGGATCTCCCCGTTGAGCAGCGGCTCGAGGTAGGCCTTGCGCTGCCACTCGCTGCCGAAGTGGGCGAGCAGCTCCATGTTCCCGGTGTCCGGGGCGGCGCAGTTGGTGGCCGCCGGGGCGATCGCCGGGGACCGGCCCATGATCTCGGCGAGCGGGGCGTACTGCAGGTTGGTGAGGCCCGCGCCGTACTCGCCCGGGAGGAACAGGTTCCACAGCCCGCGCCGGCGCGCCTCCGCCTTGAGGTCCTCGAGGATCGGCGGCGGGCTCCAGCCGCTCTCCGCGGCCTGCTCCTCGAAGATCGGCTCGGCCGGGTAGACGCACTCGTCCATGAACGCCAGCAGCTTGGCGCGCAGCTCCTGCGTGGTGGCGTCGTACTCGAAGTCCATTCACACCTCCGTGAGGCCGCGGGCGACCAGCCGGCCGACGTGCTCGCCGATCTCGGCGAAGCCCTCCCCGACGGTGAGCCCTTGGGTGTAGCGGAAGTGGATCCCCTCGGCGATGACCGCGAGCTTGAAGCAGGCGAGGCCCAGGTACCAGCCGAGGCGCGAGACGTCCCGGCCGGTGGCCTCCGCGTAGTGGGCGACGATCTCCTC
Source organism: Thermobispora bispora DSM 43833 (assembly GCF_000092645.1). Taxonomy (NCBI): domain Bacteria; kingdom Bacillati; phylum Actinomycetota; class Actinomycetes; order Streptosporangiales; family Streptosporangiaceae; genus Thermobispora; species Thermobispora bispora. Next base: position 3,163,754 of record NC_014165.1, read on the forward strand.
CGGGTTCGCCATCTCGCCCTTCTCCTCGGAGTCGAGGTCGATCGCCTCGTCCCCGTAGAGCAGGAAGAGGGCCAGGTCGGTGAGCGGGTCGCCGAGCGTGGACATCTCCCAGTCGAGGACGGCCCGGACCTTGCCGCCGGCGATGAGCGTGTTGCCGAGCTTGAAGTCCCCGTGCACGATCGCCGGGGCGCCGGACCGGGGGATGTCGCGGGAGAGCCGCTGGAACAGCTCGTCGATGCCGGGGATGTCGCGGCTGCGCGAGGCGTCGAGCTGCTTCTTCCACCGCCTCACCTGGCGTTCCAGGTAGCCGTCCGGCCGGCCGAAGTCCGCGAGGCCCACGCTCTCCGGCGGGATCGAGTGGAGCGCGGCGAGCACGTCGATGAGCTCGTGCGCGAGCGCGGGGGTCATCGGCGGCCGCTCCCCCGCCACGTGCTCCATCACGTAGAAGGGGGCGCCGATCACCTCGGGGTCCGTGCAGAGGTGGTACGTCCGGGGCACGGGCACCGGGGTGTCCCGGAGCGCGGTCATCACCCGGTACTCCCGGCCCATGTCGTGCGCGGTGGCGAGGACGTGCCCGAGGGGCGGCCGGCGGACGACGTACTCCGCGGTGGCGTCCCGTACCACGTAGGTCAGGTTGGACTTGCCGCCGGTGATCAGTTCGGCGGTCAGCGGGCCGCGGGTGAGGCCTTGATCCTCCAGGTACGCGGCGAGGCGGGTGAGGTCGAGCCCGGGCGGGTCCACGTTCACCGCTCCAGGATACCGACCAGCCGGTATGTTGGTAAGCCCTCCCCCTCAGGCGCCCGAGCCGTACCGGCGGCGGGCGGCGTGACCGCGGCCGGGCCCGCCGGTCCGCCTCGGACGGCCACCGCGGACGGCGCGTGCCGCTCGGCCTCGATCGCCCGCCGCGAGCAGAACCCGCGCCTCGCGCGTGCCCATGCCCCGCCGCACGCCGGCCGCTCCTCGGCGCACGCCGGCACCACGCCGCGCGCGCCCGTTCCTCGCCGCACGCCCCGGACGGCGACCCCGCGCGCCGGCGCGCTGAGGCCGGGGCGTAGCTTCGGTGCGGAAGGACCGGGCGCTTTCGGACCGGCGGAACGGAGGGACGGCATGGCGCACGCGGTGGTGATCGGAGCGGGCATCGGCGGGCTGACCGCGGCGGTCGCCCTGACCCGGAAGGGGTGGTCGGTGACCGTGCTCGAACAGGCGCCGTCGATCGAGCCGGTGGGGCTGGCCCTGGCCCTCGCCCCGAACGCGCTGCGCGCGCTGGAGCACCTGGGCCTCGGCGACGAGGTGCGCGCCTTGCCCGGCCTGCGGGGCGAGGTGGGCATCCGCCGGTCCGACGGCCGCTGGCTGGTCCGGGTGCCGGGCGAGGCCGCCGCGGCCCGGTACGGCCACCCCGTGGCGCTCATCATGCGCCCGGACCTCGTGGACCTGCTCGCCCGCCGGCTCCCGCCGGGGTCGCTGCGCACGGGCGTCCGCGCCGAGTCCGCCGATCCGGCCACCGGAACCGTCACGACGACGGCCGGTCCGTTCGAGGCCGACCTGGTCGTCGCGGCCGACGGGATCCGGTCGCGGATCCGGGGAGCGCTCTTCCCCCGGCATCCGGGGCCCGCGTACGCGGGGGTGACGAGCTGGCGCATGGTCGTGCCCGCGCCCGGGCCGGTGCAGGCGGCCGAGTCCTGGGGGCACGGGCGGATCTTCGGCGTGGCGCCCATGGGCGACGGCCGGGTGTACTGCTATGCGACGGCGGCCGTGCCGCCCGGCGGGCGCGCGCCGGACGAGCGCGCGGAGCTCGCCCGGCTGTTCGGGGACTGGCACGACCCGATCCCGGCGCTGATCGCCGCGGCGGGCCCGGATTCCGTGCTCCGGCACGACCTCTACTGCCTCGACCGGCCGTTGCCCGCCTACCACCGGGGCAGGGTGGCGCTGCTGGGCGACGCGGCGCACGCGATGACCCCGCACCTGGGCCAGGGCGCGTGCCAGGCGATCGAGGACGCCGTGGTCCTCGCCGCCCGGGTCGCCGCCGGGGGCGTCACCGCCGGGCTCGCCGCGTACACCGCGGAACGGCTGCCGCGGGCGACGCGGATCGCCCGGCGCTCCCGCTCGCTCGGGCGGCTCAGCGGGCTGCGCGCCACGCCCCTGGTGGCCCTCCGCGACACCGTGACGTCCTGGACGAGCCGGCTCGGCCCGCTCGCCCTCCGGCAGATCGACGAGCTGTTCCGCTGGGCGCCGCCCGCGTGATCCGATGCCCCGCGCCCGGCTCCGGGCCCGCACCGGCGCTCCGCGGAGCCTTCGGCACCGGGCACGGTGGGGCGATCAGGGCCGGCTCCGCACCCCCGCTCCGCGGGGCCTCCGGCACCGGCGCGCCGGGGCGATCAGGCCCATCGCGCTCCCCGGGGCGATCCCGCCCGGCGGGTACGGCACGCGGGCGTACGGCCCGGCTACACGGCGGCGGCACCGGACCGGTCGGGGGCGAGCCGGGCGAGCGTGATCGTGCCGCCGACCAGCAGGGCGCCGGCGAGCAGGGCGGGGATCGCCCTGCCCCAGCCGGTGGGCAGCGTCTCCCCGAGGAGGAACGCCCCGGCGGCCACGGAGAGGAGCAGGTCGACCACCTGGACGCTCGCGTAGGCGATGCCGAAGTAGCCCAGTGCGTACGACCGCTGCAGCAGCACGAACGCCCACACGAGCAGCACCGGGATCACGAAGGTGAACCAGTGCAGCGCGCTCTTCGGGTCGGTGAGGACGTGCCCGCCGACGGCGCGCGCGAAGGTGGACACGGTCGCGATGACCGCGCCGGCGCCGACCGCGGTGAGCACCGCCGCGATCGGGCCGCGCATCCGGCGGGCGGCCGCCGACGTCACCGCCACGATGACCCCGACCCCGGCGAGCAGCCCCACCGCCCCGGCGTCGGTCAGCTCAGGCGTGTCGCCGCTGACCGGGATGAGCAGGATCAGCCCCAGTAAACCGATCGCCACCGCCACCGAACCGGCCAGCTCGGCCGGGCGTGGCCGCCTGCCGTGCAGCATGGCGGCGAGCGGGACCGCGAAGACCAGGGTCGCCACGCTCACCGGCTGGACGGCGACGAGCGGGGCCAGGCACAGCGCCAGGCCGTGCAGGCACGCGCCGGAGAGGCCGGCCACCCCGCCGAGCCACCAGCGGGGCCGGCGGACGAGCGCGAGCGTCGCCCCGGCGGTCACGGCCTCACGCTGCTGCAAGGCGGCGCCGAGGGCATATCCCAACGCCCCGATGAGGGCGATCAGCACGCCAATCCACGTCATATGGGGAGGAGCACGTAGTCGCTTGGGGTCACCCCGCAAGCTTAGGGACAAATATCCACTCCGTCGTCACAAACCCCCTCAGTACCCGCCACGATCTCCGCGTGACCGGCCCGGATCGGCGTGCCGCGGCGGATGCCGCGAGACGACCACGCCCGCGCCTCCGGGCACGTCCGCCAGGGCGGACGCGCGGTGCGGCCGATCGCCCGACGGCGCCCGTGACGTACCCGGACCGCCCGGTGGGAAACCTTCAGGACGCTCGCCGGGGGCGGGCGGGGCATGGCGGCGGACCGGCCGCCCGCGCCGGGGCGCGCGCCGGAGCCCGGGCCGGAGGGCCGGGACCGTGGGACGATGGACGCCCGGGAACCGGGCGGGCGGAGGAGTCGTTGGAGCCGGCATGGCGCGGATGGGTGTGTGGATCAGGCGGTTCCTCGGCCGTCCCGGTGACGTGGACATCGGGCCGTACCGGCGGCTGGTCGCCGAGGCCGGCGCGCTGGCGGACCGGGCCGGGCGGGTGACCGACCTGCGGTCCGCCCTGGCAAGCGCCCCACCCGCCACGGCGGAGTTCTGCGCGCTCATGCGCGAGGCGGCGCACCGGGCGCTCGGGCTCCGGCCGCACGACGTCCAGCTCATCGGCGCGCTCGCCCTGCTCGACGGCCACGTGGCCGAGATGGCCACCGGCGAGGGCAAGACCCTGGTGGGCGCGATCGCGGCGGCCGGGTACGCGCTGCGGGGCGAGCGGGTCCACGTGGTCTCGGTCAACGACTACCTCGCCCGGCGGGACGCCGAGTGGATGGCCCCGCTGTACGCGGCGGTGGGCCTCACGGCCGGCTGGATCGCCGCGACCTCGTCCCCCGGGGAGCGCCGGGAGGCGTACGCGCGGGACGTGACGTACGCGGCGGTGAGCGAGCTCGGCTTCGACGTGCTGCGCGACCGGTTCGTCACCGACCCGGCCGACCTGGTGGTGCCCGCGCCGCAGGTGGCGATCGTGGACGAGGCCGACTCCGTGCTGGTGGACGAGGCGAGGGTACCGCTCGTGCTCGCCGGATCGGCGGCCCCGGGCACGGCCCTGCCCGAGCTCGCCGCCCTCGCCCGGCGGCTCGTCCGCGGGTACCACTTCACGATCGACGGCGAGGGCCGGAGCGTCCACCTCACCGCCAAGGGCATCGAGACCGTGGAGAAGGCCCTCGGCATCGACGACCTGTACGCGGACCCCGCCATGGTCACCCAGGTCAACCTCGCCCTCCACGCGCACGCGCTGCTCAAGCGCGACGTGGACTACATCGTCCGGGACGGGCGGGTGCACCTGATCAACCCCTCGCGCGGCCGGGTGGCGGTGCTGCAGCGGTGGCCGGACGGGCTCCACGCGGCCGTGGAGGCGAAGGAGGGCCTGCCGCCGTCCGAGACCGGGGAGATCCTCGACTCGATCACCGTCCAGGGCCTGCTCGGCCGGTACCGGCGGCTCTGCGGCATGACCGGGACCGCGCTCGCCGTGGGCGAGCGGCTCCGCGAGTTCTACGGGCTGCGGATCGCGGTGATCCCGCCCAACCGGCCGTGCGTCCGGGTCGACGAGCCGGACCGCGTCTACGCCACGGCCGCGGACAAGGAGGAGGCGATCGTGGCGGAGATCGCCGCCCAGCACGCCACCGGCCGCCCGGTCCTGGTCGGCACGCTCGACATCGCCGAGTCCGAGCGGCTCGCGGCCCGGCTGCGCGCCCGGGGCCTTGACGCGGTGGTGCTCAACGCGAAGAACGACGCCGAGGAGGCGAGGATCATCGCGCAGGCGGGACGGCGCGGGGCGATCACCGTCTCCACCCAGATGGCGGGCCGCGGCACCGACATCCGGCTCGGCGGTCACGACGGGGCGGAGGAGGCCGAGGTCACCGCGCTCGGCGGGCTCTATGTGATCGGCACGGGCCGGCACGAGAGCAGCAGGCTCGACGACCAGCTCCGGGGCCGGGCCGGCCGGCAGGGCGACCCGGGCGGCTCGGTGTTCTTCGTCAGCGGGGAGGACCACCTGCTCACCGCGTACGCGCCCGGCGAGTCCCTCCCGCCCGCGGACGAGGACGGCCGGGTACGGCACCGCGGCGCCGCGGAGCTCATCGCCCACGCCCAGCGGGTGGCCGAGGGCGTGAACCTGGAGATCCACCGGAACACCTGGCGGTACACCCGGGTGATCGAACGGCAGCGGGACCAGGTGCTCGGGTACCGCGACCGCGTGCTGCACGGCGACGCGGCGGCCGTGGCCCTGCGCGAGGCGTGCCCGGAGCGGTACGCGGAGCTGTGCGCGGCGTTCGGCGCCGAGGCGGTCGGGCGGGCGGCCCGGCAGATCGTGCTGTACCACCTGGATCGGTGCTGGAGCGAGCACCTCGGCTTCCTGAGCGACCTGCGCGAGGGCATCCACCTGCGCGCGCTCGGCCGGCTGGATCCGCTGGAGGAGTTCAACCGGGAGGCGGTGCCCGCGTTCCGCGCCATGCTCGCCGAGGTGGAGCGGCGCGCCCGCCGGAGCTTCGCGGAGGCCGACCTCACCGCGGACCTCGCCGACCAGGGGATGCGGCGGCCCGCGGCGACCTGGACCTACCTGGTGCAGGACAACCCGTTCGGCTCGGAGTGGGACCGGGTCCTCCGCCACGTCGCCGGCCGGGTGCGGCGCCGCAGGTAGCCCGGCGGGTGCCCGTGCGGGCGGGCCGCTGCCCGGCCACTGGAGCGGATCATCCGGTGGCCCGGCACGCCCGGTCAGGTGCGGCGGCCGGGCAGGTGGCCGCCAGGACGCCCGGAGGCGCCCGGCGCGCGCCCGGTCAGGCGGTGCGCGTCCGCGAGGAGCACGGGAGGCCGAGCACCGACTTGGCGGCGCACAGGAGCGCGCACACGATCATCCAGATCTCGAGCGCGCTGAGGGCGATGACGGCCTCGGGCCCGGCTGCCGGCCCGAGGGTGATGCCGGCGAGCGTGATGCGCTCGGCGGACGCGCCGCCGCCCCCGCCGATGAGCGCGGAGAGGCAGAACGGCGACGGTTGGGAGTCGTCCTTCACCCGGTAGGCGCCGCTGGCGAACGGCCTCGGCTCGCCCTTGATCCCGGGTCCGGAACCCCACTCGGTGATCACGTACTCCACCTGGATGTGGCCGATCCCGCCGATCCCGTCCACGGTGAGCGACTCGGGGTTCCAGGTGCCGCCGGTGAGCTCGGCGAAGGTCTGCCCGTCGAGGTCGAGCATGACCCCCTTGCTCGACGGGATCCCCGGGCCGCGGTCGCCGATGAAGAACTCGGCCTTCTTTCCCTGGTACAGCACGTACCCCTTGGTGCCGAGCGGCCAGCTCGGGCTGGCGGCGAGCCCTTTCTGCATCGGCAGGCCCGAGGCCGGGAGGCCGGTGTCCCCGTTGATGCCCGAGCCGTCGTCCCAGAAGTACGAGGCCGTGGTGCTGCCCCGGTACATCACCAGCTCACCCCCGTCCGGACAGGCGGCCGCGTCGCCCGTCGCCTCCGGGGATGCCGGTTGGGCCGGGAGCGCGATCGGCGCCGGCGGGTTCGGTGCCGATCCGTCAAGGCCCGGCACCGAACCCGCCGCGAGGGGGAGGATGCTGGGGAGTTCTCGGTTGACCACGATGACCTTCAAGGGGATCTGTCCGGTTGGTCATGCTTTGGCAATCCGGACACTAGACCACTAAACGCCCAAACTGCTAGATCTGGGCACGGATCTTTACCTTTTTGCATAAAAGGTAAAGACAGGGTCAAGCGGATCTATGGTTTCGGCCCGCGGGGAGCACGCCGCCGGTGCGAAGATGTCCCCGTGCCGAACCCTGAGGCGATCATCGATGAGCCGCCCGCCGCGGACCGGGCCGGGACCGCGCCCGCGGACCGGACGGCGGGTTACGCGATCGAGGAAGAGCTGCGCGCCGCCGGCGCCGTGCGCATCGCCGGCCTCGACGAGGTGGGCCGGGGAGCCTGGGCGGGACCGGTGGTGGTCTGCGTCGCGGTCACCGATCTCAGCCCGCCGCCCGAGCTGCCCGGCCGGGGCGGGCGGAGCGTCCGGCTCACCGACTCCAAGCTGCTCACCCGCGCCAGCCGCGAGGCGTTCGCCGAGGTGCTCCCGGGCTGGCTGAACTGTCACGGGATCGGCGAGTCGAGCCCGCAGGAGATCGACGAGCTCGGCATGACCGAGGCCCTGCGCTTGGCCGCCGAGCGGGCGCTCGCCGCCCTGCCGTACCGGCCGGACGCGATCATCCTCGACGGCAAGCACGACTTCCTGCGCGGCCCGTGGACGGCGCGGTGCGAGGTGCAGGCCGACCGGCGCTCGGTGAGCGTGGCCGCGGCCTCCGTGCTGGCCAAGGTGTACCGCGACCGGCTCATGGCGGCGCTGGGCGAGGAGCACCCCGAGTACGGCTTCGCCGACAACGCGGGCTACCCCTCCCCCGTGCACCGGCGGGCCCTGGCCGAGCACGGGCCCACCCCGCACCACCGGCTCTCCTGGTCGTACCTGGACGCGCTGCCCCGCTGGCGGCACCTGCGGAAGCACCGCGGCGCCGGGCCGGACCAGCTCGCCCTGCTCTAGCCGGTCACCGCCCCTGCCCCGGCCGCGTCTCCCGGCGTTTCCCGGTCGCGCCCTCCGGCCGGTCACCCAGGCTCCGGCCGCGACTTGCCCGGCCCCGGGGCGACATGCCGGCTCCGGCCACCGCCGGCCCCGGGCGCCGGCCGCGGCATCCCGAGCCTGCGGCCCCGCTCATACCCGGCGCCGGCCCGTACGGCGCGGCCGTCACCGCCGGGCGCCGCCATCGCCGGGCACCGCCATCGCCCGTCTCACGGGGTCGGCGGCGTCCCGCACGCACGTCCCGGCCGGCAGGCCGTCCGATCAAGGTGCGATCAGCCTTTCGGCTCCGGCGGCCGTACCTCGTCTACGTCGATGCCGTGCTCCGCGGCGAGCCGCATGAGGTTGTCGAGCCTGCCCGTGTGCACCTCGATCCCGTAGTCATCGCCCTCTGCCTCGGCCCGCCGTATCTCCTCACGCACCTCGTTGAGGCGCGCGCGCAGCTCAGCGGCGAACTCGCTCATCTCCCCTCCACAGCTCTTCCGCAGCGCCGTCTATGGGACAGATGGGAATAGGTAGGGATAAAACACCACAAGTTACTCTGCTGGCAAGTGCAGGTCACGCCGGTCTCGCCGGAGGGGATGTCCCTCAGGGACCTCGACGAGCACGATGGGCGTGCCATCGGGGTCCTCGATCCACAGCTCGATGAGCCCCCACGGCTCCCGCCTCGGCGGGCGGCGGATCGGCACCCCGGCCGCCGCGAGCCGTTCGTGTTCCGCGTGCACGTCGCGGACCTGCAGCCAGATCTGCACGTGTGATCCGCGCCCGCCCTCCGATCTCCCGGAGACCTCGAGGAACCCCTGCCCGAGGAAGAAGACCACGCCCGGGTCGTCGGCGGGGCCGAACTCCCGGTAGACCGCGAGGCCGAGGACGTCCCGGTAGAAGCGCAGGCTCGCCGCCCGGTCGGCGGGACGGATGAGGATCCGGCTGCTGAGTACCTCCATCAGACCCTCCTCCCCGAGGCCGGTGCCCGCCCGGCCCGCCTGCGCACGGATCTTTTGCACCCTACCGGCATGACGGCGGATCAAACATGAACGAGGGCCGCGAGACCGGATGAATCGGTTTGATCACTCCGGTATGCGGTAGAGGATGGAAGCGGCGGGGTGGTCGCCGCCGCCGTGCGACGCGGGTACGGCCGGCGGACGCCGCGGGCATGTGATCACCGGGAGGTGCGGATGACGGAAGACGCTGGGCTCGCCGGTGGCCGGACCGGCCGGCCGCGGCTGACGGAGCTCGACCGCGAGGAGTGCCTGCGGCTCATCAGCCCTGGCGGAGTCGGCCGGATCGCCTTCACCACCCCGACCGGCCCGATGATCCTTCCGGTGAACTACCTCATCGACCAGGGGAACGTGCTCATCCGCACCGCCTTCGGCGGCCCGATGGACGAGAACCTCCGCACCGGTGTGGCGGGAGCCGAGTTCAAGTCGCCTTCGAGGTCGACCGGCTCGATGAGACGACCAAGGAGGGGTGGAGCGTGCTCATCCGGGGCGGCGTGCACCACCTCACCGCGGAGGCCGAGCGCGCCGCCGCGGCGGCCGCCGGGCTGGAGTCATGGGCCGGTGGCGAGCGGGAGCTCTACCTCACCATCACACCCATCGAGATCAGCGGACGGCGGATCGTACACGCATGATGGACGCCTGGGTGGTGGCCCGTCCGGGCCCGATCGCGACGAACCCTTTGGAACGCACCCGGCTGCCCGTACCCGAGCCGGGGCCGGGTGAGCTGCTGATCAAGGTCGAGGTGTGCGCGGTCTGCCGCACCGACCTGCACCTCGCCGAGGGGGACCTCCCGCCGCGGCGGCCCCGTACCGTGCCCGGCCACGAGGTCGTGGGGCGGGTGACCGCCCTCGGCCCGGGAACGGAGGGCCCGGCGCCCGGCACCCGGGTCGGCGTCGCCTGGCTCCGCTCCACCTGCGGCGAGTGCCGGTACTGCCGGCGGGGCGCGGAGAACCTCTGCCCGTCCTCCACCTACACCGGCTGGGACGCCGACGGCGGGTACGCGGAGTACCTCACCGCGCCCGCCGACTACGTCTATCCGCTCCCCGAGGACCTCCCGGCCGAGAAGCTCGCCCCGCTGCTGTGCGCCGGGATCATCGGCTACCGGGCGCTGCTCCGCTGCGACCTGCCGCCGAGGGGCAGGCTCGGCATCTACGGCTTCGGCGCGTCCGCGCACATCACCGCGCAGATCGCGATGGCGCAGGGCGCCTCCGTGTACGTCATGACGAGATCGCCCGCCGCGCAGGAGCTGGCCAGGGAGCTCGGCGCGGTGTTCGTCGGCGGGAGCGCGGACACGCCGCCCGAGCCGCTCGACGCGGCGATCCTGTTCGCCCCCGTCGGTGAGCTGGTGCTCCCCGCGCTCGAGGCGCTCGACCGGGGCGGCACGCTCGCCGTGGCGGGCATCCACCTCACCGACATCCCCGTGCTCAACTACCAGAGGCACCTGTTCCAGGAGCGGACCCTGCGCAGCGTCACCGCGAACACCCGCGCCGACGGCCGGGAGTTCCTCCGCCTGGTGGCCGCCCACCCGCCCCGGATCACCACGACGCCCTACCCGTTCGACGCCGCCGACCGGGCGCTGCAGGACCTCGCCGCGGACCGGGTCAACGGTGTCGCGGTCCTCCTCATGGAGTGACCGCGGCCGAGGGCGACCGCGGCGCACGGCGGTACGGGCCCTGCCCCGGGCTGGGGCGGCCACGGCCCGGAGCACCGTACCCGGCGCCCCTGGGACGCGCCGTCATGGCTCGCGGCCCCGGCGTTCCGGGACACGCCGGCGGCGCGGCTCACGGGGTGCGCGGCGGCAGCACCGGCTCCAGGTGGAACATCCCGCCCCGGACGTCGGCAGATCCCTGCCCGGGCGTCGCCCGGCCGGCGAGGGCACGTACCAGGTCCGTGGGGGTGATCAGCCCGGTCACCATCCCGTCCGGTCCGACCACGCAGGCCACGGTGCCGGAGTCGAGCATCGCGGCGGCGACCTGGGAGATCGGGGTGTCCGGCGACACCTGCGCGCAGGAGCACTCCCCCAGCAGCCGCGCCACGGGGATCCGGGACTGCTCCGCCGGGCCGCCGGACCAGTGGGCGGCCAGATCCTCCCGGCTGAGCACGCCGACGAGCCGGCAGGAGGAGTCCACCACCGGCAGGTGGTGCACGCTGGCCCGGCGCATCAGCTCCCACGCCATCAGGGGCGACTCGTCCGGCTCCACGGTGACGACCAGCCGGCTCATCACCTGATCCGCCGTCATGGCCTCGACGCTCATCGTCGTCCTCCCGGGGTGTTCGAGGTGGCGTACGGGCTGGTCACAGCAGCGCCGGCCGCTCACCGGGGGCGTCGACCGTGAAGGACAGATCGCACGCGACGTCCACGACCCCGTCCACCGCCAGGGCCTCGCGCAACAGCTCGGCGACCCGGGAGCGGTCCTCGACGGTCCCGGTGATGGAGACCACGCCGTCGTGGACGGCGACCTCGCACCGGCCCGCGTAGCGCTCGGCCACCCGGAGCACCTCCTCGCGGATGTCCTCCGGCCTCCGGCAGAAGATCGACAGCAGGTCGATCCGCCGGACGATGCCGACGAGGCGGCCGTCGGGCTGCACCACCGGAAGCTGGTCGACGTGGTTCTCCTCCATCAGCGCGACCACGTTCTGCACCGTCGAGTCCTCGGTCACGGTGACCGCGGGCGTCCGCATGAGCGCCTCGACGGTGAGGGCGTTCGCCTTCCTCCGGAGCCGGCCGCCCCCGAGTACCTCGAAGAACCCGCCGTTGATCCGCCGTGTGCCGGGCTTGGGCAGCAGATCGCTGATGCAGACCATGCCCGTCACCCGCTGCTCGTGGTCGACCACGGGCACGGCGTCGACGCGAAAGCGGCGCAGGGCGTTGACCACGTCCAGGAGCGGGGTGTCCGGCCGGACCGCGACCACGAACCTGTTCATGATCTCTCGGACCTGCATCGCCATGGCGCCCCCTTCCGCCGCTTCCGGCCTCCGTCCGGGCGGGAGCGGCCAACGTCACCGCGTTCTGTGACCTACAGCCCCATGCCCTGACGAACAGGTCCTAACCGGACAAATAGCCATTCAGTACGGCTAGCCATTCAGTACGGCAAGATTCGCCGGGCAAGGTCACCACCGCGGTCAAGGAGCGCATCGGCCCGCGCCGCCGTCCACCGGCGGGGTCACGGCCGGTCGCGAACGCCGAGGCCATCGGCGGCGCGGGCGGCACGGCCCGCGGCGCCGTACCGGGAGGGGAGGACCGCCGTCACCCGCCGGACCGGCCGGACGATCCCGGCCGGATCTCGTCCGGGTGGACGTGCATGCACTCCCCCGTGCCCAGGCACATCGCGCACTCCTCGGTCACCCGGACGAAGACGATCTGCCCCGACTCGTCGACGTGGGGCTTCTCCGGCGTCCACACCTTGGTGCCGCCGCACCAGCGGCACGGCAGATCACAGTGGTGCGCGCCCTCTGCTACCTGCATTTCCCGCTCCCGCCGCATACATGGCAATCCTCTCTCGAGTCCACGAAGATGACCGTTCCGTCCTGCTGCCTGCGCGGCCGCTCGTAGGTGATCTTTCCTGTCCCGTCACAGTGTCCACAGTCGGGAGCCTGCTTGACCATGGGTCCTCTCCTGGAACCGAAGGATCGCGACGCACGGCGGCGCTCTCCGCCGGCGGTCGCCGGCCACCGGGCGGGGCCGGGACAGCGGTTCAACCGTACGCGCGGCGTCACGCTCCGGTGGCCCGAACGGCGGCATCCGCATGGGTCACCACGGCGGCCGCGGCCCCTTATCCGACCGAAACCACGGAATGAAACCAAATTGCGACAGAAGGGTGACAGACACCACGACACAAGGTCTTGACATAGAGACCCTGTTTTCAATGAATTTGTGCCGTCGGTTGTGATTTCTTGTTAAAGATCCACAACCATCCTGGAAGGATCGCCCATGGCCGAAACGACCGGAGACGTCGCCACGGTGCCCCGCAGCACCCGACGCCGGCATGGACCGCTTACCCGGCGGCTCACGGTGGGGGACCGACATTCCGCTCCGGTCGCCACGCCGACGCCGGACGCGTTCATCCGGCCGACGGTGCCCGGCTGATCCCCGACCGGCCGGATCCGGTGACGCCGGATCCCCCGGCGGATCACTCTCAGTGGCGCTACCCGTCAGCACCGGAAAGCCCGGCACCACGGCGGCCATGACCAGCGGGTCGTCAGGCGAACGCATCGGGAGCGCGGCCGCCGTCCGGGCCGTCGGCCTCCCCCACAAGGGGCGATCACCTAGCGTCTGAAGAGATCAGGAAACGCAGATGAACTCACGTACTCGGATCGCGGCACTCGGCGCCGCCTGTGCCGCCCTTCTGTCCTTGGCGGCTTGCGGTAAGGGATTCGACGACCAGGGCAGCGAGCAGACCCAGCAGAGCAGCGGCCCCGCTCAGCTGCAGGTCCTCATCGGCTCCTCCGGCGACGCGGAGACCAACGCGGTGCGGCAGGCGGCCGAGGAGTGGGCGAAGAAGAGCGGCGCGACCGTGACCGTGACCCCGGCCCAGGACCTCGCCCAGCAGCTCGGCCAGGCCTTCGCCGGGGACAACCCGCCGGACGTCTTCTACGTGGAGGCCTCGCGGTTCGCCGACTACGCCAGCGTCGGCGCGCTCGAGCCGTACGGTGACAAGCTCTCCAACGCGGAGGACTTCTACCAGAGCCTCCGCGACACGTTCACCTACGACGGCAAGCTCTACTGCGCGCCCAAGGACTTCTCCACGCTCGCCCTGGTGATCAACGATGACCTGTGGGCCAAGGCCGGGCTCACGGAGAGCGACGTGCCCAAGACCTGGGACGAGCTCACCGCGGTGAGCAAGAAGATCAAGGAGAAGGGCATCACCCCGCTCGTCGTGGGCGACACCCGCGACCGGATCGCCGCGTTCATGGTCCAGGCCGGCGGCTGGATCATCAGCCCGGACGGCAAGCAGGCCACGGCCGACTCCCCGGAGAACCTCAAGGCGCTCGAGTACGTCCAGGGCCTGCTGAAGGACAAGCTCCTGCAGTACCCGAAGCAGGTCGACGCCGGCTGGGGCGGTGAGGCCTTCGGCAAGGGCAAGACCGCGATGACCATCGAGGGCAACTGGATCAAGGGCGCGCTCAAGGCCGACTTCCCCGACGTGAAGTACTCGGTCCACGAGCTGCCCGCCGGCCCCGCGGGCAAGGGCACCCTCTCCTTCACGGTCTGCTGGGGCATCTCGGCGAAGAGCAAGTACAAGGAGCAGGCGATCGACTTCGTCGAGCACATGACGAGCCCCGAGCAGCAGATGACCTTCGCCCGCGCCTTCGGCGTCATGCCGTCGCGCCAGTCGGCCCGCGACGCCTACACCAAGGAGTTCCCCGAGGACGCCGCGTTCCTCAACGGCGCCGACTACGCGCACGGCCCGGTGAACGCGCCGAAGATGGACAGCGTCCTCGCCGACTTCGACACCGGCCTGCAGCAGCTCGCCACCACGTCGCCCAAGCAGCTGCTGGAGCGCCTCCAGAAGAACACCCAGGCGGCGCTCGGTGGCTGACCCGGTACCCCGGAGGACCGCCATGGCCGATGAGGCCATGGCGGCCTCCCGCCGTGGGCTCAGTGCCAAGGTGCGGGAGAACATCGCCGGCTGGCTCTTCGTGGCCCCGGTGGTGATCATCCTCGGCCTGTTCCTGCTGGTGCCCATCTTCATGGCGCTGTGGGTGAGCCTCACCGACTGGAACGGGCAGGGCAGCCCGTTCCGCTCCGGCGTGCCGTTCGTCGGGCTCGACAACTACCGGAGGTTGTTCGCCGAGGAAGGCCTGACCCGTCAGGACTTCATGACGAGCATCCGCAACAACCTCTACTACGTGGCGATCGTGGTGCCGCTGCAGACCGCGCTCGCCCTCGGGCTCGCGATGATCGTCAACAGCAGGCTCAAGGCCAGGACGTTCTTCCGCGCCGCGTTCTACTTCCCGTCGGTGACCAGCTCCGTGGCGATCAGCGTCGTCTTCCTCTTCATGTTCACCGGCTCCGGCGCGGTGAACAGCCTGCTGCGGATGCTCGGCATCACCGGGCCGATGTGGTTCAGCGACGCCCGCGGGGTGCTCCACCTGTTCCTCGACTGGCTCGGGCTGGTGGACATCGAGAACCCGCCGGAGGCGCTCACCAGCGGCGGGCCGTTCGGGCTGACGTGGTGGGAGTGGCTGTCCGGGCCGAGCGTGGCGATGTGCACCATCATCGCGCTCGTCATCTGGACGACCTCCGGCACGTTCATGCTGATGTTCCTCGCGGCGCTGCAGGACATCCCGGTGAGCCTGGAGGAGGCGAGCCTGCTCGACGGCGCGGGGCGCTGGCAGCGGTTCCGGTACGTCACCCTGCCGCTGCTCAAGCCGACGATGTTCCTGGTGCTCACGCTCGGCCTGATCGGCACCTGGCAGGTGTTCGACCAGGTCTACGTGATGAGCCAGGGAGACCCGGCCAAGACCACGCTCACCCCGGCCTACCTGTCGTACCGGGCCGCCTTCCGGAGCTTCGAGTACGGCACGGGCGCGGCGATCTCGTTCGTGCTGTTCTTCATCATCGTGGCCCTGACCGTGCTCCAGCGCTGGGTCATGCGGACGAGGAGGTCGTGAGGTGGCGAAGGCATCCCGCAGGAGGGCCGGGCAGAGCGGCCCGGTGATCCGCTCCCGGTCGCGCGCCTCCACCTTCGTCGGCTACTTCCTGCTGTTCACCATGGGGCTCGTCTACCTGTATCCGTTCGTGATCCAGGTGGCGAACTCCTTCAAGACCGAGCCGGACGCGGCGGCCCACCCGCTCTCGCCGATCCCGGACCCGTTCTCCCTCGGCGCATACGAGCGGGCGTTCGTCCACACCGACATGCCGCTCTGGCTGGCGAACTCGGTGTTCGTCACGCTGGTCGTCACGGTGGGACGGGTCCTGCTCGACTCCATGGCCGGGTACGCGCTCGCCCGGATCCGCTTCCGCGGGCGTGGGGCGATCTTCGCCGGGATCATCGCGGTGATGGCGGTGCCCGGCGTGGTGCTGCTCATCCCGAAGTTCCTGGTGCTCAACCAGATCGGGATCTACGACAGCTACACCGCGCTGATCCTCCCGACGATCGTCGACGCGGCCGGGGTCTTCATCATGAAGCAGTTCTTCGAGTCGCTGCCGGCGAGCGTCGAGGAGGCCGCCCGCATCGACGGTGCGGGCATCTGGCGCATCTTCTGGTCGGTTGCGCTGCCCATGGCGCGGCCCGCCCTCATCACCCTCACCATCCTCTCGTTCCAGGGCACCTGGAACGAGCTGACGCACACGCTGGTGGCGGTGCAGAGCCCCGAGCTGTTCACGCTCCCCCGGGGCCTGGCCGACCTGGTGAGCGGCTCGCTCGGCGCGGGCACCCAGTACCCGCTCAAGCTCGCGGCCGCGGTGCTCACCACGATCCCGGTGGCCGTCATCTTCATCGTCTTCCAGCGGTACTTCATCCGCGGGGCCAACGAGGGCGCCGAGAAGGGCTGATCACGACCCATGCCCGGCGGCCGTGCGGCCGCCGGGCGGCGGGGCCGCGTCAGGCAGCGGCCGTGCACCCGGGCCGGCGGCCGGCCCATGCCGTACCCGGCCCGGGTCGGCGCACCGCCACGGGCCCCGGGCCGGGGCGGATCCCGGCCACGCACCCCGGCCCGCGGCAGGCCCCGGCCGTGCGCGAGGCTCCGCGCACGGCCGACCCGCTAGTGCGCACCACCCTTTTCCGCCGCGGCCGCCAGGAGCCGTTCCTGCGCGGCGAGCTCGGCGGCGAGCGTCTCGGGGTCGTCGGCGTCGAGCGTCATCGCGCACCCCATCCGGATGGCATCCAGGCCGATCGTCCCACGCCGCGTCGCCCACCAGCGGCCCAGGTCCGATCGCCAGATGATCCAGTCGGCGCGGAATCGGGCGATGTCGTCAGCTGCGGTCATGTGCCAGTCTCTCCATCGGCTCTGCACTCGGTGGGAGCTCGGTGGGTGCAAGCCAACCGCGTTCCCGGCGCGTTGAGTATCCGCCAGAGCACGGCCAATTACAACCAGTAGTCGTCCGATCACAGATTTGTGCATACTCTCGTCTGCAACCTGACCTCGACCGCTAGGGGTGCGTCACATGCCGGTCAAGCGCCGCTACCCGCCGAACCGGCAGCTCGCCTGGGAGCGCCTGCAGCGCGGCTGGTCGTACGAGGAGCTCTGCGAGCGGATCCGGCGGTCCATGCGCGGCAGCGGTGAGACCGACACCGGGCTCACCGCGAACACCGTGTGGCGCTGGGAGACCGGCGAACGATGGCCCGACCCGCGGTACCGGAAGCACCTCGTGACCATCTTCGGGAAGCCCGCGAGCGAGCTCGGGCTGCTCACCCCCGACGAGCTCGCGATGCGCCCCGTCGGCGAGGTGGTGCGAGAGATACGGAGGCTGCTGAACATGATCGCCGACCAGGTGGAAGGGATGGACCGCGCCACGTTCCTGCGCGGGCTCCTCGGCGTGGGCGTGCTCGGCCCCCTGATCGGCGACGGGTCCGGGCACCGCTCCCCCGAACCGCGGGGCAAGGTCGACCCGGACACCGCCGAGGCGTACGCCCGGGTGGTGGACCAGCAGGCGGCGCTCTACTGGACCGCACCGCCCGGCGAGATCTTCCAGGCCTCCGTCGCGCACACCCGGCTCGGCCTCGGGCTGCTCCGCACCGCACCGGCCGGGCCGGTACGGGAGACGCTGGCCCACGCCGCCGCCCGGTCGGCGCTGCTGTCGGGCCGGACCGCCTTCTTCGACCTCGACGATCCGGGAAGCGCCGCCCGGCTGTTCAAGATCGCGCTCGCGGCCACCAAGGAGTGCGGTGACCACCCGCTGGCCAGCGCGGTGCTCGCCCACGCCGCCTTCGTACCGGGGTTCGCCGGTGAGCACTCCTCCGCCTTCGGCCTGCTCGAGGCGGCCTTCGCCCACGCCTGGCACGGCGTCGGTCCGCTGACCAGGGCATGGCTCCACTGCGTCGCGTCGGAGATCGCCGCCCGGTGCGGCCGCCCCAAGGAGTGCATGCGCCACATCGACCGCGCCGACCGGGCCGTCGACGGGCGCGGGGAGGACCCGGGCTGGCTGGACTTCTTCGACACCGCCCGGCTCGACGGGTTCGCCGGGTACAGCGCGCTCATCGCCGGGCAGCACCAGGAGGCGGCCCGGCGCCTGCGGCGCGCCCTGGACGGTCTCGGGCCCAACGGCGGCAAGCAGCGCTCGGTGCTCCTCGCCGATCTCGCCGCCGCGCACGCGCCCACCGACCCCGACCAGGCCGCCGCCCTCCTCGGCCGGGCGGTGGACGCGCTCGAGGAGCGCTGGTACGCGGTGGGGCGCGACCGGGTCAGCGGCGTGCTCCGCACCCTGCCCTCCGGCGCCGCCACGAAGGCGCTCGGGGAGCGGCTCGACGAGCTCGACCGGCGAGCCCCGCTCCCCGGCCTGGCGGCGGAAGCCCTGCCGGGCTGACCGGGCAACCGTCCCTGAGCCTGGCCGCGGGCCGCCGTGGCGGCGCGGCAGGTCCGATGGCTCACCCCCGGCAAGCGCCCCAAGGCCGGACAGACCGGCGAATGCATACTGAAGTGATCGAGCGAGCAGGGGGTGGGATGTGTACATTCCAGCGCACTTCGCGGCGGATGAGGCATCCGTTGAGCGGCTGCTGGCCGACCACGGCGCGGCCGACCTGGTGACCGCCACACCGCGCGGGCTGATGGCGACCCCGCTGCCGTTCGTCTACGACCCCGGGGTGGGTGAGCGGGGGGCCCTGCTCGGGCACATGGCGCGCAACAACGAGCACTGGCGGCTGCCCGCGCTCGGCGAGGCGTTGGTGATCGTGCGGGGCCCGGACGCGTACGTGAGCCCGTCGTGGTACGCGACCAAGGCCGAGCACGGCCGGGTGGTGCCCACGTGGAACTACGTCACCGCGCACGTCTACGGGGACCTCGTCATCCACGACGACGAGACCTGGGTGGCGGACGTGGTGCGCCGGCTGACCGACCACCACGAGGCGGGCCGCGCCAAGCCGTGGTCCGTGGACGACGCACCGCCCGGCTACATCGCCGGCCAGCTCCGGGCCGTCGTGGGGGTCGAGGTGGTGATCAAACGGGTGGAGGCGAAGTTCAAGCTCAGCCAGAACCGGCCGGCCCGCGACATCGCCGGGGTCATCGCCGGTCTCGAGGCCGATGGCCGGACCGACGCCGCCGCGGCCGTCCGCGAGCACGCCCCGCAGGCCGCGCGGCGGTGAACCACGGATCACGTCGGCCACGGGTCACGTCGGCCGGCGGTGGCCGGCTCGCCCTCTTCAGCGGTGTTCCGGCGAGTCCACCGTGCGGGTCGCATGGCGGTGAGGCATCGGCGGCGCCCGGAGAGGATCGGCGGGCTCGCCCGCCGGCGCAGCGGCGCGTCCAGGAGTCCCTGAGACACGTTCGAGTTCGATCGATCGCATCGCCGAATCGATGACGGAAATCATCCGCATTTTGGTCATATCGATCTTGTGCGCCGGGTTGGCCTCCTGCCAGATCAGCGAGGCGGAAAGGGAGGACTTCGAGAGAAGAGCCCTCAGCCATCTGAGCCAGAAGTATGATCAGAACTTCACCATCATCAAGAGCGAATGGGATCATGAATCCCGGCTATGGGAGGCATCGGTCCGCAGCCCAGAGCATCCGCACTTGAGAATCACGGTCAGCGAGTACCGCGATAAGAGCCTGCGAGATGATTATCTGCCCCTGCTCTGGCTGGAGCAGGCGAAGCCGGTGCTGAATCCCCTGATTCAGGACACGTTCCCATCCGGCGACTACGCCATCACCTTCTCTTGGATCCCGACAGACGCCTTCGCCGCGGCCGGGCCCGCGTGGAAGAGGAATCAGTATCCGACCTACCATGAGCCGGCCAAGAAGGGCCAGATCAGACTCAGCCTGGCCATTTTCATCCATCGACTCGTCGAGAAAAAGGACCTGGCACAAAAGGCGTTCACCTTGAGACAGAAGCTGATGGCGGCCGGGATCATGAAGACCGCCCTTTATCTCAGTTACGGCGGGGAGATCACGGAAAACCGGGGTGACTTCTTTCAGAGGCGATCGCTGGACCTGCCCTTGGAGAAGATGGACTCCGTGGAGTCCATCATCCAGGCCATGCGAGAATGAGCCCACGAGCTCAACGGCTCGCGGGCTTTTCGCCTGGCCATCGCCGAGCTCTTGATCGTTGAGCGAAGTGGGCCGATCCGGGCAGGTCTCCCATGGGTGAACAGGCCGGCCTGCTGTCCGGTGAGCGTGAACATCCCGGCGCGAGGAGACCGTTCCGCTGAGGCGACCGCCGCAGAGATCGCGCCCGGGAGCATTGCCGCCGCAGGAGAGCCCGCCGGTACGGGCAAGGCCTCGCCGGCGGGTGCGCGCTCTCCGGTCCCGATGAGCGTCGGAACATCGGTATCCCCTCCCCGAGGCGGCCGACCGGCAACGGGCCGACGAGACCACGCCGGACCTCCGGCCGGGCATCCCCGGCTGAGCACGTTGCGCTGATCGCGAACCGGGCCGAACCCCTGAGGGGACGCTTCCGTACGAAGACCCGACGAGGGCGATCAGCCAACCGACCCCGAGGACGTCGACCAGAACGCGCCACCATGCGCCGCGCTGACCGGTGCGGTTCATGCCGGCCTCTGACGCTTTCTCGGGGTGGGGCTAGGGGGACGTGCTCCGGCGGGGCGGCGTCCCGGGGAGACTGCCAGCGGACTCCGGGACGCCGCCCGTCTCGCAGGCTTCCGCCCGTGCCCGGCGCACGGGCGGAACCGCTCGTCAGGTCAGGACACCGCCCACGCAGAACGTGGACGTGGTGTGGGTGAGGCCGTAGTGCTTGCCCCAGTAGATCCGGCCGGTCGCCATGATGCAGCCCCGGGGGACGTGAAGGCGCACGGTGCTGGTGCGGCCCGTGTACCACCCGGCCCGGTAGTCGGACTGGAGCTGCCCGATGCACTGCCCGTGCCGCTTGCTGGGCGACGAGCAGATCTTCACCCTGATCAACATGTGCTTGCGGGTCCCCCAGGTCGCGTAGGTGGAGTTGAGGAAGGCGCAGACCGTCCTCGTCCGCGCGTCGTAGAAGACGTGGATGTACGCGGCCTTGAGCATCTCCCGGGTGTAGAGCGCGTGCCGCATGACCCGGACGCCCGGGCAGGTCGGCAGGGCCGAGGCGGCGCTGACCGAGGCCGGGGCGGCCGACGCCGGCTCGGCCGTGGCCACGACCGTGGCCGCCGACATTCCGGCGAGCAACACCGCGGCGGCGGGAACGGCGACCAGAGAACGCATGGCATACCTCCTTGCGCCATCGCAGGAATGGATCGGATTTCGCCGCCACGTTAACCGCGTGTTCCAGCGGAAAACCAGAAAGAGCGCGGAGAATGCAACAACCCGAAAATTGCCTGCAATAACCGCAATATTGCATCGCCGGGAATCGGGTCTCACCGCATCGTCGCGCGGGTGCCCGGGCGGGCCGCCGCGGGGAGCGCGGGAGCCTGCACGGCGCCGGAAGCGCGCCCTCCGGCTCGCCCGAGCCGGCCCACCCATGGCCGTCACACCTTCAGTACCAGGGAGAACGATCCGAGGCCTCGCCGGAACGCCCGCGCCATCCCCCACCGGTCCCCGTTGGCCGCCGACGGCCGGCCGAGGCGATCCGCCCGGTGACAAAGGCGGTGCGGGGAAACCTGCGATATACGCCGGAGCCCGGGGGCGCGGATTATCGCCGTGCGGCGGTGCGGAGCGGATAGGCGGTCTCCGGCACCGGAGAACCGGCGGGTTGAGAAATGGACGTCAGCGAAATAGGCGTCGGTGATCGGAATCGCGCGACCACCCGGATGCACGATTCAGACACGAAAGCCCGGCGGGCATGAGAAAGGCCCGGCCCGCGCCCGGCCGGTGACCGGGCCGCATGCGGGACCGGGCTGTTCGGTTCACTCCGGGTGTGACCGGCAAGCGGACGGCGGCCGGCGCGGTGGTTCCGTGACCCTCCGGGTGAGGATCCTTCGGCCGCCCCTGCCCCCGCCGTCGTCGTCACGGCCGCTACCGGCGTCCGTCCTCACACGGCGTTCCAGGCGGGTACGGCCGCGACCGGCATGCCGTACCGCTCGAACAGAGAACACGCGCCCGGCGACCGGCGCACGGCCGCTGGGCGCGCCGGCACGAACACTCGACTCCTGTCACGCCGAGCTCTGTTCGAGCTCTGTTCAAGCCGGGCCGATCAACGAGCGGTCGCGGTATCCCGAGGCGCGTTCCGGCAGGGCGTGCCGGGCGCCGCCGCGCGGGCGAGCGCCCGGAGATGCCGGTCACCGGCCCTCGTTCAGCTGGCCGGGCCGCGCCGGTTCACACCCATCCCCCGGAGCTGCGCACGCAGAACGCCTTGGTCGTGCTCTCGCCGCGCTGCCCACCCCAGGAGACGGTGCCGACCGCCTTGACGCAGCCCTTGGAGAGGTTGACGGTCAACGTGCCGCTCCGGCCGCTGTACCAGCCGCTCCGGGACGGGGTGGCGAGCGACGTGAGGCAGTACCCGTTCACCAGGCCCACGCAGTGCCACAGCCGGAGCGACATGTGCTTCCGGATGCCCCACGTGGCGTAGGTCGAGTTGACGAACGCGCAGGCCCGGCCCGTCCGCTTGTCGTAGAAGACGTGGATGTACGCGGCCTTGACCTTGCGGTTGGTGTAGATCGGCTGGCGCATCACCCGCACGCCCGGGCAGCTCGGCAGGGCCGAGGCGGCGCTGGCCGAGGCCGGGGCGGCCGACGCCGGCTTCGCGGTGGCGACGACCGTGGCCGCCGACGTTCCGGCGAGCAACACCGCGGCGGCGGGAACGGCGAGGAGAGAACGCATGGCATACCTCCTTGCGTCGCGGAAGGGGATTGCGGAGATCGACTTTCCGCCGCAACGGTAACCACGGGTGCGCAACGCATGACAGAGGGCAACAATCGCGCAACTTTGCGGCTTTGTTGCACCCGCGGCTACCTGCGTTATTGCGAGCGGCTCCGGTTCACCGCCGGTTGCTCGAGCCCGTCTTCCCCGGGGTGGCCGGGCTCCGGATGCGGGCTGCTCCCGGTGTGGGTTCCGGGTGCCACCCCGCGGGTGCGCACCCGGAACGCCGTCCATATCACCGACGGTCGGCTCCGCGCTTAGCGCGCGCCGGGCAGTGCGATTGGTTCACTCACCCGAAAACCCACCGAGCCGCACCCCCAACCCCGAAGAACTTGGACGGGGTGACGCTCACGCCGGAGTGCTGGCCCCAGGAGACGCCGCCCTCGGCCTTGAGGTAGCCGCTGCTGGCGAGGCGGAAGTGCACGGTCTGGCTACGACCGCTGTACCAGCCGCTCCGGCTGCCCCACTGACGCTGTCCAGGGCAATGCGCGTACCAAGAGCTGGGGGCACTGCAGTACCTCAAGGTGATCACCATGTGCTTCCGGGTTCCCCAGGTGGCGTTGGTGGAGTTGATGAACGCACAGGCGATCCTCGTCCGCTTGTCGTAGAAGACGTGGATGTACGCGGCCTTGAGCCCGCGGGTGGTGTAAACGGGGTGGTGCATGATCCGGGTGCCCCGGCAGGTCGGCAGGGCCGAGGCGGCGCTGACCGAGGCCGGGGCGGCCGACGCCGGCCTCGCGGTGGCCACGACCGTGACCGCCGACGTCCCCGCGAGCAATACCGCGGCGGCCAGACCGGAGATCAGCTGACGCATGGACTGCTCCTTTCCAACTGTGCCGGGAATCGGCTGACCGGCTTTCCGGCCGCAAATCTAGCCATGCGCGGTAATGCGCGATAGAGATTCGGGACTGTGCAATTTTGCACCTGAATCTGCCTGCGTTTCCCCGGCCCGGTGACAAATTGCACTGACAAACGGAAGGGCGCTGCGACCTGCGGGGATCCGCTCGACCGGCTCACCCGGGCGCGGGACGAGACCCCTACCGGCGACCGCACCGCGGTACGGTCACGGGGCATCGGCCGAGCACGCTTGCGGCCTGCGGTACGAGACGATGGCCGCGACCGCCATAAAGGGACTTCCAAGCACGAGAAGCCCGCCGAAGGTAATGGACGAAAAACAAGGAGTCGCTATCACGCCGGGCCCCGCGAATATGGAATCGCCGTCATCGGCGAAGAGATCTCACTCCACCGGCCGCGGTGCGCACCGGCCCGCCACCGCCCAGGTGAGCGCTCCCCAGGCGGCTCGGCGGCGAGGATCGGGGCTCAGCGCCGCGCGCCGGCCTCGTACTCGGAGTTGTGCTTGCGCACGAGCCCGGGCAGCTCGCTGAGCGCATCGATGCGGAACAGGCAGCGCTCGGCCACCCCCGCCGGATCGAGGATGTGGGCCCACGGGCCCCGCCGTACCAGAGCGGTCCGCAACCCCACCTCCAGGGCGGGCCGGATGTCGTTGTCGATCCGGTCCCCGACGTACAGCACGGCCTGCGGCGGGCACCCGGCCTCGGCGACGACGCGCTCGAAGAAGCGCCGGTCCGGCTTCTCCACCCCCCAGCCGTCGGACGT
The DNA here is from genome assembly GCF_000092645.1 of Thermobispora bispora DSM 43833. Classification (NCBI taxonomy): domain Bacteria; kingdom Bacillati; phylum Actinomycetota; class Actinomycetes; order Streptosporangiales; family Streptosporangiaceae; genus Thermobispora; species Thermobispora bispora. The sequence continues at coordinate 3,188,114 of NC_014165.1, forward strand.
GCCGATGACGTCCACGGGCAGGTCGAGCGAGCGCAGGATCCGCTCGGCCCGGGCCGTCTGGTTGCCGGCCACGCCGACCCGCAGCCCCATGGCCTTCAGCTCGGCCAGGCAGGGCCGGGCGTCGGGGTAGAGGTTCTCCTCGCCGAACGTCTCCGGCTGCCCGGCGCGGGCGCGGCGTTCCCGCTCCTCGGTGAGGTCGAACCCGGGCCGGAAGTGCTGGAACACCTCCCGGTAGTCACCGCCGCGCGCGAGCACCGCGCCGAAGACCGCGGAGAAGGTGTGCCGGGGGACGCCGAGCCAGTCGGCCCAGGTGCCGTACTCGTGGGTCTCGTCGACCAAAGTCTCGCCTACGTCGAAGAAGACCGCCTCGATCCGCATCCCGCCCATCCTGTTCGGTCAATGGGTTCCCACTGGCACCCTACGTACCTTGGACGGGCGAACGCGGAGATTCGATCACACTGCCCGGTCGTCCCCAGGCCGCCCGCCGTCCGCGCGGCCCGTGCCGTACGGCGCGCCGGGCCGTACGGCACGAGACCGGGCCGTGGCACGGGTCAGGCGGCGGCGCCGTGGCGGGCGGTGAAGTCGAGGATGCGGCGCCACGCGTCGGCGCAGGCCTCTTGCCACTCGCCGAACGACCGGTCGAAGAAGGAGTGCGGCGCACCCGGGTAGGTGTGCGCCTCGTACGGCACGCCGGCGGCGGCGAGCTCGGCGGTGAACGCGGTGAACTCCTCCGCCGGGGTGACCGCGTCATCGCCGGCGAGGAGGAGCAGCATCGGCCGGCGCATCCGCGGGATCACGTCGCGGACCAGCATCGGCCGGCCGTAGAAGCCGATCACACCGGCGAGGTCCACGTCCCCGGCGGACAGCCGCCACGACTGGCTGCCGCCGAAGCAGAAGCCCACGGTGAAGGCGGGCCCGGTGACCCCGCGCCCGGCCAGGTGCTCGAGCGCCACCGTGACGTCGGCGGCCACGTGCGCGGGCTCGACCTTGGGGATGTGCTCCCGCCACGGGAAGTCGTCGGGGCGCTCGTCGTCCTCGGTGGTCCGCCCGAACCAGTCGATCGCCACCGTGGCGAACCCGGCCTCGGCGCACCGCACCGTGAGGTCCCGGTAGTACGGGTGCAGCCCGCGCACGTCGGGCAGCACGATCATCCGGCCGCGCGGCGTCCGCCCGGGCAGCGCGAAATGCGCGGGAAGCCGGCTGCCGTCGGACGAGGTCAGGGTGATCGGGCCGTGCTCGGCGACCGGGCCGATCTCCGGTGGGGCCGGTGGCCTGCTGTCGTTGCTGTGGCACATGGTTCCACTGTGCGGCATGGCGCGCCGGGCGTGCCACAACGCCCCGCCGGGTGCCGAGCCGCGCGGAGACGGCAGGTGAACCCGGTCGGGGGCGCAATCCCCGCAAGCGGCGACATCGCCGCGGCCGGGTACGCCGAATCCGAGGCGCTCGGCGCGCTGGCGGCGGTGACCCCGCCGCCGAGAGCACCGTCCGGGTGACCGGCGGTGGTGCGCCTTCGGGAGCCGATACGCTCCGCCGGCACCGCCCGCCAACGATCCGGGCAAGCCCATCAATCAAGCCCATCAATCAAGGGGGAGGAACCGGCTGGGGCTGCCGTGCCAGGAGACCGCGAGCTCCTCCCGGGCCCGGGTGCAGGCGACGAAGAGCACGCACCGTTCCCGCTGGAGATCCTGCTGGTGGGCGACGGGGTCCTCGTCCTCCGCGGTGATGGCGGACTGCGGCGGCATGAGGTGGTCGCTCACCCCGATCACCGCGACGCACCGGAACTCCATGCCCTTCATCCGGTGCATGGTGCCCACGCTCACCGCGTCCTCGCCGGGCTGCCGCTTCGCGAGGGAGATCGCGGGGATGCCGCAGCTCTTCAGCTTGGTGACGGCCTGGTCGGCGAGGATGTTCGACCGCGCGGCCACGCCGATGTGACCGGGCATGACCCCGTGGTCCAGCCACCGCCGGACGGTCGCGACCAGCGCCTCCAGCTCGGCCGGCTGGTTCGGGTAGCCGTTGAGCATCGGCTCCTCGCCGTGGACCTCCGCCCGGTATCCGGCGAGCGTCTCGACCCCGCCGTTCATGTCGTCGATGGGGCCCTCGCCGAGGAGCTTGAGGCTCCAGCGCAGGATCTCCGCGGTCGTGCGGTAGCTGATCTTCAGCCGGGTGGACCGCCCGGTGACGTCGATGCCGAGCTGCCGCAGGGAGAGCCGGTGGCCGTAGATCCGCTGGTGCGTGTCGCCCGCCAGGAACAGGTCGTCGGGGCCGGGGATGGCCGCGGCCCGGATCAGCCGCCAGTGCCACGGGCTCAGGTCCTGCGCCTCGTCGACGATCACGTGCCGGTACGGCTTGCGCTCCCCCGCCTGGAGCAGCCGGGTCGCCTCGAGGCAGATCGTCTCGTACGTCCAGACGTTGTCGGCGCGTAGGCCCTCGGTGAAGGCGGTGACGGCCTCCCAGATCTGCGCCCGCTGCAGCGCCCCGAGTGGCCTGCCGCGCCCGGGGCGGGGTGCCCGCTGGTACTCCTCCAGAGAGGTGATCCCCTGGCTGAGGATCACCTGGCGCCACTCGTTGGCGAGGAACGTCTCGTTGAACCGGGACGGCAGGCCGAGCTGCCGCATCACTCGCTTCCAGCGCGACGTCACATCTTCTTCCGGCAGTACGGCGAGGCTGCCCTTGCCGCCGGTGACGAGGCGGTACGCAAGGCCGTCGATGTGCCGGATCTCGATCCGGCGCAGCACGGCCTCGTCGTCGATGAGCTGCCGGAGGGACTCCTCCATCGTGGCGGGCAGCGTGCGGATGTAGGTGGTGAGGAGCACGGAGCGCTCCTCGTCCGACCGCTCTGCCAGGTGCTTGGCACGGTGGAGCGCGACGACGGTCTTGCCGGTGCCCGGACCGCCCGTGACCTGCGCCGGCCCGCTGAAGGAGCCGTAGGCGACATCGCGCTGCACGGGATGGAGGTAGACGCGCCACAGGGCGAAGGGCTTGGCGAAGGCGTGCATCAGCTCTTCGGGCCCGCTGACGAGGAGGACCTGCTCGGGGGAACGTTCCACCGCCGCGGCGACGTCCTCGCGGTCGATCTGCTCCGGCTGGACGGCGGGCGCGGGGAGGCAGGCCCACACCTCGTCCACCGTCATGCCGGAGGCGAGCCCCACGAGCACGTCGTGCTGCTGCTTGGGGAAGAAGGCCTGCGCCTTGTCGAGCTGCTCCTCGGTGGTGAACGTGCGGGCGAGCGCGAGCACCTGCTCGTCGATGCCGAGGCGGCGCAGGTCCGCGTCGCTGACGTGGGCGAGGAGCGGCCGCGCGGCCGTGGGAGCGGACGGGAGGGCGCGGGAGTGCTCCTCGATCGCGACGAGGTCGCGGAGCTCGATCGCCCCGGTGGCCGCGTTCACCGTGACCACCCGCCGGCTCGCCCACTCGTACGCCTTGTCGTGCGGGAGCACGTTGAGCAGGACGTACAGGTCCCCGCGTTCCGGGGCGAGCACGACGCCGCGCCAGAAGTCCGTGATGCGGATGGTCCGCATCCTGTCGTCCCGGGCGTTCTTCACGGCCTCGAGGTGCAGCCCGGCGTACGTGGCGTGTTCGAACTTCGAGAAGACCTCGATGACCTGGTCCTGAACTGGCTTCTCCAGCTTGACGAAGTCCCGGAGGAACTCCCGGTAGACCCCGAGCCGCGCCATTTCCCTACCCTTCGCGTGCTTCTTCAATTACCGACCGCGATCATATCTACACAGACCGCCATAGTCAGTGTGACAATTTCATAAAGCTCAGGTAGCGGTAATCAGTTATCAATATCCTTACTGGCACACTTCATTCACAAACCAATAGAAGCCGACATACGGCTCACTACCAGACATCAGGAAAGTAGTGGCCTGGCATGGACGTCTTCCGCGTGCACGAACGGCTCATCGCCGACTACGACGCGTTCACCACATCGTTGGTCCACGTCCGCGACAAGCGGATCGCCGAGCATCTCGCGGAGGAACGCCAGGCAAAGGTCCGCTGGCCCGACCCGTGGGTCTCGCTCAACCCCAGCTTCGCGCCCGGCGGAACGATCACCGAGCTGGTACAGGAAGGCCTGTTGCACCCGACCTGTGACCGGCTGTTCCGCATCAAAACCGACTGGAACGATCCAGGATCCCGCCCGATCGCCCTCCACCGGCACCAGCGAGAGGCCGTGGAGGCCGCCCGGGACGGCGGCAGCTACGTGCTGACGACGGGGACCGGATCCGGCAAGAGCCTCAGCTACATCCTGCCGATCGTCGACTCGGTCCTCCGGGACCCCGCCCCGGGCCGGGTCAAGGCGATCGTCGTCTACCCGATGAACGCGCTCGCCAACAGCCAGCTCCACGAGCTGCGCCGCTTCCTGGAGTGGGGGCTGGCCAAGCACGAGCGCCCGGTCACCTTCGACCGTTACACCGGCCAGGAGAGCCAGGAGGAGCGGGACCGGATCCTCGCCCGCAAGCCGGACATCCTGCTCACCAACTACGTGATGCTGGAGTACCTGCTCACCCGGCCCCGGGAGCGCGACCATCTGATCGCAGCGGCGCAAGGGCTGCGCTTCCTCGTCCTGGACGAGCTCCACACCTACCGGGGACGACAGGGCGCGGACGTGGCCTTGCTGGTACGGCGCCTGCGCGACGCGTGTAACGCTCCAAACCTCCAGTGCGTGGGCACCTCGGCGACCATGGCCACCACCCGGACGTTCGCCGAGGCGCAGCAGGTGGTGGCCGAGGTGGCGAGCCGACTGTTCGGCACCACCGTCACCGCCGACCGGGTGATCGGCGAGACCCTGGTCCGGGCGACCGCGGACAAGGACCCGACCCCGGCCGAGCTCACCGCCGCCATGGCGAAGGCGGGCAGCGGCCGGTCCTACCTCGAGCTCGCCGAGGACCCCCTCGCCTGCTGGATCGAGTCCGAGTTCGGGCTCACGGCCGAGCCGAGGACCGGCAGGCTGGTCCGCAAGCGCCCCACCAAGGTGGCCGACGCCGCCGAACGGCTGCACCAGGCCACCGGCCGCCCCGCCGAGGAGTGCCGGGAGGCGATCGAGAAGGTCCTCCAGGAAGGGGCCCAGGCGGAGCACCCGGAGACCCGGCGGCCGCTGTTCGCGTTCCGGCTCCACCAGTTCCTCTCCAAGGGCGACACCACCTACGTCAGCCTGGAACCCGAGGACCGGCGGTACATCACCAGCCAGTACCAGGTGAGCGTCCCCAGGGAGCGGAACAAGATCCTCCTCCCGCTCGCCTTCTGCCGGGAGTGCGGTCAGGAGTACGCGGTCGTCACACGCGGCAAGGACGGCCGGTACGGCCCCCGCCAGGAGGCCGACGCCTCGGGCGGCGACGCGGTCAACGGCTACCTGTACATCAGCAGCACGCATCCCTGGCCGGCCGACCCCGTGGCGGAGGGCCGGTTGCCGGATTCCTGGCTGGAGCCGACCGCGGACGGCGGGGTTCAGGTGCGCCCCTCGCTCGCCGATCGCCTGCCCAAGGAGGTGTGGCTCAGCCCGGAGGGGAGGGAGGTGCCGCCGGGCGAGGGCCTCCGCACGTGGTACATCCCGTCACCGTTCCGCTTCTGTCTGCGGTGCCGGGTCTCGTACGAGCAGAGCCGGGGCAAGGACATCGCCAAGCTCGCCACGTTCGCCAGCGAGGGCCGCAGCTCGGCCGTGTCGATCATCAGCACCAGCATCCTGCGGAGCCTGCGGGAGGAGCGGGATCACGGTCGGCTCGGCAAAGAGGCCTGCAAGCTGCTCACCTTCGTCGACAACCGGCAGGACGCCAGCCTCCAGGCCGGTCACCTGAACGACTTCGTCCAGGTGGCCCAGGTGCGGGCCGCCCTCTACCGTGCGGCGAAGGCGGCGGGAGAGGACGGGCTGCGCCACGACGAGCTCGCCCAGCGGGTGGCCAAGGCCATGAACCTGCCGCTCACCGCGATCGCGCAGAACCCCGAGGTGAAGTTCGGCCAGCGGGACGCGGTGCTCAGGGCGTTCCGCGGGGTCCTCGCCTACCTGATCTACCTCGATCTCGAGCGCGGCTGGCGCATCACCATGCCGAACCTGGAGCAGACCGGGCTGCTCCGGTTCGATTACGTCGCCCTGGGCGAGATCGCCGCGGACACCGAGCACTGGGCGGGCACGCACCCGGCGCTGCGCGATGCCGACCCCGAACTGCGGGAGGAGCTGGCGCGGATCGTGCTCGATGAGATGCGCCGGGCCCTCGCGGTGGACGTGGACGTTCTCACCCCGGAGGGGTACGAGCGGATCTACAAGCAGAGCACGCAGCATCTCACCGAGGCGTGGGCGCTGCCGGAGAGCGGCCGGGACACCGCGCGCATCGTGTTCGCCCGGACGAACCGCCCGGGCCAGAGCCGCGACTGGATCAACTTCAACGGGCGCACCCTGCTCGGCAACTATCTGCGCCGTCACAACACGTTCCCGCACCTCGGGCGGCGGCTCACCGTCGAGGAGGCCGACCGGGTGATCGCCGATCTGCTGGGCGCGCTCGAGAAGTACGGCCTGCTCACCGTGGTCGAGGAGAGCCCCGATGGCGCCATGGGCTACCGGCTGAAGTCCTCCGAGCTGATCTGGCTGGCCGGCGACGGGGAGACCGGGGCCACGGACCCGCTCCGCAAGACCGTGGACCCGGAGGTGGGCACCCGGGTCAACCGGTACTTCCGCGACCTGTACCTGCGCATCGCCGAGGAATTCGCGGGCATCCGCGCGGCCGAGCACACCGCCCAGGTGCGGGCGGAGGACCGCCAGGAGCGCGAGCAGCGGTTCCGCGACGGGGAGCTGCCTCTCCTCTACTGCTCCCCGACCATGGAGCTCGGTGTCGACATCGCCACCCTCGCCACGGTGGCCATGCGCAACGTCCCGCCGACGCCGGCCAACTACGCCCAGCGCTCCGGCCGCGCAGGCCGGAGCGGCCAGCCGGCACTGATCACCACGTACTGTTCCACCGGCAACGCGCACGACCAGTACTACTTCCGGCGCAGCGACCTCATGGTCGCCGGCAGCGTCCAGCCGCCGCGGCTCGACCTCACCAACGAGGACCTGATCCGCTCTCACGTGCACGCGATCTGGCTCGCCGAGACCCGCGCGGACCTGCACAGCCGGATGACCGACGTGATCGACGTCTCGCGCCCGGGCCTGCCCCTCCACGAGCACCTGCGGCTGCAGCTCGCCGACGAGGGCGCACGCCGCCGCGCCGTGCAGCGCGCGAAGGAGGTGCTCGCCACCCTCCTGGAACGGGAAGGGCTGGAGCGGAGCGCCTGGTGGTACGACGGCTGGATCGAGGACACCGTGCGGGCCGCGGCCGAGAGGTTCGACGCGGCCTGCGACCGGTGGCGGGACCTCTACCGGGCGGCCCTCGCCGAGCAGGAGGAGCAGAACCGCCGCGTCCTCGACCACGCCACCACCCCGCAGGCCCGCAAGGCGGCCCAGCGGCGCCGGGAGCACGCGGAGAACCAGCTGCGGCTGCTCAAGAACGAGGACGGCGAAGGGCAGTTCAGCGACTTCTACACCTACCGCTACTTCGCCTCAGAGGGCTTCCTCCCCGGGTACTCGTTCCCGCGGCTCCCGCTCGCCGCGTACATCCCTGGGACCAGGCTGGGCGGGACCTACGTGCAGCGCCCCCGGTTCATCGCGATCAACGAGTTCGGCCCCGGCGCGCTCATCTACCACGAGGGGCAGCGCTACCAGGTCGTCAGCATCCAGGTGCCGACGGGTGAGTCCGGCGAGGTCGCCACGACCGAGGCCCGGATCTGCGCCTCGTGCGGGTACTGGCACGACCGGGAGGCGGGCGTGGACCGCTGCGTCGAGTGCGACGCCGAACTCGGCGGGTCCCTCGCCGGCCTCATGCACCTGCAGACCGTGCACACCGTGCGGCGCCAGCGCATCTCCTCCGACGAGGAGGAGCGGCGCCGCGCCGGGTTCGAGCTGCAGACCACCTACCGGTTCAGCACGCACGGCGCCCGCTCCGGCCGCCTCCAGGCGGAGGTACGGCGCGGGGACGAGCCCTTGGCCACGCTCGTGTACGGCGACACCGCCACCGTGCGGGTGATCAACCTCGGCCGCAGGGGCCGCCGCAACCGGAACGACATCGGCTTCTGGCTCGACCCCGTCCGCGGGCAGTGGCTCAGCGAATCCAAGGCGGCCGACCGGACCCCGGAGGACGACGGGCTGAGCTCCACCGAGGACGTCCAGCGGAGCATAAAGGTCGTCCCGTTCGTGGAGGACCGCAAGAACATCTGCGTGATCCGGCTCGCCGATCCCGTCGATGAGCAGGTCGCCACCACGCTCCGGTACGCGCTGGAGCGCGGGATCGAGGCCGAATTCCAGCTCGAGGACGCCGAGCTGACCAGCGAGGCGCTGCCCGACCCGGCGGACCGCGGGCGGATGCTGTTCATCGAGAGCGCCGAGGGCGGAGCCGGCGTGCTCCGCCGGTTGCACGACGAACCGGACGCCCTCGCCAGGGTGGCCAGGCGCGCACTCGAGATCATCCACTTCGACCCTGATACCGGCGAGGACCGAGGGCACGCGCCCGGGGCCCGCGAGCGCTGCGAGCGGGGCTGCTACGACTGCCTGCTCTCCTACACCAACCAGCCCTGGCACGCCGCCATCGACCGGCACAAGGTCGTGGACCTCCTCCGCGCGCTGGCCTCGTCCACGACCGTCCCGGCCGGCGGTGCGCACCGGACCGCCGAGGAGCACGCCGCGAGCCTGCTCGGCGCCGCGGAGAGCGGGCTCGAGCGCGACTTCGTGGAGTTCCTCCGGGCCGGGGGCTACCGGCTGCCGGACGGCGCGCAGGAGTTCATCTCCGAGGCCCGGGCCAGGCCCGACTTCGTCTACCGCACCAAGGGCGGGAACATCGCGATCTTCGTGGACGGCCCGCACCACGACGCGCCCCACGTGAGCGAACGCGACATGGAGGCGGAGGACCGGCTCATGGAGCTCGGGTGGCTGGTCATCAGATTCCGGTACGACGACGAGTGGGACGAGATCGTGCGCAAGTATCCGAGCGTCTTCGGCACCGGGAGGAGCGGCCGATGAGCTACGCTCCCGGTTCGCTGGTGGCCGCCCGCGGGCGTGAGTGGGTCGTTCAGCCGGGCGGCGACGAGCGGTTCATCCTCGCCCGCCCGCTCAACGGCGACCCCGACTTCGAGGCCTGCCTGTTCGCCCACGAGGTCTCCGACGCCACGTTCCCCCCACCGACCGCTGACGAGGTGGGCGACAACAGCGCGGCAGGGCTGCTCCGGACGGCGCTGCGCATCGGGTTCACCTCGAGCGCCGGGCCGTTCCGCTCGCTCGCGTCGATCGCGGTGGAGCCCCGGCAGTACCAGCTCGTCCCGCTGCTGCTGGCGCTGCGCATGCCGACCGTGCGCCTGCTGATCGGCGACGACGTCGGCATCGGCAAGACCATCGAATCGTGCCTGATCGCCAAGGAGCTCATGGAGCGGGGCGAGGCGAACGGGCTGACCGTGCTCTGCTCCCCCGCGCTCGCCGAGCAGTGGCAGGCCGAGCTGCGCGACAAGTTCGCCATCGAGGCCACCCTGGTGCTGCCGTCCACGGCGACCCGGCTCGAGCGCGACCTGCGGCTCGACGAAACGATCTTCGACCGGCACCCGGTGACCGTGGTCTCGCTCGACTTCATCAAGTCCGACCGCCGGTATCAGCAGTTCGTCCGGACCTGCCCGAACCTGGTCATCGTCGACGAGGCGCACACCTGCGTCGCGGCGGGCACGTCCAGCCGCCAGCGCCAGCTCCGGTACCGGCTGCTGCAGGAGCTCGCCGCCGACCGCGATCGGCACCTCATCCTGGTCACCGCCACCCCGCACAGCGGCGATGAGGAGGCCTTCCGGAACCTCATCGGCCTGCTCGATCCCAAGCTGGCCACACTCGACCTCGACGATGTCAAGGGCCGGGAGACGCTGGCCCGGCACTTCGTGCAGCGCCGCCGCCGCGACATCCGCCGCTACCTCGACCAGGACACGCCCTTTCCCTGCGACCGTCAGGTGCGCGAGGTCGGCTACTCGCTCACCGGCGAGTACGCCAAGCTCACCCGGCAGGTGCTCGCCTACGCCCGGGAGACCGTGCGCAAGCCCGGCAGCGGTTTGCGCCAGCGGGTCTCCTGGTGGTCGGCCCTCGCATTACTCCGGTCCGTGGCCTCCTCGCCCCGGGCCGCGGCGGCCGCGCTGGAGACCAGGTCCGCGACCGCGGCCGCGGAGACCGCGTCCGAGGCCGACGAGCTCGGCCGCTCCAGCGTCCTCGACTTCACCGAGGAAGAGGGCCTGGAGGGCCTCGACGCGGCGGCCGGCGGCCGCACCGGTGAGGACGACGACGTCGAGCGGCTCAAGCGGCTGGCCCGAGCCTTCCGGAAGATCGAAGGCCCGCAGGAGGACGCGAAGCTGGCCGCGCTGATCTCCGAGGTCAAGGAGCTCCTCGACGACGGATACGACCCGGTCGTCTTCTGCCGGTTCATCCCCACGGCGGAGTACGTCGCCGAGCACCTGGCGGCCGCCCTCGGCAAGAGGGCACAGGTCCGCCACGTGACCGGGCAGCTTCCCCCGGAGGCGCGCCAGCAGGTCATCGAGGACCTGGGCAAGGAGAGCGGCCGGCGCGTGCTGGTGGCGACCGACTGCCTGTCCGAGGGCGTGAACCTGCAGGAGCTCTTCCAGGCGGTCATCCACTACGACCTGGCGTGGAACCCCACCCGGCACGAGCAGCGGGAGGGCCGGGTCGACCGGTTCGGCCAGCGCAAGGAGATCGTGCGCGCGGTCACCCTCTACGGCCTCGACAACGGCATCGACGGGGTCGTCCTCGACGTCCTCATCCGAAAGCACCAGACCATCGCCCGGCAGACCGGTGTCGCCGTGCCCGTCCCGGCCGGCAGCGACGACGTCATCACCGCGCTGGTCGAGGGCGTGCTGCTGCGCGGCGAGGAGAGCCAGGAGCAGCTCGCCCTGGACCTCGGCGTGACCCGCACCCGCGACCAGGTGCACCGGGCCTGGGAGAGCGCGGCGGACCGCGAGTCGAAGCTCCGCACCAAGTACGCGCACTCCGGCATCAAACTCGAGGAGGTCCAGCGGGAGCTCGCCGAGATCCGCGCCGCCCTCGGTGTGCCCGCCGACGTCGCCCGGTTCGCCCGGGAGGCCCTCTCCGGGCTCGGCGCCATCATCGACTCCCATGAGACCGGGTTCCGGGCCGACATCAGGCAGTTTGCCCCGTCCGTACAACACGCACTCGGGCTGAGCGGGACCGAGACGTTGGACTTCCACCACGACGTCCCGGCACCGCCCGGCGGCCACGCCCTGGTCCGCACCGACCCGATGGTCCGTGCCCTCGCCCGGACCGTGCTCGACATGGCGCTGGAGGGTGAAGGCCCGGCCCGGCGCTGCGGGGTCATCCGTACCCGCGCGGTCTCCGCCCGCACCGTGCTCCTGCTCGTCCGGTACCGCTTCCACGTCAGGCTGCCCGGCCGTACCGGCACCCGGACGATCGTCGCGGAGGACGCGCAGATCCTCGGCTACCGGAGCGGTGCGGCGGGCCGGGAGTGGCTCACCGACGACGAGATCTCGGCCCTGCTCACCGCCGAACCCGAGAACACCCTGCCCGAACTCGTCCGCCGCGCGGCCGAGCGGACCCTCGCCGAGATCGTCAGCGAGATCGAGGACGAGTCGAACGGAACGGTCCGCCGCGTGCTGACCCCCGAGTTCGAGACGGAGCTGAACGCCCGCGGTGACGCGCTCGCCGCCCGGCTCGCCGAAGCGCACCAGCGCGTCCGCGGCGCGGCCGGCGCGGCCACGAGAGGACTGAAGGTGATCGCCAACCGTCCCGCCGACGTGCTCGGCGTCTACGTCTACCTCCCCACGGGTGATGCCCGATGACGAACGCCTACCTCGCCGTCGACGTGCACGGCGGCCTGCTCTCGCACGACGTGCTCTCGCGGATCGCCACCGCCGACCGGGAACTCCCCGGCATGCGGCCCGAGGACTACCACCTCGCCGCGTCCGAACGGCTCGGTGACGCCGCCAGCCGCCGGTGGGACTACCTGCTCGGCGCCTACCGGGCGTTCCGGGAGCGGCTGGCGAAGCTGCCGGAGGGAGACGCCGCCACCACGCTCACCCGGGAACGCTGGCTCCTCGTGCTGCTCAGCGAGCTCGGCTTCGGGCGGGTGCCGTACAACCGGGGCAGCCTCCACGCGGGCGGCAAGGACTTCCCGATCTCCCACCTGTGGCACAACGTGCCGATGCACCTGCTGGGCTGGCATACCCCGCTCGACAAGAGCGTGCCCGGAGTGAGCAAGCGGGCGCCGCAGGCGATGCTCCAGGAGTTCCTCAACCTCTCCGACGACCACCTGTGGGGGGTGCTCTCCAACGGGCGGCGGCTCCGCATTCTGCGCGACTCGACCTCGCTGGTCGGCTCCGCGTACATCGAGTTCGACCTCGAGGCGATCTTCGACGGCGAGCTCTACTCCGAGTTCGTGCTGCTCTACACGCTGCTGCACGCCTCGCGCTTCGAGCTGATCGCCGGGGACGACTCGGCGCCCACCTGCGCGGACTGCTGGCTGGAGAAGTGGCGCGCGTACGCCCAGGAGACCGGGGTGCGCGCCCGCGACCAGCTCCGCAACGGCGTGAAAGAGGCCATGGAGGAGCTCGGCAGCGGCTTCCTGAGGGCCAACCCGGAGCTGCGGGAGCAGCTCGCCTCCGGCCGGCTCAGCCGCAAGGACTTCCACCACGAGCTGCTGCGCCTGGTCTACCAGCTCATCTTCATCTTCGTCGCCGAGGACCGCGGCGCACTGCTCGACCCGGCCGCTCCCCAGGAGGCCAAGGACCGCTACACGGCGTACTTCTCCAGCCGCCGCCTGCGCCGCCTGGCGGTCCGCCGCGCCGGCGACTGGCACAGCGACCTGTGGCGCTCGACCGCGATGGTGATCGCGGCGCTCGGCAGCGACAACGGCCTGCCCGAGCTCGCCCTGCCCGGGCTCGGCGGCCTGTTCTTCCGGGTGTCCGACGACCGGCGCGGCCTCACCGGCGAGCCGCGGCCCGACCAGCTGCTCCGGTGCACCCTGCCCAACAACGCGCTGCTCACCGCGGTGCGGAAGATGTGCACGGTCAGGGACAAGGACGGCCGGCCGCGCGATGTCGACTTCCAGCACCTGGGGGCCGAGGAGCTCGGCAGCGTCTACGAGTCGCTGCTGGAGCTGGAGCCGTACGCCGACACGAACGGCACCGGGCCGAGGTTCAAGCTCCGGGAGAAGGTCTCCGGGAACGACCGGAAGACCACCGGGTCGTACTACACGCCCGCACCGCTGATCGAGGCGCTGCTCGACAGCGCGCTCGACCCCGTCATCGACGAGCACGCCAAGTCCGGGAACCCCGACGACCTGTTGAAGATCACGGTGTGCGACCCGGCCTGCGGCTCCGGCCACTTCCTCGTCGCCGCGGCCCGGCGGATCGCCAAACGGTACGCGGCCATGGTGACCGGTGAGAGCGAGCCCGTGCCATCGGCCGTGCGCGAGGCGATGCGGAAGGTCGTCGCCCGGTGCATCTACGGCGTGGACATCAATCCGCTCGCCGCCGAGCTGGCCAAGGTCTCACTGTGGATCGAATCGCTCGAGCCCGGCAAGCCCCTGGCCTTCCTCGACGCGCATATCAAGGTCGGCAACTCCCTGCTGGGTGTCACGCCCGCGCTCCTGGCCCAGGGCATCCCCGACGAGGCGTTCCAGCCGATAGAGGGGGACGACAGGAAGATCGTCTCCGCGGTGCGGAAGCAGAACGCGGAGGAGCGGAGGGGCCAACAGACGCTGTTCGATTCCGGGGAGTGGATTGGGAACAAGAGGCTGGCCGAGCAGGCGCTGGCGCTGGCGGCCATGCCCGCCTCCCGGATCGCGGACGTGCGGGAGCAGGAGCGCCGGTTCCGCGAGTTCCAGAACTCCGAGGAGCTCGTCCGGGCGCGCCGCATCGCGGACGCCTGGTGTGCGGCGTTCGTCTGGCGCAAGAACGCCGACGCCCCGCCCGCGATCACCACGGATGCCCTCTGGCGGCTGCAGGCGGGCGGCACCCTGCCCGAACCGGTCGAGAAGGAACTTGACCGGCTGGTTCAGCGATACCGCTTCTTCCACTGGCACCTGGAGTTCCCGGAAATCTTCCGGGTGAACGGCTCGGCAGTGGACCTCAACCCGGACACCGGCTGGGCGGGCGGCTTCACCTGCGTGCTCGGCAATCCGCCGTGGGAGAAGGTGAAGCTCTCCGAAAAGGAGTTCTTCGCCTCCCGCGATGAGGCGATCGCCACTGCGGGCAACAAGGCGGCCCGCGAGAAACTGATCAAGGCGTTGGCCGAGTCGGAGGATGGGCGAGCGCTCTACCGGGAGTTCATCGACGCCAAACGGCAGGCCGATGGCGAAAGCCATTTCGTGCGCAGATCCGGGCGTTACCCGCTGACGGCGCGGGGAGATGTGAACACCTATGCGATCTTCGCCGAGAACAACCGGACCCTGCTCCACCCGCGCGGCCGACTCGGTGTGATCGTGCCCACCGGCATCGCCACCGACGCCACCACCCAGCACTTCTTCAAGGACCTGGTGACCACCCGCTCACTGGTCTCGCTCTATGACTTCGAGAACGCGAAGGGGATTTTCGGACAGGTACACCGGAGCTACAAGTTCTGCCTGCTCACGGTGGCGGGACGCGCTAGCCGCGTGGATCAGGCCGAGTTCGCCTTCTTCCTGCACGATGCGGCGCAATTGAGCGACGAGGAAAAGCGATTCACCCTGACATCTGATGAGATCAGGCTGCTGAATCCGAACACCGGCACCTGTCCGATTTTCCGCTCGCGTCGCGATGCTGAGATCACTCTCGGCATCTATCGCCGCGTGCCGATCTTGATCAAGGAAGGCGATGAGGACGGCAACCCGTGGGGAATCAAATTTATGCGCATGTTCGATATGGCGAACGACTCACATCTCTTCCGCCCGAGCGAGGCTAATGGGGAGACCCTGGAGAGCATGTTCGCCGACGGCTGGCGGCTGGAGGGCAACGTCCTCGTAAAGGGCGAGGAGCGCCTGCTCCCGCTGTACGAGGCCAAGATGCTCCACTACTACGACCACCGCTGGGCCACTTACAATCCCGATGGTTCCACTCGCGAACTCACCCTAACTGAAAAACTGAACCCGGATTACGTAGTACTTCCGCGCTATTGGATATCAGAGGCGGACATTGAAGAAAAGCTACAAAATAAGGGCTGGAATCACAAATGGCTATTGGGATGGCGTGACATAGCTCGGGCAACCGATGAACGAACTATGATCGCATGCATCTTTCCTCGAGTGGCGGTTGGCCACAAGCTGCCGCTCGCGCTAGCCCATAGAGCGGAGTTACTTAGCGCGATTTGGTCCAGCTATGTATTTGATTTTGTAACCCGTCAAAAGGTGGGCGCAACATCGATTACCTATTTCTATGTGAAACAATTTCCAACATTATTGCCTGAAACTTTCAACGAGAACACCCCTTGGGAATCTAAGGATCCCCTGAGTTCATGGATGTCAACACGCATAATCGAACTCTATTACACATCCCACGCAATGAAACCAATCGCACGAGATCTCGGCGATGAAGGACCGCCATTCGTATGGGACGAAAACCGGCGTGCGCTTATCCGGGCCGAGCTCGACGCAGCATTCTTCCACCTCTATGGCGTCGCTCGGGACGACGTGGACTACATCATGGAGACGTTCCCGATCGTCAAGCGCAAGGACGAGGCGAAATACGGCGAGTACCGCACCAAGCGGTTGATCTTGGAGATCTACGACGCCATGCAAGACGCAATCGATGGGCGCAGGCCGTACCGAACGCCGCTCGATCCGCCTCCCGGCCACGGTCCGCGCCACCCGGCCCGCTGAATGTGATCAATTTGGACATTCGAACAGCTCGGCTTACGGGCGCCCCATCCTCATCCCGCCCAGCAGCGCTACGAGAAGCCGGCCCGCCGCTGAGCGCACGCCCGCGAGATCGTGCGTGCGGCGTTCTGCGCGCCCGTGACCTCGTCCCTACCAACCGCCTCGGTGCCTGATACGGCATCGGCGGGTGCCAGCCGCTGGTCGGCACATGTACCGGGACGGGCAGGTATGCCTGGCCGCCTCGGGGCATTGCCGCGACGTCCGAGCGGGTGTCACCCTGGCGCTCTTAGAGAAGGGCAGCGCGATAGCGGCTGGAGTCGGAGCCGCGCGTTCATCACCGGATGATCGATCCTAGTGACACTCCGTTATGACAATGCGACGCCCGCCTCAGGCGGCACCCGGGCGTGCTCTCCGCCGCCGATGCCGGTCAGCCCGCCGACCTCACCGGTTCGTGCTGCTCGGCGGCGGTGCGGCCGGTGAGGTGGCGGCGGGTGGCGGCCAGCACACCGACGCCCAGGAGGACCGCCGCGGCGCCGACCCAGTACGGCAGGTGCACGTTCACCTGCTCGCCGAGCCAGCCCGCCAGCCACGGCGCCAGGGCCGCACCGGAGAACCGCACGAAACTGTAGGCGGCCGAGGCCACCCCGCGTTCGACCGGTGCCGCGGTCATCACGGTCTCGGTGATCAGCGTGTTGTTGATCCCGATGAACAAGCCGGCCACCACCACGCACGTCGCCAGCACCGCCTTGACGTCCGTGCCCAGCGCCATCACCACCAACGTCGCGGCGAGCGCGATGAGGTTCCACAGGAGAACCGGGAGCGTGCCGAATCGGGCCTGCAGCCGGGGCGCGGCCACCACCGAGGTGAACGCCAACGCGACACCCCAGCCGAAGAAGATCAGCCCGATCTGGTGGGCGGTCATGTCGAGCGGGAACGGGGTGAACGCCAAGAGGGCGAAGAAGCCGAAGTTGTACAGCAGCGCGGTGATCGCGACACCGAGCAACCCGCGATGCCGCAGCGCCCGGAACGGATCGGCCAGCGTGGTCGCCCGCGCGGAGCGCGGCGTCGGCGGCAGCAGCCATGCGGTCACCAGCAGCGCCACCGCCATCAGCGTGGAGACCCCGAAGAAGGGCCCTCGCCACGAGATCGAGCCGAGCACACCGCCGACCAGCGGGCCGACCGCGATGCCCAGCCCGAGTGCGGCCTCGTAGAGGATGATCGCCTGCGCCACCGACCCGCGCGCCGCGTTGACGATGGTGGCCAACGCGGTCGCGATGAACAGCGCGTTGCCGAGCCCCCACAGGGCGCGCCAGCCGACGATCCCCAGCACGGTGTCGGACATGCCGGCCAGCCCCGCGCCGGCGATGATGACCGCCAGCCCGGCCAGCAGCGTGCGCTTGGCCCCGATCCTGCTGGCCACCGCGCCGGTGATGAGCATGGCCACTCCCATCACCGCCATATAGCTGGTGAAGAGCAGCGATACCTCGGACGGCGTCGCGTTCAGGGATTCGGCGATCGGCTTGAGGATCGGATCGACCAGGCCGATGCCCATGAACGCCACCACGCAGGCGAAGGCGACGGCCCACACGGCCTTGGGTTGACGCCACATACCGGCGAAAGCTCCTCTTCGGTTGCCGGGGATCTCTTGCGGGATCTCGCGAACTCAGCGAGCCGTGACCGGCGCGGACACCTCGTCGAGCAGCCGGCGCAAGATGCCGACGGCGGCCCTGAGCGTCGCGCGCTCCTCGGGGTCGAGGCGTTCCAGATAGGGGTCGATCACGGCGCCACGCTGCACTCTGGCCTGTCTCAGCGTCTCCGCGCCCTTGGGGGTGATCCGGATGAGCACCGCCCGCCCGTCGCTCGGGTCGACGGCCCGGGATACCAGGCCCGCCTCCTCCAGGCGGCGGACCTGATTGGTCATCGTCGGCTGCGAACAGTGGTCGAGCGCGGCCAGGTCGGAGATCCGGGCCTCGCCCTGGTCCTCGATCGTCGACAGCAACCGGGCTTGGGCGTACGGCAGCGGCAGCCGGGCCCGCTGGGTGGCGAGCCGGTTGAGCCGGGCCACCACCGCCAGCAAGTCAGCGCCGAGACTCTGCGACATGTTCATCAAAATTACATAGTTGCTCTATGTAATACAAGACCGGACAAGTTGGAGCACAAGCAGTGACCGGGACGCCGGCACCCCGCGCAGCGGTTCGCCGCCGCCCGGCGAGTTCGCGCAGACCACGGCGGCACCGGGCGGCCACGCGGCTCCACCCGGTCACGGCCGGGCCCGCACCACCGGTACTCTCCCAATGGCCCGGCGCCGCGGTGCGGCATCGGACGGGATCATCCGGTGCCGCCGGGCCGGAACCGTGCACCCCGGCATCGGCGCACCGGCGCGCGCGGCGATCGGCCGATCCCCTGGTCCGCCGGGCCGGGGCCGCGGAGCGGGAATGGATGTTCAGCCGGGGAATCGGATGAACTGGGGTGGGACGTGGTGGACGAGCCACACGCCGTTGGCGCTCACCCGGAACTCATGCCCGGCCGCGTGCATCGCACCGGCCTCCACGACGAGCACCACCGGCTCGCCCCGGCGCGCTCCGACCGCGCGGGCGGTCTCGCGGTCCGGGGAGAGGTGCACATGGTGGCGTCCCATCCGCCGGAGCCCTTCCATGCGGATGGCGGGCAGGTTCCGGGCGACCGTGCCGTGGTGGAGCAGCGGGGGCGGCTCGACGACCGGCAGGTCTAAGTCGACGGGCACCGTGTGCCCTTGGTTGGCGCGGATCCGGTCGCCGTCGATCATGAAGCGCCGCTTGTCGTTGCGGGCGACGACCTCCTCCAGCTCCTCCCGGGAGATCGGGAACCCGTGCGCGGCCGTCGCGGCCAGCAGCGCGTCGATCTCCACCCAGCCGTGCGCGTCCAGTTCGATGCCGATGCGCTCGGGTCGGTGGCGCAGGTGTTTGGCCAGGTACTTCGAGATCCGTACCAGCCGCCGCTCGTCCACTGCCGCGCCTCGCCTGAATCCTCGCACCGTCCTACTCGGCAGTGTGACATCCCGGCCGGACCGGATCGCCCGGTTTCGCCCCGGTCGCCTCGGGATCATCGCACCTCGGCCGCGCTACCACCGACGAGAGGGCCTCCGATACGGTGCCGATCGTGAGCGCGTACCTGCTGATCCTCAGTGAGCGTGAGGCCGTCGCCTGGGTGTTACGGGAGTCGCGGATGGCGTTCCCGCCGACCAACCGAAGCGAGGTCAACCGGCTCAAGCCGGGAGACGAGCTGTTCATCCTCACCACCCGAGGGTGCTGGCACAACCCCACCCGGGACCGCACCCGGGTCATCGGTCTCGCCACGGTCGCCTCAGAGGTGGTCCCGTACGATCGGCCGATCGGCATCGCCGGCCGGGAGTTCACCCGTGGCTGCGAGATCAGGGTCCATGCGCTGGCGCCGTACCTGACGGGCGTGGAACTCGTGCCTCTGGTCCCGCGCCTCGCCGCATTCCCGGACAAGCGTCCCGGTGCCTGGTCGATCCGGCTCCGGCGGCCGCTGCTGGAGATCGGCGAGCCGGACGCCGCCCTGCTCAGGGAGGAGCTGGCCGCCGTGACCATAAGCCCGGATGTCGCGATCCCCGGATACCTGGCCGCGATCCGGCCGGTGGGCAAGGCAGCAGGCGCACGCGGTTAGACGCCCGGTCGTCATCGCCGGTACGGCCTCCTCGTGACCGCGTCCGCGCACAGGGTCCCGAGTCGCCCGGGGCGATCGAGGGGTGTCCGGGCTCACCGCCGGACATAAGACGAACCGGAAATTGTCGGTGACGGGTGCCATGCTGCGGCCACCCGAAGCGATCTGGCGCAGCCTCCGCCCAGGAGACGGCTCCGGACCCGATGCACCGCACGAGGAGGACCCCTCATGGCCACGACGCGACACGCCCCGGGAACACCGAGCTGGATCGACCTCGGGACACGGGACATCGAGGCGACCGTCGGCTTCTACGGCGCCGTCTTCGGCTGGACGTTCCTGTCGCTCGGCGCGCGGGCCGGAGGCTACGGATTCTTCCAGCTCAACGGGCGAACGGTGGCAGCCGCAGGGCCGCTGGTCCGGGAGAACGACGTACCGGCGTGGACCGTCTATTTCGGGGTCACCGACGCCGACGCGACCGCCGGATCGGTCGAGCGGGCGGGAGGGGTCGTCCGCTTCTCGCCGATGGACGTGTTCGACAACGGGCGGATGGCCGGTTTCACCGACCCACAAGGGGCGGCGTTCGCCATCTGGCAGCCGCGCAAGGTCCAAGGCCTCGACGTGGTGGGCTGCCCCGGAGCGCTGCTGTGGGTGGAGCTGCACACCTCCGACCCCGCCGCAGCGCGCGCCTTCTACGGCTCGCTGTTCGGCTGGCGCTACCACGAGACACCGGTGGAGAACTTCACCTACACCCGGGTGAGCCCTACCGGCGACGAGAAGGACGCGTTCGGGGGGATCACACGGGTGGAGTCGGACGCGCCGCGGCCGTACTGGCTGCCCTATTTCC
Source organism: Thermobispora bispora DSM 43833 (assembly GCF_000092645.1). Lineage (NCBI taxonomy): Bacteria > Bacillati > Actinomycetota > Actinomycetes > Streptosporangiales > Streptosporangiaceae > Thermobispora > Thermobispora bispora. Next base: position 3,208,508 of record NC_014165.1, read on the forward strand.
AGGTCACCGACGCAGACGCGGCGGTGACGGCGGCCGAGCGGGCGGGCGGCAGTGTGATCATGCCGGTCGAGGAGGTGAAGGGGGTGGGCCGGATGGCCATGCTCGCCGACCCGCACGGAGCGCGCTTCTCGGTCATGACCCCCGCCTGGTGACCCGGTCGGTCATGACCCCCGCCTGGTGCCCCGGTCGGTCATGACTCCCGTCTGGTGACCCGGGCGGCCGCGCGGCTCCGCCGTGCCCGGCCGGAGAGCCGCCACTGATCCTTTGCCTTTCCACACCCAATGCTGCGTTCCGTATCACGGAACCGTCCGGGGACCCTGGCATACCCCGCCGTACATTCGGATGGCATAGGGGAACCAGGGGGGATAGCGCACATGAGGTTGTGGAACCGGCTGGTCCGCGGGAACACGCCGGGACAGCGCAAACGCGTCGACGTCTTCGAGGCCCACCGGATGCAGCAGCAGGAGGGCGCCGTGCTGGTCGACGTCCGGGATCGCCACGAGTGGGCGGCGGGCAGCGCTCCCGACTCCCGGCACATTCCCGTGGACCAGATCGTGGAGCGGCGCAGCGAGCTGCCGTTGTCGGCCACCGTGCTCACGATCTGCCGTTCCGGTGCTCGCTCGGCGCGTGCCGCCTCGCTGCTCCGGGCCTCCGGATTCGCCGCCATCGACGTCGTGGGGGGCATGCTCGCCTGGCAGGCGGCCGGGCTGCCGGTGGTGACCGCGGACGGCGAACCGGGCCGGGTGATCTGATCCGGCGCCGAGGCGGCCCGGCCGCATCCCGGACCGGGCCGCCGGCCTGCAACGGGTCGAGCCACCGTGCAGCGTGCCCGAATTGGACAACAGGCGGACGACCGAACTACACGCGGACGACCGGACAACACGCGGACGATTGGACAACGCGCCGGGCCGCCGTACAACGGGCCGAGCGATCATGCAAAGGCCGAGGTCCGCGGCAACGCTGCCGGATGCTCGGCCTTAAGCCGCCCGCGGGACCGGTCAACCCCAGCGCAGTGAACCGGCTCGGCCGTACCGGTCCGTACCGGCAGAGGCGCCACGGACCGGGAACAGGCCTCACCCCGGGTCGACCGGACCACGACCGCTTCTCCGGTGCCGGCCGGCCACAGGGCACGGCTGCGGTGCGATCGGGAGGCGCGATCCGGCCGAAGGCGCCCTCCGCGGGCTACGGCCAGGTACTGCCCGCCGAGGCAGAGGTCGGCTCGATGATGTGCAATCGCTCGAGCAGGACCACGAAGGTCGACGCGTACGGCGAGGACGCGACGATCGAGGCGACCCGGTCCCAGTCGACCTGTTCCCGCATCGCCCGGACCATGGGCAGCAGCGCGCCGTAATCACAGGTGTGCTCGGACAGGGGGAGCAGCCAGCTCACCACGAGGTCGGTGGCGTTGAGCACGGGGAGGCTCACCGCGGCCGTGTTGAGCATCTCCGCCCGCGCGATCATCTCCTCGGTCACCGGGCGGTCCGCCAGGGAGAAGATCAGATCGACGAGCACGCCCGCCTCGTCGAAGGCCTTGACCAGCCAGTCCTCCGGAGGCCGCACGATCCGGAACCCGAGGCCCTCGAGGGTCTTGGTGGCGAGCGGAACGTCCTCCGGGACGAGCACGAAATCGACGTCGTGCAGCGAGGGCGCGGCACCACGCGCATACCCCGCGCACCCACCGGCCAGGGCGAAGCGCACCCCGGCCTCTTTCAGGCCGGCACCGGCGCGTTTGAGGGTCTCGAGAATCGCGTCGGTGACGGCGTGACCGTGACTGCCCACTTACCGGCACTCCCCGGGTAAGCGGCCCGCAAACAATCGATATCCGAGAAAGAAGCCCTTCGATCAACGCGCAATCCGATCACGTCCACGGAATCGCGCAAGCGCCTCTTCGACTGCGATACCGCGCGATTAGGAGCCGGCATCACTCCGATCTCCATACGGCTTCCCGAGACGCCCGGCCTCATGTTACGAGCCGATTTTCCCGGGCAGAGTCAAACCATGGCTACCCTGCTATGGATAATCGCGGTGATCTTGGTGATCGCCGGCATCTACGTCATCATCGCGCGCCGGCAGATCCTGTGGGGAATCGTGCTCATCATCCTCGGATTCCTCGTGGGCCCCGGAGGCATCAGCATCTTCCGACCATGACCGAGCTGAGCCGTACGGCCTGCGCTGACCCTCCATCCGGTGATCCGGCGCGGGCTTCCGGCGGCTTTCCTCGCGGACGCGCCGGCGCGTTTTCCGCGGCCGCGTCCCCGGGACGCTCGCTCAGTGGGAGTCGTGGTCCATGCAGTAAATCGCGTACGCGTGTTTGATGACGGGAACCGCGACGTTGCGAACCATGATCCCACCGGGGGTCACGCCTTTCTCCGTTCCGGCGTGCGCGTGGCCGTGAACGAACAGATCCGCCCCTTCGGAATCGGCCGCCTCCGCCAGAAGGTAGCTGCCGAGGAACGGATAGATCTCCGGCGGCTCCCCCATGAGCGTGTCCTTCACCGGCGAATAGTGGCTTAAGACGATCTTCCGGTCGGCGTCGAGATTCCGCAGCTCGTCGCGCCACCGCTCGGCGATCTCCCGGGTGTGCCGGACGAGCGCCTTGGTCTGGGGTTCGCCGAACTCGCTCGCGCACTTGCCCGCGAATCCGCCGCAGTAGCCCTTTCCCCCGACGACGCCGACCCGTACCCCGTCGATGGTGAGGACCACGCTCTGGTCGTCGAGGACGATGATCCCGGCGTCCCGCAGGATCGACATGATCTGCCGTTGCGCGTCGGAGTGGTAGTCGTGGTTGCCGAGCACGGCCACCACCGGGACCGGGAGGCCGCGCAGCTCGTCGGCGACCACCTTGCCCTCTTCGACCGTGCCGTGCCGGGTGAGGTCGCCCCCGACGAGCAGCAGGTCGGCGCGCCGGTCGATGCCCTCGAGCCTGCTCCGGTACTGGCCGCGCAGGTCCTCACCCATGTGGATGTCGGCGACGGCGGCGATCCGCAGCTCCCTCACAGGTGCTCCTCCTCTCCGGGATCGCGTACCTCGACGAGGGTGAGCTCGTTGTGCACGCGAAGCCCGGGGGCCGCCTCCCGTGCCACCTGCTCGATCTCGCGGCGCCGTTCGGCGCCCGAGACCTGCCCGCGGAGGTAGACGTGCTCCCCCCGGACGTCCACCCGGATGCCGAGCTCGTTCGTCCGCGCGTCCTCGGCGAGCGCCCGCTGGACGCGGGCGGCCACATAGTGCGGTGCCTCCTGCATGACCACCCCCTCGCGCTTCCGGTACGGCCCGCCCGGGCTTGGCTGGGTGGCCTCTCGGCCATTGACGTGGGATCACTCTTCCAACCCACCCGCGGCCGGCCCGGCCCGCCCGGGGCCGGTATGGGCGGCCTCTCGGCCATCGGCGTGGGATCGCTCTTCCAGCCCGGCCGGGGATCCCCCGGCCCGGCCGGGCGGCGATCCGCGACCGGCGCCGGGACGCTCCCTGCCGGTCATGTCCCCTGGCGGGGTCACTTCCTGGCCTTCGCCGTGGCCCGGCGGTTCGCCTTCTTGATCGCGTCGACGAGCTCGTCCTTCGTCATCGTGGACCTGCCCGCGATGCCGAGCCGGGAGGCGATGCCGCGCAGGTGCTTCATGGGCGCGTTGGCGTTCACGCCCTCGGCGGTCGTCCCCGAGGCCGGGGTGCTCTTCTCGGCCTGCTCGTCGGAGGGGCCTTTGGCGGACTTCGGCTCCCAGTGGTCGCCGACCTTCTCGAAGGAGTGCTTGAGCGCCGCGAACGCGGTCCGGTGGGCCCGCTCCCCCTCTCCGTACGTCTCGACGGCCGAGTCGTGCGCCTTGATCCACGTCTCCTGCGCCGCTTTGGGCGAGCGCTGGAGGGTGGAGGGTAGTTCCTCTCGTCCTGGCATGGTCGCGCCCCCTTCGGGTGCCGTCGTCACGAGCTATGCCCGGCTGGACGGCTTCAAACCTGGGGCCGGAGCGGGCACCATGGCTTGCGTGATCGATTCGCCGGTGGTGGTGACCGGGCTGATGGGGGCGGGGAAGACGAGCGTGGCCCGCCTGCTGGCCGAGGCTCTGAGGCGCCCGTTACGCGATAACGACGACGATCTCGAGGCCCGGTACGGCATGACGGCGGCGGCGATCGCCGCGGAGTTCGGCGCGGATGAGCTGCACGCCCGGGAGAGCGCGGTGCTGCGGGAGGCGCTGGCCGCCCGCCCTGTGCCGGTGATCGCGGCGGCGGCGAGCACGGTCGAGGACCCGGCATCGCGCGCGGCGTTGCACCGCGCGTTCGTGGTGTTCCTCGACGGCCCGCCGGCGGTCCTCGCCGAGCGGATGCTGTCGAGCCCGCACCGGCCGCACTTCCAGCCGGACCTGGTGGCCATGCTGACCGAGCAGCGCGAGCGGAGGCTCCCTTGGCTGCGCGAGGTGGCCGATGTGACCGTGGACTGCGGGTCGCGTACGCCGGAGGAGATCAGCGCGGAGGTGCTGCGTCACCTCGGCGCAGCGTGACGCCAGGAGGGTTCAGCAGACCACGATCTGGGAGTCCGCCGGGTTGGGGATCCGCTGCGCGGTGGCGGTTCCCGCGAGAAACCAGACGGTCTTGCCGCCCCGGGCGGAACGGGCGACTCCCCAGTCGTCGGCGAGCTCGTGCACGATGAGCAGCCCTCGCCCGTCGGTGGCGTCCGTGCCGACCTCGCGCATCCGGGGCAGACCGTCGCCCTGATCGAAGACCTCTCCGCAGACCCAGGTGCCGTTGGTGCCGAGCCGGAGGATGAACACGCTGCTGCCGCCGTGCCGGATGACGTTGGTGACCAGCTCGCTGACGATGAGCGAGCAATCGTCGATCAAACGATCCAGCCCCCACCGGCCGAGCTCACGCCGGACCACCGATCGCGCCGCCGCCACGCTCCTGTCGACTGCCGGCAGGAGGCACTCGACGGTCCGCACGGGTGGCGTGTCGAGTGGTACCGCTCCGAACGGGCGAGTCACTGCGCCTCCTTCAACGATGGGAGCGCTCCCACAGCTCACGATACGCACCCGAGGGACTGATGTGAACGGCATCTGACGAAAAAAGCGTCCAATTGTTACGCCGCCCACCGTGAGGTTCGCCCGGCATCGGCGGGCCGCCCCGGACGAGTGCCCAGCTCACCTCATATCGCACCGGCTTCTCATCCACCACGGGAGCCATCCGGGCCGGCCACACCTCATGATCAAGAAACAGAATGAAATTTAGTGAAATGCGGGTGCGGCCCGCCGTGACCCGCGGCGCACTGACCGGCCGCCCGGGGTCCGCGGCGTCACCGGGCGAGCCGCTCCTGACGGCGTCACCGGGCGAGCCGCTCCTGGGTGCTGAGCTGTGAGCGCAGCTCCTCGGGGCTGTCGCCGGATGCGGTCATGACCAGCCCTTGGTCGATCTCGGCCCGGGAGAGGGACCTCGTCAGACGGGTCGCGTACCAGCGGCCGGCGTCGCTCCGCCAGATGGACCAGCGTCCCGCGTACTCGCTGCGCAGCTTCTCCCATTCGGCGTCGTCGGACCGCACTCGCCACCACCCCCACGGCCGGCACCACAAGAGCCGTGTTCATCCCGATACGAACCGTAGTCACCGGCCTTCTCCCCGGCGGGGGCACTCCCATGAGCGGCCTGGCGGTGATTTTTCCGCCATGAAAAAGAAATTTGATTCCTGCCCGAATCTCACCTGCGCTTTAAATTTCTCCGCCGATCCCGCAGGCCGCCCCGCCCGCCATCGGAAACGCGGCGCCGTAGGCCCGATCCGCCGCACCGCACGGCCCGACAAACGCACACAACAGCACTAAAGCCGACAAACCATGCAATTTCCACGCAAATCAATCAGCCGACACCGTTGGGCCGCGCCGGATCCGGGAGACAACCCTCGTCGTTCACCGTACGGAAGGGGATCGTCACATGCCCGGACTTCCTCGGTTGCCCTTCGAACGCTCCGATCCGCTGGAGGTCTCCCCCGCCTACGCCGAGCTCCGCGCCACCGCGCCGATCGCGAAGGTCCTCACCGCCGCGGGCGACGAGGCGTGGCTGGTCACCGGCTACGAGGAGATCAGGCAGATCTTCGCCGACCCCAGGTTCGGGCGGTCGCATCCGGTCCCGGAGGACGCGCCGCGCCTGTCGAACAGCGCCCTGATCGGCGGCCCGGTCGGCGACTACGCCACCGAGGAGGAGATGCACACCAAGCTGCGGCGGCTGCTCGCCCCCGCCTTCTCCGCGCGCCGCATGGCCGCGCTCTCGGTGCGGATCCAGGGGCTCGTCGACGACCTCCTCGGCCGGATGGCCGAGCAGGGGCCGCCGTGCGACCTCCACGCGTGCCTGTCGGTGCCGCTGCCCGTCCAGGTGATCTGCGAGCTGCTGGGCGTGCCGTACGAGGACCGGGACAGGTTCCGCGGGATCGCGGTGGAGATGACGGACCTCTCCGACCCGGAGCGCTCGGCCGCGGCCATGCGCGAGATGAACGAGTACACCTACGAGATCGTCAAGGCGAAGCGGGAGAACCCCGCCGAGGACGTGTACTCCGAGCTCGCCGCGGCCGACCTGCCCGAGGAGGAGATCGCCATGATCGCCGGCGGGCTCCTCTTCGCCGGGCACGAGACCACGGTGAACCAGATCGACTATGGCGTGCTGCTGTTGCTGCGCAACCCAGGCGAGCTCGACGCCCTCCGCCGCGACCCGTCGCTCGCCCCGGGCGCGGTCGAGGAGATCATGCGGATGGCCGTGCCGAGCCAGCACGGCCTGCTCCGGTACGCGCACGCGGACGTCGAGGTCGGCGGCGTGCGGATCAAGCGAGGCGACCTGGTGGTGCTCGCCACGTTCGCGGCCAACCGGGACCCGCGGGTCTACCCGGACCCCGAGCGGTTCGACATCCGCCGGGAGACGACCCACCCGCACGTCGGGTTCGGCTACGGGGCCCACTACTGCCTGGGGGCGAGCCTCGCCCGGGTGGAGCTGCAGGCGGTGTTCGGCACGCTCTTCCGGCGCTTCCCGGAGCTCCGCCTCGCCGTGCCGTACGAGAGCCTGTCGCGGCGGGCCGGCGCCCTGACCGAGGGGTTCAGCGAGCTCCCGGTCACCTGGTGAGGCGCGGCCCGCCACCAGCGGCGGAGTGGAGACGGCCGGGGCCGGCCCCGGCCCCACCGGCCGGCCCCGGCTCCCTGCACCCCCGCGGGCCAGGGGGACCGAGCGGCCCGCGGGGTCGGCAGGAGCTTCAGCAGAGGATCTCGTCGTGCTCGCGCTCGCGCAGCCACAGCGTCCGGTAGATCCCGGGCCGGGCGACCAGCTCGTCGTGGGTGCCCCGGTCGGCGACCCGGCCGTGGTCGAGCACGATGATCTCGTCGACCTGCTCAAGCCCGGCGAGCCGGTGGGTGACGAGCAGGGTGGTGCGGCCCTCCGTGGCGGCGAGCAGGTCGGCGGTGAGCTCGTCGGCGGTGGCGATGTCGAGGTGCTCGGCCGGCTCGTCGAGGAGCAGCACCGGGAAGCCGGCGAGCAGCGCCCGGGCGAGCGCGATGCGCTGCCGCTGCCCGCCGGAGACCTGGGCGCCGTGCTCGCCGACATAGGTGTCGAGCCCGTCGGGCAGCGACTCGACCCAGTCGAGCAGGCGGGCCCGGCGCAGCGCCTCCCGCACCTCCTCGTCGGTGGCGTCCCGGCGGGCGAGCCGGATGTTCTCCCCGATCGTGGTGGCGAACAGGTGCGCGTCCTGGGCGCACAGGCCCACCACGCGCCGCACGTCCTCGCCGGCGAGCTCGCGCAGATCCACCCCGTTGAGCGTGACCCGGCCCCCGGCCGGCTCGAGGAACCGGAGGAGCACGGCGGTGAGCGTGGTCTTGCCCGACCCGCTCGGGCCGACCACGGCCACCCGCCGCCCCGGGGTGAGCTCCAGGCTCACCCCGTCGAGGGCGTACGGCCCGCCGGGCGTCCACCGGGCGCGCAGGTCCTCGACCCGGATCTCGTACGGCGGGGCGGGCAGCGGCGCCGGGTCGGCGGGCTCGCGCACCGGCTCGGGCCGGTCGAGCACGGCGAACACCCGGGTGGCCGACCTGCGGACCCGCCCCAGGTACTGCGCGGCGACCGGCAGCCCGGCCACCGCCTCGAAGGCGGCGAGCGGGAGCAGGGTGATCACCGCGAGCAGCACCCCGTCGAGCCGGCCGGAGCGGACGGCCGGCACCCCGGCGGCGAGGGCGAACCAGACCGCGAGCCCGCCGGCGAGCGCGGAGACCGCCGCACCCGCGCCGGCCATGGCGGCCGACCGGCCCAGGGCCCGGGTGAGCTCCCGGTCGATCCGGGCCGCCTCGGCGAGCCGGGCCGGGGCCGCGCCGCAGGCGATGAGCTCGGCCGCGCCGGTGAAGGTGTCGACCACGTGGGCGGTGAGCTCGCCGCGCAGGTCGGTGGTGCGGCGCTCCACCCGGGCGGCGACCAAGGCGGAGAGCCAGGGCGAAACAGCGCCGGCGAGGAGCAACCCGGCGAGGAGCGCCGCACCGGCCTCGGGCAGCAGGAGCCAGGAGAGCCCCACCGAGGCGCCACCGACGACCACGGCGACCGCGTACGGCAGCAGCGCGCGGAGGTAGAGGTCCTGGACCGCGTCGACGTCGGCGACGAGGCGGCCGAGCAGGTCGCCCCGGCGCAGCGGCAGCCCGGCCGGGGCGAGCCGCTCCAGCCGCTCGTAGATCTTGGTCCGCAGGTCGGCGAGGATGCGCAGCGTCGCGTCGTGGCTGACCAGGCGCTCCAGGTAGCGGAACACGCCGCGGCCGATGCCGAACGCGCGCACGGCCACGATCGCGACCATGAGCGTCAGCACCGGCGGGTGCTGGGCGGCTCGGGAGATGAGCCACGCGGAGGTGGCCATCAGCCCGGTGCCGCTGGCGAGCGCGAGCACGCCCAGGATGAGGGCGAGCCCGAGCCTGCCGCGGGCCGGGAGGGCGATCGTGATCAGGCGGATGATCGGTCTCATCTGGTCACCACCCCCGCCGGCTCCACCCGGGCCACGCGGTCGGCGAGCGCGGTGAGGGCGGGCCGGTGTGCGACGAGCACCACGGTGCGCCCGGCCGCGAGGCGGCGCACCGCCTCGACCACGGCGGTCTCGCTCTCCAGGTCGAGGTTGGACGTCGGTTCGTCGAGCAGCAGCAGCGGGGCGTCCCGCAGGAACGCCCGGGCGAGGGCGATCCGCTGCCGCTGCCCCGCGGACAGGCCGGCCCCGCCCTCGCCGAGGGGCGTGTCGAACCCCTGGGGCAGCGCGTCGATGAACTCCTCGGCGCAGGCGGCCCGGGCGGCGAGCCGTACCTCCTCATCGGTGGCGTCCGGCCGGCCCAGGCGGATGTTGTCGGCGACCGTCCCGGTGAACAGGTACGGCCGCTGCGGCACCCAGGCGATGTGCGACCGCCAGGCGTCGAGGTCGAACTCGGCGAGGTCCTGCCAGTCGACTAGGACCCGGCCGGCGTCGGGCCGGACGAACCCGAGGAGCACGGCGAGGATCGTGGACTTCCCCGCCCCGCTCGGCCCGGTGAGCGCGACGGTCTCCCCGGGGTGGATGGTGAGCGAGAACCGGTCGAGCGCGGGGGCCTCCCGGCCCTCGTACGCCACCATCACCCCCTCCAGGCGGATCGTCGCCCGGGCGAGATCCGGCACGTCGGTGCGGGTGCCGGAGGGCGGCGCCGGGGTCTCGAGCACCTCGAAGACCCGCTCGGCCGCGGCGAGGCCCTCCGTGCTCGCGTGGAAGTGCACGCCGACCTGGCGCAGCGGGAGGTACGCCTCCGGGGCGAGGATGAGCACGAGCAGCGCGGTCTGCAGGTCCATCTCCCCGCCGACCAGGCGGAGGCCGATGGAGACGGCGACCAGGGCCACCGAGATCGTGGAGAGCAGCTCCAGGACGAGCGCGGAGAGGAAGGCGATCCGCAGGGTGGACATGGTCGCCTTGCGATAGTGGTCGGTGACCTCGCGGATCGTGCGCGCCTGCGCCTTCGCCCGGCCGAACACCTTCAGGGTGGGCAGCCCGGCGACCACGTCGAGGAAGTGACCGGCGAGCACGGAGAGCGTCCGCCACTGCCGCTTGGTCACCTTCTCGGTGGCGAGGCCGACCAGGATCGCGAAGATCGGGATGAGCGGCAGGGTGAGGGCGATGGTGAGGGCGGAGAGCCAGTCGCCGAGCAGGATGCGCAGGCCCACGGCCGCGGGGACCGTCACCGCGAGCACGAGCTGCGGCAGGTACCGGGAGAAGTACGCGTCGAGCGCGTCGATCCCCCGGGTGGCGAGGGTGGCGAGCTCGCCGCTGCGCTCCCCCGACAGCCAGCGCGGGCCGAGCCGCATCGCGTGCTCGAGCAGCCGCCGGCGGAGCTGCGACTTCACCGCGGCCGAGGACCGGTGCGCGGCGACCTCCTGCAGCCACACCACGAGGGTGCGGCCCGCGACCACCGCGAGCAGGAGCAGCATGGGGGTGCGCAGCTCGGCGAGCCCGGCCCCGCCGAGGAACGCCTTGGTGATCGTTTCGGCGAGCAGTGTCGCCTGGGCGATGATCAGCCCGGCTGCCGCGGTTCCGAGCAGCACCGACAGGGCGAGGTACGTCCGGGTGGTCCTCGCGTACCGCAGCAGCCGGGGATCGAGCGGTTTCACCGTGCCGTCTCAGCGATCTTGTCGGGGATCTGCGCGACGCTGATCCGCTTACGGAACACCCAGTAGGTCCAGCCCTGGTACAGGAGCACCAGCGGCGTGAAGATGATCGCCACCACCGTCATGATCTGCAGCGTGTACGGGGTCGACGCGGCGTTGGTGGTGGTGAGGCTGTACGCGGCGTCGATCGTCGACGGCATCACGTTCGGGAAGAGCGCGATGAACAGCGTCGCGACCGCGCACACGATCGTCAGGCCCGTGCCGGCGAAGGCCCAGCCCTCCCGGCCGCGGGCGTTCGCGATCGCCGCCAGCACCAGCCCGGCCGCGGCCACGGCCACGGTGAGCCAGGTGATCGGCTTGCCGTACTGGAGCTGGGTGATCACCAGGAAGAGCCCGCCCACCACGATGGTGGCGAGCACGAGGCGGCCGGCGATGCGGTTGGCCCGCTCCCGCACCTCGTCCGTGGTCTTGAGCGCGAGGAAGAGCGCGCCGTGCAGGATGAACAGGACGAGGGTGGTGAGGCCGCCGAGCAGGGCGTACGGGTTGAGCAGATCGAAGAACGTGCCCACGTACTCCCGGTCGGCGTCGATCGGCACGCCGCGGACGATGTTCGCGAACGCCACGCCCCAGAGGAAGGCGGGGACGACGCTCCCCCAGAAGATCGCCTGGTCCCAGCGGCGGCGCCACCGCCGGTCCTCCCGCTTGCTCCGGTACTCGAACGCGACGCCGCGCACGATCAGGGCGAGCAGGATGAGCAGGAGCGGCAGGTAGAACCCGCTGAACAGGGTGGCGTACCACTCGGGGAACGCGGCGAAGGTGGCGCCGCCCGCGACGAGCAGCCACACCTCGTTGCCGTCCCAGACCGGCCCGATGGTGTTGATGAGCACCCGGCGCTCGGCGTCGTTCTTACCGATCACCGGCAGCAGGGCGCCGACCCCGAAGTCGAAGCCCTCGAGGAAGAAGTAGCTGGTCCATAGGACCGCGATCAGGATGAACCAGATGGTCGTGCCCTCCATCGTGACACCCCTCCTCAGTAGGCGAACGTCAGCGATCGCCCGGAGCCGGAGTGGTCCTCGTCGGTCGAGGGCAGGACCTCGGCCTCAGAGGGCGGGCCGGCCTTGGCGTACCGCACCAGCAGACCGATCTCGATGACCATGAGGACGCCGTAGACCACGGTCAGCGCGATGAGCGAGGTCAGCACCGAACCGGCGGAGACACCCGGCGACACGCTCGCCGCGGTGGTCAGCACGCCGTACACCGCCCAGGGCTGCCGGCCCATCTCGGTGAAGATCCAGCCGAAGGTGTTGGCGAGGAACGGCAGCAGGATGGCGAGCATGCCGATCCGCCACATCCACGGGCTGTTCGGGAACCGGCCGCGGCGGGTGACCCACAGCCCGACGGCGGCGATGAGCGCGGTCAGGAACCCGATGCCGACCATGAACCGGAAGCTCCAGTAGCTCACCGGGATGTTCGGCCGGTAGTCGCCCGGGCCGTACTTCGCCTCGTGCGCCGCCTGGAGGTTGTTGATCCCCTCGACCTTGCCGTTGAAGTCGCCGGTGGCGAGGAAGGACAGCACGCCGGGCACCTTGATGCTGAACACCTCTTCGCTGCCGTCGAGCGTCCCGATGGTGAACAGCGAGAACGGCGCCGGCTGCGAGGTCTCGTAGAGCGCCTCGGCCGCGGCCATCTTCATCGGCTGCTGCTCGGTCATGACCCGGGCCTGGATGTCACCGGTGATGATCACCCCGACCGCGGCGATGAGCGAGACGACGAGCCCGAGCTTCAGCGACGGCCGGAACACGTCGGTGTGCTTGCGCCGGGCGAGGTGCCAGACGCTGATCCCGGCGATGAACAGGCCCGCGGTGAGGAAGCACGCGGTGATCGTGTGCGGGAACGTGATGAGCAGCGTCGAGTTGGTCAGCACGGCACCGAAGTCGGTGAGCTCGGCCCGCCCGGTCGCCTCGTTGATGCGGTACCCCACCGGGTGCTGCATCCAGGAGTTCGCGGCGAGGATGAAGTAGGCCGAGAGCGTGGTGCCGAGCGCGACCATCCAGATCGTGGCGAGGTGGAGCTTCTTGGGGAGCCGGTCCCACCCGAAGATCCACAAACCGAGGAAGGTCGACTCGAGGAAGAACGCGAGCAGCCCTTCGATCGCGAGCGGCGCACCGAAGATGTCACCGACGAACCGCGAGTACTCGCTCCAGTTCATGCCGAACTGGAACTCCTGCACGATGCCGGTGACCACGCCCATCGCGAAGTTGATGAGGAAGAGCTTCCCCCAGAACTTCGTGGCGCGCAGGTACACGGTCTTGCCCGTGCGCACCCAGGCCGTCTGCAACCCGGCGACCAGCGCGGAGAGCGCGATCGTCAGGGGAACGAAGATGAAGTGGTAGACGGTCGTGATGCCGAACTGCCACCGGGCTATGTCTAGCGGGTCCATCACCCAGCCCTCCCGAACTACTACATGCTGTAGTACTACGAATCGTAGTAAAGAATTCCCGGCCCACGGTTACGCAAAGGTGTTAGGTCGCTCACACAGTGCAATCGATCACACGTCGGACGGCGGCTCGGCGGAACCGCGGCGGGCGCTCCCCGGCCGGGAGGACCACCCGCCGGACCTGGCCTTTCTCCGGGTCCCGCCTCGGCTCTCGCCGGCCGGGCACGCGGCCGGGCGCGGGCCGGGGGTGACGCACCTCACCGGACACGGCGCGTGGCGGCCGGCCCGCGGCCGGCATCGGGAGGCGGAGCGGGGATCACGGTCGCCGCGGTACGGCGCCGCGCGCGCCGGGCGGACCCCGGAGGGGGCGCCGGGAGAGCCGGAGCGAAGAGCCGGATGGGCGCTGAGCCCGGCCGGCGGTGAACGTCCCACCGGGACGCCGAAGGGCCGTAGCGGGCGGGAAGCGGCCGGGAGGAACCCGCGGCCGCGGCGATCATCCGCGGGCCGTCAGGGGGTGAGAAGAACCATCAGGGCGCGAGAAGAAGCGAGGGCGGGAAGAGCCGTCAGGGGGCGTGGAGAAGAGGCAGCCGGGAAGGGCCCGAGGACGTCGCCGTCGGGGATCCCGCCACGGCGTCCTGGGATCATCGGGCACCGGCGACCGCCGGGCCGAAGGGCGCAGGCCGCCGAGGCGGTGCGGCCGATCGCCGCCGCGGCCCGGCCCCGCCGCGCCCGTCACCCGGCCTGTCGGGCTCCGGGGCGGCGGCGTTCCGGCCGGGCGGCGGCGCGGAGACATGAGCCCGGACATGAGAAAACCCCGGGCCGATCGGCCCGGGGCGTGCCGTCGTGCGCCGCCAGGGACTCGAACCCCAAACCCGCTGATTAAGAGTCAGCTGCTCTGCCAATTGAGCTAGCGGCGCTCGGCTGTGCGTAACATTAGCAGCCCTCGCGGCGCTACGCACATCAGGCGGGGCGGTGGGATGGGCCGTGCCGCGCCGGCGACGCCACGACCAGGGCGGGACGTCCCTCCGGTGCCCGGGCGAACGGCCTGATCACCTGGGCGCCGCGCGCCCTGAGGAGAGACCTGATCACCACCGCCACGCACATGATGAAGCCTTGATCACCACCGCCACGCGCCCGCGGAGAAGGGCAGCGGATGGTCCCGGTGGCCCGGGCCGTCGCCCCACTTGGTGATGACGTACTCGACCTCGATGTGACCCTCACCGCTGGCGACGGTGAGCGTGTCGTGGTTCCACTCGCTCCCGGTGAGCTCGGCGAAGGTCATCCCGTCGATGTCGAGCATGACCCCGCGCTCGGAGGGGATACCGGGGCCGCGGTCGCCGATGAAGAAGCGGGCCTTCTTTCCCTTGTAGATGATGTAGCCCTCGGTACCGAGCGGCCAGCTCGGGCTGGCGAACAGACCCTTCTGCATCGGCTTGCCGATCGCCGGCATGCCGGTGTCCCCCTGCCGCCCGGATCCGTCGTCCCAGAAGTACGAGCCCTTGGTGACGCCGCGGAGCAGGATCTGTTCGTCCTGGGTGCTCTCCGCCGGTGCCACCGCGGCCGCCCGGCCGGTCGGTGCGCTCTCCGAAGCCGAAGCGGTCCCCGCGAGCGTCGTCGCGGCGAGCAGGGCTCCGATGAGGGTGCCAAAGGTCTGTGCGGTTCGGTTGTTGCGCAGAGCGGTCAGAGTCATCGCAGAGAGTGCGGTCGGGTACGAGGTCAGCGCCGGCCACGATCGCAACGTGGGTGTGGGTGCGAGGTACGTGGCGGCCGGCGGGGGCGGGCCTGGGGCGGGAGAATGGTTCGGTCCCATGGCCCGCCGTGAGCTGGCGCACTGGCGCGTGGCCATACGCCCCGGGGCGGCACGGTGACGATCAGGTGATGATCACGGATTCCGTGCCGTCCGGCTTCCGCTTCTCGGGTGCTGTGCGATCTCCTTACAGGATGATCCGCCTTCACTTGCCGATGACGTTACCCGACAGGTCACGACAGAGCAAAGCAAAACACCCGAAAACGCCAGAAAATCTACCAAACACCCTCAAAGGATGGTTAAGGCCGCCATGATCTGGGTATCCCGCGCGCATCGACCATGATCACGCGCCGGAGACGGCCGCTCCGCCCCAAAGCCACGGCACCCGCAGGCGCACGCCGGGAGGATCGGCAGGCCGCTAGGGCACGTCAGACCGCGCCTCGGGCTGCGGCGGCGGTGCGGAGCGTGGCCGCGCGCCCCGCGCCGGTCCTGGGCGCGGCGGGAGCCGCGGTGCCTACGGCGAGCCCCTTCCCGCTCCGGCCGGCGGTGCGGCCGGAGCGGGCACGCCGGACCGCGCATCGGGTGCGCGCTCGCACCGGCCGGGCGGAGGTCCGCGGCAGCCGCGGCCAGCGGCGGTCTCGGCCAGCGGTGGGGACCCTCGGCCACCGGACGAGGGCCGTCCGGCCTCCGACCGGGAGGCTCGGTCGGAGGCTCCCGCATACCCGGCCTGGCCCCACCCGTGGCGCGGGAGCGGTGCGGCCGCGGGCGGAGCGGCAGGCCCCGAACTCAGGGGCGGCCCGCAGAGCGCGGGAATCCATCCGGCGGCGTGATCGCATCGGGCGTGCCGCCCGACGGGCCCAGCGCATCAGCGTGGCGAGATCATCGGCAGGACGCATCAGAACGGCACGAGCATCGCACTACGCCAGAGAACGGCGAGATCGGTGCTGCCGCCGGGCGATTCCGTACGGCGAGATCGCTGCGATTCCGTACGAGCGGAGATCTGTGCCGTGTCCGAGCGAGCACCCGGTTGGCGCGGCACCCCGCGAGAGACGGCACGAGCGGCGCATGAAAAGATCGGGGCCGGGTAGCCCCCCCAAACTACCCGGCCCCGTTCGAGTCGCCGGAGCCGGGCAGTCCCCCAACTACCCGGCCCCGGTACAGCGGTTCCGCCAGGCGTTGCCCTCCCCAAAGGCAACCGGCGGCGCCCCGCTCGAACGCGGTTCCCCCATCCGCGTTCTTCTTCACAAAGCCTGTGGTCCCCGCTCTCCCGAGGAACACCTTCAGAGTACAAGGGGCCATGTCATGGGTGTGTCATGCGAAGGTGGATTTTCTCCCTACCGAACCTGACCTTCCTTGACCTGCGCGAGACCTCGGCCGGGCCCGCCCACGGCCGCTGAGTCCCCACCCACGGTCAGGCGTCCGGGTGGTGGGAGAGGTACTCCAGGTAGATCGGCCGGAGCGCCTCACCGACGTCCCCCTCCCCCGCCGACAGAGCGTCGCTGATCAGCGCTGCCACCCGGGTGAGGTCGTTCGCCGCCTCCTCCCCGTGCCCGCTGGCCGCCTCCGCCACGGGGATCGCCTTGAGCAGCCGCCAGAGAAAGCCCACGTCACCGTGGCGTACGGCATGGCGTACCGCGCGATGGTGCAGCTCCCGCGTGGGGAGGTCCTCGAGCCGTTCGTCGTCCACGCCGCCTCACCCCCTGGGTGGGCCTTCCCCGGGCGGGCCCGCGCCAAGCGGCCGGCGACCGGTCAGAGCCGGACGATCATCTTGCCGATGTTCTCGCCGCGGAGCATCGCGAGGAACGCCTCGGGCGCCTGGTCGAGCCCTTCCGCCACCGTCTCCCGGTGAACGATCTTCCCGTCGCGCACCAGCGGGCCGACCTCGTCGAGGAACGCGGGGAAGCGGTCGTAGTGGTCGCTCACGATGAACCCGCGGAGGGTGAGCCGCTTGCCGATGGCCTGGACGAGGTTGCGCGGCCCGGGCGGCGGCTCGGTCGCGTTGTAGACCGCGATGGCGCCGCACATGGCGACCCGGCCGTACGGCCGGAGCGCGGCGATGGCGGCCTCCAGGTGGTCGGCGCCGACGTTGTCGAAGTAGACGTCGATGCCGTCCGGGGCCGCCTCCTTGAGCAGATCGCGCACGGGTCCCCGCCGGTAGTTGAACGCGGCGTCGAAGCCGAGCTCCCCGGTCACGTGGGCGACCTTCTCGTCGGATCCGACGCTGCCGATGACCCGGGAGGCGCCCTTGAGCCGGGCGAGCTGCCCGGCCAGGCTGCCCACCGCGCCGGCGGCGGCCGAGACGAAGACCACGTCGCCTTCCTTCATCCCGGCGATGTCGAGCAGCCCGACGTACGCGGTGAGGCCCGGCATGCCGAGCACGCCGAGGTAGGCGGAGGGCGAGACCCCGGGTATCCGGGGCACCTTGCGCGCCGCGGCGGCGTCGAGCACGGCGTGCTCCCGCCAGCCGAAGTCGTGCAGGACCAGGTCGCCCGGTGCGAAACCGGGGGCCTTGCTCTCGAGCACCTCGCCGATGGCGCCGCCGGTGAGCGGCTCACCGACCTGGAACGGCGGGACGTAGGACTTGCCGGCGTTCATCCGGCCCCGCATGTACGGGTCGACCGACATGAACACGTTGCGGACGAGGATCCGGCCGTCGGCGGGCTCGGGCAGCTCGGCCTCGGCGACGGCGAAGTCGTCCGGCCGGGGCCAGCCGGTCGGCCGGGCGGCGAGAAGGACCTGACGGGTCTTCATGGTCGCTCCTATCGCTCTCGGGCCCCGTGGCCTTCGGGGCCTCGATCTGGTCGTGCCCGCGGCGGCGGTGTCCCGCCCGTGCGGTGGCCGATGCCGGCCACGCGCATGCGGCCGCGGCATGCCAGGATCCTTCATGTGAAGGTCATCATCAAGATCTTGGTGGTCGCCGCGTCGCTGTGGGCCGCCACGCAGCTGGTGAGCGGCATCACGGTCACGGCCGAGACCCCGCTCGAGGAGGTCCTCACCCTCCTGGCGGTCGCGCTGATCTTCGGTGTCGTGAACGCGGTGCTCAAGCCGATCATCAAGACGATCGGGTGCGCGTTCTACGTGATCACGTTAGGCCTGTTCGCCCTGGTGGTGAACGCCGCCTTGCTGCTGTTCACGGGCTGGCTGGCCAGGCTGTTCGATCTCGGCTTCCACGTCGAGGGGTTCTGGGCGGCCTTCTGGGGCGCGATCGTGATCTCCGTGGTGAGCTGGCTGCTCAGCCTGGTCTTCGGCGACGACTGACGACCCCTCCCCCGGGCCTCCGGCGCCGCCGGCCTCCGCCTGAACGGCCCGCGGCCGCACCGCCGCCGGCGCCCGGCCCGCCCCATGGCCCGCCCCGTCGCCGTACGCCCCGGCCCGGAAATGGCTCACGATACGGCGAGAGGCACCCGCGATACTCCCCGGCGGCTTCCGGCCGGAACGTGACAACCGTCCGCTGCTCCGGGCCGAACCGGCCGGCCGTCACGCACGCGCCGGCAGGGCGCCGAGCGCGCCGCGGAGCGGGAGCGCCGCCCGTAGCGGAACAGGGCGGCGCGGTGCGCTGCTCAGCGGCGGACGCAGCAGGTCACGCAGGGATCGGTGCCCGGGATCCGGATCCACAGGCAGCACGTGCGGCGGCGGTAGCCGTCGCCCTCCGGCACGATCAGCCCGTCCACCGGGGATCCGATCGTCTTGAGCAGCCGATCGGCGTCCGCATAGGAGCCGAGCATGACGAGCGGCCGGACGATCGCCTCCGCCGTCGACCCCCAGAGCGTGCGCTCGCCGACCCGCGCGATCGCGTTGAGCGCCTTGATCACCGGCTGCTGGCCCTCGAGGAGGGCACCCCGGATCGCGATGGCGAGATCGGGCACCACGACCGTCCCCGGCGCCCCGGCGAAGGAGTCGTCGGGGAGGACGGCGACGGTCACGTCCCGCGCCGCGATCGTCACGCCCGCGGGGGACGGTCTCACCAGCGTGTCCTCCAGCCGCATCAGCGGCACCCGCCGGATCCGCGCCCAGCCGAGGACCATCGGCAGCGTGTGCCAGAAGCTGTACGCCTTCCACAGCAGCGCTGCCGCCACGTGCCGGGACGCGCCCCACCGGACCTCGGTCTCCGCCACCAGGTCCTGCAACGCCTCGTACGGCTCGCGCACCAGGTCACTGGCGCGGATCCACTCGGGGGAGTCGTGGGTCACCAGGTCCGGGAGGACCCCGAAGCCGTCGCCGTACTCGGCCTCGAGGCTCCGCAGGTTCTCCGCCACCGCTTCCAGTAGCACGGTCGCCTCCTCTTAGGTAAGGCTTACCTTAATGGAGAACCGGGAGGAGATCCATCCCAGGTCGGGCCGGATCGGGTGAACGTTCGCCAGACGGGCGCCAACGCGCGGCAAGCCCGGCTCGGCATGGGCGAGCATGGCCTCCAGAAGGACGCACGGAACACGGCACGGCCGCGCAGCCCCGCCCGCATGGGCATCCCGGCCGCGCCCCTGAACCGGCCCGCCGACCGGAGATCGACGCGACCCCATGCCACAACGGGGCGATCTGGATCATGCGGCAGCGGACCGGGTACGGCGCATGTGTCTGAGGGCCGGGTAGGGCCGGAGACATCAGCCGCCCCGGATGCGCCGGCGGCTACGCCGTGGCGGGCCGGGGCCGGCCGGCGAGCACGCCGGCGGCGAGCTGGAGCAGGCAGACGCCGATCCCGGCGAGCAGCGGCACGGTCCACCCGCCGGAGACCTGGTGGATCAGGCCGATCGCGACCGGGCCCAGCGCGGCGAGCACGTACCCGATCGACTGGGCGATGGCCGAGAGCGCGGTCACCGAGGCCGGGTCGGGCGCCCGCTGCGCGATGATCAGCAGAGCGAGCGCGATCGAGGCTCCCTGGCCGAGCCCGAGCACGATCATCCAGAGCCACGGCAGCGTGGTGGGCAGGAGGAGCACGCAGGCGTACCCGGCGGTGGTGAGCAGCGCGGCGGCCGCCACGTGCGGCGCCTGGGAGCGGGCCCGCCCGGCGTGGACGGGCACGGTGAGGGTGGCCGCGATCTGTGCGAGGTTGGTCAGCCCGAGCAGGTACCCGCCCTGATCCGCGGGGAGCCCCGCGTCGTGGAAGATCGTGGGCAGCCAGGCGAGCACGATGTAGAAGGTCATCGACTGCAGGCCCATGAACGCGGTCACCGCCCAGGTCGTGGGGCTGCGGAGCAGCGTCCCGTACGGCCGGTGGCCGGTGGGCCGGCCGGCCGCGGGCTGCGGCCGGAGGGCCTGCGGCAGCCAGAGCAGGGCGGCCACCGCGGCGAGGACGGCGGCCGAGCCGAGCGCGGCCCGCCAGCCGACCCTCCCGGCGAGCGGGACCATCACCGCCGAGGCGGCCGCGGCGCCGGCGACCAGGCAGGACACGTAGATCCCGGTGAACGTGCCGATCCGGTCCGGGAAGTGCTGCTTGCACACGGCCGGCATGGCCACGTTCATGATCGCGATCGCGGCGCCGGCGAGCACCGCCCCGCCGTACAGCGCGGGCGGGCCGTCGAGGCTGCGGAGCACGACCCCGGTGCAGAGCAGGAGCAGGGCGACGAGCACCGTGCGGTCGAGCCCGATGCGCCCGGCGAGGGCCGGGGCGAGCGGGCCGAGCAGGCCGAGGCAGAGCACCATGACCGTGGTGATCGCCCCGCCCGCGGCCGGGCTCAGGTGCAGCTCCGCCATGATGTCGCCGAGCAGCGGCGAGACCCCGGCGAGCGCGGGCCGCATGTTCCACGCGATGAGCACGAACCCGGCGATGAGCACAATGCGCCCGCGGTTGCTCATGAAACCTCGCATCGCCCGCCGAAGGCCTCGCCGGTTCTCCTGCGTCGTGACCACTGCTCAGAACGGGTGTTCCGCGATCTCGCCCTGCATGATGACCCACTAAGTGTAGGGGAAGGCCTCGGCGTCGGCCCGGGCGCCCCGACCGGAAGCCGGTGCCGGTGCCCGAGGCGGCCGCGCGCTCCTCGGACGAGGCGGCGGCCCCGCCGTCCTCAGGGCCGGCGATCGTCCTCCGGGCCGGCGATGCCCGCCCGGCCGGGCTCGTGGCGGGCTCGATCACCGGGGCGTGCCCGGCCCGGGAGGTCCGCGGGCCGCCGCCGTGGCCCCAGCCGGCCCGGATCCTCTCATCGAGCGGCATCGCGCTTCGCGCTTCCGGCCGTTCACGGGTGGAACTCGGCGTCGGGGGCGACGCCGATGTCGAGCAGGAGCGGCTCGGTGCGGGAGGCGAGGTCCGGGACGATCTCGTCGAGCACGGCCACGAGCCGGTCGTGGGTGTCGATCCGGATCGCGGGGCAGCCGAACGAGCGCGCCATGGCCGAGAGGCTCACCTCGGGGAACGCCGGCCACGGCACCCGGGCGGCGCCCGGGCCGCCGGCGTGCCGTTCGGCGAGCCGGTCCATGATCGCGTACCGGCCGTTGGCGAGCACGACGATGAGCGCGCCGATGCGGTAGTGCGCCGCGCTCCACAGCGCCTGGATGCCGTAGATCGCCGAACCGTCGCCCACGACCGCCACGACGGGCCGCTCCGGGAGGGCCATGCGCAGGCCCGCCACCGCGGGAAGGGCGAACCCGAGCCCGCCCATCGCCGCGGAGAGGAAGCCGAGCGGCCGGCGGGCGGGCAGCAGCCGGTGCAGGTCGGCACGGGAGGAGGGCGCCTCCTCGATCACGACCGTCTCCGGCGGGAGCCGGCGCGCGAGCTCCTGGAGGACGTGCACGGCGCGGAGCGGCGCACCGGGGGCGGGCGGCGGTACGGCCCGCCGGTCCGGCCCGGCCACCTCCCGCCGGCGGCGCGCGGCCGGGATGAGCCGGGCGAGCCGGGCGCAGACCGCGGCCGGGTCGGCGAGCACGGCGAGCTCGGCCGGGCTCCGGTGCACCTCGGCCGGGTCATCGCTCACCACGGCGATCCGGGTGCCGGGCTCGACGAGCGGCCCGGGATCGTAGGGGTAGTGCCGGAACACCGGGGCGCCCACGGCGAGGACCACGTCGTGGCCTTTGAGCGCGCGGCGCTGCCCGCCGCGGTCCGCGGGCAGCACCCCGGCGAACTGCGGGTGGTCCTGTGGGAAGCCGGCCCGGGCGCCGAACGCCTCCTGCCAGACCGGGCAGCCGAGCCGCTCGGCGAGCTCGGTGAGGGCCGCCCATCCCGCGGGCGAGTCGGCCCCTGCCCCGGCGACGAGCACCGGGTCCTCCGCCTGGGCGAGCAGCGCGGCGAGCGGCGCGATCTCCTCGTCGGCCACCGCGGCGGGCCGGAGCACCGCGGCCGGGGCGGCCTCGACCGTGCCGTCCCACGGCGCCGACCAGTCGTCCATCGGCACGATCACGATCGCCGGGCCGCGGCCGGTGACGGCCTCGTGCGCGGCCCGGGCGATCGCGCCGGGCACGTCCTGGGCGCGCACCGGCTGGTCGGTCCAGACCGGGTACTCCCCGGCGAGCCCGTGCAGCCGCCCGGCGAGGAACGGCTCCAGGGCGAGGTGCCGGCGGTCCTGCTGCCCGACGAGGACCACCAGCGGGGCGCGGTTGACCCGCGCGGTCGCGATCGCGGAGACCGCGTTGCCGAGCCCGGCGGTGGTGTGGAGCACGGTGAGCGCGGGGCCGCGGCCGGCGAGCGCCCAGCCGGTCGCCATCCCGACCACCGACCCCTCGTGCAGGGCGAGCACGAACCGCAGGTCCTCCGGCAGGCCGGCGAGCAAGGGGATCTCGGTCGAGCCGGGGTTGCCGAAGATCGTGGTCATCCCGGTGCGCCGCAGCACCTCGAACGCGGCGTCCCGGACCGTGCCCGTGCTCACCGCGCCCCCTTGGCCCGCTGGATCCGGGCGCACCCGTGGCCGCGGAGCCCGGCGAAACCGCGCGGCGACCGGGTGCCGATCCGGTCGCGCATCGCGGACAGGTCGATCTTGAGGTCTTCGAGCGCCATGGTCAGGGAGGAGGACGGCACGATCATCCGCTTGCCGACGTGGACGGCCTCGTCGATGTCGTGGGTGACGGGGAGCGTGGTCATGCCGGGCCGCTGCCGGAGAATGAGGTTCTCGAGCTCGGCGCGGGTCCGGGCGGCGACGGCGAGCGGTGCATCGAGCACTCCTTGGTTCGCCAGGCGAACAAATGTTCTGAATGCGGATGCGTCGACTGCACGCTACGCGCCGGAAAACGTCGCGTCAATACCGAAGTGGTGCCGGATTAGACTCGATTCGCGCTGAGGATCACCGTTCGTTGCGCGAACACGCCGGCCGGGAGGTGCGCGGCCGATGGCCGATGAGTTCGTCCAGTCGCTGGCCCGGGGTCTCGCCGTCATCCGGGCCTTCGACGCCGGGAGCCCCGAGCTCACCCTGAGCGAGGTCGCCCGCAAGACCGACCTGCCCCGGGCGGCGGCCCGCCGCTTCCTGCACACCCTGGTCGAGCTGGGGTACGTGCGGACCGACGGCCGGCGCTTCGCCCTCACCCCGCGGGTGCTCGAGCTCGGGTACGCCTACCTGTCCAGCCTCTCGCTCCCCGAGGTGGCCCTCCCCCACCTGGAGCGGCTCGCCGCCGAGGTGCGGGAGTCGGCCTCCGTCTCCGTGCTCGACGGCAGCGAGATCGTCTACGTCGCCCGGGTGCCGACCAAGCGCATCATGCGGGTGGCGATCGCGATCGGCACCCGGTTCCCCGCGTACTGCACCTCCATGGGCCGGGTGCTCCTCGCCGGGCTCCCGCCGGCCGAGCTCGACGCCTACCTGGAGCGCGCCACCTTGACCGGGCTCACGCCGTACACCATCACCTCGAAGGAGGCCCTCCGCGCCGAGCTGGACCGGGTGCGGGCGCAGGGGTGGGCCATGGTGGACCAGGAGCTCGAGGAGGGCCTGCGGTCGATCGCCGCGCCGATCAGGGACGCCGCCGGGCGGGTGGTGGCCGCGGTCAACGTCTCCTCGCACGCGAGCCGGACCACCCGCGAGTCCATCCGCCGCGACCTGCTCCCGCCGCTGCTCGCCACCGCCGCCCGCATCGAGGCCGACCTGCACGCGACCCGCTCCGACGGCGGGATCAGGCTGCGCTGACCCGCCGCGCCGGCCGCCCCGGAGCGCTCCGGTTCTCCCGCTCCGCCCCACCGGGCGGAGCGGTCTCGCTCGGATCGCCGCCGACCGGGTGGGCGACCGCCCGGGCCGAGGCATCCGATCGCCAACCCGGACCGGAGCACCCGACCGGTGACCGGACTGAGGAACCCGATCGGAGAGACGCGCCGCCGTACGCCTGCCGGGCGGGTGAGGCGATCGGCGCGGTCCTCCCTTGCGCCGGCCGCCGGTGATCGCAAACGGGTTGCGCGGAAACACCCGATCGATTGCAAGGTAGGCGGCATGAGAATCGCATTAGGGACCATCCCGTTCGGGACCACCGTTGACGAAGCGACCTCCTTCGCCATCCTCGACCGGTTCGTCGAGTCCGGCGGGAAGATCATCGACACCGCCAACAACTACCCGTTCTGGCTGGAGGGGGCGACCGGCGACGAGAGCGAGACGACCATCGGCCGCTGGCTCGCGTCGCGCGGCAACCGGGACCAGGTGGTGATCAGCACCAAGTGCGGGGCGCGCCCGACCGTCCCCGGGGACCGGACGCTCGCCTCCGCCGAAGGGCTTTCGGCCAAGGCGATCCGGTCCGCGGCCGAGGGCAGCCTGCGCCGGCTCGGGGTGGACCACATCGACGTCTACTGGGCCCACCTCGACGACCGGTCGGTGCCGCTGGAGGAGACGGTGGCCACCCTCGACGAGCTCGTGCTCGCCGGGTGGGTGAAGGAGGTGGGCGCGAGCAACCACGCCACCTGGCGGCTGGAGCGCGCCCGGTCCCTCGCCGCGGCCCGCGGGTGCACGCCGTACACCCACGTGCAGCTCCGCTACTCCTACCTGCGTCCCCGGCCGGGGGTACGGCTCCCCGGGGACGGGCACGTCCACGCGACCGAGGAGACGCTCGACTACGTGCGGTCCGAGGAGAACCTGACGCTGTGGGCCTACACCGCGCTGCTCAAGGGCGCCTACGCGGGCCGGCCGCTGCCCGAGCACTACGACCACCCGGGCACGGCCAAGCGGCTGGCCGTGCTCGACGAGGTGGCCCGTGAGCTGGGCGCCACCCGGAACCAGGTGGTGCTCGCCTGGCTGCGGGCGCAGGACATCATCCCGGTCGTGGGGGTGAGCTCGGTGGACCAGCTGGAGGAGCTGCTCGTGGAGGTCGAGCTCGAGCCCGAGCTGCTCGACCGCCTCAACGCCCCGGCCTGACGCGCGGTCCCGGCCCGGGCGGGGCGTGACGAGGCTCCGGCCCGGGCGAGGCGGGGATGTCCCAGGCATCGGCCCGGGCGAGGCCGGGATGCCCCGAACCTCGGCTGGGCGAAGCAAGGATGCCCCGGTCTTCGGCCCGGGCGCGGGCGGCGCCACCGGACGCCGCGACGGCGCGTGGCCGGGGGGCCGCGCACCGGGCCGGGCGGGGTCAGGCGAGGTAGCCGACGAGGTAGGCGCGGACGAGGCGCTTGGCCTCGGCGATGAGGTCGGGGTCGCCGTCCGGGTGGGCGCGGAAGGCGAGCTTGAGCACGGCGTCGGCGGCCTCGACCGCCACGACGAACGCCCGGGCGAGGCTCTCGCTCGGCGGCACGCCGAGCAGGTCGACGACGAGCGAGCGCAGCCGGTCCGCCACCACCACGTTGTTCTCCAGGGCGGCGTCGAGCAGCCGCTTGGTCCCGGGCAGCTCGGGGCCGCCCGGGGTGGTCCGCACGTCCCCGAAGTCGACCGCCCCGAACCCGGGCACGGTCCGCTTCATGGTGACGAACTCGTCGATGGCCAGGTCGACGGCCTCCGACCAGTCCGACAGCCCGGCCGCGGTGAGCCGGGAGGCGAGCCGGTCGAGGTAGCTGTCCAGGTTCCGCAGGGCGAGCGCGCGCACCAGCGACTGCTTGTCCGTGAAGAACTGGTAGAAGGTGCCGATCGGCACCTCGGCCCGGCGGGCGACCTCCTTGGTGGTCAGCCGGTCGTACCCCACCTCGTCGAGCAGGAGGGCGCATTCGTCGAGCATCCGCTTGACCCGTTCCTGGCTGCGGCGCTGGGCGGGGAGCCGGCGCAGCGGTGGCCCGGCGAGGTGGCGTGCGGTGGCGCCGTGGGAACCCATGCCGCCATTCTCCCTCCCCCCGGCCGCCCTCCCGGCGGGGGCCCGCCTGGCCCATCAGGCCGGCTCCCCCATCCGCCCGGCTCACCGGACCATCCGCAGGCCGCCCCTATCCGCACCGGCTCACCGAACCCATCCGCGGGCCCGCCGCCCCGGTCCGCCCGGCTGCCGGGCATCCCGCCGGCACGCATCCGCGCGCGCCCAGACCCATCCCCCGGTCAGCCGCACCCCTCCGCCCAGAGCGCCGGGCTCACCGGCCGGCCTCCGGAACGCCCCGCGCGGGGTGTCCCGCCCGCCGAGACGCCGGGTCCATCCGGCCCGGCCCGCGAGCCCGCTCCACCGGGCCCTTCAGCGGCTCAGGGGCGCGGGGTTATCATGAGCATCCCTCATGATTACCGGCCGGGGGGAGAGTGGTGCCCATGTTCCTCTGGGGTGCGGCCACCTCGTCCTACCAGATCGAGGGAGCGGTGCGGGAGGACGGCCGTGGACCGTCGATCTGGGACACCTTCGCGCACCAGCCGGGCCGGATCAGGGACGGGCACACCGCCGACGTCGCCTGCGACCACTACCACCGCTGGCCCGAGGACGTGGCGCTGCTCGCCGAGGCCGGTTTCAACGCCTACCGCTTCTCCATCGCCTGGCCGCGGATCCAGCCGACCGGCCGGGACCCGGTCAACCCGGCCGGCCTCGGCTTCTACGACCGGCTGGTGGACGCGCTCTGCGAACGGAACATCACCCCGGTGGCGACCCTGTTCCACTGGGACCTGCCGCAGGCCCTGGAGGACGAGGGCGGCTGGCTCAACCGCGACACCGCCGCCCGGTTCGCCGACTACGCGGCGCGGGTCGCCGAGCGCCTCGCCGACCGGGTCGGCATCTGGATCACGCTCAACGAGCCGTTCGTGCACATGGTGTACGGCTACGCGCTCGGCGTGCACGCCCCGGGCCGGACGCTCATGCTGGACGCGCTCCCGGTCGCCCACCACCAGCTCCTCGGCCACGGCCTCGCCGTACCGGCGCTCCGGGCGAACGGCGCGGCCAAGGTGATGATCACGAACAACTGCACGCCGGTGTGGCCGGCCTCGGACTCCCCGGAGGACCGCGCCGCGGCCGAGGCCTACGACATCCTGCACAACCGGCTGTTCAACGACCCGGTGCTGCTCGGCTCCTACCCCGACCTGTCGGCGTACGGCGGCCTGAACTGCGTCCGGGACGGGGATCTGGAGATCATCGCCCAGCCGCTCGACGGGCTCGGGATCAACTACTACACGCCGACCCGGGTGTCCGGGCCGGGCTCGGACGGCCTGCCGTTCCGGCTCGAGGAGATCACCGGCTACCCGCGGACCGCGTTCGGCTGGCCGGTCGTCCCCGACGGCCTGCGCGAGCTGCTCGAGTCGCTCGCCCAGCGGTACGGCGCGGCGCTCCCGCCCGTGTACATCACCGAGAACGGCTGCTCCTACGACGGGATCGACGACCGGGAGCGGATCGACTACCTCGCCGGCCACATCGCCGCGATGCGGCGGGCCGAGGGGGTGGACGTCCGGGGGTACTTCGTCTGGTCGCTGCTCGACAACTTCGAGTGGGCCGAGGGCTACCACCAGCGGTTCGGCCTGGTGCACGTCGACTTCGCCACCGGCGCGCGCACCCCGAAGGCTTCCTACCACTGGATGCGGGACCTGATCCGCGGCGGCGCCGGGAACGGGCCGGAGCGCGAAGGCGGGTCAGAGCACTGAGACGTGCACGTGGTCCCAGTGGTTCGCGGTGACGCTGCCGCGATCCGCCATGGGCCGCCAGCCGGAGCCGGTGCGCAGGTCGTAGTAGCGCTGCTTCCAGATGATGTACATGATCCCGTACCGCCGGGCGTTCTGGATGCACCACTGGGCGATCGCGTCGCCGCGCGCCAGGCCGGTGGCGTCGGGCATCCGGCCGCCGCTGCTCACCATGAAGTCGCAGGCACGGCCCTTGCCGTGCTCCCCGGGGTCGCCCGGCCGCAGGCAGCCGTACCCGTGCGGCAGGGCGAACTGCCGGAGGATCGCGTTCCGCACGGTGATCATGCGCGGGGTGAGCCCGGTCCCCGCGTCGGGGGTCTGGAAGCCGAACCGCCTCAGGAGCCGCTCCACCTCGCTCCGTTTGCTCTGCAGCTCCTTGATCTGCTTGCGCAGTTTCTCGATCTCGGCCTCGGCCTTGGCCGCGGCCTTGCGCTGCTCGTCGAGGAGGCGCTGGACGTTCTTCAGCCGCTCGGCCCGGTGCAGGGCGAGGTAGGTGACCGTGGCGAGCGTGCCCGGGTCGCCGTTGGCGGCGAAGAGGTGGACGCCGTCGACGGCGCCGCCCATGTACGCAAGCTGCGCGAACTCCACCAGCTTGCGCCGCGCGGTGCGTAACTGGGTGCGCAGCCGCTTCACCCGGGTCGTGGCCTGCTGCGCCTTCCGCCGGGCCTCCTCCAGGTCGAGGATCGTCCCCCGGTAGCGCTTCTCGAGGTCGTCGGCCTGCTTGGTCAGCTCGCGGAGCCTGGCGTCCGGATCGGCGGGCGCGGCCGCGGCCGGCGCCGCCATGCAGGCGGCGAGCATCGCGATGGCGGCCAGCACCGCCCCGATCCGAAGCAGCACGCAGCCTCCGCTCCGACCGAACCCGGGGAAGCCGATCTGTCGGCTAATGCACCAGAAGATTCTGATGTTTCTGATGTGGTTTATAGCAACCACAATGCCCGGCTGCCGGGCAAACCACGGACCCGGTGCGCCCCAGAAGACCCGGTTCCGGCCGGTACGGCGGCGCCGTCGTCACGGCATTCGGGGCGCGGGCCGGAACCGGCGGATCGGCCGGATGGAGCGGGTCACCGGCGGGGACGGACGCCCCACCGGTGACCCGCACGGAGCCGGCAACCCCTCGGATCGATCGGAGACCGCGGCCGTCGCCCGGCGGCCCGCGTCCCCCTTGGCCGCCGGGGCCTCGCCGGCCGGTGGGTTCCCCCATCTCCCGCGCGGCATGAGGGTCCCGCCCAATGCGCCCCCGCGGCACTGGGCCACACCGGGGTGTGCACCGGCCGGCGCGTGCGCGAGTCCCGACACCCGCAATAGACGACGCTCAACCGGAGATGGTTCGCGTGATCCATCCGGCGATCCGGCGGATCAGATCCGGGGTGGCGGCCGCCTCGGCGTGGCCGTACCCGGGCTCGATCCACAGCTCCTTGGGGTCGCGGGCGTTCTCATAGAGCTGGCGGGCGTGCTCGACGGGGAAGAACGCGTCGGCGTCGCCGTGCACGATCAGCAGCGGGGTCGGCGCGATCATGTGCACCACCTCGTGCGGCGCGAGCGGCACCACCTCCCAGCGGCCGTTCCCCGCGATCCTGGTCCGCTTCACCGCCCGCACCACCAGCCGGCCGTGCCACCGCTCGATCGCCCAATGAACCTGGCGCATCGGCGTGGTGTCCCGGTAGTACCAGCGGGCCGGCCCGCTCACCGACACCACGGCGTCGACGCCGCCGTGCAGCGCCGCGTGCCGGATGGCCACCGCGGCGCCCATGGAGAAGCCGATCGTGGCCACCCGCCGGTACCCGATCGCCCGCGCGTGCTTCACCGCCACGTCGAGGTCGAGGATCTCCCGGTCTCCGACGGTCGTTTGCCCGGACGAGCGCCCGTGGCCCCGGAAGTCGAACGAGACCACGCCGCCGAACCGGGAGAGGAGCTGGGTGATCCGGCGGGTCGGCCGCTCCCGCCACGAGCCGGTGAACCCGTGCGCGACCACGATGCCGAGCTCGAGCGACCCGTTCGGGGTGTGCGCCGCGTCGAGGCGCACCCCGTCCGCCGTCCGCAGCGTCGCCGGGTAGACGGGAGACCATGCCACGCCCACGACCCTATTCACCCTCCTCGCGGCCGGGCCGGCCCGAGGTCCGGTGGCCGGCGTCCTCGCTCCAGGCGATACGGGTTCTCCCCGCCGATCCCCGGCGCAATCCGGGGCCGCTGCTCGGCGGCGGGAGCCCTCACGGCCATCGAATACAATGACCAGGCCGCTCACGACGGCCGATGCGTTTCTCTCCCACTCCGGGGCGCAACGATCCACCTCACCGCAGAACGAGACCGACCATGCCTTTGCTGACCCGCGACGACCTGCGCAACATCGCGATCATCGCGCACGTCGACCACGGGAAGACCACCCTGGTGGACGCCATGCTGTGGCAGTCCGGTGCGTTCCGCGCCAACCAGGAGGTCGCCGAACGCGTCCTCGACTCGATCGACCTGGAGCGGGAGAAGGGCATCACGATCCTCGCCAAGAACACGGCGGTACGGCACGGCGGGATCACGTACAACATCATCGACACCCCGGGCCACGCCGACTTCGGCGGCGAGGTGGAGCGCGGGCTGTCCATGGTGGACGGGGTCGTGCTCCTGGTCGACGCCTCGGAGGGTCCCCTCCCGCAGACCCGGTTCGTGCTGCGCAAGGCGCTCGAGGCGAAGCTGCCGGTGATCCTCTGCGTGAACAAGGTGGACCGCTCCGACGCGCGGATCCCCGAGGTCGTCGACGAGGTGTACGAGCTCTTCATCGACCTCGGCGCCACCGAGGAGCAGATCGAGTTCCCGATCGTCTACGCCTCGGCGAAGGCCGGCCGGGCGTCGCTCAACCGGCCGGAGAACGGCACGATGCCCGACTCACCGGACCTCGAGCCGCTCTTCCAGACGATCGCGGAGACGATCCCGCCGCCGGTCTACGACCCGGACGCGCCGCTGCAGGCGCACGTGACGAACCTCGACGCCTCCAGCTACCTCGGCCGGATCGCGCTCTGCCGGGTCCACCACGGCACGATCCGGAAGGGGCAGACCGTCGCCTGGTGCCGCACCGACGGGAGCGTGCAGCGGGTCAAGGTCACCGAGCTGTTCCTCACCGAGGCCCTGGAGCGGAAGCCGGCCGCCGAGGCGGGGCCGGGCGACATCATCGCGATCGCCGGCATCCCGGACATCATGATCGGCGAGACCCTGGCCGATCCCGACGATCCGCGCCCGCTCCCCCTGATCAAGGTCGATGAGCCGGCGATCTCGATGACGATCGGGGTGAACACCAGCCCGCTCGTCGGCAAGACCAAGGGCACGAAGGTGACCGCCCGGCTGGTCAAGGAGCGCCTCGATCGGGAGCTGGTCGGCAACGTCTCGCTCCGGGTGCTCCCGACCGACAGCCCGGACACCTGGGAGGTGCAGGGCCGGGGCGAGCTCGCGCTGGCCGTCCTCGTGGAGCAGATGCGGCGCGAGGGCTACGAGCTCACCGTCGGCAAGCCGAGGGTCGTCACCAAGATGATCGACGGCAAGCTGCACGAACCGGTCGAGCGGCTCACCGTCGACTGCCCCGAGGAGTACCTCGGCGCCGTGACCCAGCTCCTCGCCCAGCGCAAGGGCCGTATGGAGAACATGATCAACCACGGCACGGGCTGGGTCCGGATGGAGTTCGTGGTGCCCGCGCGCGGCCTGATCGGGTTCCGCACCGAGTTCCTCACCGAGACCCACGGCACCGGCATCGCGCACCACGTGTTCGAGGGGTACGAGCCGTGGTTCGGGGAGCTGCGCACCCGCACCACCGGGTCCCTGGTGGCCGACCGCGCCGGCAAGGTGACCTCGTACGCGATGCTCAACCTGCAGGAGCGGGCCACGCTCTTCGTCTCCCCCGGCACCGAGGTGTACGAGGGCATGGTGGTCGGGGAGAACTCCCGCCCCGACGACATGGACGTCAACATCACCAAGGAGCGGAAGCTCACCAACATCCGCTCGTCCACGGCCGAGGAGCTGGAGAAGCTGACCCCGCCGCGGGTCATGACGCTGGAGCAGGCCCTGGAGTTCATCCGCGACGACGAGTGCGTGGAGGTCACCCCGGACAGCGTGCGGATCCGGAAGGTGGTGCTCGACGCCGCGGAGCGCGCCCGCGCCGCCGCCCGGGCCAAGCGCCGCGGCTGAGCGCCGGTCGAGCCGTTTCCGGCGCCGCCGCGGGCGATCGCCCCGCGCCGGCGCCTCCAACGGACCCTTCCCGGCGATCGCCCCGTACCGGTACCTCCGGCGGACCTCTCCCGGCGTCGCCCCGTACCGGTACCTCCGGCGGACCTCTCCCGGCGTCGCCCCGTACCGGCGCCTCCGGCGGACCTTTGCCGGCGGCCGCCGCGGGCCGGCGGCTCGCTCCCGGTCCCTCCCGCCGTGGCCTTTCGTCACGGCCTCTCGGATGACCGCCCCCTTCCCGCGGCTCCCGCGGTCGGGCCCGGGCGATCGGCCGGCCTTGCCGCGTCGCCCTGCCGTGGCCGCGCCCGCCCGGCAAGAACGCGGTAAACCGTCGGCCAAGAACGGCGTTTTCCCCCCGCCCGGCCGGCCCGTGCCGTGCTCTGCTGTCGCCGGAACCAGCAGCGCCGTTCACGGAGGAGGCGACTCATGTTTCGCGCGACCTACCTGGCCCTCGCCGCCCTGGGGCTCACCGCGACCGGCGCGGCGGCACCGGCGGGTGACGCACCGCGAACGGGCTACCAGCCCCGGGTCATCGCAGGAGCCGTGATCAAGAACGCGAAGGGCAAGACCCTCGGCACCTTCCAGCTCGAGGCGTACGGCCGCGGCAAGTCCCGGGTCACCGTGCACGTCCGCGGGCTCACCCCGGGGTTCCACGGCTTCCACATCCACAACACCGGGGTGTGCGACCCCAAGTCGATCGATCCGGCGACGGGGAGCCCGTTCGC
Organism: Thermobispora bispora DSM 43833; assembly: GCF_000092645.1. Taxonomy (NCBI): domain Bacteria; kingdom Bacillati; phylum Actinomycetota; class Actinomycetes; order Streptosporangiales; family Streptosporangiaceae; genus Thermobispora; species Thermobispora bispora. Next base: position 3,241,097 of record NC_014165.1, read on the forward strand.
GAGCGCCGGCGACCACCTCGGCCACGGCAAGGCGCTGCGCCACCCCGCGATCGGTGACTTCCCGCCGATCCTGGTGAACTCGGACGGCACCGCCTACATGACCGTCGTCATCGACCGGATCCCGCGGCGGCGGCTCGCCGACCGGGACGGCAGCGCGGTCATCATCCACGCCAAGCCGGACAACCTCGCGCACATCCCGGACCGGTACACCCACCCCAAGGACAGCACCGGCACCAAGGGACCGGACGAGGCCAGCCGGCGGACCGGTGACGCGGGCGCCCGCGTCGGCTGCGGGGTCATCGAGGTCGTGGACTGACGCGGCCGGTGACCCACCGGCGGCCCGAGACCGGGCCCTCGCCAGGCGGCCCGCGCCCGGGGCACCCGGCGGCCGACGCCGCGGACACCCCGCCGGTGGCCCGCGCTCAGGGCGCGCGGCGTCCGAGACGCCGGAGAGGCGGCCCGGCCCGGGGCACCCCACCGGCGGCCGGACGCCCGGGACCGGTCCGGCGGGCGGCGCCCAAGGCGCGCGGTCAGCGGCGACGGCGGCGCACCGTGCCGAACACGGACCGGGCGATCTCCCGGCCCAGCGCGGTCGCCGCCGAGCGGGCGAGCGACTCCAGCCCCTTGGCGGAGAACACCCGCTCGAGCGGGGACGGCTCCGGCCGGCCGGGCCTCCCCTCCGGCTCCGCCCGCCTCTCCCGTGACCGGCCGGACGCCGGCTCCCCGGCCCCGGGTCCGGCCGCGCTGAGCCGGGCGGCGAGCAGCTCATAGGCGGACTCCCGGTCGACCGCCGTGCCGTACACGGCGGTGAGCGGGGACGCGGCGACCACGCGCCTGATCACTTGCGGGTCGGACGGCGCCATGCGGGACCGCGGCGCCCGCAGCCGGGTCCGGGCCACGGGGGTGGGCGCCCCGGTCTCGGAGAGCACGGTGACCACGGCCTCCCCGATGCCCAGCCCGGTGAGCACCTCCTCGAGGTCGTAGGAGGAGCGCGGGAACGTGGAGACGGTCGCCTTCAGCGCCTTGGCGTCCTGGGGGGTGAAGGCGCGCAGGGCATGCTGCACCCGGGCGCCGAGCTGGGCGAGCACGCCGGCCGGCACGTCCTCGGGGGTCTGGGTGACGAAGAACACGCCGACCCCCTTCGAGCGGATCAGCCGCACGGTCTGGACGAGCGCCCGCAGGAACGCCTTGGACGCGTCCTCGAAGAGCAGGCCCGCCTCGTCGAAGAAGAACACGAGCTCGGGCCGGTCCGGGTCACCGACCTCGGGCAGCCGCTCGAACAGGTCGGCGACCAGCCACATCAGGAAGGTGGAGAAGAGCCGCGGCCGGTCCCGCACCTCGGGGAGCTCGAGGATGGAGACGATCCCCCGGCCGTCCGGGGTACGGCGCAGCAGGTCGCGCACGTCGAACTCGGGCTCGCCGAAGAACACGCCCGCGCCCTCGGCCTCGAAGGTGGTGAGGCTGCGGAGGATCACACCGGCCGTCGACCGCGACAGCCCGCCGATCTCGCGCAGGGCCTCCGGCGTGTCGGCGAGGTAGCGGACCACCGCGACCAGGTCCTTCAGATCGAGCAGCGGGAGCCCGTTCCGGTCGGCGAAGTGGAAGATCAGCCCGAGCGAGGACTCCTGGGTCTCGTTGAGGCCGAGCACCTTCGCGAGCAGGGTCGGGCCGAAGGACGTCACGGTGGCGCGCAGCGGCACGCCTTCGCCGAGGCCGCCGAGCGAGAAGAACTCCACCGGGCAGGCGGCGGGCGACCAGTCCTGCCCCACCTCGGCGGCCCGGCTGAGCACCCGCTGCCCGGGCAGGCCGGGCGACGCCATGCCGGACAGGTCGCCCTTGACGTCGGCGAGGAAGACGGGGACGCCCGCCGCGGAGAGCTGCTCGGCCATGAGCTGGAGCGTCTTGGTCTTCCCCGTCCCGGTGGCCCCGGCGATGAGCCCGTGCCGGTTCATCATGGCGAGCGGGAGCCTGATCCGCTCGGCGGGGTCGATGGTCCCGTCCTCCCGTACCAGCGCGCCGAGCTCCAGCGCCGGGCCCGCGAAGTCGTAGCCCTTCATCGCTTGACGTACTGCTTCCCGGGGGTGACGTCGCCGAGCAGCTCGGAGACGGTCACGTAGGTGTACCCCTTGCGGTCCAGCTCGGCGAGGATCCGGGGGACCGCCTCGATCGTGGTGGCGTGGATGTCGTGGAGGAGCACGATGTCGCCGGGCTTGGCCTGGGCGGCGCGCTTGGCGACCGTGTCGGCGTTGCGGTCGCGCCAGTCGAACGTGTCGAGCGTCCAGAGGATCTGCGCGAGGCCCGCGTCCCGCGTCACCTTCTCCACCCCCTGGCCGGTCGCGCCGTACGGCGGGCGCATGATCCGCATCCGGACCCCGGCGACCTCCATGACCACCTGCTGGGTGCGGTCGAGCTCCTCCCGGACGCCTCCCGCGGAGAGCCCGGTGAGCGCGGGGTGGCTCCAGGAGTGGTTGCCGATCTCGTGCCCTTCGGAGACCATGCGCCGCACGTACCCGCGCGTGGTCTCGTCCTGGTCGACCATCCGGCCGAGCACGAAGAAGGTGGCCCGGGCGTGGTGGGCCGCGAGGATGTCGAGCAGCCGCCCGGTCTCCTCACCCGGACCGTCGTCGAAGGTGAGCGCCACGCACTTGAGCCGACTGCAGTCGATCGTCCTCGGTGGCGGGGCGACCGGCAGGCGCGGGCCCGGCCAGTCCCGCTGCGCGGAGACGAGCCGCATCCCGATCAGGTCCTGGGCGGGCGGGGTGCGGTGGCGGAACACGCGCTTGGGGCCGGGTGCGGTGGTCGCCGGCCGGGTGGGCTCGGCCATGCCGCATCCCGCGAGCAGCAGCAGCGCCAGCAGAACCGACCGTTTCCGCATGGAACCCCCTCCCGGCCGGACGGGCGGGCGGAGGCCGCCCGCCTCGTTCCCCCGTGCGTGTGGCACATATCGGACCTCGACTGACCGATGCCGACATATGCGGCACGGCGATTTCGTGCCCAGCTATCGGCGTTTCACGGTGTCAGCGGGCCGGGGCGGTAACGCCCGGGGAACATGGCGTCCGGTCATCACGAGGGTGTTCCGGGAGTGTTCGAGGCGCGGCGCGGCGCCCGGCCCGAGGCGGCCGGTGCCGCGTGATCATCGTCTTCCGTGGAGACTCCCCGGTCGGCCGTGCCGGGGGTACGCGACGCGCCGCGGTCAACCGGATCTTCACCGACCGGCGAACGATCTCTGGGGTCAGTCCTCGACCCGGTTCGTCGGCTCGGTCACCACCATCACGAAGCGGACCGGCCCCTCGCCGTGGTTGGCGTACCGGTGGGGCCGGTCGGCGCTGAAGACCACGGCCGCGCCCTCGCCGATCGTGTGGCTCTGGCCGTACACGGTGAGGGTGAGCTCCCCCTCGAGGACGGTGAGCATCTCCCGGGTGCCCGGCGGGTGCGCGTCCCCGTCGTAGTGCTCACCGGGGCCGAGCCGCCAGTCCCACAGCTCGAGGATGGCCGGCGCGTCGGAGCCGATCAGCAGCCGCGCCGAGCTGCTGGCGCCGTGCTGGAAGGTCACGGCCTCGGACGGCTGAACGATCCGCACCACCGGGACGTCGGCGACTTCGACCAGCCGGCCGATGCTGACGCCGAGCGCCTCGGCGATCCGGTTGAGGGTGTTGATGCTGGGGTTCGTCCGGCCCTGCTCGATCTGGATGAGCATGCCCCGGCTAACCTTCGACCTGGCGGCCAGCTCGTCGAGGGTCATCCCGCGCTGGCCCCGCAGGCTCCGCACGTTCGCGGCGATCGCGGCGTTGATCGTCTCGGGGTCGGGCATGGGTACAGTCTATTATGCTTTAAAGTTAATTTATTGTACTTTCGACGATCTCTTGTGGCCCCGACGGCTCCCGGAGGTCGCACCGTGACCGTGGCCGCGCTGGCGACGGCGGCCGCCGCCATCCTCGGCACCGCGGACTTCCTCGGCGGGCTCGCCGCCCGGCGCTCCCGCCTCATCGCCGTCGTCCTCGTCTCGCAGCTCGGCGGCCTCCTGGTGACCGGGCTGCTGCTCTCGCTCCTCCCCGGCACGCCGAGCGCCCCCGCCCTGCTGTGGGGGATGGCCTCCGGCGTCACCGGCGCGACCGCCATCGCCCTCTTCTACCGGAGCCTCGCCGCCGGCGTGATGTCCGTGGTCGCCCCGGCCACCGGGGCCACCAGCATGGCGGTGCCCGTGCTGATCGGCCTCGCCCTCGGGGAGCGCCCGTCCCCGCTCGCCATCGGCGGCATCGCCGCCGGGCTCGCCGCCGTCCTGCTCGTCGGCCAGGACGGCAGGCGATCGCGGACCGGGTCCCTGACCGGCCCCCTCGTGGGCGGGATCCTCGCCGGCGCCGGCTTCGGCGGCTCCTATACCCTGCTCAAGCTCGCCCCGGCCGACGCCGGGCTGTGGCCGCTGCTCGGCGGACGGGCCTGCTCGGTCCTGCTGGTCGCGCTCGTCGCCGTGGCGGCGCGGCGGAGCCCGCGCCCGGCGCCGGGGTCGCTCGCGGTGACGCTTCTCGCCGGGGTGCTCGACGCGACGGGGATCGCCCTCTACCTGCTCGCCGTCCAGCAGGGCATGCTCAGCCTGGTCGCCCCGCTGGTCTCCCTCTACCCGGCGAGCACGCTGCTGCTCGCCCGGTACGTGCTCGGGGAACGGCTGAGGCCGGTGCAGATCACCGGGGTGGCCTGCGCCCTGGGCGCGATCGTGCTGATCTCCGTCTCCTGACCGTGCCGTCGCCGCCGCAGGCGGCCGGGCGGGCGTACGGCCGTGCGCCCGGGTGGGTGCGCCCGCGTGTCTCGGTGCTGCGCGTTCTCCCAGGCCGGATGGTGGTACCCCGGCGCGTTCCCCCGCGCGTCCGGGTGCCGCCCGGGTTCCGCGTCGCCGCGTGCGGCACACCGTACGGCACGGCGGCGCGGCCGGGCCGGGTCATGCGCGCCCGACCGGGTCAGGCGGCCGGCCGGGTCAGGCGGATGGCCGACTCGGGCAGCAGACCGGGCCGGGCTCGGCCGGATCAGGCGGCCGCCGGCTCCGGCTCGGCCGCGCTCACCAGGCCGCCCTCGCGGGCGTAGTCCTTCAGCATGGCGCGCAGCTGCTTGCGGCCGCGGTGCAGCCGGGACATGACCGTCCCGATGGGGGTGCCCATGAGCTCCGCGATCTCCCGGTAGGCGTACCCCTCGATGTCGGCGAGGTAGACGGCGATCCGGAACTCCTCGGGGAGGGAGCGGAGGGCGTCCATCACGACCGAATCGGGGATCTGGTCGAGCGCCTCGGCCTCGGCCGACCGCAGGCCGGTGGAGGTGTGCGACTCGGCCGCCGCGAGCTGCCAGTCCTCGATGTCCTCGGCGGCGGAAAGCTTCGGCGAACGCTGCTTCTTGCGGTAGTCGTTGATGAAGTTGTTGGTGAGGATCCGGTGCAGCCACGCCTTGAGGTTCGTCCCCGGCCGGAACTGGTGGTACGAGGTGTACGCCTTGGCCACGGTCTCCTGGACCAGGTCCTCGGCGTCCGCCGGATTCCGCGTCAACCGCATCGCCGATGCGTAGAGCTGCCCGGTGACCGGCATGACCTCGCGCTCGAGCCAGACCCGCCGCTCTTCGTCGGTCGAGATCATTTCATCCCCCCTGGAGAAACCCCGGAGCCTGAGAATCATGCGCGCATGCCCGGCCATCGACGGCACACGAGCATTCCAACGCGGGTGTAAGCGCAGCGTTAGGGCTCGTCTCTGAGCTACGTCTCACCGCGACAGGTCAGACGGTCGCCCTCGACCCTGCCTGACCGGTCCTCATCGAGGCATGCCGGAAGTCGTACGGAACGTCGGGCTGATCACGCGGTCACACGCCGCACTACCCCGAAAGCGGTCGGCTCGCAACTGATCTAGGTCTCACAATTGTAACACTTCAGCCCGCGACCGGTAAAAGGACCGCCTATGGGGCACCGGTGACGCTCGCCGAGCGGTCTCCGCCGCCGGGGCCGTAGGCCACCGGGCCGCGGACCCGCGCACCGCTCGCGCGCCCCATCCGCCAGGCCTGCCACGCTCCGCGCTCCGCCGAGCCGGCGCGTGTTCGCCTGCCGCCGTTCGCCCGCCCGCCGCGGGCGGACGGATCACGCCATCCGACGATCCGGCCTCACCCCGCCTGATCGAGATCGCGGTCACCCACGCGAATCAGTACAACCGCCTTACTTGCACTTTTATTTCATCGATCCACACCGCTGACCTTGCGCAAGGTCCGGCCGTGTCAGGGCTCGATTGACACCTTGAAAAGTCGAACTTGACGCTCGACGGTGGTGGTCCAATCTCACGTGGAAGGAGAGCCCAGGTGAAGAGCCACTCGGGCCGCTCCACGATCCGATCGGCGGTCGCCGTGCTCGCGGTGGCGGCGACCTGCGCGGTCGGTGGAGCGTTGACACCGGGCGCTCAGGCGGCCGTGGTCACCGCGGCCGTGGAGGACGACGGCACCGGCTGCCCGGTCCCGGACACCGGTGACCTGGCGAGCACTCCCCTGCTGCCCGACCCCTTCCGCAAGCTCGGCACGCGCATCACCACCAAGGCGGAGTGGCGGTGCCGCCGCGCGGAGATCAGGAAACTGGCGGAGCGGTACGTCTACGGCACCAAGCCCGGAAAACCGGCGAGCGTCACGGGTTCGGTCACGCGGAACGGCATCACCGTCAACGTGTCGGAAGGCGGCAGGAGCGCGAGCTTCTCGGCGAGCGTCGACCTGCCGAGCGGGAACGGCCCGTTCCCCGCCGTCGTCGTCCTGGGCGGGCTCGGCGCGGACACCGCCACCATCAAGGCGGCCGGTGCCGCGGTCATCGGCTTCGACCCGTACTCCGTCGGGCGGGAGAACACCTCCCGGAGCAACAAGCAGGGCGCCTTCTACACCCTCTACGGCTCCTCCAGCAGCACCGGCCTGCTCGCCGCCTGGGCCTGGGGCGTGAGCCGCATCATCGACGTCATCGAGCAGTCGGACGGCTCCATCCTCAAAGCGGACGCGATTGGGGTCACCGGGTGCTCCCGGTTCGGCAAGGGCGCCTTCGTGACCGGCGCGTTCGACCAGCGCATCGCGCTCACCATGCCGATCGAGTCCGGCACCGGCGGCGTCCCCATCTTCCGCGGCGTGGCCCGGGAGAGCGGCGCCCAGCCGCTGAGCAGCGCGTACAACGAGCAGCCGTGGCTCGGTGACGCGTTCGGCTCGTTCACCGGCGACCCGGCGCGGCTGCCGGTGGACACGCACTCGATCATCGGCATGATCGCGCCGCGGGGCCTGTTCATCATGGAGAACCCGCACATCGACTGGCTCGGCTCCCGGCCCGGCAGCGTCGCCGCCCTGGCCGGAGCGGAGATCTACAAGGCGCTCGGCGCGGAGGACAACATCAGCTACTGGTCCAACGTCCAGGACGGCACGCACTGCGCCGCGCGCGCCGAGTGGCGGGACCCCCTGCAGCGGAACATCCGCAAGTTCCTGCTGAAGACGGGCGACGATACGGGCGTCTTCAACATCTCGCCCAACGCACGGGCGACCTGGCGGGGTGGCGGGACTGGACGACCCCGGTCCTCAGCGACGACGGTGGGACGCAGCCGTCGCCGAGCCGGCCGCCCACGAGCCCGAGCCCGTCCCCGACCGGCAACCCGCCGCCCGGGCAGTGCTCGGCCACGCTGCGCGTGGTGAACTCCTGGAACGAAGGCTGGCAGGGCGAGGTCACGGTCCGTGCCGGGAGCACGCCGATCAACGGCTGGACCGTGCGCTGGACATGGCCCGGATCCCAGAGCATCACCCAGCTGTGGGGCGGTGACCATCAGCCGTCCGGATCCGGGACGGTGACGGTGCGCAACGCACCGTGGAACGGCTCGCTCGGCGCCGACGCGAGCACGACCTTCGGCTTCCTCGCGTCGGGATCGCCGGCGACCCCGGCGGCCACCTGCACCAGCCCGTGACCCCGTAGGTCTCACCGGACACCCCCACCGGGTGCACCGACAGGGCCCGTGGTACGTCGCGTACCACGGGCCCTGTGCACGATCGGTGGCCGCCGGCTCAGTCCCCCACGATGGCGTCGACGAACAGCTTCGGATCGAACGGGGCGAGGTCGTCCGGGCCCTCGCCGAGACCCACGAGCTTGACCGGGACGCCGAGCTCCCGCTGCACCGAGATCACGATGCCGCCCTTGGCCGTGCCGTCGAGCTTGGTCAGCACGATCCCGGTGACGTCCACCACCTCGGCGAACACCTGGGCCTGGCGCATGCCGTTCTGCCCGGTGGTCGCGTCGAGGACGAGCAGGACCTCGTCGACCTGCGCCTTCTTTTCGATGACCCGCTTGATCTTGCCGAGCTCGTCCATCAGGCCGACCTTGGTGTGCAGGCGGCCCGCGGTGTCCACGATGACCGTGTCGACCTTGTCGGCGATGCCCTTCGCGACCGCGTCGAAGGCCACGGAGGCCGGGTCGGCGCCCTCAGGCCCGCGCACCACGGCGGCGCCCACCCGTTCGCCCCAGGTCTGGAGCTGATCGGCGGCGGCGGCGCGGAACGTGTCCGCGGCGCCGAGCAGCACCTTCTTGCCGTCCCCGACCAGGGCCCGGGCGAGCTTGCCCGCGGTGGTGGTCTTGCCAGTGCCGTTGACCCCGACGATCAGGACGACGGCCGGGCGCTCCCCGGTCGGCTCCGTGCGCAGCGTGCGGTCGAGGTCCGGGCCGACCTGGGCGAGCAGCTCCTCCCGGAGCAGGGCACGCAGCTCCTCCTCCGTTCGGGTGCCGAGCACCTTCACCTTCGTGCGCAGGTTCTCCACCATCGCCCGGGTGGGCGCGACCCCCACGTCCGCGGTGATCAGGGTCTCCTCGATCTCGTCCCAGACCTCGTCGTCGAGCCGGTCCCTCGACAGCAGCTCGAGGAGGCCCCGCCCGATCACGTTCTGGGAGCGGGCCAGGCGGCTGCGCAGCCGTACCATCCGGCCGGCCGACGGCGGCGGAACCTCGATCGCGGGTGGCTTGACCAGCTCCTCGGCCGGTGGAGGCGGCACGGTGGTCGTCGCCGTCCCGGCGGCCTCCTCTTCCTCGGTCGCGGCCGGCCGGCCCGGTGCCTCGGCCGCGGGCGTCTCCGGCGGTGCCGGCACGCTCGGCGGCCTCCGGGTCTTCGGCCGGAACAGCAGGAAAACGCTCACCAACGCCAGGGCGGCGATGGCGACCACCAACACCAGGTAGCCGATGTACTCCTCCACACCATGCAGTCTCCCAGACGACCAGGGGTGCCCGGCCCAACCCCGGGGGTGCCGGCCCGGACTCGCGTGGCAACCGGCCGGCGGCCGGCCAGGGCACGGCGGCGATCCGGGCCCCGGGCATTTCCCTGCTCAGTAGCCCTCGCGGGCGTCGCCGGCCCGTACCTCGCATGGAGGAGCAGCCGAAGGCGGGCGGAACACGGCGGCGTGGCCGACCCCGGGCGCTCCCGGACGGGCGTCGCCGATCCGGGCGGTCCCCGCTCGATGGTCCCGGCGGGCGTCACCAGCCCGGACTCGCACGGGGGACCGGCCGACGGCGGGACGGCGCATACCGACGTGCCCGGGCCCGGGCGTTTCCCGTGCCCGACGGTCCCCGCGGTCCGGCTCGGGACTTCCCCGGTACGGGTGGTATCGGGACGGGACAGCGGCGGTGGCCCGCGATCCGGGCGGCATGGTGAGCGCGATCAGCCGGGCCTGGTGGACCGCGCCCGGGCGGGGCGGCGTGCCCCGCCCGGACCGTGTGGCATCGGTGGCCGGGCACCCGCCCGGGCAGCGTCGTCAGCGCATCTGGGGCGTCACTCGCGCAACCGCTGGCTCACCACCTGGCTCACCCCGCCGCGCATGGTCACGCCGTACAGCGCGTCGGCGATCTCCATGGTCCGCTTCTGGTGGGTGATGATGATGAGCTGCGAGGTCTTCCGCAGCTCCTCGAACAGGGTGAGCAGCCGCTGGGTGTTGGTGTCGTCGAGTGCCGCCTCCACCTCGTCCATCACATAGAACGGCGACGGCCGGGCCTTGAAGATGGCGATGAGGAAGGCGACCGCGGTGAGCGCCCGCTCCCCGCCGGAGAGCAGCGAGAGCCGCTTGATCTTCTTCCCCGGCGGCCGGGCCTCCACCTCGACGCCGGTGTGGAGCATGTCGTCCGGGTCGGTGAGGATCAGCCGGCCCTCACCGCCCGGGAAGACCCGCTGGAAGATCTGCGCGAACTCCCGCGCCACGTCGTGGAAGGCGGAGGCGAACATCTGCTCCACCCGCTCGTCGACCTCCTTGACGACGAGCATCAGATCCCGCCGGCTCTTCTTGAGGTCCTCCAGCTGCGAGGTGAGGAACGCGTGGCGCTCCTCCAGCGCGGCGTACTCCTCGAGCGCGAGCGGGTTGACCTTGCCGAGCTGGGCGAGCCGCCGCTCGGCGGTCGCGGCGCGCTTCTCCTGCTCCTCCCGGACGTACGGCACGGGCGGGTCGCCGGGCACCGGGACGTGCGGGCCGTACTCGGCGATCAGCGACTCGACGTCGAGGCTGAACTCCTCCATGGCCCGCTTCTCGAGCTGCTCCAGGCGGAGCCGCCGCTCGGTCCGCGCGACCTCGCTGCCGTGGGCCCGGTTGACCAGGGCATCGAGCTCGGCGCCGAGCTCCCGGACGCGGCCCCGGACCGTCTTGAGCTCGGTCTCGATGTGCTCGCGGGCCCGTTCGGCGGCCTCCCGCTCCTCGGCGGCGAGCGCGAGGGACCGCTCCACGGCCTGCAGGGCGGTCTGGGCGCCGCGCACCACCGCGGCGGCCGTCTCGGCCTGCCTGCGGCGGCGGGCCCGCTCTGCGGCCAACCTGGCCCGCTCCACCCGCTCCCGCTCCGCGGCGCGCAGCAGGGCGTCCGCGCGGCCGGCGATCCCCTGGAGCCGCTCTTCCACGGTCCGGACGGCGAGCCGGGCCTCCAGCTCCGCCTGCCGGGCCGACTCGCAGGTCGCGGCGAGCTCGTCGCGGGTCTCGGTGGTGACCTCCTCGGTCAGCTCGGCCGCGTACTCCTCCTCGGCCAGCCGCTCTTCCAGCTCCACGACGGCGGCCAGGGCCTCCTCGCGGGCCTGCTCCGCGCCCCGCACGGCCTGCTCCAGCCGGGCGACCTCGTCGGCGGCCGCGTTCGCCGCGGCCTCCAGACCGGCCAGCCGGCGGGCCGCGTCGGCGGCGGCCTGGTCGGCCTCCCGCTGCCTGCTCCGCAGCCGGTCGAGCGCCGCCTGGGCGGCGTTGAGGCCCTGCTGGGCGGCGTCGACCCTGCTCTGGGCCGCCGCGGCGGCCCGCTGGGCCTCGGCCACGCGCTCCTCCGCCTCGGCGACGGCGTTCCGGCACTCCTCCTCGGCGGCGAGCGCCTCGGCGAGCGCCCGGGCGTTGCGCTCCGCCTCGGCCTGGGCGGCGGCGAGGCCGGCGGCCGCCTCGTCGAGCGCCCGCCGCATCTGCAGCACCGAGGTGCGGCCGCCCGGGCCGCCCTGGGCCGCGTACGCGCCGAGCACCTCACCGGCCCGGGTGACCGCCCGCAGCCGCGGGTTCGCCTCGACCACCTTGCGCGCGGTGACGAGGTCGGGGACGACGACCACGTCGGAGAGCAGCGCGGCCACCGCCGGGCGCAGCGCTTCGGGCGCGGTGACGAGATCGGCGGCCCACTCCGCGCCGGCGACCGGCGGCTCACCGGGGTGACGGGCCTCCGTGGCGTCGCCGGCGATCAGCAGCGCGGAGCCGCCCCCGCCGGACTCGCGCAGGTGCTCCATGGCGGCCACGGCCGCGTGGAGCGAGGCCACGGCCACGCCGTCGACCGCGAGCACGGCCGCGATCGCCGCCTCGGCCCCGGGCGCGACGGTGAGCAGGCCGGCCACCGGGCCGAGCACCCCGGGCAGGCCGGCGCCGAGCAGGGTCGCGGCCCCGTCCGTGGGCTGGTTGAGGCTCAGCTCGAGCGCCTCCCGGCGCGCCTGCAGCGCGGCCACCTTGCGCTGCGACTCCTGATCGGCCGCCACCGCGGCGGCGACCGCCGCCTTCGCCGCGGCGAGCGCCTCCTGCGGGGCGGCGAGACCGGCCTTCACCCGGTCCACCTCGGCCTCGGCCTGCGCGGCAGCCGCCCGGGCCTCCTCCACGGCGGCGCGGGCGAGCTCCACCTCCTCCTCGGCGGCGGCGAGCTCGGCCAGGAGCCGCTCATCGACCTCCGGCTCGGCGAGCGCCTGCGCCTCGAGCTCGGCCCGCGCCTGCTCGGCCCGCCGCCGCGCCTCCTCGAGCGCCCGGGAGAGCCGGCCGATCTCCTCGTCGGCCGCCCGGGCCCGGCTGCGCGCGGACTCCACCTGGCCGCGGAGGGCGGCGAGCGCCTCGCGCCGTTCGGCCGCGGCGCGGGCCGCGGCGGCGAGGCGGCGTTCCTCGGCCGCCAGGGCGTTCTCCGCCTCGGCGCGGTAGTCGACGGCGGCGGCCAGCCGGGCGTTCGCCTCCTCGAGCTCCTGGGCGAGGGCCTCCTCCTGCGCGCGCGCCTCGGCCGCCTCGCGTTCGAGCTCCTCGGGGTCGCGGCCCCAGCGCTGGACCTGCGCGGCCTCGGCGGCGTGCCGCTGCCGCTCCGCGGCGAGGCTCTCCACGCTGCGCAGCCGCTCCTTGATGGCGGAGAGCCGGTAGTAGGACTCCTGGGCCGCCTTGAGCCGCGGCTCGGCCTCGCTCGCCGCGGCCTCCAGCTCGGCCTCCACGCGCTGGCTCTCCGCGAGCTGGGCCTCGACCTCCGCGCGCCGGGCCCGTACCGCGGCCTCGTCGGCCTCCTCCCGCCGCAGCTCCTCCCGCAGGGTCACCACGTCGTCGGCGAGCAGCCGCAGCCGCGCGTCCCGTAAGTCGGCCTGGATCACCGCGGCCTTCCGGGCGATCTCCGCCTGCCGGCCGAGCGGCTTGAGCTGGCGGCGCAGCTCGGTGATGAGGTCCTGGAGGCGGTTGAGGTTGGCCTGCATGGCGTCGAGCTTGCGCAGCGCCTTCTCCTTGCGCTTGCGGTGCTTCAGGACGCCCGCGGCCTCTTCGATGAACGCCCTGCGCTCCTCCGGCCCCGCGTGCAGCACCTGGTCGAGCTGCCCCTGCCCGACGATGACGTGCATCTCGCGGCCGATGCCGGTGTCGGAGAGCAGCTCCTGGATGTCGAGCAGGCGGCACGGGTCACCGTTGATGGCGTACTCGCTCTGGCCGGACCGGAACATCAGCCGGCTGATGGTGACCTCGGTGTAGTCGATCGGCAGCGCGCCGTCGGAGTTGTCGATGGTGAGCGTGACCTCGGCGCGGCCCAAGGGCGGCCGGCTGGCGGTGCCGGCGAAGATGACGTCCTCCATCTTGCCGCCGCGCAGCGACTTCGCGCTGTGCTCGCCCATCACCCAGGCGAGCGCGTCGACGACGTTGGACTTCCCCGACCCGTTCGGCCCGACCACGCAGGTGATGCCGGGCTCGAACCGAAGGGTCGTGGCGGAGGCGAAGGACTTGAAGCCGCGAAGGGTCAGCTTCTTCAGGTACATGCGCTGCCCCCTCCCAGCCACCTGTGTTCGGGGGAAGACTACCGTCCCTGAAGGACACCGGTGTCACATAAGGCTCGCTGAGCCCGCGAGCAACGCGGCTTATGTCCTATAACGAACGGATCGTTTCGTTGCGCGCGGACGGCTCACGCCGAATGGGAAGGTCTCTTGGCGAAGGGCGAAGGCTCATCGACCGGCGCCTGGAATTCTCGTTTCGAAATGCGCCGGGGAAAGTTAAAGAATCAAAAGATTCATCAGGAAACGGCAAGGGACGCCGTTCGGGCGTCCCTACGACTGTCCTTCCGCCGCTCTGTCAGGTGAGAGCGGGCTCACGGTCCTCCAACCGGACCAACGCGTCCTCACGCGCCTGCGCGGTGAGAGCGTCGTTCTGCGCCTGGAGCCGGGTGAGTTCTGCCTCCAGATCCCGGATGCGCTGCTGAAGACGGCGCAATTCGGAGACCATACGAGGATCAGGACCGCCGACGTGGCCAAGTAGAGCCTTCGCCATGGTAAAGGGTCCTCCACGCTGAGTGACCAGACTATTTGCGCACTTCAAGCCGCGGGAGGGTGCGCTTAGTACCTCTCAAGAGTCGCACCGGCACTGGAGGGCGGTCAAGCTGAACGCTCCGAGCTAGCCTACCGGTGAACACTCCCAAGTGATAAATATACCTGACTCACTGAGTTTACGGGAAGGCTACCGGATCCCGAACCCCGTGATCCCGCCCTTGGCGTCACTCCAGCGCTCGGTGACCCCGGTGACCTCACCCGGGGTGTCGCCGCCGCGTAAATGATCGAGCAGCTTCTGACATGATTCCCGCGGGCCTTCGGCCACGACCTCAACCCTGCCGTCGGACAGGTTGGCCGCCCACCCGCACAGACCGAGCTCGAGCGCGCGGGCGCGGGTCCACCAGCGGAACCCCACTCCCTGCACTCGACCACGGACCCACGCCGTCAACCGGACCACGACTACCAGTATCCAGATCGGCCGCTCCCGTGACCAGCCGCGCCGGCCGCCAGGTCACCGGCAGCCGCGCCGGCCGTCCCCGTGGGCTCCCGTCCTCCCCGGCGGCCCGGCCACGCCGGCGGCGCCTCCATCCCTGAGGTACGGGTCGCTCGGGACGGCGCCGATCCCTTACCCACCGGTGGCGCCGGTCCAGGGCACGCCGGGTCACCGCACCGCCGCGGGAGGCCGACTCGGGTGAAGCCCGGCCACGGCGCGGTACGCGGCTCGCGGACGAACTCCCGGGTGTTCACGGCCGGGCGTCGCCCGGCCACGGCTGGCACTTCGGGCAGCTATAGGACGACCGGTTCATGAACGGGTCGCGCCGCACCGGCGCGCCGCACCGCGGGCACGGCTCGTCCTGCCGGCCGTACACCGCGAGCGAGCGGCCGAAGTAGCCGCTCTCCCCGTTGACGTTCACGTACAGGCTGTCGAACGACGTGCCGCCCTGCGCGATCGCGTCGGTCAGCACGGCCCGGACCTGGGCGAGCAGCTCGGTGACCTCGGCCGCGGTCAGCGTCTCCGTGGCCCGCGCCCAGTGCAGCCGCGCCCGCCATAACGCCTCGTCGGCGTAGATGTTGCCGACCCCGCTGATCAGCGACTGGTCGAGGAGGGCGCGTTTCAGCCCGGTACGGCGCCGCGTCAGCCGGTGCGCGAACCCGTCGTCGTCGAAGGCCTCCTCGAGCGGGTCGGGGGCTATGTGCGTGATCGGCTCGGGCACCCGGCGGCCGTAGGCGCTCGCCAGCGGGGCGACGAGCATGTGGCCGAACGTCCGCTGGTCGACGAAGCGCAGCTCCGGGCCGTCATCGGCGAAGCCCAGCCGCACCCGCAGGTGCCGCTCCGCCGGCGCTCCCCGGTCGGTGAGCAGGAGCTGCCCGCTCATGCCCAGATGGACGACGAGGGCCTCCTCCGCCTCGCGCGGATCGGCCGGATCGCCGTCGCCGAGCGGCAGCCACAGGTACTTGCCGCGGCGCTCGGCGGAGAGCAGCGGGCGGCCCTTGAGCCGGGCGGGGAGGTCGCCCGTGTTCCGGCGGACCGACCTCGGGTGCAGCACCTCGGCGGACGCGATCGCCCGCCCGGCCACCCAGCGCTCCAGCCCGCGCCGGATGACCTCGACCTCGGGAAGCTCGGGCATCCGCGGTCCCGGTCAGGACTCGCCGGTCCCGGCCCCGCCCGCGGGCTCCCCGGTGCGCTGCGCGCCGCCGTCCTCCGCCTTCCCGGCCTTCTCCTTCGCGTCCCGCATCGCCCGGATCGCGGTCCAGGCCGCCTCGGCCGCCTGCTGCTCGGCCTCCTTCTTGCTCCGCCCCGTGCCCTTGCCGTACTCCTTGCCGCCGACGCGGACGGTCGCCACGAACGACTTGGCATGGTCGGGGCCGCTCTCGTCCACGTGGTACTCGGGCACGCCGAGCGACTCGGCCGCGGTGAGCTCCTGCAGCGACGTCTTCCAGTCGAGCCCGGCGCCGAGCGAGGCCGACCGCTCGATGAGCGGGTCGAAGAGCTGGTGGACCACCCGGAACGCCTCGTCGAGCCCCTTGTCGACGTAGACCGTGCCGATGAGGGCCTCGAGCGTGTCGGCGAGGATCGACGACTTGTCCCGGCCGCCGGTCCCCTCCTCGCCGCGGCCCAGCCGCAGGTACTTGCCGAGGTCGAGGCTGCGCGCCACGTCGGCGAGCGCCCGCATGTTGACCACGGCGGCGCGCAGCTTGGCGAGCTGCCCCTCCGGCATGTCGGGGTGGTTGCGGTACAGCGTGTCCGTCACCACCAGGCCGAGCACCGAGTCACCGAGGAACTCCAGGCGCTCATTGGTCGGCAGGCCGCCGTTCTCGTAGGCGTACGAACGGTGCGTCAGCGCCTGCTCCAGGATGTCAGGGCTGAGCTCCACGTCGAGGATCTCGCCCAGCTCCTGCCGGACGATCTCCACGTCCACCGGCTTACTGCCCGATGCGGCCACGAACGTCCTCCTCTTGCTCCACGCGCGGCAGGACGGCGCAGAGAGGCCGGTGGATCGGAGGAGCCCGAAGGCGTGGTGGGCGCCGGGCCGCCGGGGTCCGGGGCCCCGGCGTCCACCACGGCCGCGGGCATGCCGTACACGGTCTCCTCGGTCCGGCCGCCACGCCGCGTGTACTCGGCCTTCTTCACAACAAGGTAACGCCGGCCGAATCGTTTGACGATCCGGCCGGCGACGCCTGTGGTCGAAAATCCGTGTGCTCAGTCCGCCGGGGTGTAGACCTGACGGCGGTTGTAGGTGCCGCACGTCGGGCACGCCGTGTGCGGACGCTTGGGCGAGCGACACTGCGGGCAGCTCACGAGCGCGACCGCGGCGGCCTTCCACTGGGACCTGCGGGCGCGCGTGTTGCTCCGCGACACCTTCCGCTTGGGGACGGCCACGTCAACCCTCCTGATCTCGTTTGTTCTCCAGAACCAGACCCTGCAGCGCCGCCCAGCGTGGGTCGATCCTCTCGTGCCGGTGATCCGGGCCGGCCTCTGCCAGCTTCACCCCGCAATCCGCGCACAGACCGGGGCAGTCAGGGGTGCAGACCGGGCGCAACGGCAGCGCGAGCACCACCGCGTCACGGAACAGCGGCTCCAGGTCGAGGAGCTCGCCGTCGAGGACGAAGTCGTCCTCGGACGCCTCCTCCGCCGAGTAGAGGTACAGCTCCTGGAAGTCGACCTCCATGTCGTAGGCCAACGGATCCAGGCAGCGTGAGCACTCTCCACGCAGCGGTACCCGTGCCGTGCCCGTGACGAGCACGCCCTCCATCACCGCCTCGAGCCGGATGTCCGGCCTGATCTCGGCGTCCTGGGGGACGCCGATCATCCCGACGGCCAGATCCGCCGGCGCCGAGAGCACCGGCTTGATCCGGACCATCGATCCCGGCTGCCGTCCCAGCTCATGGGTGGAGATGATCCAGGAGGACCGGGAATCGAGGATGTGCGGGTTCATCCGGCTCTCATCAGGCATGGCGAATCACCGCCGTCGTGCAGGCTGAGACTCAAGACTACCAGCCAGTCCTCAGCCCCTGAGCCGTGCTTCCAGCCGCTCACGAACCAGGTCGGGGACCAAGCCGGATATGTCACCACCATACCGGGCGATTTCCTTCAGCCTGCTCGACGACAGGAAGGAGTACTCCGGGTTCGTCGACATGAACAGGGTCTCGACCCCGGACATCCGGTAGTTGAGCTGGGCCATCTGCAGCTCGTAGTCGAAGTCGCTCACCGCCCGCAGACCCTTGACGATCACGCGGATGTCGTGCTGCCGGCAGAAGTCGACCAGCAGGCCGTGGAACTTCTCCACCCGGACGTTGTCGTACTCCTTGGTCACCTCCCGGAGCATGTCGATGCGCTCATCGATCGTGAAGAGGGCCTGCTTCTCGATGTTGATCAGTACCGCGACGATGACCTCTTCGCAGAGGTTGGCGGCCCGGCCGATGATGTCCAGGTGTCCGTTCGTGACGGGGTCGAAAGACCCTGGGCAGACGACGCGACGCACTGCGCACCCCCAAATTTCAGAGGTTCCCGGCTGCGCGACCGTACCAAATCGCCGCAACCCCGTACCTGCGGACCCTGTCTGCCACAAAGCCCGGCGGCCATTCCAGGTCTTTCCCCCGTGACTCCCGCTCCACGGCCACGAGAGCCCCTCCGGCGAGCCAGCCGTTGTCCCGCAGCGCGATGAGCACCTCGATGACCTGCTCATCCGGGAGGGAGTACGGCGGATCGGCGTAGACGAAACCGTACGGCTCGGCGCAGCGGCGGCGCACGAGCCGCTCGACCTTCTCCTGGCGGAGCACCGCACCCGGGAGCCCGACGGCCTCGATGTTCGCCCGGATGGCCCGCGCCGCCCGCGGGTCCGCCTCCACGAGCAGCACGTGCTCCGCACCCCGGCTCAGCGCCTCCAGCCCGACGGCGCCCGAACCGGCGTACAGGTCGAGGACGCGGACCCCCTCGAGGGTGCCGAGCACCGACAGGACCGTGGCGAACAGCCCTTCCCGGGCCCGGTCGCTCGTCGGCCTCGTGTCCTTGCCGGGCGGAACGGTGAGCCTGCGGCCCTTCGCCAATCCCGCGATCACCCGTGTCACCCGTTCATTGTCCCGCCGGCGCCCGGTGCGCCCGACCCGGCGCGCGGTCGACGGCCGGGCGCGCGCTCTTCCGGCGGCCGTCTCAGGCCGCCCAGGCGTCACCGGCCGGCCGTGCCCACCCCGCACCACCGCCCCGGTGCGGGAACGCACGGCTGGGCCCGACGGGGCGCCCCGGCCCACACCCCGGCCGGCCGGTCGAACGCACGGCCGCATGCGGGAGCGCGGAGGAGCAGGTCACCCCTTCTCCAGGAAGCGCGCCCGATCGTCGGCGAGGAGCGCGTCCAGCTCGGCGCGCAACGCCGGATGCCCGGCGAGCTCCGGGTCACGGGAGAGCAGCTCGGCCGCCTCGGCGCGCGCCGTCTCGATCAGGTCCTCGTCCCGCAGGAGCTGCAGCAGCTTCAGCGACGACTTGCGGCCGGACTGCGCGGCCCCGAGGATGTCCCCCTCCCGGCGCTGCTCGAGGTCGACCCGGGAGAGCTCGAATCCGTCGAGCGTCGCGGCCACCGCGTCGAGCCGCCGCCGCGCCGGCGTGCCCGCGGGCGCCTCGGTCACCAGCAGGCACAGCCCGGGCAGCCTGCCCCGGCCCACCCGGCCGCGGAGCTGGTGGAGCTGGGAGACGCCGAACCGGTCGGCATCCATGATCACCATCACCGAGGCGTTCGGCACGTCCACCCCGACCTCGATCACCGTGGTGGCGACCAGGACGTCGATCTCCCCCCGGGAGAACGCCCGCATCACCGCGTCCTTCTCCTCCGGGGGCAGGGCGCCGTGGAGCGTCCCGATCCGCAGGTCGCGCAAGGGCCCCTCGCCGAGCATCCGGGCGACGTCGAGCACGGCGAGCGGCGGCCGGCGCTCCTCGTCCTCGCCGGTCGCCTGCTCCTCCTCGGCGCCGCCCTCCTGATCGCCGATGCGCGGGCAGACCACGTACGCCTGGCGGCCCAGGGCCACCTCCTCGCGGATCCGCTCCCAGGCGCGCTCGAGGTAGTGCGGCTTCTCGGCCGCGGGCACCACGTGCGTGGCGATCGGCGCCCGGCCGGAGGGGAGCTGGGCGAGGGTGGAGACCTCCAGGTCGCCGAAGACGGTCATCGCCACCGTGCGGGGGATCGGCGTCGCCGTCATGACGAGCACGTGCGGCCGGCCTTCGCGCGCCTTCATGCGGAGCGCGTCCCGCTGCTCCACGCCGAACCGGTGCTGCTCGTCCACGACGACCAACCCGAGGTCGGCGAACTGGACCTGCTCCTGGAGCAGGGCGTGGGTGCCGATCACGATCCCCGCTTGGCCGGACGCCGCGGCGAGCAGCGCGTTCCGCCGGGCCGCCGCCCCCATCGAACCGGTGAGCAGCACCACGCTCGTGCCGCCGAACACGCCCCCGGTGGCGAGGTCGCCGAGCAGGTTCGTGATCGACCGGTGGTGCTGCTGGGCGAGCACCTCGGTGGGGGCGAGCAGGGCGGCCTGGCCGCCGGCGTCGACCACCTGGAGCATGGCGCGCAGCGCCACCACGGTCTTGCCCGCGCCGACCTCGCCCTGGAGCAGCCGGTGCATGGGGTGCGGGCGGGCGAGGTCGGCCGCGATCTCCTCGCCGACCTTCCGCTGCCCCTCGGTGAGCTCGAACGGCAGGCGCTTGTCGAACTCGCTCAGCAGCCCGCCGTCGCGCGGCGGGCGCGGCTTGGCCGCCCATTCGGACGCGGTCATCCGCCGCTTGAGCAGGGCGAGCTGGAGCAGGAACGCCTCGTCGAACGCGAGCCGCCGCCGGGCCGGGGCGATGTCCGCCTGGCTCGCCGGCCGGTGGATGCGGCGCAGCGCCTCCTCGAGCGTGACCAGCCCCTGCCGCCCGCGCACCTCGGCGGGGAGCGGGTCGTCCACGCTGAGCACGTCGAGCACGGTCCGCACGGCGCGGCGGATCTTCCAGCTCGCGAGCCCCTGCGCCGACGGGTAGATCGGGACCGGGGCCGCGGCGAACTCCTCCGCGGTCTCCCCCGACTCGTCGAAGAGCTCGTACTCGGGGTGGGTGAGCGTGACCCGCCGGGTCCGCGGCGTGGTGAACACGTCGACCTTCCCGGCGAACATCGCCTCCGTGCCCGGGGTGAGCCGCTGCTCGGCCGCGTGCCCGCCCTTGCCGAAGAACGCGAGGTGGAGCTTGTCCGTGCCGTCGGTGACCACGACGTCGAGCCAGGTGCCCCGGCGGTTCTTCATCGGGCGGCGCATCACCGAGGAGACCCGGCCCACCACGGTCACGTGCTCCCCGTGCCGGAGCGAGGCGATCGGCGTGAGCTCGCCGCGCTGCGCGTACCGCCGGGGGTAGTGCCGCAGCAGCTCACCGACGGTCCGGATGCCCAGCGCGCTCTCCAGCGACGCCGCGGTACGGCCCAGCACCCGCGTGAGCGGCTCGTCGAACCTCGTCACGGCTCCCATTCCTACCCTGTGCGGCCGACACCCGGCGCCGCCCACGCCCGGATTCCGGGCCGCTCCGGCCCGCGCCGTACGGCCGCCACCGCACCCCGCATGCGCTAACGTTGACGAACCGACGGCAGGCGCCGTTTGGCGTGCACCGGCCGGCATCGGATATTCTCGTTTGGCCAGCCGGTTGTCCCGGCGCGTTTCGCTCGGAGTTCACCGCCGCCGCACCCGGCGCCGGGCCGATCGACTGATCCTGAAGGAGCGATTAACGTGGCTGCCGTCTGCGACGTCTGCGCCAAGAAGCCGATCTTCGGCAACAACATCTCGCACTCGCACCGCCGGACCCGGCGCCGCTGGAACCCGAACATTCAGCGGGTGCGTGCGAAGATCAACGGCACCTCCAAGCGGCTGAACGTCTGCACCGCGTGCCTGAAGGCGGGCAAGGTCACCCGCTGACCGAGAGCGTTCGCTGAGCCCGTCGCCGGTCGGTGACGGGCTTTCGCATGCCCGGGCATCGGCGACCCGCCCGGGCCGTGCGTTCTGCCGGGGCCTCCCTCATTCCCAGGTGCGGATGCTCCCGGCGTGCGGCTCCCGGCGGTGTGGGCGCTCCCGCCGGCTTTCCGCGCGCCCCCGCGCCCGCGTCGCCGTACGTCTCGGCCGCCGTGCGCGCCATGGTCTCCACCGGGCCGCGCCATCCCCTGGCCGCGCCATCCCCGGCGTGCGGGACCAGGCGCCGGCGGCGTCGCCCGCCGCGAGTGACCACCCTGAACCCTCCTTGCCGGGTATCGGCTCCCGGCGTTCCCTGCGCGCCATCCGGCGGCGTCCCCTGCGCTCGGCATCGCCGTACGTCCCGGCCGCGGAAAACGGACCGGCCGCCCGGTGGCACCGGGCGGCCGGGTGCGAAGCCGTCAGCCCTGACGCCAGCGCCAGGCGTGGTCCACGGGACCGATCCCCGCGCCCAGGGGGAAGCCGTTCGCGATGGCCCCGGTGATGTACTCCTTGGCCTGCCGTACCGCCTCGGGCACGTCGGCGCCGAGGGCGAGGTAGGAGGCGATCGCCGAGGCGAGCGTGCAGCCGGTGCCGTGGGTGTGCGGGGTGTCGATCCGCTGGGCGTGGAACCGGTGCTCGCTCGTCCCGTCGGTGAGCAGGTCGACGGGCTCGCCCGGCAGGTGCCCGCCCTTGATGAGCACCCACTTCGGGCCGAGCGCGAGCACGGCCTCCGCCGCCCGGGGCAGGCCGTCCTCGTCCTCGACCTTCACCCCGGTGAGCTGCTCGACCTCCCACAGGTTGGGGGTGACCACGGTCGCCAGGGGGAGCAGCCGCGACTTGACCGTCTCCACGGCCTCGGGGGCGAGCAGCCGGTCACCGTGCTTGGACACCCCGACCGGGTCGACCACGACGGGCGCCGTGACCCCGGCGAGCACGTCGGCGACGGTCTCCACCAGCACGGGTGAGGCGAGCATCCCGGTCTTGATCGCCTGCGCGCCGATGTCGCCGAGCACCGACTCGAGCTGGGCGCGCACCGCCTCGGGGGGAAGCTCCCAGTACCCCTGCACGCCGATCGAGTTCTGCGCGGTCACGGCGGCGATCACGCTCATGCCGTGCACGCCGAGCGCGAGCATGGTCTTCAGGTCGGCCTGGATGCCTGCGCCACCGCCGGAGTCCGAGCCCGCGATGGTGAGCACGCGCGGAGGAGTCATCGTCATATGCCCCATCAAACCGTAAACCTGGCGGTAAGCCACCTTCGGCCGGCTGAAACGCCGCCCCCGGACGTCCGGATCGCCGCGTCCTCGTCGCCCGGCCGCGCCGTCCAGGGCCGCTCCGGCCGGTGAGCGGGCGCGGGCCGGCCCGGCGGCATAGGCCGGGGGTATGGGCCGGGGCTCAGCGGGCCGTGACCGCGCACTCGCCGCCCGCGAGCGCGCACTCGGTGGGCGGCCACGGCGCGCCCTCGGCCTCGAAGGCGATCCGCCGCTCCTCCCCCGCGGCGAGCGGCTCGGCCGACCGGATGGTCAGCGTCCTGCCGCGCTGCCGCCATTCGGCGCCGTCGAGCGCGGTCACCCTCCCGCCGACCCGCAGCGTGACCGTCCATCCGGGCAGGTCCCGGGTGGCGCGCACCACCAGCTCGGCCCGGTACCCGGTGTCGTGGGCGCCGGTGACGGTGAAGCGCAGCAGCACGCCCGGGGTCACGGCGCCCGCGCCCGGTGCGGCGCCCGGCCGCGGCCCGCTGGCGTCCGGGTACGGCAGGCGGGCCGCGCCCTCGGCCGGCCCGGTCTCCTCCCGCGGGGCGGGGAGGTCCGGCTCGGCGCGGGTGTCCGGTGCCGCCCGTCCGGTGTCCGAGCGTCCTTGCGGCGCTTCACCGGCGTCCCCCGCATCGGCGCCGGCCTGCCGCGGGGAGGTGGGGGCCGTGGCGCGCCCGGCCGCCAGGGGAGCCGCCGTGGCGTCCGCCGGCCCGGCGGTCGTGGGCGCGGGCCGCGGCTCCGGGGAGGCGTCCGCCGGTTCGGACGGCGCGGTGGCCGGGGGTGCGGAGGGCGTGGCGGCCGAGCCCGGGAGCGGGGTCTCCGGGGCGGCCGAGGCGTCGGGCCGCTCCTCCTCGGCGGGCCCGGACGTGGGGAGCGCGTCCCCGGCGGCCGAGGTGACGCAGCTGGTGTACGCGTCGCACGTCGCCGATCCGGAGGGGGCCATGGTGAGCTCGTACCGCTGGCTGATCAGCCGTACGCCGCCGGCGGTGACCCCGATCGCGAGCAGCACGGCGAGCGCGGTGGTCACCGCGAGGCGGCCCGGCCGCCGCGGCGCGCCGGCCGGGCCGGCGGAGTCCTGGGACGGCCCGGCGGTCCCGTTCCCGGACGGGCCTCGCCGTGCCGCGGCGATGGTCTCCCGGCCCGGCGATGCTCCACCGGCGGACCGGCCGGTGGCGGCGGCCGTGTGCTCGGCGTCGAGCCGTTCGGGGGCGAGCTCCGCGTAACCGAGGCGCGCGGCGGTGGGCGCGATGGGGGCGGTGTCCCGTCCGTCCGCGTGGTCCTGGGGCGGTGCGGGCAGCCGGTACGTCACCTCGCCCGGCCTCTCCTCGGGGATCGCCGGACCTCGGCGCGGGGCGTCCGGCGTCTGTCGATCTGCCGAGTGGCGGCCCATTACGGTCCTTCCTGTCGACGACCGCCAACTCTTATAACAGATCTAATACGCATTTGTCACAATTTTCACAGTCGGAAGTGATCCCACCCGCCCTGGGAGACCCGGCGGCCGGCGACCTGCACGCCCTCCCCCTCGGCAACCTCACCGATGATCGTCCACCCGGACGGCAGGCGCACCTCACGGGGGAAGGTCGCGGCGAGCGCGTGGTCGTCGCCGCCGGTGAGCACCCACTCGAGCGGATCGGCGCCCAGCTCGGCCGCGGCCTCGGCGAGGCTCCCGGGGACCGGCAGCGCGGCCGGGTCGATCGCGATCGCCACCCGGCTCGCCTCGGCGATGTGGCCGAGGTCCTGCACCAGGCCGTCGCTCACGTCGATCATCGCGGTGGCGCCCAGCCCGGCCGCCTCCGGGCCGCGCCGGTACGGCGGTCGCGGCCGCCGGTGCGCGTCCACCAGGGCCGGCCGCCACGGGCCTCCGGGGTCGTCCGCCCGGCCGGCCTCGAGCAGGGCGAGCCCGGCCGCGGCGTGGCCGAGCCGTCCCGTCACGGCGACCACATCACCGGGCCGGGCCCCGGAGCGGGTCACCGGCGCCCGCCCGCCGAGGTCACCGAAGGCGGTCACCCCGAGCACGACGATGTCCGAACGGGACATGTCGCCGCCCACCACCGAGGCCCCGGCCTCGGCGCACTCGTCGCGGAACCCGTCGGTGAGCGCGTCCAGCCAATCGAGCCCGGTGTCGGCCGGCGCGCCGAGGCCGACGACGATCCCCGTCGGGACGGCCCCCATCGCGGCGACGTCCGCGAGATTCTGCGCGGCCGCCTTCCGGCCGATGTCGTATCCGCTCGACCAATCGCGGCGGAAATGCCGCCCCTCGATCAGCAGGTCGGTGGTCACCACGACCCGCCCGTCGGGGGCCCGGAGCACCGCGGCGTCGTCCCCCGGGCCGACGAGCACGTCCGGTTTCTGGAAAAGCCTTCGGGAAATACGGCTAATGGCGCCGAACTCACCAAGTTCACCAACCGTAATAATGGCACCCCCAGAGCTTTCCGGTACGGTTGACCGCCGGTACTCGTCTCTACTCGGAGGACGTCATGGTGCAGGCCTACATCCTCATCCAAACCGAGGTGGGCAAGGCGGCCGGCGTGGCGCAGACCATCGCCTCGATCCCCGGTGTGCTCCAAGCGGAGGGTGTCACCGGCCCCTATGACGTGATCGTCCGGGCGGAGGCGAGCGACGTGGACCAGCTCGGCAAGCTGGTGGTCGCCCAGATTCAGGCGATCGACGGCATCACCCGTACACTTACCTGCCCGATCATCCACATCTGAGGAGAGCATTCCACGGACGGGCAGGCGATGCGGAGAGTCGCGCGCGTGGCAGGGACGATGGCGGTGCTGGCGGCCCTGGCCGGGTGCTCCTCGACCGTACGGGTCGACCCGCCTACCCCCTCGGGGGAGGCCGCCGAGGCGTGCCGCAGGCTCGCCGGCGTGCTGCCCGCCACGCTCGACGGCGCGAAGCGGACCCCCTCCGAACCGGCCTCGCCGTACGTCGCGGTCTGGGGCGGCGGGGAGATCACCCTGCGCTGCGGTGTGCCGCGCCCCGCGAACATGGAGCCCACCGCAGAGGTGGCCGACGTCAACGGCGTCGGCTGGTTCCAGGACCCGAGCCGCCCGCTGCTCTTCACCTCGGTGAACCGGGTCGCCTACGTGGAGGTGACGATCTCCCGGGAGCACGCCCCCGGGAACGTCCTGGTCGACCTCGCCCAGCCGATCAAGCAGGCCATCCCCGAGTGACGCCGCCGTCCGGCCGCACCCGCTCAGCGGAGGCCGGGCGGGCGGCGCAGCGCGAGCTGGATCAGCCGGTCGATCAGCTGCGGGTACGGCAGGCCGGTCGCGGCCCAGAGCTTGGGCGCGACCGACTGGGCGGTGAAGCCGGGCATCGTGTTGATCTCGTTGACGATCAGCTCGCCCGAAGGCGTGTAGAAGAAGTCGACCCGGGCGAGCCCTTCGCACCCGAGCGCCTCGAAGGCCTGGACCGCCAGGGCCCGGACCCGCTCGGAGACGCTCTCCGGCAGGTCGGCCGGGGCGTGCAGCTCCATGCCGCCGTCGAAGTACTTCGCCTCGAAGTCGTAGAACTCGTGGCCCTCGGCGACCACCACCTCGCCGACCACGCTCGCCTCCGGCGGGGAGTCGCCGAGCGACTCGAGCACCGCGCACTCGACCTCCCGCCCGGGGATCGCCGCCTCGACGAGCACCTTGGGGTCGTGCTCCCGGGCGGCCTCGATGGCCTCCTCGAGCCCGGCCGCGTCGTGCACCTTGGTGATGCCCTGCGACGAACCGGCCCGGGCCGGCTTGACGAACACCGGCCAGCCGAGGTCCCCGGCCTCCTTGAGCACCCTCGCCCGGTCCACGCGCCAGTCCCGGTCGCGGACCACCACGTACGGGCCGACGGGCAGCCCGCTGGCGCGGAGCACGAGCTTCATGTACGCCTTGTCCATGCCGATCGCGCTCGCGAGCACCCCGGAGCCGACGTAGCGCACCCCGGCCATCTCCAGGAGGCCCTGGATGGTCCCGTCCTCCCCGAACGGCCCGTGGAGCAGCGGGAACACCACGTCGACCTCGCCGAGAGCCCGCGGGATCTCCCCCGGCCGGAGGGCGACGAGCGAGGCCGAGTGCGTGGGGATCGCGAGAGCGTCGCCGGTCTCGTCCACGGTCGGGAGGCGGCCGGATTCGATCGCGTACCGCTGCCGCTCGGAGGCGAGGACCCAGCGCCCGTCCTGGGCGATGCCGATGGGGATGACCTCGTACTTGCTCTGGTCGATGGCCTCCAGCACGCTCCCCGCCCCCAGCAGGGACACGGAGTGCTCGGAGTTCCGGCCTCCGAAGACCACCGCCACGCGCACGCGTGACCGGCTCTCGCGATCGTGGTTCATGTCGTCCGACCCTATCGCCTCCGACGGGAGAAATCGCCGGTCCACGGGCGCCGCTCCCGGCGGGAACCGGGAGCGGCGCCCGGTCCGGCTCACAGACCGTACCGCTCCGGTTTCGGGGTGCGCGACATCAGCATCGCGGCCGCCTCCCGGGGGTCCAGCCCCTTGTGGACCACACCGACCACCACCTCGGTGATCGGCATCTCCACGCCGTGCCGGCGCGCCAGCTCGAGCACCGACTCGCAGGACTTGACCCCCTCGGCGGTCTGCTTGGTCGCGGCGACCACCTCGTCCAGGCTCATTCCCCGGCCGAGGTTCTCCCCGAAGGTGCGGTTGCGCGAGAGCGGCGAGGAGCACGTCGCCACCAGGTCGCCCATGCCGGCGAGGCCCGCGAACGTGTGCTGGTCCGCGCCGAGGGCGGCCCCGAGGCGGGCGATCTCCGCCAGGCCGCGGGTCATGAGCATGGCGCTGACGTTGTCCCCGTAGCCCATGCCCACCGCGACCCCGACCGCGAGGGCGATGACGTTCTTGACCGCGCCGCCGAGCTCGACCCCGATCACATCCGGGTTGGTGTAGGTGCGGAACCAGGGCAGGTGGCAGGCCTCCTGGAGCCGGCGCGCCACGTCGTGGTCGGTGCAGGCGACCACGGTCGCCGCCGGCTGCCGCTGGACCAGCTCGCCGACGAGGTTGGGCCCGGAGACCACGGCCACCCGGTCCTCGGGCACCTCGGCCACCTCCCGGATGACCTCGCTCATCCGCTTGCAGGTGCCGAGCTCGATGCCCTTCATCAGGCTCACCATCACGGCCCCGTCCGGGATGGCCGGTTTCCACGCCTTCAGGTTCTCGCGCAGCGTCTGGGCCGGCACCGCGAGCACGACGTAGTCGGCGCCGTCCATCGCCTCCGCGGGGTCGGTGGTGGCGCGCAGCCCGTCCGGCAACCGGAAGCCCGGCAGATAGTCGGGGTTCTCACGCCGTTCGTTGATCGCCTCGACGACCTCCGGCCGCCGTGCCCACAGTGTCGTGCGGGTGCCCGCCTCGGTGAGGATCGCCGCGAACATCGTGCCCCACGAACCAGCGCCGAAAACGACAGCCCTGCTCACTGGCCGCACCCACTCTTTCCATGTCCCTGACGCCCGGTCATCACCGTACGGCCCGCCGGTCGCCGCCGGCGTTCTTCGGGTCGTACGGCTCGGCCGGGGGCTTCTCCTGACGGATCTCGGCGAGCAGCCCGGTGATCGCGGCCATGATGTCCGCCGTGGCCTCACGGAGCAGCGAGGCGGTCATCGGCCGGCCCGCGTACGCGGACAGGTCCACCGGTGGTCCGACCCGGACCTGGAACGTCTTGCGCGGGAACAGCCGCGGCTTCTTCTCCCCGTACGGCAGCAGCTCCTGGGCGCCCCAGTGGGCGACGGGGATCACCGGGGCCCCCGTGGCGAGGGCGAGCCGGGCCGCGCCGGTCTTCCCGACCATCGGCCACAGGTCCGGATCACGGGTGATGGTGCCCTCCGGATAGATGATCACGCACGCGCCCTCGTTGAGCCGTTCCTCGGCGATCTTGAGGGAGAGCGTGGCGTCCGTGGTCCCGCGGTGCACCGGGATCGCCTGAAGCCGGTCGATGATCCGGCCGAGAACGGGGACCTTGAACAACGACGCCTTGGCCAGGATCACCGGCCAGCGGCCGTTGTTGTAGACGAAGTGCCCCAGCAGCACCGGGTCCGTCCAGGACAGGTGGTTGGCCACGAGGATGACGCCGCCCTCGCGCGGCAGCTGGCCGGTCGCCCAGTCGTGCCTGAGCAGCAGCCGGGAGAGCGGCCGGATGATGAGCGCGGCCAGGATCTCCCAGAACAGGGGCGGACGGCCGGGGCGACGGCGACCTGATCGGCGCCGGTCCGCCTGGCCGGCCGGTCCGGGAGCCGTGTCCGTTCTCTCGCTCTGCTGGGCGGCGTTCGGCGCCTGCCCCTGCACGTCGTGTTCTCGCTCGCTGGGCTGGCTCACTTGCTCTCCAAGGTCACCGGTGATGTCCGCACAAGTCTCCCGGTTCGCCCCACAGCATGTCGAGGCGGGATGCTGACAGCATGCATCGCCTGCGCTGGACCATTGTGGTCCCGGTCAAGACCTTGATCCGGGCCAAGACACGGCTCGCCGCCGCGGCCGGGCCGTACCGGACCGACCTGGCGGTGGCCGTGGCGAGCGACACGGTCGCGGCGGCGCTGCGCTGCCCGCTCGTGGCGCGGGTCATCGTGGTGACCGCCGACCCCGTGCCGGCGGAGCGGCTCCGGACGCTCGGCGCGCACGTGGTGCCCGACCCGGACCGAGGTCTCAACGTCGCGCTCCGCACCGGCGCCGCCGAGGCGGTACGGCTCTCGCCCGGGACCCCGGTGGGCGCCCTGCAGGCGGACCTCCCCGCGCTGCGCCCCGCCGAGCTCTCGGTGGTGCTGGACGCGGCGCTCGAGTTCGATCAGTCGTTCGTCCCCGACGCCGCCGGGGTGGGCACCACGTTCTACGGCGTCCGGCCCGGGGTCGCCTTCCGGCCCCGGTTCGGGGGCGAGTCCCGGGCGAAGCACCTCGCGGGCGGTGCCAAGGAGCTCGCCGTCGACGGCATCCCCTCGGTGCGGAGGGACGTCGATACGGTAGCCGACCTGCTCGAGGCCCTCGCCTTGGGAGTCGGCCCGGCGACCGCCGCGCTCGTCCCGCGGCTCGGCCTGGACGCGGCGGCGCGCGGACACGACGGGTGACGCCATCCCTGCCGGCTGTTGAGACGCCCGGGACCCGGCGGCGCGCGGACACGACCGGTGAGGACGGCCGGCTCGCCGCGGCCGGGCCGGCCGTCCGCGACGGTCAGCCGGCCGGGACCGCCTCCGGGGCGTCCTCGGGCTCGCGGGCGTGCCGGGGCAGGAGGCAGGAGAGCGCGAGGGCGGCCGCGAACATCGCGATGATCACCCAGACGGTGGTCTGCATGGCCCGGTCGAAGTCGGCCGCCATGGGGGCGTCACCGAGCAGGTCGAAGAAGACCGTGCCGATCAGGGCGACGCCGAGCGCGCCGCCGAGCTGCTGCACCGCGGTGAGCGTGCCGGACGCCGACCCGGTCTCCTCCGGCTCGACCCCGGCGAGCACGATGTCGAAGAACGGGGCCATGACCATGGCCTGGCCGACGCCGGTCACGGCCAGGGCCGGGACGAGCTGCCACGGGGTGAGCCCGAGGCCGGCCCAGTGGAGCGTGAGCAGCAGGCCGAGCATGCCGAGGATCTCGATGAGCAGGCCGAGGTGGAGCACCGCGCGCCCGAAGCGCCGCAGGGCCTGGGCGACCCCGAACCCGGCGACCGTCCCGATCGACCAGGGCACCATGGCGAGACCGGCCTGCAGCGTCGAGTAGCCCAGGCCGACCTGGGTGAAGACGTTGAACACGAGGATGAGGCCGATCATGGGCGCGAAGAACGCGAGCATGGTGAGCAGCCCACCGGCGAAGGCCCGCTTGCGGAACAGGCTCGGTGTGATCAGCGGGTCGCCGCCCCGCCCGGTCTTGCGCGCCTCGTACCGGCCGAAGAAGGCGAACACCGCGGCGGAACCGGCGATCATGAGGAAGGCCCAGAGCGGCCAGCCGTGCTCGCGGCCCTGCACAAGCGGGTAGATGACGAGGAACGCGCCGAGCGCGGCGAGCAGGACGCCGGGGATGTCGAGCCGCGGCCGGTCCGCAGACCGCGTGCCGGGCAGGAAGCGCACCCCCGCGAGCAGCGCCGCCATGCCGAGCGGCAGGTTGATCAGGAAGATCATGCGCCAGCCGGTGCCGAGGAGGTCGGCCTCCACCAGCCAGCCGCCGAGGATGGGGCCGCCGACGGAGGCGAGGCCCATGACCGGCCCGAACATGCCGAACGCCGCCTGCATCTCCTTGGGCGGGAACATCTCCTTGATCATGCCGAGCCCCTGGGGCAGCATGACCGCGCCGAACGCGCCCTGGATCACCCGGGCGGCGATCAGCACCCCGGGGCTCCAGGCCAACCCGCAGAGCAGCGAGCCGAGGGTGAACCCGGCGGCCCCGATGAGGAACATGCGCTTGCGGCCGGCGATGTCGCCGAGGCGGCCGCCGGTGATGAGGCCGACGGCCATGGCGAGGGTGTAGGCCGCGCCGAGCCATTGGATGGTCGACGGGCCGCCGCCGATGTCGGCGCGGATCGACGGCGCCGCGATGTTGGTGATCATCCCGTCGACCATGTCCATGACCTCGGCGGCGAGGATCACGAAGAGCGCCGCCCATCGCCATCGGTACGGCGCGGCGCCCGGTGGGGCGGGGGGCGGTACGGCCGCCACGTTGGTCTGGTCCATGACCCCTTCCTCGGTGGTGAACAATGTTCAGTAGAAGTGAGCACCGATCAGTGATCTGAGCGTTGTTCAATGACCTGTGCGGCGTTCACGATATAACGCGAACAGCGGAAAGACAAGATATATCTCGTTCACCCCGGCCGCGCCGGCCGTACCGGCGGATCACTACGATGGGCGGGACGGCGGGAGGTGTGATGACGGAGGAGGGCATCCCGGCACCGCCCTGGGAGCGTCCGCGCAAGCGAACGGTGCCGGCGCGCGTCCCGCTGACCAGGGAGCGGATCGTGGACGCCGCGTTCGCCGTCCTCGATCGCGATGGCTACGAGAAGCTGAGCATGCGCCAGGTCGCCGCCGAGCTCGGCGTCGCGGTCTCAGCGCTCTACGCGCACGTGAGCGGCAAGGACGAGCTGCTCGACCTGATGTACCACCGGCTGTTCGACGGGATGGAGGTGCCCGACCCCGACCCGGACCGCTGGCAGGAGCAGCTCAGGGAGCACATGCGCGGCATGCGCGCCCGGCTGCTGCGGCACCGGGACATGGCCCGGATCTCGATGGGCCGGGTGCCCTTCACCTCGGAGCTGCTGCCGCACGTGGAGAGGCTGCTGGCCATCCTCCGGTCCGCAGGCCTGCCGGACCGGGTCGCCGCGATCGCCGGTGATCTGATCTCCACCTACGTGGAGGGATTCGTCCTCGCCGAGGAGATCTGGCAGGAACGGCTCCGGACGGAGCGGTTCTCCTGGGACGACGTCCGCCGGGAGCTGCAGGAGTACTTCGCGTCCCTCCCCGCCGACCGCTTCCCGAACATGATCGCGCTCGCCGACCTGATGATCCAGGAGTCGAACGACTACCGGTTCGAGCTGGGCATGGAGATCCTGCTCCGCGGCCTCGCCTCCTACGTCACCGAGCCGCGGGCGAACGGCTGAGCACGGTCGTAGCGGGGCCGGGCACGCGCCGGGCGCGCGTACGGCCGCGCGGCGCGGTTAGGCTGGCCGCGTGCAGGCCACGGTGAAGTCCTTCGACCCGGAGACCCGCTCGGGATCGGTCTTCCTCGACGACGGAACGGAGCTGCCCTTCGGCCGGGAGGCGTTCGATGCCGGGCCGCTGCGCCTGCTGCGTCCCGGGCAGCGGGTCGGCATCGTCATGGCCGAGGGCCGGATCACCTACATCACGCTCTCGACCTTCCCGGTGCCGGAGTCACCCGGATCCGGCTGACCGGACGGGCCGGGACGCGGGCCCGGATGGCCCGGGCATGGGCCGATGGATCGGCCTGCGCGCCCGCAGGATCGGGCGTGTTGCCGATGGACCGCGTCGCCGGCCGGACGGACCAGGTATGTGAGCCGGCCGACCGGACGTGCGCCGATGGACCGGGCGTGGGCCTGGATCGACATGGTGTGCGTCCGCTGGACCGGCTGCGAGCCCGGATGGGCCGCGTGTACCCGGCGAATCCGCATGTAGCCGATGGACCGCGTCGCCGGCCGGACGGACCAGGTGTGTGAGCCGGCCGACCGGACGTGCGCCGATGGACCGCCTGGGCCTGCATCGGCCGGACGTGGGCTCGATGGGCCGACTTCCAGCGGATGGACCGCGTGAGCCCGGACCGGCCTGGTGTGAGCCTGATATGGCTGCGATCCCGATGGGCCGGGCGTGCACCTTACGGACCACGGCGGGTGCCGGATGGAGCGGGCGTGAGCCGGGAAGACCGGGCTTGAGCGGCGCCCACCTACCGGGCGCCGCTCGCGGCGTCGGCGACCGGTTACTTCTTCTTGGCGGCCTTGCCCCCGGCGTTGACGAGCTCCTTGAACTCGGCCCCCGGCCGGAACCGGGGAGCCCAGCTCTCCTCAACCTTGATCGGGGCGCCGGTGGAAGGGTTGCGAGCGGTGCGGGCGGGCTTGTGGACCATCTCGAAGGCGCCGAAGCCGGTGATCGACACCTTGTCCCCCCGGGCGACCGCGTTTTGGATCGTCTCGAGGACCGCGTTGACCGCCTCGGTGGCCGTCTTCTTGTCTCCGACGCGGTCGGCGATCGCCTCGACGAGTTCCCTCTTGTTCATTTGTTCCTCCCCCTTACGCGGTTGAAGGTAGGGGACGAAATCACTGGACTCAATCACTGGGGGGCATGTTCGCCGCTCGGCGTGTCGGCGGCGCCCTCCCAAATGGGCGGGGAACGCGCCGAACCGGGCACCGGGCGGGCGGTCCGCGTCGCCTCGTCACTGCTCGCGGATAGCCGTGTCAAGCGCGTTATTTCCCCTTCCAGCGGGGCTAACGCGCTTTCCGGCCGTCGGAGAACGCGAAAGCGGCGATGCGCCGGTCGCGCATCGCCGCCTCAGGAACCGCCGGGATGGGTCACAGGGTCGTCGGGAGCCACGGCTGGCGGCGCTTCTCGTACGCCTCGATCTCGGCCTCGTGGCGGAGGGTGAGGCCGATGTCGTCGAGGCCCTCCATGAGCCGCCAGCGGGTGTAGTCGTCGATCTCGAAGGGGTACACCTGGTCGCCGGTGCGCACCTGGCGCTCGACCAGGTCCACGGTGATCTCGGTCTTGGGCTCGGCCTCGGTCAGGTCCTGGAGGCGCTCGACCACGTCCTCGGGGAGCACGACCGGGAGCAGGCCCTGCTTGGTGGCGTTGTTCCGGAAGATGTCCCCGAAGCGCGGCGAGATGACCACGCGGAAGCCGTACTGCTGGAGGGCCCAGACGGCGTGCTCACGGGAGGAGCCGGTGCCGAAGTCCGGGCCGGCGATGAGGATCGAGGCCCCGTCGTAGGCGGGGTTGTTCAGGACGAAGTCGGGGTCCTCCCGCCACGCGGCGAACAGACCCTCCTCGAAACCGGTGCGGCTCACCCGCTTCAGCCAGACGGCCGGGATGATCTGGTCGGTGTCCACGTTGCTGCGCCGCAGCGGTACGGCCCGGCCGGTGTGTGTGGTGAACGGTTCCATCAGCTTTCCTACGCTTTCGGTCGGTACGGGAAGGCCGGTCGGCGGCGCGCCCGCGGGGGCGCGCCGGATCGTCACAGCAGGTCGGCCGGGGCGGTGAGCCGCCCGGTGACCGCGGTCGCCGCGGCCACGGCCGGGGAGACGAGGTGGGTGCGGCCGCCCTTGCCCTGCCGCCCCTCGAAGTTGCGGTTGGAGGTCGAGGCGCAGCGCTCGCCCGGCTTGAGGGTGTCCGGGTTCATGCCGAGGCACATGGAGCAGCCGGCGGTCCGCCACTCGGCGCCGGCCGCCTTGAAGATCTCGTCGAGGCCCTCGGCCTCGGCGGCGCGGCGCACCTCCATCGACCCGGGGACGATGAGCGTGCGGGTGACGACCTTGCGGCCGCGGAGGATCTCGGCGGCGGCGCGCAGGTCCTCGATCCGGCCGTTGGTGCAGGACCCCACGAAGACGGTGTCGATCTTGATCTCCCGCAGCGGCGTGCCGGGGGTGAGCCCCATGTACTGCAGGGCCCGCTCGGCCGCCGCCCGCTCGATCGGGTCGTCGAAGTCGTCGGGCGAGGGCACGACCGAGTCGAGCGGCGCACCCTGACCCGGGTTGGTGCCCCAGGTGACGAACGGCGAGAGCGTGGTGGCGTCGATCTCGACGACCTTGTCGAAGACGGCGTCGTCGTCGGTGCGCAGGGTCTTCCAGTACTCGAGGGCCTGCTCCCACAGGGCCCCCTTCGGGGCGTGCGGGCGGCCCTCCAGGTACGCGAACGTGGTGTCGTCCGGCGCGATCATGCCGGCCCGGGCACCGGCCTCGATCGACATGTTGCAGACGGTCATCCGGCCCTCCATGGAGAGCTTCCGGATGGCCTCGCCGCGGTACTCGACGATGTGGCCCTGGCCGCCGCCCGTGCCGATCTTCGCGATGATGGCGAGGATGAGGTCCTTGGCGGTCACGCCGACGGGGAGGTCGCCCTTGACCTCGATCGCCATGGTCTTCGGCCGGTAGGCGGGGAGCGTCTGGGTGGCGAGCACGTGCTCGACCTCGGAGGTGCCGATGCCGAAGGCGAGGGCGCCGAAGGCCCCGTGGGTCGAGGTGTGGGAGTCACCGCAGACGATCGTCATGCCCGGCTGGGTGAGCCCGAACTGCGGGCCGATGATGTGCACCACGCCCTGGCCGGGGTCGCCCATCGGGTGGAGCCGGATGCCGAACTCGGCCGCGTTCTTGCGCAGGGTCTCGACCTGCGTGCGGGAGATCGGGTCGGTGATCGGCCCCAGGACGGTCGGGACGTTGTGGTCCTCGGTGGCGATCGTGAGGTCGGGGCGGCGTACCTTCCGGCCGCTGAGACGCAGACCGTCGAACGCCTGCGGGCTGGTCACCTCGTGGACGAGGTGCAGGTCGATGTAGAGCAGGTCGGGTTCGCCCTCCGCGCGGCGCACGACGTGCTGCTCCCAGATTTTCTCGGCCAGTGTGCGACCCATGGCTCCGACGACCTCCTCGCGTTCCGCCTCCGGATGTCTCTCATTGTGAGACGACGTTTCGTTATACGGACACACTATGCGGGATTCCCCATCAGCGCATTTGCGTCTCGGATTTCGAGACGGCAGTATCGGGGTATGGACAACTCTAGCGGGGTCGGAGTACTCGATAAGGCCGTTCTCGTACTCAACGCACTGGAGGCGGGCCCCGCGTCCCTCGCGCAGCTCGTTCAGGCGACCGGCCTGGCCCGGCCGACGGCACACCGCCTGGCGGTGGCACTCGAACACCACCGTATCGTCTCGCGCGACTCCCAGGGACGCTTCATCCTCGGGCCGCGGCTCGCCGAGCTGTCCAGCGCCGCCGGTGAGGACCGGCTGCTCGCCGTGGCCACCCCCGTCCTCACCCAGCTCCGCGACATGACCGGCGAGAGCGCCCAGCTCTACCGCCGGCAGGGGGACGAGCGGGTCTGCGTGGCCGCCGCAGAGCGGACCAGCGGCCTGCGCGACACCGTGCCCGTCGGCGCCGCCCTCCCCATGACGGCCGGATCGGCGGCACAGGTCCTGCTCGCCTGGGAGGAGCCGGAGCGGCTCCACCGCGGCCTGCGCGGCGCCAAGTTCACCGCCGCGACGCTCGCCAGCGTCCGCCGGCGAGGGTGGGCGCACAGCGTCGGGGAGCGCGAACCGGGCGTGGCGAGCGTCTCCGCGCCCATCCGCGGCGCCGGGGGCAAGGTGATCGCCGCCATCTCCGTCTCCGGCCCCATCGAGCGGCTCACCCGCACGCCGGGCCGGCTGTTCGCCAAGCCGGTCGTCGCCGCGGCCGAGAAGATCACCGAGGCGCTGCGCCGGTCCGACGGCGGTTATTGATCGGCGGCGAATCGATTAGGGCACCTCGAGGTGTACGGCCTAGTCTGGCGGGGTGAGCGAGCACATCGAGGCGGCCACCGCCGAACTGCGTCCGCTGCTTGAGGACTTCATCCTCTGGGCGCCCGAGCACGCGCCCGGTGGCGATCCCACCCTGGTCGGCCCGGCGGTGCTCTGGCACCGCCTCGTCGCGAGCGACGACGTGGGCCGGTGGACGCGGGACCAGCTGCGCGCCGTCCTGCTGGAGCAGGTGCCCCAGGTCGTGGAGCACCGGGCAGCGGCCGAGGGCATGCTGCCCGCGCTCGGCGCCTACCTGCGGTTCCTCGACGCGACCGGGCGGCTCTCCCCGGGGTCCGATCCGCTCGAGGCGCTGCTGGCCGAGCTCGATGCGCTCGAGGACGACTTCCTCGCCGCCGTCGACGCCGCCGCCCCGGGCCGCGGCGCGGGCGCGGACGAGGACGAAGACGGGTACGACGACGAGGACGCCGGCGAAGCCGGAGAGGCCGACGACGACGTCGGCGACGACGACCTCGGCGAGGCGGGCTCCGGTCTCGGCGACTTCGAGCCGTTCGCCGACGAGATCGCCGAGCTGCCCGCCATCCGGCTCCGCTCCGACGCCGAGCTCGCCGAGGCGGCCCGGCGCGCCCCGCTGATCGCCCAGGCGCGGGACCTGGCGCTCTGGGTGGGCACCGGGCGGAAGCTGGGCGAGAAGACCCTGCTCAGCGACGACGAGCTCGCCGATGCGATGCGGACGCTCGGGCTGGCCGACCCCAAGCGGCTGTGGAACCTGTGGAACCTCGCCGTCGATCTGGAGTTCCTCGTCCCGGAGGGCGAGGACGCGGTCAGCGCCGGCTCCGACGTGGCCGACTGGCCCTTCGACGATGACGACGACACCCTCGACGTGTGGATGGCGGGCCTCCGGTCCATCGACTACGGCGACCCCGAGCTCGACGACGAGGACCTCACCGTGGCGCTCTCCGGGCTCACCCGCGCGCTGCTGATCCGGCTGCTCCTGGCCGGCGGCTCCCGCGCGCTGCCTGGGCTGCGGGACGAGCTCGGCGCGGCCGCCGCGG
The DNA here is from genome assembly GCF_000092645.1 of Thermobispora bispora DSM 43833. Classification (NCBI taxonomy): domain Bacteria; kingdom Bacillati; phylum Actinomycetota; class Actinomycetes; order Streptosporangiales; family Streptosporangiaceae; genus Thermobispora; species Thermobispora bispora. The sequence goes on from NC_014165.1 coordinate 3,278,743, forward strand.
AGTGCGACGACCTCGGCCTCGACGCCTGGGCGGCCGCCGGCGACCCGCTCGCCCCGGTGCTCTCCTGGCTGACCGGGTACGGCATGGTCACCGTCGAGGGGGACCCCGAGGAGGGCACGGTCACCCTCACCCCGCTCGGCACGGAAGGCCTCGTCCACCTGCTGGAAGACGAGGACATCGAGGTGGACGCCCGGCCGGCGGTCGACGTGATGAGCGCGCTCGACCTGCTGGTGTGCAGCGCGGACCTGCCCGAGGAGGAGGCCGATCGCGAGTTCGCCGCGTGGCTCGCCCTGCGCAGCCCGGCCGAGGCCGCGGCTGAGCTGCTCTCGGCCGCCGCGGTGGACGAGTCCGACGCGCTCGTGCGGGTCCAGGCGGCCAGCCTGGTGGGCACGCTCGGCGAGGCCGCCGTCCCCGCCTGGCGGGAGGCCCTCGCCCGGCCGTCGCTGCGGCCGTACGCGGTGACCCACCTCGCCCAGCTCGGGGCCGAGGGCGCGCCGCGGCCGACCCGGGCCGACACGCACTGGCTCATTCTCGACATGTGGACGATCGCCCACGAGCTGGGCCGCACCGAGTTCCTCAGCAGCCTGCACGACATCGGCCCGGTGCCGGCGCTGCTCGGGCTCCTCGACACGATCTGGAAGGTGCGGCATCCGCACCTGGAGCGGCTGCTCGAGGCGATCGCGGCGACGCACGAGGATCCGCGGGTGGTCAAGGCGGCGCGCCGGGCGCTAGTGAGAGCACGCGCCGGCGAGTGACCACCTCCGCGCCCGCGTGAGCCGTACGGCACGGCTCCGGCGCGCTCAGGAGGCCGGGAAGCGCCCCAGGACGCCTGCCCATGGTCTTTTGCGCGTCGGGCCGCCACCGCCCGGCCAGGACGCGCGGCACGCGCGTGCCCGGACGGATCGAGGCCGCCCCAGCGGTTCGATCGACCTCCCGGGGCACGTGCGTGCGCGGAGGGGCGTGCATGCCGGGTGCGCGGGGCGGTGCGCGCGGCTCCTCTCCCCCACCGAGAAGCGGCGGGCCTCTCCCCTCCTCGAGAAGACGGTGATCACCATCGGCCGGCCCGCCCACGCCACGGGCACGGCACGCTCTCCGTGGGCGGCGGGGACGTGCGTGCCGCGGGTGTGCCGCCGGGGTCGTTCCCCGGCACGGCTGGGCCGCTCGCGAGGATCGCGGACGCCCTGGGTGACGCGGTAAGCCGTCCCTGAGGCGCCGGGGCCGCTCCCTGGCGGCGGGGCGCCGGTCGGACGCCGGGCGGGCGTTCGGGACGATGCTTCCGGGATGGTGGAGATCGGTGGAGAAACACAAACGCCGCCTCGAACGGGCGGCGTTCTGACCGTGGACGACGGGATCTCGCGTCCGCAGTGCTGGTAGTCCCGAGCGGATTCGAACCGCCGTTACCGCCTTGAGAGGGCGGCGTCCTAGGCCTCTAGACGACGGGACCTCGTGTTCGCAGTGCTGGTAGTCCCGAGCGGATTCGAACCGCCGTTACCGCCTTGAGAGGGCGGCGTCCTAGGCCTCTAGACGACGGGACCTCAACACTGCGTGTTGTCAACAAAGGATCCCCTTACAGGGAACCAGCTGGGGTACCAGGACTCGAACCTAGACTAGCGGAGCCAGAATCCGCCGGGCTGCCAATTACCCCATACCCCATCGCTCGCGGCTGTTGTGTTCCGCTCGCTGCCTCGAAAGGATAGCCCAGATCGGCCGGACCACCAAAACGAAAGCCCGCCGATCCGGCCATCGGATCGCGAATCGCCGCCTCCGCGGACGCCCGGACGGACGAAACCGCAGGTCAAAGGGTGTCTCCTCCTCCCACCGGGTCCCTCGCGCCCAGACCGCGCAGAACGCCTGAGCCGGGATCCGCGTCTTCCTTCCCACCACCCCGGTCCTCGGCGCCCGTGCCCGCCCGTTGCGGCCTCCCGGGCGCCTCGGCGCCCCGAGACCCCGCGGGCCGGGCGCGACCCGGCGGCCCGGCCCGCGCCGTACCGCGCGCCCCTCGCGCGGGCCGTATCACGCGCCCATTGCGCGGGCCGTACCGTGGGGCCCGCGCCGCGGAGCGGGCCGGGAGAGGCCGGCGCCGCGCGAGCCGTACCGCCGGCGGAGACATCCGGCCTCCGGGTCGATGCCCGGCCCGGCGCTCCCGCGGGGCATCCCGGAAGCGCACGCACGCCGGTCGCCGGCCGGCGGTCGCCTGAGGCGCGAGAGCCGTACCGGGAGGCTCAGGCGGAGAGCTTGGCGAGCGCGGCGCGCACCCGGGCGAGGGAGCGCTCCCGGCCGAGCACCTCGATCGACTCGAACAGCGGCAGGCCGACGGTCCGGCCGGTGACCGCCACCCGCACCGGCGCCTGCGCCTTGGCGAGCTTGAGCCCGTGGGCCGCGCCCACCTCCTCCAGCGCCGTCTTGAGCGCCTCCGGCGTCCACTCCACCGACTCCAGCCGCTCGGCGTACTCGGCGAGGATCTCGGCCGCGCCGGGCTTCATCGCCTTGTCCCAGGAGGCCTGGTCGAAGACCGGCTCGTCGAGGAAGAGGAAGTCGACGTAGTCCCGGATCTCGGAGAGCACGGAGATCCGGGTCTGCGCCAGCGGGGCGACCCGGGCGAACACCTTCCGGTCCCAGGAGGGGTCCAGGTACGGCTCGCAACGGGCGGCGAAGTCCTCCGGCGAGAGGGCCCGGATGTACTCCCCGTTGAACGCGCGGAGCTTCTTCTCGTCGAAGAACGCCGGCGACGGGTTGACGTCCTCCAGCCGGAAGCACTGCACCATCTCCGGCCACGGCATGATCTCCCGATCGCCGCCCGGCCCCCAGCCGAGGAGCATGAGGTAGTTGACCATCGCCTCGGGCAGGTAGCCCTCCTCGCGGTAGGACTCGAGCGCGACCTTGTCCCGCCGCTTGGAGAGCTTCTGCCGCTTCTCGTTGACGATCACGGGGACGTGCGCCCACACCGGGGGCCGCGCGCCGAGCGCCTCCCACAGGAGCTGCTGCTTGGGCGTGTTCGACAGGTGCTCCTCGGCCCGGATCACGTGGGTGATCCGCATCTCCATGTCGTCGACGACGTTGGCGAGGATGAACAGCGGCGAGCCGTCCCCGCGCACGATGACGAAGTCCTCCATCGCCGCGTTGGGGAACTCCACCCGGCCCCGGACCACGTCGTCCACGACGGTGACCCCGTCGTCCGGGGTGCGGAACCGGATCGCGCCCTCGGTCAGGCCCCGGTCCCGGCAGTACCCGTCGTACCCCTGGTACTCGGAGCCGGTCCTGGCCTTCACGTCGTCCCTGGTGCAGGTGCAGTAGTAGGCCTTGCCCTCGCTGAGCAGGCGCTGGGCCGCCTCGCGGTGGAGCTTCTCGTACGAGGACTGGAAGTACGGCCCCTCGAAGTGCGGCGACTCCTTGCTGATGCCCAGCCAGGCGAGGGCCGAGATGATGCCCTCGGTCCACTCCGGCCGGTTGCGCGACTGGTCGGTGTCCTCGATGCGGAGGACGAAGGTGCCGCCGTGCCGCAGGGCGAAGGCCCAGTTGTACAAGGCTGAGCGGGCACCACCGACGTGGAACATGCCGGTGGGCGAGGGGGCGAAACGCACCCTAATCACGTGTGATCACCCGGTTAGTGAGAGTTCCGATTCCTTCGATGCTGACGCTCACCTCGTCGCCCACGGCCATCGGGCCGACCCCGGCGGGCGTCCCGGTCAGGATGACGTCGCCGGGCAGCAAGGTCATCACCGAGCTCACGAACTCGATGAGCGCGGGAACGTCGTGGATGAGCTGCGCGGTGCGCGCGCTCTGCTTGACCTCGCCGTTGAGCGTCGTGGTGATCGCGATGTCGGACGGGTCGAGCTGGGTCTCGATCCACGGGCCGAGCGGGCAGAACGTGTCGAACCCCTTGGCCCGGCCCCATTGATCGTCCTTCGCCTGCAGGTCGCGGGCGGTCACGTCGTTGGCGCAGGTGTATCCGAAGACCACCTCGGCGGCGCGGTGCCGTGGCACCTCACGGCAGAGCCGCCCGATCACGACGGCGAGCTCGCCCTCGTAGTCGACCCGTTCCGAGAGCTTCTGCGGGTAGACGATGCCGTCCCCGGGGCCGATCACCGCGGTGCTCGGCTTGAGGAAGAGGATCGGCTCCTCCGGCGGCTCGCTCCCCATCTCCCGTGCGTGCTCGGCGTAGTTCTTCCCCACTGCGACGATCTTGGTGGGGAGGATCGGGGCGAGCAGCCGGACGTCCGCGAGCGGGTAGCGCTTGCCGGTGAACTCGACCCCGCGGAAGGGGTGACCGGCGATCTCGGCGATGACCTCGCGCTCGTCCTCCTGCTCCACGGCCCCGAACGCGACGGCGTCACCCTTGGAAAACCTCGCGATACGCACGTCATGAGCCTAGTGCCGCCGCCGGGGAGCGACGGCCGGGACGCACGCGCGTATCCACAGGTCCGGCCACCATCCCGGGGACCTGGCGGGCGTGACCATAAGCTGGCCGTGGGAAGGGACGCCTGGAGAGGCGAGTCGAAGGAGCCGCACGTGTCGGTTGTGAAGATCAACGTGCTCACCGTGCCGAAGGAGCGGCGCGAGGAACTGGAGAAGCGCTTCGCCAACCGGGCCGGGATGGTCGAGTCGTCCGACGGGTTCGAGTGGTTCGAGCTGCTCCGGCCGGTGGAGGGCACCGATCGGTACCTCGTCTACACCCGCTGGCGCAGCGAGGAGGACTACCAGCGGTGGACGCAGAGCGAGGCGTTCCAGGCGGGCCACGCCCAGACGGCCGAGCAGGGCGCGGGCCACGGCCACGGGCACGGGCCGGCCGCCGTCGCCGCCGAGCTCTGGTCGTTCGAGGTCGTCGAGTCCGCCGGGCCGAAGCAGCAGTCCTGACCGGGTGGTGGGCCGGGCGGCGGCCCGGACCGGGCGGCCCCGCGCGCAGTCCTGCGTGTGCAGGATCCGGCCGCCGCCGGCCTGCGTCACCGGGGAATCCCGGCACGCCTCAGCAGGTCCTGCCGTGCATCCGAGCCGGCCCTGCCGGCACGCTCCACCGGCCTCGCCGCCAGAGGCGACACGCGAGACCTACCGCATGCGTGACTGACCCCGGCGCCCCTGAGGCGGCCCGCCGCGCCATCCGAGCCGGCCCTGCCGGCAGGCCGGAACTCGGCCTGGGCACGTGAGTGACCAGAGTGATTTGACCGAACCATTGTGATTCGGCAGCATGGTCCGGCCCCTGAGCGCTTCGGAAGGGAGCCGGGCGTGCGCAGATCGGTTCGCTCTCTCGGCCTCCTCGCCGCCCTCCTGCCGGTGCTCTGGACCGGTGCACCGGCGCAGGCGCAGACCACCGCGGTCAAGCAGACCGCCGAATGCCAGGGCGACTGGCTCCCCGCCACGCCCACGTCGGCGGAGATCATGAGCGGGAAGCTCTCCCTGCTCGGCCTCCCCGCCGTCCCGGTGGGCAAGGACGTCAACTGGCGGATGGACCCGTACCGGAACCGGTCCTGGCAGATGGTGTTCCACTCGCTGCGCTGGATGGCGCGGCTGGTCGCCGACTACGAGACCACCGGCGAGACCGCCTACCTCAAGCGGGCCATCGAGATCGCCAAGGACTGGGTGGCCGACAACCCCTACGGCGGGCGGAACACGTCGAAGTACGCCTGGGACGAGCACCCGATCGCGCTCCGCGCCCCGGCCTTGGTCTGCCTCAGCCGGCACCACTCCGCCTCGTGGCTGACCAAGACGCTCGCCCGGCACGCCAAGCTGCTCGCCGATCCGCGCAACTACGAGGCAGGGCACAACCACGGCCTCGACCAGGACATCGGCCTGCTCCGGATCGGCTGCCGCTACCGCAACACCTCATGGCAGCGGCTCGCCGTCCGCCGCATGGTGCGCTCGATGAAGCTCGACATCGACTCCCAGGGCGCCCTGCTTGGTGCCGATCGGGGACGGCGCGGCCGACGTGCAGGCACCCCGGCTCCCCCGCCCGGCCTCGAAGGTCCAGGTGTACCGGGCCGGTTACGTCTTCGGCCGCACCGAGTGGGACGACCGGGACTCCGCCTTCTACTCGATCTGGTTCGCCCGGGGCGCAAGTTCCACGGGCACGACGACCACCTGAGCGTCACCTACTACGCCCAGGGCCGGTCCATCCTCACCGAGGCGGGCTTCCACTCCTACGAGAACAGCGCGTACCGGAAGTGGACGATCAGCCCGGAGGCCCACAACGTGCCGATCGTCGTGGGCAAGCGGTTCCGCCCTAAGGCGCGGACCTCCCTCGTGGGGAAGTCGATCCGCGCCGACCGGCAGTCGTTCACCCTCACCGACAAGGCGTACGGGGTCCGCCGGACCCGGTCGGTGCTGGTCAACCACGGTGACGACCTGCTCGCCGTGCTCGACACGGCGGGCGGCGACCTGCGCAACCTGTGGCACTTCGACCCCGGGCTGAAGGTCGCCTCCTCCTCGGGCGGGAAGGTGGTGGTCACCGACGGCGACTGGCGCGCCACCCTGGTGCAGCTCGCCATGCCGTCCTGCAAGCCGATCACCGGGCAGCGGGTGGTGATCGGCCAGAGCCGGCCCATCCAGGGCTGGGTCTCCCCCTCCTACCTGAAGAAGGTCCCCGCGCCGGTGGTGATCTCGCCGGCCGCCCGGTCCCTGCTCACGATCCTCGTGCCGGGAACCGGCGACCCGGAGGTCACCTGCGCCAAGGGCAAGGTGACGGTGCAGACGCCCGGCGGCGCGGTCACCCTGCGGGTCGGCTCCTCCGGCACCCTGGCCTAGGCGGTACGGCCCGCCAGGGTCAGGGTGCGGTGCGCCCGGCGCGGAGCAGGCCGTAGGTGACCGCCTGCTCGAGGGCCTGCCAGGACGCCTCGATGATGTTCTCGTCGACGCCGACCGTGGACCACTCGCCGTCGGTGTCGCTCGACGTGATCAGCACGCGGGTCACCGCGCCCGTGCCGTGGCTGCCCTCGAGGATCCGGACCTTGTAGTCGATCAGCTCGACCGCGGCGAGCTCGGGGTAGAGCCGCTCGAGCGCGACCCGGACCGCCTTGTCGAGCGCGTTCACCGGGCCGTTGCCCTCGCCGGTCGCGATGATCCGCTCGCCCTTGGCGTTCAGCTTCACGGTGGCCTCGCTCACCACCTCGCCGTCCGGGCGGCGCTCCACGATCACCCGCCACGACTCGACCGTGAAGTAGCGGGGCCGCAGCTCACCGACGGTGTCCCGGAGCAGCAGCTCGAACGACGCGTCCGCGGCCTCGAAGGTGTACCCCTGGGCCTCCAGCTCCTTCACACGTTCCACGAGCGCAGTGGACTGCTCGCGGGTGAGCTCGTAGCCGAGGGCGCGGCCCTTCAGCTCGACCGAGGCCCGGCCGGCCATGTCCGAGACGAGCATCCGCATGTCGTTGCCGACCAGGGCGGGGTCGATGTGCTGGTAGAGCATCGGGTCCACCTTGATCGCCGACGCGTGCAGGCCGGCCTTGTGCGCGAAGGCGGACACCCCGACGTACGGCTGGTGGGAGTTGGGGGTGACGTTGGTGATCTCACTGATCGCGTGGGCGATGTGGGTGAGCTCGCGGAGCGACTCCGGCGGCACGAGGTCGTAGCCGCGCTTGAGCTGCAGGTTGGCCACGACCGTGAAGAGGTTGGCGTTGCCGGAGCGCTCGCCGTACCCGTTGGCGCAGCCCTGCACGTGGGTGGCCCCGGCCTTGACCGCGGCGAGGGTGTTCGCCACCGCGCACCCGCTGTCGTCGTGGCAGTGGATGCCGATCCGGGCGCCGGTGGCGGTGACGGCCTCGTGCACCACATCGGCGAGCTCGTCGGGGAGCATGCCGCCGTTGGTGTCGCAGAGGGCGACCACGTCGGCGCCCGCCTCGGCCGCGGTGCGGATCACCTCCAGGGCGTACGCGGGATTGGACCGGTAGCCGTCGAAGAAGTGCTCGGCGTCGAGGAAGACCCGCCGGCCCTCGGCGCGCAGGTGGGAGACGGTGTCCCGGATCATCTCGAGGTTCTCCTCGAGCGTGGTGCGGAGGGCGAGCTCCACGTGCCGGTCGTGGCTCTTCGCGACCAGCGTCACCACCGGCGCCTCGGACTCGCGCAGCGCGGCCACCAGCGGGTCGTCCGCGGCCTTCATCCCCGGCCGGCGGGTCGAGCCGAACGCGGCGAGCTGCGCGTGCTTCAGGTCGAGCTCGGTGCGGGCACGCCGGAAGAACTCGGTGTCCTTGGGGTTGGCGCCCGGCCAGCCGCCCTCGATGAAGCCGACGCCGAGCCGGTCCAGGTAGCGGGCGATGGCGAGCTTGTCGGCGACGGTCAGATTGAGCCCTTCTTGCTGAGCGCCGTCGCGCAGCGTCGTGTCATACACGTGGAACCTGTCGTCAGCCATCTTCCCGATCTCCTTAAGGTCTCGACACGCCGCCGCGCTCTGCCCAAACAAAAAGACCCCTCACGGACGTGAGAGGTCTGCGCGCCGGCGTTGTCCCTTCTTCAGCCGGCGCGCCTGCCAATAATCAGCAGACCGCAGGACATCGGTTTCTCAGTCTGCCACACGGGCTCCGCGCTTGGCACGTCGATCTGCGCGGCCGTACGGACGTGTCCCAGGTCAGCGGCCCGCTCACCCGCCGCGGCTAGGGTGAATGGCATGAAATCAGCCGCGTTCCTGTCCCCGGCCCTGGCCGAGTACCTGGTCGCGCACGCGACCCCGCCCGACGACCTGCTGCGCTCGCTCGCCGAGGAGACCCGGCGGCTGACCGGCGAGCAGGCGAGCCTGCAGATCTCCCCCGAGCAGGGGACGCTGCTCACCATGCTCGCCGGGCTCAGCGGGGCCAGGCTGGCCGTCGAGGTGGGCACCTTCACCGGGTACTCGTCGATCTGCATCGCCAGAGGGCTGCGCCTCATCGCCTGCGACGTGAGCGAGGAGTGGACCTCGGTCGCCCGCAGGTACTGGGAGCGGGCGGGCCTCACCGGCACGATCGAGCTCCGCCTGGGCCCGGCCGCCGAGACGCTGCGCGCCATGCCCGACGAGGAGGTCATCGACTTCGCCTTCATCGACGCGGACAAGGGCGGCTATCCGGTCTACTACGAGGAGCTGCTGCGGCGGCTGCGGCCCGGCGGCCTGATCGTGGCGGACAACACGCTGCAGGGCGGCCGGATCACCGATCCGGCCGCCGGGGGCACGGTCCCCGCCATGCGGGAGTTCAACGACCTCGTCATCCGGGATCCCCGCGTGACCAGCGTCCTGCTCCCCTTCGGCGACGGCCTCACCCTCATCCGGAAGAACGGCGGGTCGTAGCGGCTCCCCGGTTCAGCAGATCTTGTGGATCCAGTTGTGGGTGTCGGGGCGGGTGCCGAACTGGATGCCCACGAGCTCCTCGCGGATCCGCATGGTGACCGGGCCGGGGGTGCCGTCGCCGATGGTCCACTCGCGGTCGACGCCCTTCACCTTGCCGACGGGGGTGACCACGGCCGCGGTGCCGCAGGCGAAGACCTCGGTGAGCTCACCGGACTCGGCGGCGGACTGCCACTCGTCGATCGAGATCTTGGACTCCTCGGCCCGGTAGCCGAGCTCCCCGGCGAGGGCGAGGATCGAGTCCCGGGTGATGCCCGGCAGGAGCGTCCCGGTGAGCGGGGGCGTGATGAGGCGGTCGCCGAACACGAAGAAGAGGTTCATGCCGCCCATCTCCTCGACCCACCGGTGCTCGAAGGCGTCGAGCCAGACCACCTGGTCGCAGCCGTTCTCCACCGCCTGCTGCTGGGCGATGAACGCGGCCGCGTAGTTGCCGCCGCACTTGGCGAAGCCGGTGCCACCGGGCGCGGCCCGGGTGTACTCGGTGGAGAGCCAGACCGAGACCGGCTTGACGCCGCCGGAGAAGTACGAGGCCGCCGGCGAGGCGATCACCATGTACTTGTAGCTGCGCGACGGGTGGTTCACCCCGAGGGCGACCTCCGTGGCGATCATGAAGGGCCGCAGGTAGAGGCTGTGCCCCTCGGTGGAGGGCACCCAGTCGCGGTCGGTCTGGACGAGGAGTTCGAGCGACCTGACGAAGACGTCCTCCGGCAGCTCGGGCATGGCCATGCGACGCGCCGATCGGTTGAAGCGCGCGGCGTTGGCGTAGGGCCGGAAGGTGACGATCGACCCGTTGACCTGCCGGTACGCCTTCAGCCCTTCGAACAGCTCCTGCGCGTAGTGGAAGACAGCGGTCGCCGGATCGAGGGTGAGCGGACCGTACGGCTGGAGCCGCGCGTCGTGCCAGCCGCGCCCCTCGGTCCACTCGATGCAGATCATGTGGTCGGTGAAGACCTGCCCGAAGCCGGGGCTCGCCAGTACCCGCTCACGCTCGGCCGCGGACCGGGGGTTCGGGTTGAGCTGCACATCGAAGCTGAGGTGAGTGGTCATGGCGAGGATCCCTCTCTCGACGGTGTCGAGTTGTTTGTCACGACGAAACTAGGGCATCGGGCGGAGAAGAATAAAGCGCACGGCGGCCTCACCGGGCCGCCGTGCGCTCTGCCCAACGGGTCGGCGAGCGGCCCGGGTCAGCCGGCTACTCGGGCGGCGATGTCGTCGCCGATCTGGCTGGTGCTCCGGGCGGCCCACGCCCCCTGTCGTTCGACGAGATCGTCGGCGACGGCCTGCTCGATCGCGGCCGCCGCCTCGCTGAGGCCGAGGTGGTCGAGGAGCATCGCGACGGACAGGATGGTCGCGGTGGGGTCGGCCTTGCCCTGGCCCGCGATGTCCGGCGCGCTGCCGTGCACCGGCTCGAACATCGACGGAGCGGTGCGGGAGGGGTTGATGTTGCCGCTCGCGGCGAGGCCGATGCCCCCGGCGATCGCGGCGCCGATGTCGGTGAGGATGTCACCGAAGAGGTTGTCGGTGACGATCACGTCGAACCGCTCCGGCTGGGTGACGAAGAACATCGAGGCCGCGTCGACGTGGCAGTAGTCGGTCTCGACCTCGGGGTACTCCGGCTTGAGCCGCTCGACCGTGCGGGCCCACAGGTCGCCCGCGTAGGTGAGCACGTTGGTCTTGTGGACGAGGGTGAGTTTCTTGCGCGGCCGCTGCCTGGCCTTCTCGAACGCGTACCGCACGACGCGTTCGACCCCGTAGGCGGTGTTCAGCGACTCCTGGGTGGCGATCTCGTGCGGCGTGCCCTTGCGCATGACGCCGCCGGCCCCCGCGTACGGCCCCTCCGTGCCCTCGCGGACGACGATCATGTCGATGTCCTCGGGGCGGGCCTGGCCGAGCGGGGTCGCCACGCCCGGGAACAGCTTGACCGGGCGCAGGTTCACGTAGTGATCGAGCTCGAAGCGGAGCTTGAGCAGCAGGTCGCGCTCGAGGATCCCCGGGGGGACGCTGGGGTCGCCCACGGCGCCGAGCAGGATCGCGTCGTAGCCGCGCAGCTCGTCGAGCACCTCATCCGGGAGGACTTCCCCGGTGGCGTGGTAGCGCTTCGCACCCAGATCGTATTCGGTCGTCTCGACCTTGACCCCGGTCGCGTGGAGCACCTTGAGGCCCTCAGCGACGACCTCGGTGCCGATCCCGTCGCCGGGGATCACGGCCAGACGGATGTTGCTCGACTCCATGCCGGTACCTTACCTGTCCGTCTCGGCTAACGAACGCGAACGTCTCACCAGCCGGGCGACCCGCATCGATCGGCCGGCACAGCGATGATAAGGGTCACCCCACGGGCATGGAGTCAGCGCTGCGGCGGTCCGCCGTTGTCGCGGCGGTCGAGCGCCATCTGCAGGGCGGCCGCGGCCTCGTTCTCCTCGTCCTCGGGACGGTTCCAGGGATACGTGTCGGACATGGCGGTCTCTCGCTTCGTGGTGCGGATGGGCTGAGCACGAACAGGGCTCGAGGCTCTGACGTGGATGTTTCGGAGGTTCCGGCGGTCGCTGGGACGCGGATCGCGCGTCTGGAGGGCCGCTCAGCCGATCTCCGGCCCGGCGCCCGTTTCACCGCGGCCGGAATCACAACGTGGCGCGGCAGGCGATATGGGTGGACACCCGAAACGCCATCGCAGAACAGCGTACCTCAGACTCTGCTAGGACGACCTACTATCTCATTCATTGAGACAGCCGTCCGTGAGACGTGCCATCGCGGCGGCGCCGTACCGGCCTGGCGGGCCGGTGCCCTCGCGCCCGCCGTACGGCCCGGCGCGGCGGTGAGGCTCCGGAGCGGGCGCGCGGGCGTCGGCGCGGAGAGCCGGAACCGGTACGCGAGATACGCCGCGGGATCCGGAACCCGGAACCGGCGCGGAAAAGCAGAGAGGGCCCTCCTGCCGAGGTCCGCGACCACGGACCCCGGCCCGGAAAGCCCTCGATCGTCCGCCGGGCGCCGCTCAGCGGCGCCCGCTCGGCGTTCCATCGGATCAGACCGGCCGGAGTGCTGGCCGGCCAGACCGGCCGAAGCGCCCACCGGTCAGGCCGGCTGGAGTGCCATCCGGTGAGGCCGGCCGAAGCGCCACCCCATCAGACCGGCCGGAGTACCACCAGGTCAGACCGGCCGGAGTGCCATCCGGCCAGGCCGGCTGGAGTGGCATCCGGTCGGACCGCCGAAGCACGACCCGGCGAGGCCGGCCGGGGTGCTACTCGGTGAGGTCGACCGAACGGCCGCTCTCGGCGCCGATCTCGCCCACGATCTCCTCGACCAGCTCGGACGGGATCGCCGAGTCGACGGTGAGCGCGATGAGCGCCTTGCCGCCCTTGACGTTCCGGGAGACCTGCATGGACGCGATGTTGATGCCGTGCTCGCCGAGGATGCGGCCGACCACGCCGACGATGCCCGGCCGGTCGATGTAGGTGAAGAACGCGAGGTGGTCGGTCGGCTCGATCTCCATGGCGAAGCCGTTCACCTCGACGATCTTCATGATCTGGCGCGGGCCGGAGAGGGTACCGGAGACCGAGACGGTCCGGCCGTCGGCGAGGATGCCGCGGATGGTGATGAGGTTCCGCCAGTCCGGGCTCTCCGCGCTGGTGACCAGCTCGACGCTCATCCCGCGGTCCTTGGCGAGCAGCGGGGCGTTGACGTAGGTCACCGCGTCCTCGACCACGTCGGTGAACACGCCCTTGAGCGCGGCGAGCTCGATGACCCGGACGTCCTTCTCGGCGATCTCGCCGCGGACCTCCACGTCGAGCCGGGAGGCCACCTCGCCGGCGAGCGCGGTGAAGATCCGGCCGAGCTTCTCGGTGAGCGGCAGGCCGGGCTTGATCTCCTCGGCGATGACCCCGCCCTGCACGTTCACCGCGTCGGGGACGAACTCGCCCGCGAGCGCGAGCTTGACGCTGCGCGCGACCTGGGTGCCCGCCTTCTCCTGGGCCTCGTGGGTGGAGGCGCCGAGGTGCGGGGTGACCACGACGTTGTCGAACTCGAACAGCGGGCTTTCGGTGCACGGCTCCTTGGCGAACACGTCGAGCGCGGCGCCGGCGACCCGGCCCTCCTTGAGCGCGGCGTAGAGGGCGTTCTCGTCGATGATCCCGCCCCGGGCGACGTTGATCAGGCGGACGGTCGGCTTGACCAGCTGCAGCTCCCGGTCGCCGATGAGCCCGATGGTCTCCTTGGTCTTCGGCAGGTGGACCGTGATGAAGTCGGACCGGCGCAGCAGCTCGTCGAGCTGGACCAGGCGCACGCCCATCTGCGCCGCCCGGGCCGGCTGCACGTACGGGTCGTAGGCGAGGAGCTCGACCCCGAACGGCTGGAGACGCTGCGCGACGAGCTGACCGATCTTGCCGAGGCCGAGGATGCCGACCACCTTCTGATCCAGCTCGACACCGGTGTACTTGGAGCGCTTCCACTCCCCGCCCTTGAGCGCGGCGTGGGCCTGCGGGATGTTCCGCGCGCTGGCGAGGATCATCGCGACCGTGTGCTCGGCCGCGCTGGTGATGTTGGAGGTCGGCGCGTTCACCACCATGACGCCGGCCTTGGTGGCGGCCTCGACGTCCACGTTGTCGAGGCCGACGCCGGCGCGCGCGATCACCCGGAGCTTGGGCGCGGCTGCGATCACCTCCGCGTCCACCTGGGTGGCGCTGCGGATGATCAATGCCTCCGCCTCGCCGATCGCGGACAGCAGCGCGGTCCGGTTCGAGCCGTCGGTGTGCCGAACCTCGAAGTCAGCGCCGAGAACGGCGAGACCTGCTTCGGATATCTCTTCTGCGACGAGTACGACCGGCTTGTTCACTGGCGAGTCCTTCGGGATGCGACGGCACGAACAGGCGTTGAGTTTATCGAGGGCTGAAGACCGCGCCTTGGCGCGATCCGGCATGTGAGACGGGGGCCCGCGGCCGCACCCCGGGCATGGGCGTCCTCCCCAGGCCAGCGGGGTGCGAGGGAAGCGAGAACGCGTTCTTATCCCTTACCCGGCTCCCCTACCGCCCGACTCCACGATATATCCACGATTGGAGCGATCCAGCGCGAGGCTGTGATGGCAGTTGGTGTTGATCGCACCTAATCTTGATGATTAGCCTGATTAGCCGTGATTCAGCCCCTATTGTTCAGGCTATGAGCATCGGGAACCCCTCGCTGAGCAACATTCTCGCCCGGCGCGGCAGCCCTCAGGAGTTGCTCGCGGCCCTCGCCGAGTGGGGGATCCTGGTGGCCGTCCGCCCTGACCGCTCCGTGGTGCTGGGCACGAACCAGAACCGAGAACGTGTTCTGCTCGGGTACACCGGTCCGGCGGCCTACGCCCTGCATCGGGGCGGTCACACGCTCTCGCCCTGCGACGCCGACACCATCCTGGACATCCAGCGGGTCACCGGTGTCCGGGAGCTCGTGATCGACGCGGCCGGTCCGGCCGCGGCCGCAGTGCCCATCGACCACCTGCGGCGCTTCCTCGAAGAGCGCCGCGGCGGCGCGCACGCCCTGTTCGGCACGCGATCGTCCCCCGCTCCCTCCGCGTACGCCACGGGCGCCATGGCCACCGTGACCCGGACGGACACGGCACCGCCGCCACAGGCGAGCGTGCCGGCCCCGATCCCGCCGCTCTCCCCCGCCCCGGCCCGGCCGGCGCCCTCCCCGGCCCCGGCGACCTCGGTCCCCGCGTCCACGCCCCCCGTTCCCTGGGTCCCCGCCCCACGGCCCCACCTCTCCGGGGCGATGCAGGTCGTCGACCCCGGCTACCGCAGGACGAACCACCCGATCCTCCCCGCGCTCCGGGTGGCCCTCGCCGAGCTGCTCCGCGACTACCCGTCCGTCCACCACGTGTGGATCTCGGAGGCGCGGACGGTCTCCGGCTCGTGGGGGATCATGCTGGGGGTCAAGGTGCACGGGTACCCGGCGGACGACGTCGTCAAGGACCTGCACCGGCGGGTCCGCGCCCGGCTCCCGCAGCTCGCGGCGAGCGGGGCCCCGGTGCTCATGGCGCGGGTCGCCGACGCGAACACCGAGCGGCGGATGATCGAGATCGGCGCGCACGTGGTCTTCGCCGACACCACGGGCTGACCGGGCGGACCCCGCTCCGGCCGGTCCGCCGATCGCGTCCGCCGGCGTGCCGCTCATCGAGGCGCCGGTGCCCGCGTGCGCTCTCGGAACGGATGAGGCCGCCCCCGCCCGGATGGCGCGGCGGCCGCACGCCCGGCGGCACCGAGCGAGGGCGACGCATGCCCGGCGAACCAGGCGGACCGGCGCGTCCCGCTCCGGCCGACGCCGGCGCGCACACCCGAGTGACGGCGATCCCGGCGCGCGTTGCACCGGACAAACTAGGACTTTCGGACGGGCGCTCGCTCGGCTTCAATGGTCGCCATGATCTCCCCGGCGGCCCCTGACTCCCCCACCACGGTTCCCTTCCGCGTGCGCCTCGGGTACGCGGTGGGCTCGTTCTGCACGGCCAACTTCCTGACCATCCCGGGCCTGCTGCTCCTCTACTACATGACCGAGCTCCTCGCGGTACCCGCGTGGCTCGCCGGAATCGTCCTCTTCCTCCCTAAGGCGTGGGATCTGCTGCTCAACCCGCTGGTCGGCCAGTGGTCGGACCGCACCCGCTCGCGCTGGGGCCCGCGCCGGCCCTGGCTGCTCGCCGGCGCGGCCGTGCTCCCCGTGTCGTTCGCCGCGATGTTCGCCGGCCCGCCGCTCACCGGGACCGCGGCCGCCGCGTACGTGGGCGCGATGTTCCTCGTGGCGGCGACCGGTTACGCGCTCTACGAGGTGCCGTACAAGGCGATGCCGGCGGAGATGACCACCGGCTACCACGAGCGCACCCGGCTCCTCGAGTGGCGGATGATCTTCGTCGGCGTGTCCGTGGCGCTGAGCGGGATCGTCGCCCCGATGATCGCCGGGAATTCGCTCTCCGGCTACCGCCTCATGGGGATCGTCTTCGGCGCGATCCTGCTCGCCGCGATGCTCGGCTCGTTCTTCGGCACGGCCCGCGCGCCGTACGTCGGCCCGGAGACCACGGGGACGCTGCGGGCGCAGCTCGCCGCGCTCCGGTCGAGCCGGCCGTTCCTGCTGCTGCTCGGCTTCAGCTCGGCGCAGAACCTCGCGGTGGGGATCATGCTCGCCGGTGCCCCGTACTTCGCCGCGTACACGCTCGGCGACCCGGGCGGCACCAGCGCGGTGTTCGCCGCGCTCGTCGGGCCCATGCTCGTCACGAACCAGCTCTGGACCCGGGTGGCGCGCCGGCTCGACAAGCGCGGCGCCATGATCCTCGCCGGGGCGTTCCTCACCGTGGGCGGCCTGATGGTGATCGCCACGCCGGTGCTCGGCGCCGCGTACGCGTACCTGGCGGTGTTCCTCATCGGGCTCGGGTACGCCGGGGTCCAGCTCCTGCAGTACTCCATGCTCGCCGACGTGATCGCCCACGACTCCGCGGTCAGCGGGGAGCGCCGCGGCGGGGTCTTCACCGGCCTGTGGAACGCGATCGAGAACGCGATCTCCGCGCTCGGGGCGACCGTCTACGGCCTGGTGCTCGGCATCGGCGGCTTCATCTCCTCCGATCCGGCGACCCCCGTGGCGCAGCCGCACGGCGCCCTCGTCGCCGTGCTCGTCGGGGTGAGCGTGGTACCCGCCGTGATCGCGTTCACCGGCGTGCTGCTGACGCTCAAGTACGACCTGACCGCCGATCGGTTCACCGGGCTGCAGCCCGGCCGTCCGGCGGAGCGGCCCGCCGCACGGTGATATTGAACGTGACGAACGTGATCTAAGTGTTAATTGGAAGAAATTAGACATGTGAGAAAAATGTGTACAATAATGGCCCTTCCATCCAGGAGTCGCCCCCCACTGGAGGAAGGCTGTGAAGAGAGCGCTCGGACTCGCCGTGTCCCTCAGCGGAATCGCGATCCTCGCCCCGGCGGCACCGGCGCAGGCGGCGGTCCCCGACGAGTGCCGGGTGACCGCCGGCACCCCGCGCCTCGCCGCGGACGGGATGATCAAAGCGACCGGCACCCGGACGGGGTGCCAGGAGCCGGCGACGCTCCGGGTGCGCATCTGGAAGGTCCTCACCGGCCCGGACCGGGCGGTGAAGAGCGTCGTCTCCCCGCCCGGCGCCGGACGGCTCACCGCGTCGGTGCGCTGCGCCAACGGCGTCTTCTACACGACGGTCACCGACTCGCTCGGCCGCGTCGCCCGGTCGAAGGCGGTGCGGCTCTCCTGCACGACCGTGGGCACCGCCATCGAGAACGAGGTGGTGCGCCTCACCAACCTCGAGCGGGCCAAGGCGGGCTGCAAGCCGCTCGTCCACGACCGCCGGCTCCGGCAGGCCGCCTACGCCCACTCAGCCGACATGTCGGCCAGGAACTACTTCAGCCACACGTCCCTGGACGGGCGCACCTTCGTGGACCGGATCGAGGCGACCGGCTACCGGTACACGGCACTGGCCGAGAACATCGCCAAGGGACACCCCACGGCCCAGGCCGTGGTGCGCGGGTGGATGGACAGCCCAGGGCACCGCAGCAACATCCTGGACTGCCGCTTCACGCACATCGGCGTAGGATACGTCAAGGCCGGAGGCCCGTACTGGACCCAGACCTTCGGCCGGTCCTGACGGCCACGCCGCCGGGCGGACCACGACGGCGGTGATCACGCAGCCGTGCCCGGGAAGAACGACAGAATGACGCGATCTTCTGGACACTTCAGGTCACTCCGTCGGATACTCCAATCATGAGCGTTCCCCCGGTTCGTGCCTCGGACGGGGATCGCGACCGCGCGCTCAACGAGCTCCGCGACCGTGCCGCCGAGGGCCACCTTTCGATGGACACCTTCATCGGACGGGTGGAGATGGCGCTGCGGGCGAAGAGCCGGGGTGAACTCGACGAGCTGGTGGCCGATCTTCCCCAGCGCGGACGCTGGCGTAGGAAGATCACGGAGGCGGTCGCCTCGATCTCCGACCTCACCCACCGGATCGAGGCCGCGTGGCGCCGCCCGCGGCTGCCCAGGCTGGCCCTGCCCGCCGACGGCCGTACCCGGTACATCGTCGGCCGCGCGCCCACCTGCGACCTGGTGCTCACCGACCTCACGGTCTCGCGCGTCCACGCCGAGCTGCGCCGGGTCGACGGCACCTGGGTCGTGGTCGATCTCGGGTCGATGAACGGCACCAGGCTGAACGGGTGGCGGCTGCTCGGGCCGGCCACCGTGCGGCCGGGCGACGAGGTCGCGTTCGGCGACTGCGCCTTCCTGGTGACCATGCCCGCCGCCTGACGCGGCCCGTCCGCGTCGCGCAGCGCCGTCTCCTCAGGCGGCGCGCCGTCTCGTCACACAGGGCCGTCGGTCACCGAGGGAACGGCGTCACGCAGGGCTCGTCCGCGCAGGCAGCGCCTCGCTTCGCACAGAGCCCGACACAAGCCTGCCGGTCGCACAGCGCCCATCCGCCGCACAAGGCCGTCGGTCCTACAACGCAGGGCCCGTCCGCGCGATGCGGGCCCGTCCACGCCTTCGGACCCGCCGCCGCGGACGGGCTCCCGCCTGCGTTCCGGGCGGCGCAGCGGACGCCGAGAAAAGGGCGGCGCCGCCCACGGCGGCGCCGCCCGGTTCACGGACCCTCGAAGAAGCTCAGGCGTCCTCGTTCTTCAGCCAGCTCATCATCGGGCGGAGCTTGGCACCGGTCTTCTCGATCGGGTGCGCGGCGAGCTCCTCCCGGTACCGCTTGAACGAGGCCTGGCCGGAGTCGAACTCCTCGATCAGCTCGCGGACGAAGCTGCCGTCCTTGACCTGCTCGAGGATCTTGCGCATCGCCTGCTTGGTCTCGTCCGTGATGACCCGCGGGCCGCGGGTGTAGCCGCCGTACTCCGCGGTGTCGGAGACCGACCAGTACATCTTGCCGATGCCGCCCTCGTACATGAGGTCGACGATCAGCTTCATCTCGTGCAGGCACTCGAAGTAGGCGACCTCCGGCTGGTAGCCGGCCTCGATCAGGGTCTCGAACCCGGCCTTGATCAGCTCGGAGATGCCGCCGCACAGCACGGCCTGCTCGCCGAACAGGTCGGTCTCGGTCTCCTCCGCGAAGGTGGTCTTCAGCGCGCCGGCCCGCGTGCCGCCGATCGCCTTGGTGTACGACAGGACGAGCGGCCAGGCGTTGCCGGTCGCGTCGCGCTCGACGGCCACCAGGCACGGCACGCCACGGCCGGCCGTGAACTGACGGCGGACCAGGTGGCCGGGGCCCTTGGGCGCGACCATGGCCACGTCCACGCCCGCCGGTGGCTCGATCAGGCCGTAGCGGATGTTGAGGCCGTGCCCGAAGAAGAGCGCGTCGCCCTCGACGAGGTTCGGCGCGATGTGCTCGGCGTAGAGGCTGCGCTGGACGTGGTCCGGCGCGAGGATCATCACCAGGTCCGCCTCTTCGGCCGCCTCGGCCGGGGTGACCACGCGGAGCCCGTCGGCCTCGGCCCGCTCCCGGCTCTTGGAGCCCTCGGGCAGGCCGACCCGCACGTCCACGCCGGAGTCCCGCAGGCTCAGGGCGTGCGCGTGGCCCTGGCTGCCGTACCCGATGACGGCGACGTGGCGGCCCTGGATGATCGACAGATCGGCGTCGTCGTCGTAAAAGATCTCAGTCACATGCGTGCCTTTCGCGCTTGACGGTTGCTCGTCCGTACGGCTAGGCGCTGCGCTCGAGCGCGCGCAGCGAGCGGTCGGTGATGGACCGGGACCCACGGCCGATGGCCACCATGCCCGACTGCACGAGTTCCTTGATGCCGTACGGTTCGAGGACCCGGATGAACGCCTGCAGCTTGTCGCTCGTACCGGTGACCTCGATGGTCACCGCGTCCGTGGCCACATCGACGCAGCGCGCTCGGAACAGGTTTACCAGCTCCAGGACGTGCGAGCGGCTCTCCGCGTCGGCCCTGACCTTGATCAGCATCAGCTCGCGCTGGACCGACTGGGCCGGGTCCAGTTCAACGATCTTGATGATGTTGATCAGCTTGTTGAGCTGCTTGGTGACCTGCTCGAGCGGGTGGTCCTCCGCGTTGACGACGATCGTCATCCGGGAGATCTCCGGGTGCTCGGTCGGCCCCACGGCGAGCGACTCGATGTTGAACCCGCGGCGGCTGAACAGCGCGGCGACACGGGCCAGGACCCCCGGCTTGTTCTCGACCAGCACCGACAGTGTGTGATGGCTCATTGCGCCCTCTCCTTCGCGTGGGCCGGGTCGCCGCTTCCTCTCATTCCTCGCTCTCCCACTTCGGCGCCATGTCACGGGCGTACTTGATGTCGTCATTGCTGGTCCCGGCGGGCACCATCGGCCAGACCATGGCGTCCTCGTGGACGATGAAGTCGATCACGACCGGAACGTCGTTGATCTCCATGGCCTTGTTGATCACGGCGTCGACGTCCTCGGGCCGCTCGCACCGGAGGCCGACACAGCCGTACGCCTCGGCCAGCTTCACGAAGTCGGGGATGCGCTTGACCCGCTGCAGGCTGGTGTTCGAGTAGCGCTCATCGTAGAAGAGCGTCTGCCACTGGCGGACCATGCCCAGGTTGCCGTTGTTGATGAGCGCCACCTTGATCGGCACGCCCTCGATCGCGCAGGTGGCGAGCTCCTGGTTGGTCATCTGGAAGCAGCCGTCGCCGTCGATCGCCCACACCGTGGCGTCCGGCCTGCCGATCTTCGCGCCCATGGCCGCGGGGATCGCGAAGCCCATGGTGCCGGCGCCGCCGGAGTTGATGAACGACCCCGGGCGCTCGTGGCTGATGAACTGCGCCGCCCACATCTGGTGCTGGCCGACGCCGGCGACGTAGATCGCCTCAGAGCCGACGATCGCGCTCAGCCGCTCCATGACGTACTGCGGCGCGAGCGAGCCGTCGTCGTACTGCTCGTACCCGAGCGGGTAGCGCTTCTTGTAGCCGTTGAGCAGCTTCAGCCACTCGGTGTAGTCGCCCCGGCGGCCCTGGCTCTGCTCCTGCCGCACCGCCGCGATCAGCTCCTTGAGCACCTCCCGGCAGTCGCCGACGATCGGGACGTCGGCGTAGCGGTTCTTGGAGATCTCCGCCGGGTCGATGTCCGCGTGGATCACCTTCGCGTGCGGGGCGAAGCTGGACAGCTCACCGGTCACCCGGTCGTCGAACCGCGTGCCGAGCGCGATCAGCAGGTCGGACCGCTGCAGCGCGCCCACGGCCGAGACGCTGCCGTGCATGCCCGGCATCCCCATGTGCAGCGGGTGGCTGTCCGGGAACGTGCCGCGGGCCATGAGCGTGGTGACGACCGGGATGCCGGTCATCTCCACGAGCTGGCGGAGCTCCGCGGAGGCGCGGGCCTTGTGCACCCCGCCGCCGACGTAGAAGACGGGCCGCTTCGCCTCCATCATCAGCCGGGCCGCCTCCCGGATCTGCTTGGAGTGCGGCCGGGTGACCGGCCGGTAGCCGGGGAGCTGCATCACCGGCGGCCAGGAGAAGGTGGTGGTGGCCTGGAGGGCGTCCTTGGCGATGTCCACCAGCACCGGGCCGGGGCGGCCGGTGGAGGCGATGTGGAACGCCTCCGCGATGGTCCGCGGGATGTCGTCGGCGTTGGTGACGAGGAAGTTGTGCTTGGTGATCGGCATGGTGATGCCGGAGATGTCGGCCTCCTGGAAGGCATCGGTGCCGATCAGCTTGCTGGACACCTGCCCGGTGATCGCCACGATGGGCACGGAGTCCATGTAGGCGTCGGCGATCGGGGTGACGAGGTTCGTCGCGCCCGGGCCGCTCGTCGCCATGCAGACACCGACGCGGCCCGTCGCCTGCGCGTACCCCTCGGCCGCGTGACCGGCGCCCTGCTCGTGCCGGACGAGTACGTGCCGTACCTTGGTGGAGTCGTAAAGCGGGTCGTAAGCGGGAAGGATGGCACCGCCCGGGATCCCGAACACCGTGTCGACTCCGACGTGCTCGAGCGCCCGGACCAGGGCCTGAGCACCTGTCATCTGTTCGGTCATCGGCTCGTACCTCGTGGCTGAGCTGGGATTTCGCTGACATAAAAAATGCCCCGACCGCTTTGCGGATCTGGGGCGCGCAGCGCAGGACCGAGCACTTCGTCAGGCTGCGCGCCTGCGAAGTACTACGAGAATCCCACGCATCTGCATGGGACCAACGATAGACCGTCGAACGGCCGCCACGTCAAATCTTCGAACACTCATCTCACGATTTGAGACACCGAGGTGGACAACGGGCGGCACGGCGCTCTCCGCGCCGGTCGCGCGCCGGGGTCCGGCCGGCGTCGCGGCGGCGACCGATGGGCCGTACGGCACCGGCGGCTACGCGGTGCTCTGCAGGCCGATGCGCCGCAGGGAGTCGACGCGCCTGGCCGCCATCGGGCGGGAGACCAGGTAGCCCTGGCCGCGGGGGCAGCCCATCTCCCGCAGCAGCTCGAGCTGCTCCGGCCGCTCGATGCCCTCGGCGACCACGACCAGCCCGAGGTCGTGGCCGAGCCGCACGATCGTGCGGGTGAGCAGGGTAAGGGTCTCGTCGCGCCCCAGGCCGGAGACGAACGACGGGTCGATCTTGATCATGTCGACCGGGATCTGCCGCAGGGAGGCGAGCGAGGCGTACCCGGTCCCGAAGTCGTCGATCGCGAGCCGTACCCCGAGGGAGCGCAGCTCCGCGAGCTTCTTCATCGTCTCGTCCGCCCCGGCGACGAGCATCTCCTCGACCACCTCGAGGGTGAGCGCGCCGGGCGGCAGGCCGCTCTCCTCCAGGGCGCCGGCCACCTTCTCGACGAACCTGGGGTCGTTGATCTGCCGGGCGGACAGGTTCACCGACAGGCCGATGTCCCAGCCCGACTCGCGCCAGGCGACGACCTCCCGGCACGCCTCCCGGAGGATCCACTCGCTGAGCGAGACGATCACCCCGGTCTCCTCGGCGATGCCGAGGAACTTCTCCGGGGGGACGAAGGTGCTCCCCCGCCACCACCGGACCAGCGCCTCGACCGCGGTGACGTTGCAGGTCTCGAGGTCGACCACGGGCTGGTACTCGATGGTGAACTGCTTCTCCGCGACGGCGCGCTGGAGGTCCGAGGCGAGCTCGAGGCGCTGCAGCACGCTGGCGTGCATGTGGGTCGCGAAGATCTCGACACGGCGCCCGCCGAGCTCCTTGGCCCGGGACATGGCGACGTCGGCGTTGCGCAGCAGGTCCCCGGTGGACTGGCCGTCCTCGTCGAACGCGACCCCGACGCTCGCGGTGAGGGCGACGTCCCGGTCGGCCACCCGGAACGG
The DNA here is from genome assembly GCF_000092645.1 of Thermobispora bispora DSM 43833. Lineage (NCBI taxonomy): Bacteria > Bacillati > Actinomycetota > Actinomycetes > Streptosporangiales > Streptosporangiaceae > Thermobispora > Thermobispora bispora. The sequence continues at coordinate 3,302,293 of NC_014165.1, forward strand.
CTCGGCCGACACCGCCCGGACGAGCCGCTCGGCGAGGTCGATGACCTGGGCGTCGCCGGGCTTGGTGCCCTCCACCAGGACGGCGAACTCGTCCCCGCCCCACCGGGCGAGCGTCGCCCCCGGCCCCACGGCCGAGCGGAGCCGCCGCGCCGCCTGGCCGAGCAGGTAGTCGCCGCTCGCGTGGCCGACGGAGTCGTTGACCGCGGTGAAACCGTCGAGGTCCACGAAGATCACCGCGGTACGGCCGGCCCGGTGGTCGAGCGCCTCCCGGACCCGCTCCTCGAAGTAGGAGCGGTTGGGCAGCCCGGTCACCCCGTCGTGGAAGGTCAGGTGGGTGACCTGGTTGCGCAGCGCCACCTGGTCGCTCAGGTCCCGGACGGTGATCAGGACGAGGTCGTCCCCGAGCACGTGCCGCGTGGCCACGGACTCGGTCGGCCGCCAGGTGCCGTCGGCCGCGCGGAAGCGGCAGCCGATCCGGCGGCTGCCGTGCGGCTCCACCCCGTCCTCGTCGGCGGCCATCCGCTGCAGGAGCTGCTGGACCGCGGGGACGTCCTCCGGGTGGAGGTAGTCGGCGATCGACGCGTTGACCAGGTCGGCGGGCCGGTGCCCGTAGGTGGCGACCCCCGCCACCTCCTTGATCACACCGTCGAGGTCGCAGACGAACATCAGGTCGCCGGTGGACTCGGCGAACTGCCGGAGCTGCCGGTCGCCCAGGTCGATCAGGTCGCGCATGCCCGCCGTCTCCACGAGCAGCACGAACAGCCGGCCGAGCAGGACGAGGACGATGGAGCCCTCGATCACCGGGAGCACCGGGTTGCCGCTCCCGCCGAGCGCGTACACCACGGTGGCGACCGTGGCCACCGCCGCCAGGAGGAGCGGCCCGGCCGCGCCGAGCGGGATCGGCGGCGGGCGCCTGCGCAGCGGCAGCGGGCCGGCCCATGGGGTGGCGGCGAGGACGACGAACATCGCGGGCGCGGCGAGCACCGCGGGCAGCGGCGGGACCTCACCGTCGAGCCGGGCCAGCGCGGTGGCGAACTCCCCCAGGGTGACCGCGGCGAGGACCCCCAGGCCCACCACGCCGACCAGCCGCCGCCGGGACGCGTGCAGCACGGCGGGCGCCACCGAGCTCGCGGAGAGCAGGCAGACGATCGAGGGGGCGAGCGTGACGAAGAACGTGCCCGCCTCCTCCGCCCGGGTGTAGGCGTGGCCGAGCAGGACCACCCAGAGCAGGCTGAGGACCGAGCCGGCGGCGAGGTAGGCGTCGATCGCCTGCCCGACCGGCCCCCTGGTGTACGCCGCCGGCCGCACCGAGACGCCGACGCCGATGGCGAGCAGCAACGACGCCACCGGCATGAGCAGGTCGGCGAAGGTGAGCACGAACGGCGTCCCCTCGGCCACCGGCCGGAGCAGGGTGCCGAGGATCCACATGACCGTACCGGAGGTGAGCCAGCGCCAGGCGCCGGGCGCCCGCCGGTCGGCGAACCGGGAGGAGGCGGCGAACAGGAGGGACACCGCCGCGGCCAGCCCGGCGGCGACCCCGGCGCCGGTGGTCACCGCCGAGGAGGCCTCACCGCCGGCCAGAGCGGCGCTGAGCCAGAGGACGCCGATCCCGGCCGCGGCGAGGAACGGGACGGCGCCGCGCCGCCGGCCTCCCCGCCCCGCGGACTCCGTGTCCGTCGTCTCTGACGGGCTGGCCGTGGCGTCGTCGCCATCGGTGGGGTGCGGTGTCACTGCCCCTCCCGTATCTCGACTCGGCCCAACTCTCCCCGGTCGTCAGTGTGCGCACAGCAGCTGATCACGATGCGGAACAACCGCCGAGTCGTCACCGATCTGATAACCGGCTGTGCACGATGAGTTCCACCGTACGCACCGCAGGTCACGGGGCAGCCACGTTCCGGAATCCTTCGCGGTGCGATCAGTAATGCCCGGTGATCATGTTATCGAGCGGCCGACCGGAGAGAAATCGGACGACCTGATCGCGCACGAGGGCGCGCATCCGCCGCCGCGACGCCGGAGTGCTGCCGGCGACGTGCGGGGTGATGAACACGCCGGGCGCGGTCCAGAGCGGGTGGCCGGGCGGGAGCGGCTCGATCGGCGCCACGTCGAGGGCGGCGAGCAGCCGGCCGCGGTTGAGCTCGGCGAGGAGCGCGTCGGCGTCGACGACCGAGCCCCGCGCGGCGTTGACCAGGAGGGCGCCGTCCTTCATCCGGGCGAGGAACTTCGCGTCGACCATGCCGGCCGTCTCGGCCGTGGCCGGGACGACCAGCACGACCACGTCGGCCCGCGGGAGCAGGTCGGGCAGCTCGTCCACGCCGTGCACGCCCTCGGCCTTCCGGGCGGTCCGCGCCACCCGGATGATCTCGACGTCGAACCCGGCGAGGCGGCGCTCCACCGCCTTGCCGATGGACCCGTACCCGACGATCAGGACGGTGGAGTCGGCGAGCGCGCGGGTGTGGTGGTAGTCCCACTTCTGGCGCGCCTGCGCGGCGGCGAAGTGGGGGAACTCCCGCAGCACCGCGATGATCGCGCCGACCACCCACTCGGCCGTCCCCGCGTCGTGCACGCCGCGCGCGTTGCAGAGCGTCACGCCCTCGGGCACGTGTGGGATGTAGGGGTCGACGCCGGCGGTCACGGTCTGGATCAGGCGCAGTCTCACCATCCGGCGGAGCAGTCCGGGGATGTCCGGCGGGGGGACGAGCGGGGGCACCCAGACCTCGACCTCCTCGGGCGCGCCGGGGAGCGGCCCGCGGCCGTCGTAGATCAGGCACTCGACCGGGGGGATCCCCTCCGGGAGATCGGAGAGCGTGTCGGCGATGTCCTGCGATGGAACCCAGATCTTCACGCCCACCAACCTAGGCCCCGCCGGCGGGAAGCAGGATGGAGGGGAGCAAGGAGGGCGTCATGACAGGTCACTGGGCCGAAGATCCATACCGGCCGGGCGGCGCGCCCGGTGCCGTACGGCGGGGACGCCACGGGCCGGTCCCCGGTCCGGGCGGGCGGCGGGCGCGCCCGTTCGCCGTGGTGGTCGCGCTGGTCGCCGTGCTCCTGCTGGGCGCCTGCACGGCCGCGCGGCAGGCCGAGGGGCCCGGCCCGGCGCCGCCGCGCTCCGCGTCCCCGGCCGCCGGTTCACCGGCCGGGCTGCCGGCCGCGCCCCGCGTGCTCGCCACCGGGCTCGCGGTGCCTTGGGGCATCGCGTTCCTGCCGGAGGGCGACGCGCTGGTGACCGAGCGGGACACGGCCCGCCTGCTGCGGATCACCCCGCAGGGGAAGGTCACCGAGGTCGGCGTGGTCGAGGGGGTGTCGCCGAGCGGTGAGGGCGGGCTGCTCGGGGTCGCGGTCTCCCCCACCTACCCCAGGGACCGCTTCATCTTCGTGTACGCCACCACGGACCGGGACAACCGGATCATCAGGTACCGCTACGACGGCCGGCTCGCCGACCCCGTCGCGATCGTGACGGGCATCCCCAAGGGCGGGATCCACAACGGCGGCCGGCTCGCCTTCGGCCCGGACGGCTACCTGTACGCCTCGACCGGCGATGCGGGCGAGGCGTGGACCGCGGCGAACCGGGACTCCCTCGGCGGGAAGATCCTCCGCATGACCATGGACGGCCGGCCGGCGCCGGGCAACCCCTTCGGCACGCTGGTCTGGTCGTACGGCCACCGCAACGTGCAGGGGATGGCCTGGGACGACGAGGGCCGCATGTACGCGACCGAGTTCGGCCAGAGCACCTTCGACGAGATCAACCTCATCGAGAAGGGCCGGAATCACGGCTGGCCGGAGGTCGAGGGGGTGGGTGACCGCGCCGGGTACGCCGACCCGATCGTCACCTGGTCCACCGATGAGGCGTCCCCGTCCGGGCTGGCGTACGCGAACGGGTCGCTGTGGGCGGCGTCGCTCCGCGGCGAGCGGCTCTGGCAGGTCCCGCTCACCGACTCCGGCCGGGTGGGCCGGCCCGTGGCGCACTTCACCGGCGAGTACGGCCGGCTGCGCGCGGTGGCCGTGGCCCCGGACGGCACGCTGTGGGTGAGCACGAGCAACCGCGACGGCCGCGGTTCGGTCCGCTCCGGCGACGACCGGATCCTGGTGATCCAGCCGTGACGCCGCGCTGATCAGCGGCAGGTCACGCCGGCCTTGGGCGGGTACACGGCCCGGAACACCCGCCGTTCGGCCACGGTGCCGCCGTCGCGGAGGATCCGGGTGACCGTGACGGTGACCCCGGGTCGGCCCGGCGTGGGGGTGCAACGGCGGCCGCTCCGCTCCACCGTGGGCGGGGCGCCGGTCACGCTGCGCACCGGTCCCTCGATCCGCACGTCGTACCGTTTGGTGCTCCAGAGCGTGATCCGCAGCGAGCGGGGGCCGGCGTCGGCCCAGACGAGCACGCCGTACGGGGAGTCGTTCCGCCAGCGGAGGTCCGGGGCGGGGTAGGCGACGGCGGCCTCGAGCATGAGCGGCGAGCCGGGGGCCTCGGGGGTGGTGTACTCGGCGATCTGCAGCCCGGCGCGGAGCGCGGCGTTGAGCATCGCGGTGGCGAACCGGGAGACGCCCGGCACGTCGCTCCCCGTCCGCCCGCCGGCCACGGTCGTGCTGGCCGGGCCGGTGAAGCCGGGGTCTCCGTCGCGCCGGCCGAGCACCGTGTTGAGCGAGAACGTCTCCCCGGGCCGCACGAGCACGCCGCTGACGCGGCGCGCCGCGGCCCGGATGTTGGCGGCCTCGGCCGGGTCCGGGCCGTACGCCAGGGTGAACCGGCCGATCTCCTCCTTGACCCCGAGCCGGAGCACCTCCTGGTCGGTGACCCGGGGCGGCCCGGCGGCGATGAGCACCCGGACCGTGCGCTCCCCGCGGTCGAGGGCGCGCACCACGTCGGCGGCGAGCCGTCCGGTGTCGATCCGCTTCCCCGGCCGCCCGCGGACGAGCACGGGCCTGCCGTCCCGCACGGTGAGGGAGGCGTCCCGGCCGGCCTCCGCGGACGGGATGAGGCGCCGCTCGAGGTCCGGGGCCGCGGCGGCGGCGTCGAAGACCGGGCGGAGCACGCCGCGGTCGGGCGTGAACCTGAGGTGCCGGGCGAGCTCGGCGGGCGGCAGGGTGACCGAGCCCCGCCCGTCGGTGAGCGTGAGCGGCGCGGCGACCGCCCGCTGCGCCCACGCCAGCGCGCGCCGCACCTCGGCCCGGCTCACCTGCGGCTCGGTCCGCCGGGGCCGGACGACCACCACCCGGCCCCGCAGGTAGGCGGCGACGAGGTCGGCGGCGACCCGCTCCCGGTCGATCCGCTCGCTCTCCCGCGGGTAGATCGGCACGGGGGTCACGCCGCGGAACACCACGCCGCCCTCCTGGCCGGGGTCCTCCAGCACGGCGGCGACCTTCAGCTCCACGGTGAGCGCGAGCCGGGAGCGGTCGACGGAGATCGCCGGCTCGATGTCCCGGCCGCCGGTGAGCGCGGCCCACACCTCGGCCGGGCTCGGGAACCCGGTCGGCGCCCGGGCCACGGTGGCCTCGGCGTCGAGGTCGATCCCGGCCTCCTGCGGTTTGACCAGGAGCCGCCGACCGCCCTCCTCGACGATGATCGGCTCCCGGGCCTTGGCGTACAGCCGCTCCCGGATCCGGTCGGCCGCCGCGGCGGCGCTGAGCCCGCCGAGGTCCACGTCGAGCACCCGGAAGCCCGGTGGGATCCGCCCGGCCATGAGCACGGCCGGCACCAGGTAGGCGAGCGCGAACACCGTGGCGATCCCGATGAGCCAGGCGCGGAGCGGGCGCCGCCTCGGCCCGGGCGCCGGGCGCGGCGCCGGGGTGATCCGCGGCTCGGCGCTCTTCTTCTCCTCCCGGGCGACCGGCCACGGCTCGATGCCGTCGGCGGGCGGCGGCACGGCGGGCCGCTCCGCGTCCTCCCGGGCGGGCGTGGGCGCGGGAACCGGCGGCGCGGCGTCGATCGGCTGCCCGGCGTCGATCGGCGCGACGCCGCGCGGGAGTGAGGCGTCGCCCGGCCGCACCGGGTGCTTATCCGGTGGCTTGGGGTCGGGGAGCGCGGCGAATTGATCGGTGGACGGCTCGGTGGGCGGTCCGGTGTTGCGCACGCCTCCGTCTCCTCCTGCTCACGGACGGCCACGGCCGGTCATGCGCTTTGCGGCATTTGCCACGAAAGTACACCGGCGCACGATGTCACCGCAGCCGGCCCGTCACCATCCGGTCTCCGCGACCGCGCCGCGGCGGCGCGTGCCTAGCCTTGGACGCCGAGCCGCTCCAGGATGAGCTGCCGGGCCCGGGCGGCGTCCGCCTTGCCGCGGCTCGCCTTCATCACGCCGCCGACCAGCGCGCCCACCGCGGCGATCTTGCCGCCGCGCACCTTCTCCGCCACCTCGGCGTTCTCGGCGATCACCTTGTCGATGAGCGCGAGCAGCTCGCCCTCGTCGCTCACCACCCGCAGGCCGCGCTTCTCCACCACCTCGTCGGGCTCACCCTCGCCGGCGAGCACGCCCTCGAGCACCTGGCGGGCGAGCTTGTCGTTGAGCGCCCCCGAGGCGACGAGCTCGGTCACCCGGGCGACCTGGGCGGGAGTGATCGGCAGATCGGCGAGCGCGACCCCCTGCTCGTTCGCCCGCCGGGCCAGCTCGCCCATCCACCACTTGCGCGCGTCGGCCGGCGGGGCCCCGGCCGCCACCGTGGCCTCGACCAGGTCGATGGCGTCGGCGTTCCGCATCGCGGCCATGTCGAGGTCGGAGCAGCCCCACTCCTGCTGCAGCCGCTTGCGGCGCACCGACGGGAGCTCGGGCAGCTCCGCCTTGAGCCGGGCGACCCACTCCGGGTCGGGCGCGATCGGCAGCAGGTCGGGCTCGGGGAAGTACCGGTAGTCCTCCGCCTGCTCCTTGGACCGGCCGGGCGTGGTCTGCCCGGTGTCCTCGTGGAAGTGGCGGGTCTCCTGGATCACCCGGCCGCCCGAGGCGAGGATCGCCGCCTGGCGCTCGATCTCACCCCGGACCGCCCGCTCCACGCTGCGGAGCGAGTTGAGGTTCTTCGTCTCGGTCCGGGTGCCCCACTCCGCCGCGCCGCGCGGCTTGAGGGAGACGTTCACGTCGCAGCGGAGCGAGCCCTGCTCCATGCGCACGTCGGAGACGCCGAGGGCCCGCATGAGCTCGCGCAGCTCGGCGACGTACGCCCGCGCCACCTCCGGGGCGAGCCGGTCCGCGTCCGGGATCGGCTTGGTGACGATCTCCACCAGCGGGATGCCCGCCCGGTTGTAGTCGACGACCGAGTAGTCCGCGCCGTGGATCCGGCCGGAGCCGCCGACGTGGGTGGACTTGCCGGTGTCCTCCTCGAGGTGGACCCGCTCGATCCCGATCCGGAAGGTCCGGCCCTCCACCTCGACGTCGAGGTACCCGTCGCTGCAGAGCGGCTCGTCGTACTGGCTGATCTGGTAGTTCTTCGGCATGTCCGGATAGAAGTAGTTCTTCCGGGCAAACCGACACCACGACGCGATCGAGCAGTTGAGCGCGAGACCGATCCGGATCGTCGACTCGATCGCCTTCTGGTTCGCCACCGGCAGCGAGCCCGGCAGGCCCAGGCAGACCGGGCAGACCTGGGTGTTCGGCGGGGCGCCGAAGGTCGTCGGGCAGCCGCAGAACATCTTCGACGCGGTGCCCAGCTCGACGTGCACCTCCAGCCCGAGCACCGGCTCGAAGCGCTCCAGCGCCTCGTCGTACGGCATCAGCGTGATGGTGTCAGCCATAGCGGAAACCTGGATTCTCCACGGTGTTCATCTATCGGTTCACCAGTGGCCGTCGCCCTCTGGCGATGTTCTGCGGCCGATCCGGAACGCCCGGCGGTCGCGCCCGGCCATCCTGACCGGCCGCCCTGCGATGCCTCCGGCGGTGCGCCGCCCGGCGGACCGCCGGCTCAGAGCGCGGGCGCCTTGGCGAGGAGCGGGCCGCCCCAGCGGCTCTCGAACGCCTTCTCCAGCGCGGCCGCGACCCGGTAGCACCGGTCGTCGGAGAGCACCGGCGCCATGATCTGCAGCCCGACCGGGAGGTCGTCCTCGTCGGCGAGGCCGCACGGCACCGAGATCGCGGCGTTCCCCGCGAGGTTGCTCGGGATCGTGCACAGGTCGGCGAGGTACATCGCCATCGGGTCGTCCACCCGCTCGCCGATGGGGAAGGCCGTGGTCGGCGTCGTCGGCGAGACCAGCACGTCGGCCTGCTGGAAGGCAGCCTCGAAGTCCCGCATGATCAACGTCCGGACCTTCTGGGCCTGCCCGTAGTAGGCGTCGTAGTAGCCGGACGAGAGCGCGTAGGTGCCGAGCATGATGCGCCGCTTGACCTCCGGGCCGAAGCCCGCGGCCCGGGTGAGCGCCATGACCTCCTCGGCGCTGCGGCTCCCGTCGTCACCGACCCGCAGGCCGTACCGCATCGCGTCGAACCGGGCGAGGTTGGACGAGCACTCGGACGGCGCGATCAGGTAGTACGCGGGCAGGGCGTAGGTGAACGCCGGGCAGGAGACCTCCACGATCTTCGCGCCGAGCGACTCGAGCAGCTCGACGGCCTCGGTGAACCGGGCGAGCACCCCCCGCTGGTAGCCCTCGCCGCCCTCGCCGCCGAGCTCCTTGACCACGCCGATCCGCACCCCGGACACGTCGGCCTGCCGGGCCGCCTCCACCACCGGCGGCACCGGGGCGTCGATCGAGGTGGAGTCGAGCGGGTCGTGGCCGGAGAACGCCTCGTGGAGCAGCGCGGCGTCGAGCACGGTGCGGGCGAACGGCCCCGGCGTGTCGAGCGAGGAGGCGAACGCGATCAGGCCGTACCGGGAGGACCCGCCGTAGGTCGGCTTCATCCCGACGATCCCGGTGACCGCGGCGGGCTGGCGGATCGAGCCGCCCGTGTCCGTCCCGGTGGCGAGCGGGACCTCGTACGCGGCGACCGCCGCCGACGACCCGCCGGACGAGCCGCCGGGGACCCGGGACGTGTCCCACGGGTTGCGGGTCGGGCCGTAGGCCGAGTTCTCGGTGGACGAGCCCATCGCGAACTCGTCGAGGTTGGTCTTGCCGATGATGACGAGCCCGGCCTCGCGGAGCCGGCGGGTCACGGTCGCGTCGTACGGCGGGCGCCAGCCCTCGAGGATCTTCGACCCCGCCGTGGTGGGCATGTCGACCGTGGTGAAGACGTCCTTGTGCGCGATCGGCACGCCGGCGAGCGGCCCGAGCCGCTCACCTCGGGCGATGCGCTCGTCCACGGCGCGGGCCTGCGCGAGCGCGGCCTCCGCGTCGACGTGGAGGAACGCGTGGATCTCGCCGTCGACCTCGGCGATGCGGTCGAGGTGGGCCTGGACGACCTCAACGGCGGAGACCTCGCGGGATGCGATAAGGCCGCCGAGTTCGGCGGCCGTCTTCTTGATCAGGCTCATGCCTCCTCCCCGAGGATCCGCGGGACTCGGAATCGGTTGTCCTCCACGGCGGGCGCCCCGGACAGCGCCTGCTCCGGTGTGAGGCCGGGCCGTACCTCATCGGGCCGGAACACGTTGGTCAGCGGAAGCGCGTGCGAGGAGGGCGGTATGTCGTCGGCCGCGACCTCGGAGACCCGGGCGACCGCGGCGACGATCTGATCGAGCTGCGCGGCGAAGTGGTCGAGCTCCTCGTCGGTGAGCGCCAGCCGGGAGAGCCGGGCGAGGTGAGCGACCTGATCGCGGGTTATGGCGGACATGAGTCGTCGAACCCGTTTCATGTGAAACGACGATGCGGACTCTCTCATCCTAGGCCCGTGCCCGAGCGCGGCCGACGGAACGGCGCGGCGGGTCAGGGTGAGGCGAGCCGGGCGCCGTCCCGCGGCCGGTCGAGGAACGCGCTGCTCAGCCGGGCGCGCAGCCAGACCGTGGCCTCGTCGGCCGCCATCGGCTCGGCGAGCCACCAGCCCTGGCCGGCCTGGCAGCCGAGCTTGCGCAGGCGCACCGCGATCTCGTGCGACTCCACGCCCTCGGCGACCGAGCGCAGCCCCAGCGAGCGGACCAGATCGACGATCGAGCGGACGATCCGTTCGTCCTCCCGGGACTCGGCGATCCGCCGGATGAACGAGCGGTCGATCTTCACCTCGGAGACCGGCAGCCGCTGGAGCCGTACCAGAGAGGAGTACCCGGTGCCGAAGTCGTCGAGCGCGAGCTCCACCCCGAGCCGGGCGAGGGTGCCGATCGTCTCCGCGGTGAAGGCCTGCTCGGTCATGAGGATGCGCTCGGTTACCTCGAGCTGGATCGCCCGCGCCGGCAGGCCCAGCTCGGCGAGCCCGGCCTCGAGCTGCTCGGGGAGGCCGGTGTCGAGCAGGTCCCGGGCGGAGACGTTCACCGAGACCGGCACCTCGAGGCCGTCGCGCCACCACCGCGCGGCCTGGTCGAGCGCGCGCCGCAGCACGATGTGGGTGAGCTCCCGCATGAGGTAGGACTGCTCGGCGAGCGGGACGAAGTCGGCGGGCGAGATCGGCCCGCGCTCCGGGTGCGACCAGCGGACCAGCGCCTCCATGCCCTCGACCCGGCCGTCGGCGAGGTTCACCTTGGGCTGGTAGTGGAGCTCGAGCTCGCCGGCGTCGATCGCCCGCCGCAGGTCGCCGAGGAGGCTGAGGCGCTCGGGCGAGTTGCGGTCCTTGCCCGGGACGTAGAACTCCACGCCCGTGCGGTTCTCCTTGGCCAGGTACATGGCCACGTCGGAACGTTGCAGCAGCAGCTCGAAGTCGGGCGCGTGGTCCGGGTAGAGCGCGATGCCGATCGACGCGTCCAGGTCGAAGGTCATCCCCTCGAGCCGCACCGGCTCGCTGAGCGCGACCCGGAGCCGGGAGGCGACCTCCTTGGCCGCCTGCGCGTCCCGGATGGACGGCAGGAGCACGGCGAACTCGTCGCCGCCGAGCCGGGCCACCATGTCGCCCGGCCGCACGCTGTGGGTGAGGCGGTAGGCGATGATCTGCAGCAGCCGGTCGCCCACCGGGTGCCCGAGCGTGTCGTTGACCTCCTTGAACCGGTCTAGGTCGAGCAGGAGCAGCCCCACCCGCTCGCCGTCCCGGGCCGCGGCGAGCGCCTCCTCGGTGCGCAGGATCAGCATCTTGCGGTTGGGCAGCCCGGTGAGGCCGTCGTGGGTCGCCTGGTGGTCCCGGCGGATGGAGAGCGAGGCGGTGAGGTACACCGCGGCGACCGGCATGACGAACAGCGGCACCAGGGCGGGGGAGTGCGCCATGACCACGGCGACCAGCGGGGCGAGGCCGAGCAGCGTGCCGTGGCCGAGCACCTGGGGGCCGAGCGAGGTCCGGAGCACCCGGGTGAACGGCCGCCTCTCGTGGAGCGCCACGGCGACGAACTCCAGCAGGGTGCGGACCGTGAAGTACGCGGCGCCGGCGAGCACGATCATCGGGATGTCCCCGCCGTCGGGCGTCCACGGCGCGCCAGGGCTGGGATGGATCCCGAACGCACCGAAGACGACTGACGCGGCCGTGCCCGCGAGCGTCGCCTGGGCGACGGCGAACATCACCTGCTGCCAGGACTGCCGGTGGACCAGCCCGCTGATGAACACCGCCGCGGTGTGGAGCAGCACGGTCATCGGCAGGCCGTAGTACATGAGCGCGGCGAAGGTGAACATCGAGGCCGTCGGCACCCGGCCGGTCTGCGGGGCCGAGGTGACCATGACCGGGCGTAACTCGCCCAGCACCGCGAAGGCGAGGAGGATCCACGGCAGCGGCTCCCGGGCGGCCTGGGTCAGCTCGCCCAGGCCGAGCCGGGTCTGCGCCACGGCGATCGCCACCAGGCCGGCCACGATCACCCCGGTGAGGTAGGTCCACAGGGGCGATCCGGGCCGGGGCCGCATATCGCGGGTTTCGGTCATCCGGGCGAGGCCGACCGGATCCCGGGGCTGTGCCGCGGCCTCGGCGGACGGCGTGAGCCAGCGCGGTAGCGCAAACGACATAAGGCTGCGAGAAGGTGTCATAGGTAAGAAACCTCCCAGGAGGTCACTATGGGAGGGTACGGCCTCCGGGCCACTTCCCGAAACCGGTTGCGCACCGTCAGTTACCGAGATTTCGCCCAATCCCGCCATTGGACCCGGTCCGTACGCAGAGCTGAAAGTTTCACCCGGACCGGACGGCCGCCCGTCCGGATTCCTGCGGTTTCGCCACGCCTCGCCCGCAGCCGCGCTTGAGGCCCTTCTGCACGCGACACCGGCTCCCTACCATCCGAGAGACCGGTTATGGGAGCGCTCCCACACTACTGGAACGGAGTGTCTCATGTCTCGAATAAGGCGCTTTTTGGCCACAGCGCTCGCCGCGGCCACCGCCGGCGTGGGGGCGATCGTCACCGCCATCGCCTCGGCCGGCCCCGCTCACGCCTATGACTCGCCCTTCTACGTGGACCCGCAGAGCAACGCGGCCAAGTGGGTGGCGGCCAACCCCAACGACCCCCGGACGCCGGTGATCCGGGACCGGATCGCCGCGGTGCCGACCGGCCGCTGGTTCGCCAACTACAACCCCTCGACCGTGCGCGCCGAGGTCGACGCGTACGTCGGCGCCGCGGCCGCGGCCGGGAAGATCCCGATCATGGTCGTGTACGCCATGCCGAACCGGGACTGCGGCGGGCCGAGCGCGGGCGGTGCCCCCAACCACACCGCCTACCGCGCCTGGATCGATGAGATCGCCGCCGGCCTCCGCAACCGCCCGGCCGTGATCATCCTGGAGCCGGACGCGCTCCCGATCATGACCAACTGCATGAGCCCCAGCGAGCAGGCCGAGGTCCAGGCCTCCATGGCGTACGCGGGCAAGAAGTTCAAGGCCGCCTCGTCGCAGGCGAAGGTCTACTTCGACGCCGGCCACGACGCCTGGGTCCCGGCGGACGAGATGGCCTCCCGCCTCAGGGGCGCCGACATCGCCAACAGCGCGGACGGCATCGCGCTCAACGTCTCCAACTACCGGTACACCTCGGGCCTGATCTCGTACGCCAAGAGCGTCCTCTCGGCGATCGGCGCGTCGCACCTGCGCGCGGTCATCGACACCAGCCGGAACGGCAACGGCCCGCTCGGCAGCGAGTGGTGCGACCCGCCGGGCCGCGCCACCGGCACCTGGAGCACCACGGACACCGGCGACCCGGCGATCGACGCCTTCCTGTGGATCAAGCCGCCGGGTGAGGCCGACGGGTGCATCGCCACGCCGGGTGTCTTCGTCCCGGACCGGGCCTACGAGCTCGCCATGAACGCGGCGCCGCCCACGTACAGCCCGTCGCCCACGCCGAGCAGCCCCTCCCCCTCGCCGTCCCAGAGCGACCCGGGTTCGCCCTCGCCGTCGCCGTCCCAGCCGCCGGCGGGCAAGGCGTGCGAGGCCACGTACGCGCTGGTCAACCAGTGGCCGGGCGGCTTCCAGGCCGAGGTGACCGTGAAGAACACCGGCTCCTCGCCGATCAACGGGTGGACCGTTCAGTGGACCCTGCCGAGCGGCCAGTCCATCACCCAGCTGTGGAACGGTGACCTGTCCACCAGCGGCTCGAACGTCACCGTCCGGAACGTGAGCTGGAACGGCAACGTGCCGGCCGGCGGCTCCACCTCGTTCGGCTTCCTCGGCTCGGGCACCGGCCAGCTCTCCTCCTCCATCACCTGCTCGGCGAGCTGATCTCGCGCTCAAGCCCGGCGCGTGCCGTACGCCGCCTCGCCGTACGGCACGCGCCGCTTCCTTTCTCCAGGGAGCACGTTCCCTCCTCCGGAGATCAGGAGTGGGGCCACCCTTTCGCGCTGATCAGCGGCGATGCAGGCGGGTGTGGTTCCCCGTGAGCCTGGCGGCGGCCGACCTGGGACACCAAGCTCGGCCGCCGATGGAGGTGGGTGACATCTCCATGACCTGGTGACGTCGTCGATCTGGAAGAGCGTCGATCCGGGAGACGGCGGAACTCACCGAGGGCTCGGAAAGCTCCCTCTGGGCACCGAATCCGAGGAGCCGGGCGGAGAAGTCAGGTCAGGCCGGGGCGTCGCGTATGAGTTGGCTCGAACATCCGTCGGCGTCGCGGCCTGTCCTCACCACGCCAGGTGGCGACTCCTGGTCGGGTACGTGCCACCACCGGCCGATATGCCGATTTGACAGGATGCCGCCACCTGCAATCCCGAACGTCCGCCACCCATCGGCACACGTAGGCGTCTGAACATGGGGCAGAAGGCGATCGCGCGTGGCCTCCCTCAAGGCGGACCCAGCCTGCGCCGCCTGTACAGGTTCAGCTCGTTCCGATTCGGCCGACCGGACCCGCCATCCATTCGCCATGCCCACCTAACGGCGGCTGAAGGAGCGTCATGCCGGACACTGGTAGCTGTGGCGACGACGAGCTGCGAGTGACCACGCTTATGCGCGTTGCCGTACTCCCGACCAGTGAAAGGCGGCCCAGATCAGACAGATCGTGGTCATCCATCAACCATAACGAGGAATCGGTTTATACAGCTCATCAGGGGAACAGCGGGATATTATCCAACGTGCACGCACATGGGAGATATATGCCATGACGGCCTCCCCGGCCGCCGGCCCGGATAACAACAGAAACGGAAGAGGCCAATAGACGGAGCCGGTCCATCAAAATCGGGGCTCCCGGCAAAGGGATGGCAGCGATCAACGAGGCCCACCCATACACAGACAATACATGCGCTGATTTAGCGCGCGAAGCCGGTAACCTACCCCTTTTCGCATCCTCTAGATCCGCCGGCAACCGCTCTTCGTATTCACGCGGCCACGGCGTGATCGTCCAGAAAAATGCGTTGCAGATGCGATCCGGATTGAATCTCCACACTCCAAACCTCTGAGGCTCCGACTCGCGCTCCCGTGTTGGCTTCTCAGGCGACCCCTATCTCGATGGACCCCAGGGGTCAGGCCATGCCCACCCACCCGGACCTGCCGCGGGTCTGCGAGGTTCGGCCCTCTCCCCCATCACTCGCTCGGCGAACCGATCCCGGCACGAGCCGGCGCGTGCCGTACGCCGCCTCGCCGTACGGCACGCGCCGTTCCGTGTCCAACGCTCAGCGGGGCCTCACCGTGGCTCTGCCAGAGGAGCGGGCCCCTTCCCCGGTTCAGTAGAGGGGCAGGCCGGTGTAGTTCTCGGCGAGCTCGGCCGCGGCGGCCCGTGAGGTGACGATCCGCTCGAGCTGGGCGAGCTGCAGCCGGGTCTGGAACGGGGTCTGCTCCGGGCCGAGGTGGAGGGTGGTGGTCATGAAGTACGAGAAGTGCTCGGCCCGCCAGACCCGCCGCAGCCGGGTGTCCGAGTAGGCGTCGAGCAGCTCACTCGACCCGGTGGTGTGCAGGTAGATGAAGGCGCGGGCGAGCACCGCCACGTCGCCGAGGGCGAGATTCAAGCCCTTCGCCCCGGTCGGGGGGACGATGTGCGCGGCGTCGCCGGCGAGGAAGACGCGCCGGTGGCGCATCGGCTCGGTGACGAAGCTGCGCATCGGCAGCACCGCCTTCGAGGTGATCGGCCCTCGCTCGAGCTTCCAGTCGCCGTCGATGGCGAAGCGCGCGTCCAGCTCGTCCCAGATGCGGTCGTCCGGCCACTCGTCCACGCCGGAGCCGTTCGGCACCTGCAGGTAGAGCCGGCTCACCGTGCGGCCGCGCATGCTGTGCAGGGCGAAGCCCCGCTCGGAGTGCGCGTAGATCAGCTCGTCGCAGGAGGGCGGCACGTCGGCGAGGATGCCGAGCCACGAGTACGGGTAGACGTGCTCGTACGTGGTGATCGCCCCGCGGATCGCCTCCCGGGTGATGCCGTGGAAGCCGTCGCAGCCGACCACGTACTCGCAGGTCAGCGTCTTCTCCCGCCCCTCGTGGACGAAGTGGATCACCGGCCGGTCGGCGTCGATCCCGGTGATCGCGGTCGCGGTCGCCTCGAACAGCAGCGGGGTGCCGTCCTCGAGGTGGAGCCGGATCAGGTCCTTCACCACCTCGGTCTGGGCGTAGACCATCACCCGGCGGCCGCCGGTGAGGGACGGGAAGTCGATCCGGTGGGAGCGGCGGGCGAACCGCAGCTCGATGCCGTCGTGGACCAGGCCCTCCCGGTCCATGCGCTCCCCCGCGCCGCATTCGCGCAGGATGTCGGCGGCGCCCTGCTCCAGGATGCCGGCGCGCTGCCGCTGCTCGACGTACGCGCGGTCGCGGCTCTCCAGGACCACGCAGTCGATCCCGGAGCGCCGCAGTAATCGGGCCAGCAGCAGACCGGCCGGCCCACCGCCCACGATCCCGACAGTGGTGCGCATCATCCCTTCCCTTCCTCTCGCAGGACTCGGTCGGCGACGGCGAACGCGGTGTTGGCCGCCGGGACCCCGCAGTACACGGCCGTCTGCAGCAGGACCTCCCGGATCTCCTCGGGGGTGAGCCCGTTGCGCAGGGCGGCCCGGACGTGCATGGCGAGCTCCTCGTAGTGGCCGCGGGCCACCAGCGCGGTGAGCGTGATGCAGCTGCGGACCCGGCGGCTCAGCCCGGGGCGGGTCCAGATCTCGCCCCAGGCGTACCGGGTGATGAGGTCCTGGAACGGGGCGGTGAAGGCCGTGGCGCCGGAGATCGCCCGGTCCACGTGCTCGTCGCCGAGCACCTCCCGCCGCACCGCCATCCCCGCGGCGTACCGCGCGGCGTCGCCGTACGGGCGCTCCCCCGCGAGGTGGCCGAGCATGGCGGCGAGCACCGGGGCGGGGCGCTCGACGTTGGCGAGGTGCGCGGCGCCCGGGATCTCGGTGAGCGCGGCCCCGGGGATGCCGTCGGCGAGCTCGCGGGCGTGCGCGGGCGGGGTGGCCGGGTCGTCCCGCCCGGCGATCACCAGGGTGGGCGCGGTGATCCGCCCCAGGTCGCCCCGGAGGTCGTAGCCGGCGAGCGCGTCGCAGCAGGCCGCGTAGCCCGCCGGGTCGGCGGCGCGCAGGTCGGCGAGGAGCGCCTGGGCCGCCGCGGACCCGGTGAATCCGGGGGTGAACCACCGCGCGGCCGCGGCCTCGGCCAGCACGCCCGTGCCCTTCTCCCGGACCAGCGCCGCCCGTTCGTGCCAGCCGGCCGGCTCGCCGAACCGCGCCGAGGAGCAGACGAGGATGAGCGAGCCGACCCGCTCGGGATGGTGGACGGCGAGCCAGGCGCCGACCGCGCCGCCGATCGAGATGCCCGCGTACGCGAACCGGCCGATCCCGAGCCGGTCGGCCAGGTCGAGCACGAGCCGGGCCAGGTCGGCGATGGTGGCCGTCCCGGGCTCCGTGCCCGGCAGCAGCCCGGCCGGGGACCGGCCGTGGCCGGGCAGGTCCCAGCGGATCACCCGGTGGTCGCGGGCGAGCGCGGGCACCTGGGGGTCCCACACCGCGAGCGAGGTGCCGAGCGAGGGCCCGAGGATCAGCGGCGGCGCGTCCTCCGGACCGTCGATCACGTGCCCCGGGATCCGTGTTCCGTCAGTCGTCGTCATGGTTCCGCCTCGCCCGTAGCGCGCGGTCCACCAGCGGGCCGGCCGAGCCCAGGTACCGCGCTGGATCGGTCAGGTCGTGCAGCGGCTCGTCGGGGAGCGCGGCGGCCGCGGGACCGGCCCGCAGCGCGCTGCGCAGGTCGGCCCCGTCGCGCACGGCGCGCACCGCGTCCCGCACCACCGCCCGCGCCCGCTCCCGGCCGAGGAGCGGGGTGAGGGCGGCGGCGATCCGCTCGCTCACGATGAGGCCTCGGGTGAGGCCGAGGTTCTCCCGCATCCGCTCCGGGTGCACCCGCAGCCCTTCGGCGAGCCCGGCCGCCGCCTCGGCCGCCCCGCCGACCAGGCGCAGCGCCTCGCGCAGCGGCTGCCACTCGGCGTGCCAGGCCCCCGGCGGGCGCTCGTCCTCGGCGGCGAGCGAGCCGTACAGCGTCGCGGCCAGGGCGGGGACCTGCCGGGCCGCGGCGGCGATCAGCACCGAGGCGACGGGGTTCGCCTTCTGCGGCATGGCCGAGGAGCCGCCGCCCGCGCCCTCGGAGACCTCGCCGATCTCGGTCCGGGAGAGCACGAGCACGTCGGCGGCGAGCTTGCCCAGGGCGCCGGCGGTGAAGGCGAGCGCCCCGGCGAGGTCGGCGATCGGGGTGCGCAGGGTGTGCCACGGCAGCACCGGCTCGGCGAGCCCGGTCTCCGCCGCGTAGGCGGCGAGCAGCCGGGGGCCGAGGTCCGCGGCCGCATCGGGCCCGGCGTACGCGTGGAAGGCGGCGAGCGTGCCGCCCGCGCCGCCGAGCTGGACGGGCAGGGCGGCGCGGACCGCGGACAGGCGCGCGGCCGCGGCGCGGACCAGGGTGAGCCAGCCGGCCGCCTTCAGCCCGAACGTGGTGGGCACCGCGTGCTGGGTGAGGGTACGGCCGGGCATGGGGGTGTCCCGGTGCGCGGCGGCGAGGCCGGCGAGCGCCCGCTCGGCCCGGCCGAGGTCGGCGAGGACGGGCTCGAGCGCCCGCGCGGTGACGAGCATGAGCGCGGTGTCCCAGATGTCCTGGCTGGTGGCGCCGCGGTGCACGTACTCGGCGGCGGCCGGGTCCCGCTCGGCCACGGCCGCGGTGAGCACGGCGACCAGGGGGATGACCGGGTTGCCGTCGGCCCGGGCGCGGAGCGCGAGCTCCCGTGGGTCGGCCCCGGCGAGGCCGGCCGCGGCCTCGGTCACCGCCCGGGCCGCGGCGGGCGGGGCGAGGCCGGCCGTGGCCAGGGCGCGGGTGAGCGCGGCCTCGGCGTCGAGCATCGCGCGGAGGAACGCGGCGTCTCCGGTGGCGGCGGCCGCCGCGGACCCGGCCCAGACCGGGGCGAGCAGGCCGACGTCGGCCGCCGCGTCACGCTCATTCGAAGGCAAGGAACACCGTCTCCTCGTGGGTTCCGTCACCCTGCAGGCGGATGTCGAACCGGAACACGCGCTCCCCCTCCGGTACGGCGAGCAGGGTGGCCCGGCGCTCCGGCGGGAGGGAGGACAGCAGCGGGTCCGCCTCGGGGTCGGTCCGGTCCGGCAGGTAGACCCGGGTGTAGAGCTGCCGGAGCAGGCCGCGCGCGAAGATGCAGACGCTGATGTACGGCACGCCGCCCGGCGGGAGGGTGCGGAGCAGGTAGTGGCCGTCCTCGTCGACCGGCACGCGGCCGAACCCGGTGAACTTCAGGTGGTTCCGGCCGATCACCTGGCCGGTTACCGGGTCGCGGCGCAGCGAGCCCGGCGCCCCGGCGCGGGATCCGTCCGGCGCGGGCTGCCAGAACTCCAGCAGCGCGTCCTTGACCGGGTCCCCGGCGCCGTCGTAGACGCACCCGTGCACGGTGATCGCGTCCGGGTGCCAGGGCGGGGCGATGTCGCCGCCCCCGGTGAACGGCAGGGCCAGCCCGAAGTAGGGGCCGATCGTCTGGGACGGGGTGGGTGGCAGGGTCATCGCCCCTCCTCCATGTAGGTCGCGTCCGGGCCGTCGAGCACGATGTCCCAGCGGAAGCCGAGGGCCCACTCGGGCCGGGACAGGTCGTGGTCGTACGTGGCGATGAGCCGGCGGCGGGCGTCCTCGTCGGGGATGGACTGGTAGATCGGGTCGAACGGCAGCAGCGGGTCGCCGGGGAAGTACATCTGGGTGACGAGCCGCTGGGTGAACGCCGTGCCGAAGATCGAGAAGTGGATGTGCGCCGGCCGCCAGGCGTTGGTGTTGTTCCGCCAGGGGTAGGGGCCGGGCTTGATCGTGATGAAGGTGTACCGGCCGTCGTCGTCGGTGAGGCAGCGGCCGTACCCGGTGAAGTTGGGGTCGAGCGGGGCGGGGTGCTGCTCCCACTGGTGGGCGTAGCGGCCGGCCGCGTTGGCCTGCCAGATCTCGACGAGCTGGCCGCGCACCGGCCGGCCGTTCCGGTCCACGATCCGCCCGGTGACGATGATCCGCTCGCCGATCGGCTCGCCCGGGTGCTGCCGGGTGAGGTCGGAGTCGAGCTCGGTCACGTCGGTCTCCCCGAAGACCGGCCCGGTGAGCTCGACGGCCTCGGGGTCGCGCGGCACGACGAGCCGCTGCTTGGGGTGGCGCAGCACGCTGCCCCGGTACGGCGGGAAGTCGAGGAGCGGGTGGTCGCGGCGGGGCGCACCCTCCGCAACCGACTTGGCGTAGGCGCGGTGGATCTCGGCGATCTCCTCGTTGATCGCCTCCTGGGTGGGCAACTCCACTGCCGGCATGGGGTGGCCTGCCTTTCTCGATCGGGGGGATTGAGCGGGGGTTCGAGCGGGGCGTGCCTCGGGGAGGGCCGCACGGGGACCCGCCGGTGGCGCGCCGCCCGGGCGCCCGTTCCGGGCGGTGCGCGGCCCGGGCCTCGCCGGAGCCCGGCCCGGCGTCATGCGGAGGCGGCCGTGAGCGCGCGGAGCGCGGCGAGCTCCTCGGCGGTCGGCGGCTCGGTGGTGCGGACCTGGTCGGCGATCTTCAGCGGCCATCCGGTGGCGGCCCGGACCTGCTCGATGTCCACCCCGGGGTGGACGTCGGTGAGCACGAGCTCGGCGGTGTCCGGGTCGGGGCGGAGGATGCCGAGGTCGGTGATGACGGCGACCGGCCCCTTGCCGCGCAGGCCCAGCCGCTCCCGGTCGCCGCGGCCGGTGCCGTGCCCGACCGAGGTGATGAAGTCGAGCCGCTCCACGAACCCGCGCGGGGAGTGGCGGAGCACGATCAGCACCTCACGGCAGTTCGCCGCGATCTCCGGGGCGCCGCCGGCTCCGGGGAGGCGGATCGGCGGGCGGCCGGGTCCCCGGTCGATGAGGGTGGTGTTGATGTTGCCGAACCGGTCGATCTGCGCGGCGCCGAGGAAGCCGACGTCGATCCGGCCGGCTTGGAGCCAGTAGTTGAACATCTCGGGCACGGAGACCACGGCGTCGGCGGTGTCGGCGAGCTCGCCGTCGCCGATGGACAGCGGCAGCCGCGTGGGTTTCGCGCCGAGCGCTCCCGACTCGTAGATGAGGACCAGGTCGGGGCGGACGGTCCGGCGGGCGAGGTTCGCGGCCGTGCTGGGGAGGCCGATGCCCACGAAGCAGGTGCGCGCACCGGCGAGCGCCCGGGCCGCGTTGATGCTCATCAGCTCGTCGCGCGTCCAGTCGCTCATCGGGCCACCGCCTGCAGGACGTTCTCGCGCAGCCAGGTCTGGAACCGCTCGCGGTCGCGGGAGATCTCGTCCCACGCTCGGTAGAAGGCGTTGTCGCGGACCGAGTAGCCCGCCGCGTACGACGGGTGGGCGCCGCCGGGGACCTCGGCGACCGCGGTGACCACCCAGCTCGGCAGGATCACGCCCCCGGGCCGGGGTTCGAGCTCGTCGACGATCTCCTCCACGGTGACGAGGACCCGCCGGGCGGCGAGGGCGGCCTCCTTCTGCACCCCGGTGAGCCCCCAGAACTGGACGTTGCCCTCCCGGTCGGCCTGCTGGGCGTGGATCACCGTGACGTCGGGGTTGATCGCGGCCACGGCCGCGAGCTCCTCCCCGGTGAACGGGCAGGTGATCGTGGCCACGGTGTCGGTGCGGGTGGCCAGGTCACTGCCGCGGTAGCCGCGGAGCACGGCGAACGGCAGCCCGGAGGCGCCGGCCACGTAGCGGTTCGCCATCCCGGCGTGGCTGTGCTCGTCGAGCTCGAGCGGGCGCGGCCAGCCGTTCTCCACGGCGTCCCGGAAGCGGTGGAGCGAGCCGACGCCCGGGTTGCCACCCCAGGAGAAGACGAGTTTGCGCACCAGGCCGGCGCCGATGAGCTGGTCGTAGATGAGGTCGGGGGTCATCCGGATCAGGGTGAGGTCGGTGATCCCCTGCCGGATGACCTCGTGTGCGGCGGCGAACGGGATCAGGTGGGTGAACCCCTCCATGGCGACCGAGTCGCCGTCGTGGATCAGTTCCGCCACCGCCTCGGACAGCGTACGGATGACTGCCATGCCTTTCGTCCTCACCGGCGAGCGGCGGGCCGGACCGGCCACACCGTGCCTTGTTCGGCTGGCGAACTTTAGTTCGCTATCGTGACTCGAGTGTGGCCAACCGGTGGACGGGTGTCAATGGCGGAGCCGGGGCGGGCGGTACGGTTTCCGCGGAAACCCGAGGTACGGCTGAGCCGATTGCGGCGCGGGAGACGCGAGCCAGCGAAACGGAGATCGCGATGGACGGGACGGGTGGCACCCCGAGCGCGGCCTTGGCCGAGGACCCGCCGGAGGAGGCGGTCGGCCCGCTCATCCGCGGGCTGGCCGTGATCCGGCACCTCACCCTCACCGGTGGCCGCCGGGTGGTGAGCGAGCTGGTCCGGGAGACCGGGCTCGCCCGCTCCACGGTCGACCGGATCCTCGGCACGCTCGCCCGGCTCGGCTACGCGCGGCTCGGCGAGCGGGAGGTGGCGCTCGCGCCCCCGCTGATGGAGCTGGGGAACGCCTACCTCGCGGCGTCCCGGATCCCCGCCCTGCTCGGCCCGATCGCCGACCGGCTCGCCGAGGAGCTCGACGAATCGGTCTCGATCGCCGTGCCGGACCGGGACGGCGTGCGGTTCGTGCACCAGATGCCGCGCCGGCGCACGATGTCGGTCACGTTCCACGTGGGCGACCTGCTGCCCGCGGAGAGCGCCGCGCCGGGGGCGCTGTTCGCCGCCCACTGGTCCCCGGCCGACTGGGAGCGCTGGCGCGCCCGGGTGGCCGAGGACCCGGGGTACGCCTCCTTCCCGGTGCTGCCCGACGGCACGGCGCGGGGCGCCGGCACCTTCGCCGCCCGGGCCGAGCGGGCACGGGCGGACGGCTGGTCGGTGGACGATCAGCAGATCGAGCCCGGGCTGATCGCGGTCGCGGTCCCGGTGCGCGATCCGGACGGGCGACCGCTCTGCGCCCTGAGCGTGGTGAGCCACACCAGCCGGCACACCGCCGGGTCGCTGCGCGACGCCGTGCTCGGCCGGATGCGGGAGACGGCCGCCGCCATGGAGCGCGCGCTCGCCTCACCCTCCGGCGCGCCCGGTGGCGCCACCCCGGCGGGGGTGGACGAGGCGGGCGGCCCGGCCGCCGGCGCGCCATCGGCGACGCCGTCCGGTGCGTCAGCGGAGACGCCGGCCGACGCGCCAGCGGACCCGGCGACCGGAGCGTCTGCGGAGACGGCGGCCGGCGCGGCGGGGCAGCGGGAGCCCGGTGCCGAGGATCGGGCCACCGGCCCCGAGTACATCGAGTCCTTCGCCCGCGGGCTGCGGGTGCTCACCGCCTTCGGCGCGCGGACCGAGGCGGTCTCGCTCACCGAGCTCGCCGAGCTCACCGGGCTGCCCCGGGCCACGGTGCGCCGCGCGCTGATCACCCTGACCCACCTCGGATACGTGGCCGCGGAGGGGAGGCTCTTCCGGCTCACCCCGCGGGTGCTCGACCTCGGCTTCCCCTGCCTCGCCCGGCTCACCCTGTCGCGGATCGCCCTCCCCCACCTGGCCTGGCTCAGCGCGCAGGTGAACGACTCGGCGTCGATGGCCGTGCTCGCCGGAGACGAGATCCAGTACGTGGCGCGCGTGCCCACGGTGCGGATCATGAGCGTCGACATCACCGTGGGCACCCGGTTCCCGGCGTACGCGACGTCGATGGGGCGGGTCCTCCTCGCCGGGCTGCCGCGGGAGGAGCGCGACGCGATCCTCGCCCGCACCGACCTGCGGCCGTTCACCCGCCGGACGATCACCGGCCGGGCGCGGCTCGCCGCCGTGCTCGACCGGACGGCGCGGGACGGCTACGCACTGGTCGACCAGGAGCTGGAGGACGGGCTGCGCTCGATCGCGGTTCCGGTGCGCGACCGGGCCGGGAGGGTGGTCGCCGCCGTCAACGTCTCCAGCCATGCCGCGCGCCGGACCGCCGAGCAGGCCCGGGAGGCGGTGCTCCCCCTGCTCAGGCGGGCGGCGGCCCGGATCGAGCACGACTACCACATCGCCACCCGGTTCGCCCGCATCCCGGTGGCGTGACGCCGGCTCTCTGAACCATTGGCCCGACGCACGAGGTCCGCCCGTATCCCGGTGGCGTGACGCCGGCCCGGTGAACCGTCGATCCTCGCGGCCCGGCTCGCCTCCGGCCCGCCCCGGCATCACGGCACGATCGCCCGCCCCGGCATCACGGCACGATCGCCGGGTCATTCCCGTCGCGGCGGAAGGTCAATCCTCGCCGACGACGGCCACCTCGCGGGCGGCGTCCGGCCCCTTCTCCAGCAGAACCTGGAAACCCTGCTCGTCGAGGCGCGGGATGCCGAGCTTGACCGCCTTGGCGTACTTGGAGCCTGGGTTCTCCCCCACGACCACGAAGTCGGTCTTCTTCGACACCGAGCTCGCGACCCGGCCGCCCCGGCTGGTGATCGCCTCCCCCGCCTCGTCCCGGGTGTAGCCGCTGAGCGTCCCGGTGATGACGAAGGTCAGGCCCTCCAGCGGGCGCGGCCCCTCGGGCACGGCGGGCTCCTCGTCGGCCATGCGCACCCCGGCGGCGCGCCACCGTTCGATGATCTCCCGGTGCCAGTCGACGCTGAACCACTCCTTGATCGCGGCGGCGATCACCGGGCCGATGCCCTCCACCGCGGCGAGCTCCTCCTCCGAGGCCGCGGCGATCGCGTCGATCGAGCGGAAGTGCTCGGCGAGCGCCCGGGCCGTCGGCGGGCCCACGTGCCGGATGCTCAGCGCCACGAGGATCCGCCAGAGCGGCCGCTGCTTGGCCTGCTCGAGCTGCTCGAGGAGCTTCTCCGCGTTCTTGCTCGGCGCCCCGGAGACGGTGGCGAAGAACGACACCACCTTCGGCTCACCGGTCTGCGGGTCGAGCTTCGGCAGCCCGGTGTCCGGGTCGCGGACCACCGTCTTGATCGGGAGCAGCCGGTCCATGGTGAGGTCGAACAGGTCGGCGTCGGTGCGGATCGGCGGCTCCTGCGGCGGGAGCGGCTGGGTGAGCGCGCTCGCCGCGACATACCCGAGCCCTTCGATGTCGAGCGCGTCGCGCCCGGCGGCGAAGAAGATCCGCTCCCGGAGCTGCGCCGGGCAGGACTTGGTGTTCGGGCAGCGCAGGTCGGCGTCGCCCTCCCGCTCGTAGGCGAGCCGCGTGCCGCACTCCGGGCAGTGCGTCGGCATCACGAACTCGCGCTCGCTGCCGTCGCGCAGGTCGACCACCGGCCCGACGATCTCGGGGATGACGTCGCCGGCCTTGCGGAGCACCACGGTGTCGCCGATCAGCACGCCCTTCCGCTTGACCTCGAAGGCGTTGTGCAGGGTGGCCCGCTCCACGGTGGACCCGGAGACCACGACCGGCTTCATCACCGCGTACGGGGTGACCCGGCCGGTCCGCCCCACCCCGACCTGGATGTCGAGCAGCTTGGTGGTGACCTCCTCGGGCGGGTACTTGAACGCGATCGCCCAGCGCGGCGCCCGGCTGGTGGAGCCCAGCGCCCGCTGCACGGCGATCCGGTCCACCTTCGCCACCACGCCGTCGATCTCGTATTCGGGGTCGTGGCGGTGCTCCCGGTAGTACGCGATGTACTCGCGGATGCCGCCGAGGTCCTCGACCACCCGGTAGCGCTCGCTCACCGGCAGGCCGAGCTCGCGGAGCCGCTCGTAGACGGCCGACTGGCTCTCCGGCGGGTCGCCGCCTTCCCACACGCCGACGCCGTGGACGATCATCTTGAGCGGGCGCTGGGCGGTGACCCGCGGATCCTTCTGCCGGACGGAGCCTGCGGCCGCGTTGCGCGGGTTGGCGAACGGCTGCTTGCCGGCGTCGAGGAGCTGCTCGTTCAGCCGCCGGAACCCCTCGACCGGGAGGAAGACCTCGCCGCGGACCTCGAGGAGGGACGGCACGCCGTCGCCGGTGAGCCGGTGGGGCACGTTCCGGATCGTCCGGATGTTGGGGGTGATGTCCTCCCCGGTCCGCCCGTCGCCCCGGGTGGCGGCGCGCACCAGGCGGCCGTTCTCGTAGACGAGCGCGACCGCCAGCCCGTCGATCTTCAGCTCGCAGAGGAAGGGGCCCACGTCGGCGCCGTAGAGCCGCTGGATCCGGGCGTGCCAGGCGGCGAGATCCTCATCGCTGAACGCGTTGTCCAGGCTCTCCAGGCGCCGCAGGTGGGTGACCGGGGTGAACTCCGTCGAGATCGCGCCCCCGACCTTCTGGGTGGGCGAGTCCGGGGTGCGCAGATCCGGGTACCGCTCCTCGAGCTCGCGGATCTCGCGCATCCACGCGTCGTACTCGGCGTCGCTGACCGTCGGCGAGTCGAGCACGTAGTAGCGCCAGTTGGCCTCCTCGATGAGCTCGGCGAGCTCGGCGTGCCGATCGCGTGCCGCCGGGGGCGCGGCAGCGGTCCGCACCTGGTAGTCCTGCTCAGTCACGTCGCGCGCCTCCCCTCTCGACGGGCAGGAACCCACGGTAGCGCCGCCGGCCGACATCCGGCGCCGAGGTCACTCCTCCCCGGGATCCTCCCGCAGCACGCGCGCCGCCTTCCGGCACGTGGCGAGGGCGTCCTTGGCGTACGCCGGCGAGGCCCCGGCGAGACCGCACACCGGGGTGAGCACCACCTGCGTGGCCAGCCGCGCCGGCGGGAAGCCGAGCCTACGCCAGAGCTCGATCGCGGGCCTGGCCACCACGCCGATGTCCGGGAGCCTGGAGTCCGTCCCCGGCACGACCCCGAGGAAGAACGCCACCCCCTTCTCGATCGCCTCGCCGATGGGGTCCTCGTCCTGGCGGCGCAGCAGCGACGCGTCGCAGGAGATCCCCCGCGCCCCGGCGGTGCGGATCACCTCGAACGGCACCCCGGCGGCGCAGCAGTGGACGACCGGGAACGCCTCCCCGCACGCGGAGATCACCGTCTCCAGCCGCTCACGCACGATCATCGGCTCGACCGCGGGGATCCTGCCGAAGCCCGAGGCCGTGGGGACGCTCCCGGCGAGCACGCGCGGCAGCTCCGGCTCGTCGAGCTGGACGACGAGCCGCGCCCCGGGCACCCGGCGCGCCACGTCGGCGAGGTGCTGGGCGACCCCTTCGGCCAGGGACTCGGCGATGTCCCGTACGGCTCCCGGGTCGACGAGCGCCTTGTGGCCGTACCGGAGCTCGATGGACGCGGCGAGCGTCCACGGGCCGCACACCTGAACCTTGAGCGGCCCCTGGTACTCACGGGCGATCTCCTCCAGGCCGTCGAGGTCCCGGCGCAGGTGGTCGGCGGCCCGCTTGGCGTCCCGCCCGGGACGGTCCGTGAACCGCCAGCCGGAGGGGTGGACCTCGGCGTGCAGGTCCACGAGGAGCGAGGCGCTCCGGCCGATCATGTCGGCGCCGACGCCGCGCCCGGGGAGCTCGGGCAGGTACGGCAGGGACGTCTCACCGAAGGCCATGCGGATGGCCTCCATGTGGTCCTCGCCCGGGTGGGAGCCGACCCCCGTGGCGGCCGCCTCGTCCCACGGATACTCGTTCACGGGGACTAGCTTAGGGAGCGTGAGAATCACCAAGCTCGGACACGCGTGCTGGCGGCTGGCCAAGGACGGCTCGGTCCTCGTGATCGACCCCGGCTCGTTCAGCGGAGGCGAGCCGCTCGACGGCGCGCAGGCCGTGCTCATCACCCACGAGCACCCGGACCACGTGGACGTGGGGCTGCTCGCGAGCGCCCCGCCCGATCTGGAGATCTACACCTGCCAGGCGGTGGCCGACCGGCTCTCCGATGTTCCGGCCCGGGTGCACGCGGTGCGCGAGGGGGACGCGTTCACCGCCGCCGGGTTCTCGGTCAGGGTGTTCGGCGAGTGGCACGCGCCGAACCACCCGGACCTGCCCGTGGTGCAGAACGTGGGCTTCTTCATCGACGAGGAGGTCTTCTACCCGGGCGACGCGCTCACCGTGCCGGGCGTCGAGGTCCCCACGCTGCTCGTGCCGACCAACGCGCCCTGGCTGAAGACCTCCGAGATGGTGGAGTACCTGCGCGCGGTCCGCCCCGCCCGGGCCTACTCCACCCACGACGGGCTGGTGAACGAGATCGGGCTGCGGCTCATCGACGGCTGGCTGGAGATGGAGGCCGGCAAGCAGCGGGCGGACTTCCGCCGCATCCCGGTCGGGGAGTCGGTCGAGCTGCCCTGAGCCCGCCGGTCGCGGCGAGCGGGCCGGGCCCCTCGCCGGCCCCGCCGGGTCAGCCCGCGGCCGAGGCGATCGTGGCCGAGCCGATCACCATGTCGTCCTGGTAGAGCACGGCGGCCTGCCCCGGGGCGACGCCGTACGCGGGGGTGTCCAGGTCGATGTGGAGCCGGCCCTCCTCGACCCAGGCGCGGCAGCCGTACACCTCGCCGTGCGCCCGGAGCTGCACGCTGCAGGTGATCGGCTCGTACGGCTCGGCCACGGGCCCGTTCCACACCGGCCGCTCCCCGATGATCCGGGTCACCTGGAGCCGGCTGCGCGGCCCGACCTTCACCGTGTTGGAGACCGGCTCGATCGACAGCACGTACCGGGGCCGGCCGTCCGGTGCCGGGCGCTCGAGGCCCAGTCCCTTCCGCTGCCCGATCGTGAACCCGTACGCGCCCCGGTGGGTGCCGAGCACCTCTCCGGTGAGCGCGTCCACGATGGGGCCCTCCGCGGTCCCGAGCCGCTCGGCGAGGAACGCCCGGGTGTCGCCGTCGGCGATGAAGCAGATGTCGTGGCTGTCCGGCTTGTCGGCCACGGCGAGCCCGCGCCGGGCGGCCTCGGCCCGCACCTCGGCCTTGGTCGAGCCGCCGAGCGGGAAGATCGCGTGCTTGAGCTGCTCCCGGGTGAGCACCCCCAGCACGTAGGACTGGTCCTTGCTCGCGTCCACGCTCCGCCGCAGCACGCCGTCGATGAGCCGGGCGTGATGCCCGGTGGCGACGGCGTCGAACCCGAGCGCGAGGGCCCGGTCGAGCACCGCCGAGAACTTGATCTTCTCGTTGCAGCGCAGGCACGGGTTCGGGGTGCGGCCCGCGGCGTACTCGCTGACGAAGTCCTCCACCACGTCCCGGTGGAACCGCTCGGCCATGTCCCACACGTAGAACGGGATGCCGATCACGTCGGCCGCGCGGCGCGCGTCGCGGGCGTCCTCCAGGGTGCAGCAGCCCCTGGCGCCGACCCGGTGGGAGCGTGGATTGGGCGACAGGGCCAGGTGGACCCCGACGACCTCGTGGCCCTCCTCGGCGATCCGGGCCGCGGCCACGGCCGAGTCCACGCCACCCGACATGGCGGCGAGCACGCGGAGCTTCCGTCTGGCACCCATGACGGTTCCGAGACTACCCCGGGCCCCGGCCTCCCCAGGCCGCGCGCGGTGGGGGCCGTGTTGGCACCCGGCCGGGCGACCTGGGAGGATGCGAATCCGTGCGACTGTTCGGACGAAAGAACGAACCCGACGACCCGGCGGAGGCCATAGCCCGGTTCTGGAGCTGGTGGGAGGAGAACCGGCCGGCGCTCGACCGGCACGCCGCCTCCGGGGACACCGAGGCGCTCGCCGAGCTGCTCGGCCCGGCCGTGGCCGCGCTCCACCCCTCGCTGATCTGGGAGGTGACCCCGGGCAAGGGCGCCCTGCACGCCCTGGTGGTGAGCGCGGCGGCCGATCCGGAGCTGCGGCCGCTCGCCCACCGGTGGGCGAAGGCCGCGCCGCCCGCGGACGCGTTCTGGGAGTTCTACCCCTCCCGGCAGGCGAGCTCGCAGCCGGAGGAGGTCTCCTTCGAGGTGAACGGGCTGACGCTCGACCTCGGCCGCCTGGTGATGGCGCTGCACGTGCCGCCCGGCTCTCCCCGGGTGAACATCACCGCCTACCATCCGATCTTCCCGGACCTCGACGATGACACCCGGATGGAGGCGACCCTGCTCGCGCTGGACCGGCTGCTCGGCGAGGACGAGGTGGCCCGCTGGGTGGGCGACATCGTCCCGGCCGCGTCCGAGCCGATCGACGCCTTCGCCGCGATCCACCTGCCCGCCGTGGTCGCCGACGTCGCCGAGGGATTCACCGAGGAGCAGTGGGTGGCGCTCGAAGGGCGCACGAACACCGGCCGGCGGCTGACCGCGGCCGCGCGCTTCCCGCTCCGCCCGGTGGACTTCCCCCTCTACGACCAGCACATCGCGATCACGCTGCCGTACCGGGACACCGACGATGAGGGCCAGCCGGTGGGCGGTTCCGCCGAGGCGCTGCGCGAGTTCGAGGAGCGGCTGGTCAAGCGGCTCACCGAGCTCGGCGACGCCGTGCTCGTCGCGCACGTAAGCGCGGAGGGCTGCCGGGTCCTGCACGTCTACGCCGACCCGGAGGGCGGGGCCGCGGAGGAGCTCAGGCGGCTCGCCGCCGGGTGGCCGGAGGGCCAGGCCGGCGTCGACGTGACCGCCGACCCCGCGTGGAGCGCGGTCGCCCCGTTCCTGTCCTGACCGGGATGCGTTCCTGCCCCTGACCGGGCCGCGCGGGCCGGCCGGTCCGGGGTGCCCGCCGGTCCGGGCGCCGGGGATCAGGTGAGCCCGGCGCGCCGCGCCCGCTCGACCACCTGGCCGATGACCTCGGCCACGTGGTCGATGTCCGCCTTCGTGGAGGTGTGGCCCAGGGAGAAGCGCAGCGACCCCCGCGCCTGCGCCGCGTCGCGTCCCATCGCCAGCAGCACGTGGGACGGCTGGGCCACGCCGGCCGAGCAGGCCGACCCGGTGGAGCACTCCACCCCCTTGGCGTCGAGGAGCATCAGCAGGGCGTCGCCCTCGCAGCCGGGGAACGAGAAGTGCGCGTTCCCCGGCAGCCGGTCGACGGGGTCGCCGTTGAGGATCACGTCCGGTACGGCCTGGCGTACCCGCTCGATCAGGTCGTCCCGGAGCGCGGCGAGCCGCTCCGCGGTCGCCGCCTGGTTCTCCACCGCCACCCGGATCGCCGCGGCGAAGCCCGCGATGGCGGGCGCGTCGAGCGTCCCGGACCGGATCTCCCGCTCCTGGCCGCCGCCGTGCAGCACGGGCACGGGCTCGATACCGCGGGCGAGGAGCAGCGCCCCGGAGCCGATCGGGCCGCCGCACTTGTGACCGGAGACGGTCATCGCGTCGACGCCGGAGCCGGCGAACGAGACCGGGAGCTGGCCGACGGCCTGGACCGCGTCGGTGTGGAAGGGGATCCCGTACTCGTGCGCGATCGCGGCGAGGGCGGGGATCGGCTGCACGGTCCCCACCTCGTTGTTCGCCCACATCACGCTCACCAGCGCGACGTCATCGGGGTCGCGCTCGATGGCGGCGCGGAGCGTCTCCGGGTCGAGCCGCCCGTGCTCGTCCACCTCGAGGAGCTCGACCGCGGCCCCCTGGGTGTCGGCGAGCCAGCGGGCCGGATCGAGGACCGCGTGGTGCTCGACCGCGCTGATCAGGATGCGCGGCCGCTTGCGCGCCCAGAACAGCCCTTTGATCGCGAGGTTGTTCGCCTCGGTCCCGCTCGCGGTGAACACCACCTCGCTCGGGCGGGCCTCCAGGGCGTTCGCGATGGTCTCGCGGGACTCCTCCACCACGCGGCGTGCCCTGCGGCCGGATGAATGGAGGGATGAGGGGTTGCCGACCTGCCCGAGCTCCGCGGTCATCGCGGCTATCGCCTCTGGAAGCATCGGCGTGGTTGAGGCATGGTCAAGATAGGCGATACCCACAGCCCCTCCCCCTAATGGAGCACTCGCTCCCAGGGTAACCGCGGCCCCGGGCTCCGGATCTCCCGGCTCGCGCCCGGACCACCGGTCGGCCCGGTCGCGACCGCCCATCCGGCCCCGGCGCCGGGGATCCGCGGCCTCTCCCGCCGGAGCGACGATCACACGCCCGCGGGGTACGGAAGCCCTGATCTTGAGGCATCACCCCCCGCGGTCCGCCGGGCCGGGCTCCATATCGGCCGCCCCGGAGACTCTGCCCGTTCGCCGTGCGCGCCAGGCCGCTCCAGAGGACGAACGCCGCCTCG
Source organism: Thermobispora bispora DSM 43833 (assembly GCF_000092645.1). NCBI lineage: Bacteria > Bacillati > Actinomycetota > Actinomycetes > Streptosporangiales > Streptosporangiaceae > Thermobispora > Thermobispora bispora. The sequence continues at coordinate 3,334,063 of NC_014165.1, forward strand.
GCGAGAGAGACCGCGTCAGGCGAAGAGCAGGCTGGCGATCGCGCCGGGCGTTGGAACGCGAGGCCGGGCGCAGAGAAGCGAGGACGACGGCTGCCTGAGAGAAGCCGGGGCCGCGCCCGGACGAAGCAAAACGGGAGCCGGGTGAAGAGAGCGGGGACCGCGCCGGGCGAAGAGAAACAGCCGGGCGAAGAGAAACAAAGGGAAAAGCGGCGCCGCGTGCGCGGCGCCGCTTCCACGCCAGACCACCGCACTCGTTCCGCCTCGCGGCGGAAGGCGGGAGGTCACTTGCGCTTCTCGATCTCCTCGATCAGCTGCGGCACGACCTTGTGCAGGTCACCCACCACACCGAAGTCCGCGATCTCGAAGATCGGCGCCTCCGGGTCCTTGTTGATCACCACGATCGTCTTCGAGGTCTGCATACCGGCCCGGTGCTGGATCGCGCCCGAGATGCCCGCCGCGATGTACAGCTGCGGCGAGACCGTCTTACCGGTCTGCCCGACCTGGAACTGGTGCGGGTACCACCCGGCGTCGGTCGCGGCCCGGGAGGCGCCCACCGCGCCACCGAGGGAGTCGGCCAGCTTCTCGATGATCCCGAACCCCTCGGCCGAGCCCACACCGCGGCCACCGGCGACCACGATCGCCGCCTCGGTCAGCTCCGGGCGGGCGCCCTTCTCCTGCGCCACCCGCTCGACGATCCGCGCGGCCTTGTCCGCGTCCGACAGGGCCACCTCGACCCGCTCCTCGGCGGCCGCGCCCTGGGCGGCGACCGGGGCGGTCGCGTTCGGCCGCACCGCGATGATCGGCGTGCCCTTGGTCACCCGGCTGCGGACGTTGATCGCCCCACCGAAGATCGACTGCTCGGCGACGAACCCCTCACCCAGGCCGACGGCGTCGGTGATCACGCCGGAGTCGGTGCGCACCGCCAGCCGGCCGGCGATCTCCTTGCCCTCCGGCGTGGCCGCGATCAGCACACCGGCGGGGGACTTCTCCCCGATCAGCTTGGCCAGCAGGGCCACCTTCGGGGCGACGACGTACCCGGTGATCTCCTCACCGTCGGCGACGTAGACCTTCTCCGCGCCGTACTCGGCCAGCTTGGCCTTCGCCGCCTCCGAGTACCCGGGGCCGGCCCACACCGCCGACGGGGCGCCCAGCTGCCGGGCGAGCGTCAGCAGCTCCAGGGTGACCTTCTTGACCTCGCCCTCGACGTGCTCGACAAGAACCAGAACCTCAGCCATGACCAAGCTCCTCAGCTCAGATGAACTTCTTCGACGCGAGGAACTCGGCGATCTTCACGCCGCCGTCGCCCTCGTCCTTGACGACCGTGCCGGCCGCGCGAGGCGGCGCGGCGGCGAACTCCACGACCTCGCTCCAGGCGTTGGCCAGGCCCACCTGGTCGGCGGCGATCTCCGCGTCGGCGATGCCGAGCGTCTCCACCGGCTTCTTCTTGGCCGCCATGATCCCCTTGAACGACGGGTAGCGCGGCTCGTTGATCTTCTCCACCACCGACACCACCGCCGGCAGCGACGCCTCGACCTTGTCGAAGCCGTAGTCCGTGAGCCGCTGGATGGTGATCGCCGACCCGTTCACCTCGACCTTGTTGGCCAGGGTGAGCTGCGGTACCCCCAGCCGCTCGGCCAGCATGGCCGCCAGCACGCCGGTGCGGGCGTCGGTGGACTCCGAGCCGAGGATGACCAGGTCGAAGCCGATCTTCTTCAGCACCTGCGCCAGCGCATAAGAGGTGGACAGCGCATCCGACCCGTGCAGGGCGTCATCGCACAGGTGAACCGCCTTGTCCGCCCCCATGGCGAGCGCCTTGCGGATGGTGTCGGTCGCCTTGGCCGGGCCCATGGTCAGGACGGTCACCTCGCCCCCGTGGGCCTCCTTCAGCCGCAGCGCCTCCTCGACCGCGTACTCGTCCAGCTCGTTGAGGACGCCGTCGGCGGCCTCACGATCGAGGGTCTTGTCATCGGACTTCAGCTTGCGCTCGGTCGCCGTGTCGGGGACCTGCTTCACGCAGACGACGATGTTCATGGCCGGTGGCCGACCTCCCCTTTTCCCTTCGGCTGACGCCGCGATCATCGGTACGTGCGGTGGGGCACGCATCCCTTAGAGTGCCAAAGCATGTCTGAGCGGCTTGACGAGGGGTGGCCTCAAGCGCGCTCATGCACTCCCACGCTAGGTTACTCACGAGTAGCCTAACGGCAAGCCCTGTGATCTGCACTCCGGCCCCGATTGATCACGCCGCACAAGTCGATCATCCGCCATCACACCACACCGACGGATGGTCTGGAACCGGGCACAGACCGGATCGGCCGACGATGGGCTGCGGCACCCCACGGCGTCCCGGCGCCCGTACGGCACCCCGCGCCTCGGCCACCGGACGGGCGCACCGGGACGCGGCCCAAGGCCCCACGGCGATCGCCGGCACGGGACACGGCCCAAGGCCCCACGGCGATCGCCGGCACGGGACGCGGCCCGGGACCCGCGGCGATCGCCGGCACGGCGCTCCACCATCCGGCGTCGCCCCGCGCCACGCGCCACGGCCGTCCGAGGCCACCGGATCCCGCCGCGCCGTACGGCCCGGCGGGACGATCGCGGCGAGCCGGGCGGCGTCACCCGGCGGCGACCAGGCCGATCAGGACGGCGAGCACCGCGCCGACGGCGAGCAGCAGGGTCGTGGTGCTGAACAGGCTGCTCAGCAGGGCCCACACCGCCACGGCGCCCGTTCCCCCCACCGCGTCCGTGAGCACCCGGTCCCGGGCCCGCTCGAACATGCCGAGCCCGGCGTCGGCGAGCACCACGAGCCCGTAGAGCACGAGCAGGAGCAGGGAGAGCTCGGGGAGGTGGGTGCGCGCGGCCGAGGCGAACAGGCCGACCACCAGGGCGGAGCCGATGATCCACCGGCGGTGCACCTTGCGCCGGTGCCGCCGGCGCGCCTCCTCGGCCGCCGAGGGCGGCCGGCCACCGGGACGCCACTCCCGGGTGGGCTCATCGGCGGGGTTCCGGGCGGGGAGCGTCCTGGTCCGCGGCACCGCCCGCCGCGGCGGCGCCGACTGCGCCGCGGCGGCGTTCCCCCGCACCTCCGCCTCGATCCGCGCCACCACCTCGGCCGCCGTCGGCCGGGCCGCCGGGTCGGCGGCCATGCAGTCGACGAGGATCGCGGCGAGCCAGGGCGGCACCCCGGACAGGTCGGGGTCGTGGTGGACCACCCGGTAGGCGACCGCGGTCGGCGGCCCGGTCCCGTACGGCTGCCGCCCGGTCGCGGCGAAGGCCAGGGTCGCCCCGAGCGCGAACACGTCGGCCTCCGGCCCGGCCGCCTCCCCGTCGATCACCTCGGGGGCGAGGTAGCCGGGCGTGCCCACGACCAGCCCCGACGCGGTGACCGAGGCCGACTCCAGGGCGTAGGCGATCCCGAAGTCGATCACATAGGGCTCGCCGTCGGCGAGGATCACGTTCGCCGGCTTGAGGTCCCGGTGCACCACTCCGGCGGCGTGGATGGACGCCAGCGCCCGGGCGAGGCCGCGGGCCAGCCGGACGAGCCCGTCCCCCTGGATCGGTCCATCCTCCGCGATCACCGTGCTGAGCGGGCGGCCCTGGATGTACCGGGTGACGAGGTACGGCCGGGGTCCCGTGAGCGAGGCGTCGAGGATCTCCGCCACGTGCGGGCCGCGCACCCGGCGCATGGTCTCCACCTCGCGCGCCAGGCGGGCGAGGGCGAGGGAGTCGGCGGCGACGTGCGGATGGAGGACCTTGATGGCGACCGTGTGCCCCTCGGGGTCGAGGCCCAGGTACACCTCGCCGAACCCACCCGAACCGAGAGTCGAAAGGAGGCGGTACCTGTCCAACTGCTCCGGCGCGCCCATCCCGCTCCTCCTCGGTCCCGCGGCCGGCGGCCCGTCCCGCCGGTCAGTTCCAGAAAGTGAGGGAGCTCAATCCGATCCTGTCCATGATGTCGCCGATCACACCACTGATCAGGTTGACGACCGTGTCCTCGCCCTTCCTTTTAAGGACGCTGACCACCTGGGTGATCGCGACCGTCGGCGGGCGCCAGGGCGCCCAGTGGGCGTCCGCCGAGAGCGCGATCATCGACGTGAACAGGGCGAGGACCGCGGCCACGATCAGGAGCACCCTCGCCGCGCCCGGTGTCCTGATCACCGCGCTCAGCGTCCGGGAGACCGCGGCGCGCGGCGCGGCCCCACCGGGGAGGATGAACAGCCCGGCGACGAACGCCCCGGCCGCGTAGGCGGCCGCCGGGTCGGTGCCGAGCCGGCCGATGTAGGTGAGCACGCCCCAGACGCACATGGCGAACATCGCGGCGAGCGGCACGTGGACGAGCGTGGCCAGCCCGCTCTTCACCACCGCCCACGGAGTGCGGAAGATCACGAAGAACGGATCGGTGATGCTGCTCCCCCGGACCGCGCGGCGCCGGGAGACCTCGCCGAATAGGTGGTACCCGACCCGCAGGCAGAACGTGGCCACGATCGCGAACAGGCTCACGGTGACCGGCACCATGCAGGCCAGGGCCACGAGGATCACCAGGAGCAGGGCGGCGAGCATCGGATGCCGCTCCCGGATCGCGGCCCGCTCGCCCGGCCACGTCCGGGGCGGGGCGGCCGGCGGGGCCGGTGGCGCCGCGGGCGGCGGGAAGACGCGCGGTGGCGGGACCGCTCCCGGGTGCCCGGCGACCCACCGGTCTTGGAACGGCGGGCCGGCCACCCGCTGGTCCTGGAACGGCGGACGCGGGGGCGCCGCGGGCGGGGCCGCGTGCCCGGCCGGCGGCGGGGCGTAGGCGGCCGGGGCCGCGGCGGCCCGCTCGGCCGTCACGTAGTTCACCGGGGTGAGCAGGTCGGAGAAGTCGTCCGGGGCGCGCGTGCCGCCGAGCACCTTGGTCTCGCCCAGCGTCGACGCGTCGAGGAGCTTGGTCGAGCCGTCGCGCGCCTGTTCCTGCAGCTCGGCCACGGTGGGGTCGAGCTTCCGGGCGAGCCGGAGCAGCTCGGCCGCGGTCGGGCGGTCCGCGGCCTCCTTGGCGAGGGCGAGCCGCAGCCAGCCGCGCAGCCAGGCGGGGGCGAGGTCGAGCTGGGGCTTGCCCTCGAGGATGTTGTAACAGACCGCCTCGAACGCCCCCGATCCGAAGGGCGGCTGGCCGGTGGCGGCGAAGAACACGGTCCCGCCGAGCGCGTGGATGTCGGCCGCCTGCGTGATCTCCGCCCCGCGGATGATCTCGGGCGCCAGGTACCCGGGGGTGCCGACGAACATCCCGGTCTGGGTGAGCCGGGTGGCGTTCACCAGGTGGGCGATGCCGAAGTCGATGACCACGGGATCGCCGTCGACGAGGATCACGTTCGCCGGCTTGAGGTCGCGGTGGATGACGTCGGCCGCGTGGATCGCCACCAGGGCCTCGCAGAGCCCGCAGGCCAGTCTGATGATCGCGTCGTCCGGGAGCGGGCCGTCCTCGAGCACGGTGTCCTCGAGCGTGCGCCCCGGCGCGTACTTCGTCACCACGTACGGCGTGGGCCCGGTGAGGTCCGCGTCGACGAAGGCGGCGACCCGGTCGCTGCGCACCCGGCGCATGGTGTCCACCTCGCGGATGAGGCGGTCCCGCGCCTTGAGGTCGGACGCCACGTGGGGGTGGAGCACCTTCACGGCGACCTCGGCCCCCGACGGATCGAGGGCGAGGTGGACCACCCCCATGCCGCCCTCTCCCAGCCTGCGGATCAGGCGGTACGGGCCGATCCGCTCCGGAGCCTCAGTAGCCGACATGCCGTCCCCCGGTTTCCGCTTGGTCGCGCAGCTCCTTCAGACGATCTATCACTGACTGAACGTTGAAGGGAGGCGCGAAGTGCCCTGACGTCTCCTTACCCGTGAACGTGCCGAGCGTGAGCGCGGCGAACAGCGCCGTGACCGCGCCGATGCCCAGGACCACGGCCTTGGCCGTTCCCCCGTCGGGCACCAGGGCGGCGAGCGTCCGCTCGAGCTGGCCGGTCGGCGCGCGCACCCCGGGCCCGGCGCAGACCGTCCAGAGCGCCACGGCGAACCCCCAGCTCACCGCGGCGGAGGGGTGCATCGCGGTGACCAGGCTGTTGAGCAGCAGGGTCACCGCCGTCCCGAGCAGCGCCCCGTACGGGATGAGGGCGATCGTCACCAGGGCCGACCTGATGAGCGCGGCCGGGTCGGCGAGCACGCGCAGCACGCCGGCGGAGCCGGCCGGGTGCCCGGCCGCGAGCCGCCGGTGCGCGATGTCGGCGGCGCGCAGCAGCACGACCGCCGGGAGCGTGATCAGCAGGGCCGGCTTGGGCATGAGGACGGCGAGCAGCCCCAGCGCGGCGAAGGTCAGCGCGGCCCCCGCCCGGTACACCCGGCCCCCGGCGGGCGCGGGCCGCGGGGTGGGGAACGGCGGCGGCGGTGCCGTGTCCGGGAGCTCGGAGGGGCGCAGCCGGAGCGTGGGGTCGACCTCCGGGCCGTGCGGCTCGCGTGGCGGCAGCCCGCCGGCCGGCCGCCCGCGGTCGGCGTACGGGTACGCGCCGGCCTGGCGGAGCTCCGCCGAGGTGACCCGCCGGGTCGGGATGTCCCCCTCGGCCAGCCCGGGGCCGGGGTGCGAGGGCGGCGTGTGGGGCGGGTGCGCGGGCGGCTGCGGGGTGACCGGGCGGGAGTGCGCCGCCGGGGCCGTCCGTGCGCCCGGCGCGGTGCGCTGCCCCTCGGCGGGGGGCGCGCTCGCGCGGCGCAGGTCGTCGCCGGTCACCCGCACGGTCGGGAACGGGTCCCCGGGCCCGGTCGTGGCGTCGCCGGTCCCCGGCGCGGCGGGCCGGTCCGCGGACATGCCGGTCTGCGGCATCGCGACCATCCCGGTCTGCGGCATCGCGACCATGCCGGTGTGGGGCATCGCGGCCGTCCCGGCCTGCGGCGGGGCCGCCATGCCGGTCTGCGCCGCCGCGGCCCCGGCCGGGGGCGCGGCCGTCCCGGGCGCGGACGGCGAGGTGACGGCGGGGCGCGTCCGGGCGCCGGTGTCCGGTGCGGCGGGGCCACCGCCCGCCTCGCCGAGGTTCGGCACCGTGGTGATCATGTCGGGCCTGCGGGGCGCGCCGGACGGTGACCGTAACCGGGCCACCCACTGGGCGAGCTCGGCCGCGGTGGGGCGCTTCTTCGGGTCGCGGTTGAACGCGGCGCGCAGCACGGGCTGGAGGATCGGGGGCGCGGCGTCGATGTTCGCCCGCCCCGAGGTGATGTTGTAGAAGATCATCTCCAGCGTGCCGGTGCCGAACGGCGGCTCCCCGGTGGCCGCGAAGAGGATCGTTCCGGCCCAGGCGTGGATGTCCACCTCGGGGCCGGCCTCGCCGCCCTGGATGATCTCCGGGGCGAGGTAGCCCGGGGTGCCGATGAACATGCCGGTCTGGGTGAGCCGGGTGGCGTCGACCGCCTGGGCGATGCCGAAGTCGATCAGCACGGGGCGGCCGTCGACCATGAGCACGTTGCCGGGCTTGAGGTCGCGGTGCACGACCCCGGCCGCGTGCACGGCGGCGAGCGCCTCCGCCACCCCATGGGCCACCCGGAGCAGGGCGTCCAGCGGCAGCGGCCCCTCTTCCTTTACGATCTTGTCGAGCGAGGGACCGGGAACATAGCGGGTGACGATATAGGGGCGGTGGCCGGTGACGTCGGCGTCGAGGACCTCGGCGATGTACTCGCTGCGCACCCGGCGCATGGTCTCGACCTCGCGGGACAGCCGCCGGCGGGCGACGTCGTCCCCCGCCACCTCCGAGCGCAGCACTTTGAGGGCCACCTGCCTGCCGTACGGGTCGAGAGCGAGGTGGACCACTCCCATACCGCCCTCACCGAGCCGCCGCAGCAACCGGTATGGGCCCAGACGCTCGTCTTCTTTCATTGCCTAAGCACCATACCGACACAATGAACGCCCATGCTTGCACCATCTCGCCACAAGTCCGCTCATGGCAATGACCGGCAGTCCGGACATGGGCCATCAAAGAGCCAGGGATAGGACCTCTGCTCCGGTCGCCTCGACGAGCGCCGCACCGGAAAGCGCCAGCTTGGAGCGGCGCAGCCCGCTGCCGATCACCACGAACGGCCGGCGCGTAACGTTTTCATCAACGAGCACCGGCCAGTCCTCCGGCAGCCCGATGGGCGTGATGCCGCCGTACTCCATGCCGGTGAGCGACACGGCCTCGTCGTGCGGCGCGAACGACGCCTTCCTCGCCTCGAGGTGGCGGCGGACCACCCCGTTGATGTCCGCCCGGTGGCTCGCGAGCACCATCACCGCGGCGTACCGGGTCTGGCCGCCGCGCTTCGCGGCGACGATCACGCAGTTCGCGGAGTCCTCCGGCGCGACGCCGTAGTGCGCGCAGAAGGCGGCCGTGTCGGCGAGCTCGGGGTCGATCGCGGCCACCTTGGCGTCGATCCCCTTGGCGGCCACGGCCTTGGCCGTCGGCTCGGCGAGCAGGTCGGGCCGGTCCGCGGCCGGCACCCATTCGAGAGCCACTGCGCCCTCCCTTCACTCGGGCGGGCCGGCGTGCGCGCCCTGAGGCGCGGCACCGGTCCCGCGGGCCTGTCACGCTGACCACGGTATCCGCCCGGGATCACCCGTAGATCCCGCTGCCGCAGGCCACCCCGCCGCCGATCATCGAGAAGATCCCGAGGAGCGCCATGATCTCGTGATAGTCATCGGTGGTGAACTCGGTGTGGCGGGGCCCGGCCCGGCGGACCCCGGGCACGATCGCGCACGCGGCCGCGATCGCGGTCGAGTTCCACTCCACCCCCAGGGTGTACGGCGGGGGCACCACGTACGGGCGGAGCTCACCGAGCCTGCCGAGCGCCCGGGCGGCGGCCTCGCGGATCCTCCGGTGGGCGGCCTCGGGCGGGAGCAGCTCGGCGGAGAACCGGTCGATGCCCTTCTTGACCGCGACGGTCTCCACGTCCCCGAGCACCTCCCGGGCCTCCTCGCAGGCCGCCTCGTCCCCGGTCACGAGCGCCACGGGCACGCCGAGCGAGCCGGCGAAGCCGGCGACCAGCCGCGTCTCGCCGCAGATCTCGCCGTTGAGGTAGAGGTTGTGGATCTCCTTGCCCATCCACGTGTGGTTGAGCACCCCGTGGGCGACCCCGGCGCGCGCGTGGTACCCGATGAAGAACGCTGCCGCGAAGTCCGCGGTCAGGCCGTGCCCCATCCGGTACGGCTTGCCCGGCCCTCTGATCAGCGTGGCCCGGGGGTCGAGCAGGTCGATCCGGAGGTTCTTGGTCGAGCCGTGCGCGTCGTTGACCACCACGGCCCCGGCGCCGGCCGCGAAGGCGCCGTCGATCGCCGCGTTCGCGTCCCCCGTCATCAGCTCGCAGCCGCGCTCGTACCCCCGTCCGCCCTGCACCATCTCCTCGGGGTCGGTGAGGCCGGTCACCCCCTCCATGTCCACCGACAGGTAGATCTTCATCGCTCCCCCCACGTCTCCACCTGGCGGGCCTGGTCCTCGGTCATCAGGCCGACCTTCTGCACCAGGCGTGTCTCGACCTGTTCCCGCCAGGGCGGGGGGATCTCCTCGAGCGCGGGGGGATAGTAGTGGTCGAGCCAGCTCGTGGACTCGATCGTCGGCGCGAGGTACTGCGCGGCCTTGGCGAACGGGGTGTGCTCGATGCCGGGCACCCGGGCGCAGCCGTAGGCGACCATCTCCTGCCCGCCGTACGGCGGAGGCTGCTGCCACTTGCGCGCGGGGACGCTGTCGGCGGTGAGGGTGGTGCGGAGCGGGCGGCGCTCGATCGCCGCCTGGATCAGCTCCTTGTACAGGCACTTGCCGCACCGGCCGCACGGCCCGTCCCCGGAGCCGCGCAGGCACCAGCGGACCAGGTCGCGCAGGTCGGACTCGAGCGCGAGCCGCATGGTGACGGCCTCGCTCACCCCGCCGACCGGGAGCACCATGGGCAGCCCGGCCGCGGCGAAGAGCCGGCCCCACTTGCCGTGCGCCGCCCACATCGGGTTGTCCGGGGTGTACCGGTGCACGTAGCGGCCGCCGCCGAGCCAGCGGGAGCCGAGCTCGTACCCGAGCGCGACGCCGCCGAGGTCGAGCTCGTCGGCGAGGAGCAGCGCGCCCACGGTCACCGCGTGGTGCTCCGGGTATCCGGGGCGCGGGAAGCTGAGCACGAACTCCAGGTCGGACTGGACGACGGTCACGTCCCGGCCGGTACGGCGGGCGAGCTTGGCGAGCACGTCGGAGCGGTAGTGCGTCCACCGGTTCGGCACCCTGGGGTGGCTCACCCGCTGGAAGTGCACGAACGGGACGTCCGGGAAGATCGACGCCACGGCCATCGAGTCGGCGCCGCCGCTGTAGGAGAGGGCGAGGCGGCTCCCGGACCGGGGGTCCTCGCCGACCGGCCCGGCGTCCACGCCCCACCCGGTGCGGAGCGCCTCGGCGACCGCGGGGGAGATCGGCCGGTCGAAGGTCACCCGCCGCCGGGTCCACGGCGCCGCCACGGTCCACGCCGCCACGGCGAGGAGGTCGGGGTGGACGCTCGGCACCGGGTACGGCAGGCGGACGTGGCAGGAGTTGGTGCGCAGCTCGAGGCGCTGGCCGTCGGTGCAGGTCCCGGTGGTCTCATCCTCGGGGTCGAGCAGGAAGGCCAGCCGCCAGACGCCGTCGTCGTGGGTCCACGTCACCCGCACGGATCGCTACCCCGCCTGCCGCGCCTCGGTGGCCAGGCGCGCCCGCAGCTCGTCGATGGCCTGCCAGACGCGCACCTCGTTCTGGAGCACCTTGTCGAGCGCCGCGGCGGTCTCGGTCGCGAGGCGGTGCGCCTCGGCCACCCGGGGATCGGAGGCCGGCGCGGCCTGGGCCGGCCGCCCTTCGGCCGCCTTACGGAGCCGGTCGACCTCCTCGCGCAGCCCGACGAGCTCGCGGCGGAGCATGTTGATCTCCCAGAGCGTGTCCTTGATGTCCCGCCGGTGGGAGGTCGCGGTGACGTACCGGGCGTCTAATCGGGCCAGCAGCCATCTCCGCACGGGCGCGAGCGCGCGCACGACGATCCGTCTCATGTACCGCCACAATAGCCGCAATGTTCACGGCTCGGCGGCCTTGAAGATCACCGTCCGGTGAACGTGGGCCGGCGCTTCTCCGCGAACGCGGTCAGGCCCTCCCGCGCGTCCTGCGTGGCGAACAGCCCGGAGAACTGCAGCCGCTCGATCTCCAGGCCGGTGTCGAGATCGGTCTCCAGGCCGCGGTCGATCGCCTGCTTGGCCGCCCGGAGCGCCACGGCGGGCCCGTTGACGAAGCGGGCGGCGAGCTCGCGCGCCGCCGGGTACACCTCGGCGTCCGGCACCACCGTGTCGACGAGGCCGATGGCGAGCGCCTCGGCCGCGCCCACGTGCCGGCCGGTGAAGATCAGGTCCTTGGCCTTGGCGGGCCCGATGAGCCGGGACAGGCGCTGCGTCCCCCCGGCCCCGGGGATGATCCCGAGGGTGATCTCCGGCTGGCCGAGGGTGGCGCCCTCCCCGGCCACCCGGAAGTCGGCGCAGAGCGCGAGCTCGCACCCGCCGCCCAGCGCGTACCCGTTGATCGCGGCGATGACCGGCTTGCCGATCCGCGCGACCGCGGTGAAGCAGTCCTGGAGGACCCGGGAATGGGCCGCCATGTCCGCGTACGACATGGCGGCCATCTCCTTGATGTCGGCGCCCGCGGCGAACACGTGCTCCCCGCCGTAGAGGATGACGGCGTGGACCTGCGGGTCCGCGTCGGCGATCCTGGCCGCCTCGGCCAGCTCGAGCTGCATCTGCCGGTTCAACGCGTTGAGCTTGGGCCGGTTCAGCCGGATGGTCGCGATGTGCTCGGCGACCTCGACCCCGACGAAGTCCCCCATGCGCCGTCATCCTCCTTCGCTCGCTTCAGGGCACCACGATAGAGGCGCGCCTCAGCGAGCCAGCGGAAGCGTGCGCCGCGACGGGCGGATCGGGGCGCGGGCCGCCACCTTCTGGTAGATCCGTTCGTACCCCTCGACCATCACGGAGACGTCGAAGTTCGCCTCCACATGGGCCCGGATCGCCCGCGGGTCGAGCTCGTCGACGGCCTCGATCTTGGCGGGGATCTCGGCGAGGTCCTCGCAGACGTACCCGGTGACCCCGTTCGCCACCACCTCGGGCACCGACCCGCGGTTCAGCGCGACGACCGGGGTGCCGCAGGCCATCGACTCGATCATGACCATGCCGAACGGCTCCTCCCACTGGAGCGGGAAGACCAGGCACCGGGCCTTGGCGTACAGCTCCCGCTTGAGCGTCGCGTCGGCCTCGCCCACGTACTCGGCGTCCGGCCCGAGCAAGGGGCGGACGTACTCGTTGAAGTACGCGTGCTCGATCTCCTCGGTGAGCTTTCCGGCGAGCACGATGCGCCGGCCGGCCGCCCGCGCCGCCTCGATCGCGAGGTGGGCGCCCTTGGTCATGTTGAACCGGCCGATCCAGAGCACCCAGTCCTCTTTGCGCTCGGTGTACGGGAAGGTGGAGACGTCCACCGCGTTGTGGACGCGCCCGACCCAGTTGAGATCGGGGGCGTTGGCCCGCTGCGCCCAGGAGATCGCGACCAGCGAGATGGCCTTGCCCATCGCCCGGTAGACGTCACCGAGCTCGCCGGTGACGTCCCCGTGACAGGTGACCACCGTGGGCGCGGACCGGCCGCCGGCGCTCAGCGGGCCGGCCAGCGAGTGGTCGTGGATGACGTCGGGGTCCAGTTCCTCGAGCAGGCGGTTGACCCGGGCGGCGTGGAGCACCTCGGGCAACGGCTCACCGATGCGGGACGACGGTGGCGTCTCGTAGGTCCGGTGGTCCACCCCGTCGCCCGCACCGATCAGCGTCACCTCGTGCCCACGCCGCCGCAACCCCTGGGTCAGGTCGGCCACCATGGACTCGATGCCGCCGTACGCCTTGGGCGGGATGTCGTACCACGGCGGCGCGACCATCGCGATGTGCAATCTCTCGTGAGCGCTACGCTTTCTCCCTCCGCTGCTCGTCGTCATTCAGCTCCTCCACATTCCGGTCGTCCGCGTGGCCGCCGGTGCCGTCGACGAGGACGCTGAGGGGCGGGCGGGGCTCGTAGTGGACGGTGATCCGGGAGGGCAGCCCGATCACCTCGGTAGTGCCGTCCTCGCTCACCACCACGTCGACCCGTTCGCCGGCGAGCGGCAGCCCGGTCACCCACAGCTCACCGAACTCCTTCGGCAGCGCCGGGGCGATCCACGCCTGGCCGTACGGGATCCAGGGGTCCAGCCGCAGCAGCGACCGCAGCATGTGGATCGGGCTCGCCGCCGCCCACGCCTGGGGGGAGCAGGACGTGGGGTACGGCACCGGCACCGGGAATTCCTTCCTGTCGAACCCGCAGAACAGCTCGGGAAGCCTGCCCCCGAACTCCTCGGCCGCGTCCAGGAGCCCCAGCGTGACGCGCTGGGCCTCCTCTACGAAGCCGTACCGGACCAGTCCGGAGACGATCAAGGCATTGTCATGTGGCCACACCGACCCGTTGTGGTAGCTCATCGGGTTGTAGGCGCCCATGTTCGAGGCGAGCGTCCGGATGCCGAAACCCGTGAACATCTCGTCCGACATGAGGTGGTGGACCACCGACGGCGCCTTGTCCTCGTCCACGATCCCGGTCCACAGGCAGTGGCCCATGTTCGACGCGAGGCTGTCGATCGGCCGGCCAGCGCCGTCGATCCCGACCGCGTAGTAGCCCCGGTCGGGCAGCCAGAAGAGCTCGTTGAAGAGGCGGCGGATCCGGTTGGCCCGCTGGGCGCACCGCCGGGCGGTCTCCTCGTCGCCGGCCTCCACCGCGAAGTGGTATCGGGCGGTGTACGCCGCGTAGACGTACCCCTGCACCTCGGCGAGCGCGATCGGAGCCTTGGCCAGTCTCCCGTCCGCGTAGTTAATGCCATCGAACGAGTCTTTCCAGCCCTGGTTCTGCAGCCCCTGGTCCGTCTTCCTGCGGTACCAGAGCAGCCCCTCGATGGGCCCCTGTTTTTCACCGTACTCTTCGATCCACCGGAGCGCGGCGTCGGCCGCCGGCAGCAGCTCGTCGACCGCCTCATCGTGCAGGCCCCAGCGGCGTAGCTCGCCGAGGAGCATCACGAACAGCGGGGTGGCGTCGACCGAGCCGTAGTAGCAGGAGCCGCCGTGGACGGAGACCTGGGTCTGCACCCCGGACCGCAGCTCGTGCGGGATCTTCCCCGGCTCCTCCTCGGTGATCGGGTCTTCCTTCTTGCCCTGCAGCTCGGCGAGGCGGCGGAGCGTGCCGAGCGCGAGCGACTGGTCGAGCGGGAGCGCCATCCACGAGGTGAGCAGGGAGTCGCGGCCGAACAGGGTCATGAACCACGGCGCCCCGGCCGCGATCGTCGGCGGCTGGTCCGGCTTGTCCTGATCGAACAGCCGGAGCGAGCCCAGGTCCTCGCGGGACCGCTCGAGCGCCCGGGCGAGCGCGCGGTGGGTGGTGCGGACCCGGGGGATGTCCCGGTCCCAGGCGGCGAACCGCACGGCCGGCTCCGCGCTCTGCACCGGGAAGTGCGCGGAGAACCGGGCCTGGACCTCCTCCCCGTCGATGATCGGGTTGGCCTGGATCTTCGTGGACCACTCGCCCCGGGCCGGGACCACGACGCGGAAGGAGAGCCGGCCGGGGGCGACGAGCGCGTCCTCGGTCCGGAGCACCACGCCCCGGGACCTGCTGGGGGAGAAGATCCGCAGGGTGCTCCCCTCGGTGACCGTGTCGACGTCGTGGACGTGCTGGACGCGGCCCACCTTCACCTCGAACAGGTCGGCGATGTCCGAGGCGAGGTGGATGTTCACCAGGCAGCCCACGGTCTCGTCCGACTCGTTGCGGAGCCGGATGTCCTCGCGGAGGCCGCCGCCCACGTACCGGTCGCGGACCACGAGCAGCGTGCTCTCCGCCCGCCCGGGACGCGGCTGGGTCCGCCCGATGAACCGGGCGTGGTACGGCTGGTCGGAGAGGACCTGCAGCGGCTCGACGGGGACGTCGTCGATGCGCAGCTCCCAGCGGGAGAGCAGCCGGGTGTCGGCGTGGTAGACGCCCTGCGCCCCGCCGGAGACGATGTCGCCGGTCCTGGTCGACACACAGAACGAGGTCCCCTCGACCAGCGTCACCGTCGTGTCGCCGAGCGCCGCGGGTTGTCCCTCGAACGTCCACGCGTTCGTCATGATTCACTCCTGATATGGCAAGTGACGCCGGCTCACGGCCGGCATGGATCGTCGAAATGGATCAGCGGAGGGTTCCGTTCGTCATGCCCGCCGGCTCCTCCGGCACGGCGATCAAGCCGAGTTCGGCGGGCGCCGCCAGCAATGGGTGCGACGGCACGACACGGACGGTGTAACCGAATGCGCCGGTCCGATCGAGGGGGATCACCCCGGCGTACCGGGCGCGGCCGTCGTCGTGGATCGTCTCCATCGTCAGCGTGACGTGATCCGGGCGGATCAGCTCGTCGTGCGCGCCGACCCGGCCGTAGACCGCCTGGACCTCGACGTCCTCGGGGCTCAGCTCCCCGAGCGCGACCGTGGCCGTGATCTTCAGGCGGGTGCCGAGCTCCGGGGTGTCGCCGGCCCCGGAGCCTTCGACGTGCTCGACCCGCACCCCCGGCCAGGCCCGCGACACGCGCACCTTCCAGGCCGCGAACCGCTTGGCGTTCCGGTGGTCATCCGCGGCGAACTCCCGGGCCGCCTTCGCCGCCGGGGTGTAGAGGTCGAGCACGTACTCCTTGAGCATGCGCCCGGCCAGGACCTTCGGCCCGAGCGAGCGCAGCGTGTGCCGGACCATCTCCAGCCAGCGGCGCGGCAGCCCGTCGGCGGTGCGGTCGTAGAACCGGGGCGTGACCTCGCGCTCGAGGAGGTCGTAGAGGGCCGCCGCCTCGAGCTCGTCACGCCGGTCGGGATCCGCCACGCCCTCGGCGCTTGGGATGGCCCAGCCGTTGGCGCCGTCGAACCACTCGTCCCACCAGCCGTCCCGGATGGAGAGGTTGAGGCCGCCGTTGAGCGCGGCCTTCATCCCGGAGGTGCCGCACGCCTCGAGCGGGCGGAGCGGGTTGTTCATCCAGACGTCGGCGCCGGCGACGAGCACCTGGGCGAGCGCCATGTCGTAGTCGGGCAGGAACACGATGCGGTGCCGCACGCGCTCCTGGTCGGCGAACCGGACGATCTGCTGGATGAGCCGCTTGCCGCCCTCGTCGGCCGGGTGCGCCTTCCCGGCGATGACGATCTGGACGGGCCGGTCCGGGTGGAGCAGCAGCGCCGTGAGCCGCTCCGGGTCGCGGAGCATGAGGGTGAGCCGCTTGTACGCGGGGACCCGGCGCGCGAACCCGATGGTCAGCACCTCCGGGTCGAGGACCTGGTCGACCCAGCCGAGCTCCGCCTCCGCGGCGCCGCGCCGGAGCCAGGCGCGCTTGAGCCGCTTGCGCGTCTCCGCCACCAGCCGGGTGCGCAGCCGGCAGCGCACGGCCCAGAGGTCGGCGTCGGAGAGCCGGTCCACCCGCTCCCAGCCCCGCTCGTCGCCCACCCCGGTGAGGTGGTCGCCGCCGATCAGCTCGAGGAGCTCGCGGGCCATCCACGTGGGCGCGTGGACGCCGTTGGTGATCGAGCCGATCGGCAGCTCGTCGAGGTCGAACCCCGGCCACAGGCCGCGGAACATGGCGCGGCTCACCTCGCCGTGGAGCCGGGAGACGCCGTTGACCCGCTGGGCGAGCCGCATGCCCATCACGGCCATGTTGAACACCGAGGGGTCGCCGCCGGGCCCGGGCTCGGCCCCCAGCTCCAGGACGTTCGCCACGTCCACGGTCGGCCAGGCGCTCCCGCTGAACTGGCGCGCGATCATGTCGGCCGGGAACCGGTCGATGCCGGCCGGCACCGGGGTGTGCGTGGTGAACACCGTGCCGGCGCGCACCGCCTCGAGCGCCTCCGCGAAGGAGAGCCGCGCCTCGGTGAGCTCGCGGATCCGCTCCAGGCCGAGGAAGCCGGCGTGGCCCTCGTTGGTGTGGAACACCTCGGGCTCCGGGTGGCCGGTGATCCGGCAGTACGCGCGCACCGCCCGCACCCCGCCGACGCCGAGGAGCAGCTCCTGCCGGAGCCGGTGGTCGCTCCCGCCGCCGTAGAGGCGGTCGGTCACGTCCCTGGCCATCGGGTCGTTCTCCGCGATCCCGGAGTCGAGCAGCAGTAAGGGCACCCGGCCCACCTGGGCGACCCAGATCCGGGCGCGCAAGGGCTGCGCGCCGTCGAGGGTGACGCAGACCGTGGCCGGGGTGCCGTCCGCCTCCCGCAGCAGGGTGAGCGGGAGCCCGCCCGGGTCGAGCGACGGGTAGTGCTCCAGCTGCCAGCCGTCCGGGGAGAGCGACTGGGTGAAGTAGCCGTGGCGGTAGAGCAGGCCCACCCCGATGATCGGCACACCGAGGTCGCTCGCCGCCTTCAGGTGGTCGCCCGCGAGGATGCCGAGGCCGCCCGAGTACTGCGGGAGCGCGGCGGCGATGCCGTACTCCGGGGAGAAGTAGGCGATCGCCCGGGGCGCGTCCTCCAGCGACTGGTACCACCGCGGAGCGGTGAGGTACTCGCGGAGGTCATCGGCGGCGTCGGCGAGCCGGCGCAGGAACCGCCGGTCCGCGGCGAGCTCGAGCAACCGGCCGGTCTCCACCGCACCGAGCAGGGCGACCGGATCGTGGCCGACCCGCTCCCATGCCTCCCGGTCCACGTCGGCGAAGAGGTCCAGCGTCTCCGGGTGCCATGACCAGCGGAGATTCCGCACCAGCTCGGCCAGCGGCGCCAGCTGAGGAGGCAGGGACGTCCGTACGGTGAAGCGCCGAATTGCTCTCACGGGGCTGACCTTAATTAGTCGGCACCGCGGCACGCGACAGGAACGCTCCACCGGCCGGACCGGGGTGCGCCCGCGCGGCCGCCCTCTTGCATGTCGCTCCTATCCCCTACCGCATCCGGCAAAGCCCAACGAACGTCATAGCTCCGGTCCACCTCGCACCGCCCACGATCAAGAAATGGCCACGGACCGCCCGAACGTCTCGGAACGGGCAACGCCGCACCGGGAGAGGGTAAGTATGGACCTGTGCGGGCACGCCGGATGACGGGTACGTTACCGCCTCGGCGGCCCGCGGGGGGAGCCGGCGGTGCGGCCGGGAGACGGCCCAGGGAGAGCCGAGGGAGACGTGCACCATGACCAGCGACGAGACCCACCGGCGCCGGGCCCGGCGCCCCTAGGTAAGGCAGCGATGATCGGACGAATCCCCATCCTCGACCTCCACCCCGTCGTCGACTGCGGGCGGTGGCCGGCCAAGGCCGTCGCCGGCGAGACCTTCGAGATCAGCGCGACCGTGTTCCGGGAAGGGCACGAGGCGGTCGCGGCCGGCGCCGTGCTCACCGATCCGTCGGGCAGGCAGGGGCGGGTCCTGCCGATGCGCGAGATCGCCCCCGGCACCGACCGGTGGAGCGTGACGGTCTCGCTCCCCGACGAAGGGCTGTGGTGGTTCCACGTCGAGGCGTGGGGCGATCCGATCGCCACCTGGCTGCGGGACGCCGGCATCAAGATCCCCCGGGGGATCGACGCGGAGCTCATGTGCGAGGAGGGGGCCCGGCTCTTCGAGCGCGCCGCGGCGGCCGTGCGGCCGGACGACTGCCCGGGCCCGGAGCCCTGCGCGCACGCCGCCACGCTGCGGGAGGTGGCGGAGCGGCTGCGGGACGAGCACCTCGACCCGCGGGCCCGGTTCTCGGCCGCGCAGCTCGCCACCACCGCGGAGGCGATCGAGGCGCACCCGCTGCGGGAGCTGGTCACCCGCTCGGAGCGGTACCGCATCCGGGTGGACCGCCGGCGGGCGCTGTTCGGCTCGTGGTACGAGTTCTTCCCCCGCTCCGAGGGCGCGATCGTGCCCGGGGAGTGCGGCGTCCCGGCCGACGCCGGGATCACCCCGCGCTCGGGGACGTTCCGGACCGCCGCCGAGCGGCTGCCGGCCATCGCCGCGATGGGCTTCGACGTGGTCTACCTGCCGCCGATCCACCCGATCGGGTTCACCGCCCGCAAGGGGCGGAACAACACGCTCACCGCCGGGCCGCACGACCCGGGGTCGCCGTGGGCGATCGGCTCCCCGGCGGGCGGGCACGACGCGGTCCACCCCGACCTCGGCACGATCGAGGACTTCGACGCGTTCGTGGCGCGGGCGCGCGAGCTCGGCCTGGAGGTCGCGCTCGACCTCGCCCTGCAGTGCTCGCCCGACCACCCGTGGGTGAAGGAGCACCCCGAGTGGTTCACCAAGCGGGCCGACGGGTCGATCGCGTACGCGGAGAACCCGCCCAAGAAGTACCAGGACATCTATCCGCTCAACTTCGACAACGATCCGGAGGGGCTCTACCAGGAGGTCCGGCGGATCGTCCGGTTCTGGATGGACCACGGGGTGCGGATCTTCCGGGTGGACAACCCGCACACCAAGCCGGTCCACTTCTGGGAGCGGCTGATCGCCGACATCAACGCCACCGATCCGGACGTGCTGTTCCTCGCCGAGGCGTTCACCCGCCCGGCGATGCTGCAGACCCTGGCGAAGATCGGGTTCCACCAGTCGTACACGTATTTCACCTGGCGGAACACGAAGGCGGAGATCGAGGAGTACCTCACCGAGCTCGCGCACCGGACGGCGCACTTCCTCCGCCCGAACCTGTTCGTGAACACCCCGGACATCCTGCACGAGTACCTGCAGCACGGCGGGGTGCCGGCCTTCAAGATCAGAGCGGTGCTCGGCGCGCTCCTGGGGCCGACCTGGGGGATCTACTCGGGGTTCGAACTCTGCGAGAACACGCCACTACGCCCGGGGAGCGAGGAGTACCTTGATAGTGAGAAATATCAGTACAAGCCGCGCGACTGGGCGGCGGCCGAACGGGAGGGCCGCAGCATCGCCCCCTTCATCACCCAGCTCAATCTCCTGCGGCGGGCGCACCCCGCGCTCCAGGAGCTGCGCAACCTGCGGTTCCACCACGTCGACCAGCCGGAGCTGATCTGCTTCTCCAAGCGCCTGCCCGGGCCGTACGATCCGGCGACCCGGCGGCACGGGCTCGGCGACGTGGTGCTCGCCGTCGTCAACCTGGACCCGCACCACACCCGGGAGGCGACCGTCCACCTGGACATGCCCGCCCTCGGCCTCGACTGGAACGCCGAGTTCATCGTCGACGACCAGCTCTCCGGCGAGTCGTACCGCTGGCGGCAGGCCAACTACGTGCGTCTCGACCCGCACATCTGTCCCGCCCACGTCTTCACGCTCCGCCACCCGTGAGCACGACCGCACCCGGGAGTCCACAGGTGAACCCGACATCGCAGCCCGGTCACAGCCGGCCGGTTCCCGACACCTTCACCCACGAGCAGCCGCGCGACCGGTTCTGGTACAAGCGCGCCGTCTTCTACGAGGTGCTGATCCGCGGCTTCTACGACTCCAACGGGGACGGCACCGGTGACATCCCCGGGCTGATCCAGAAGCTCGACTACCTGCAGTGGCTGGGCGTCGACTGCATCTGGCTGCTGCCGATGTACAAGTCACCGCTCCGGGACGGCGGGTACGACATCTCCGACTACATGACGATCCTGCCCGAGTACGGCGACCTCGGGGACTTCATCATGCTGGTCGACGAGGCGCACAAGCGCGGGATCCGGATCATCGCCGACCTGGTGATGAACCACACCAGCGACCAGCACCCGTGGTTCCAGGCGTCGCGCCACGACCCCACCGGGCCGTACGGCGACTTCTACGTGTGGAGCGACACCGACGAGCGGTACAAGGACGCGCGGATCATCTTCATCGACTCGGAGTCCTCCAACTGGACCTACGACCCGGTGCGCGGCCAGTACTACTGGCACCGGTTCTTCCACCACCAGCCCGACCTCAACTACGACAACCCCGCGGTGCAGGAGGCGATGCTCGAGGTCATCCGGTTCTGGCTCGACCTCGGCATCGACGGGTTCCGGCTCGACGCGATCCCGTACCTCTTCGAGCAGGACGGCACCAACTGCGAGAACCTGCCGCAGACCCACGCGTACCTCAAGCGGATCCGCGCCGAGGTCGACCGGCTCTACCCCGACCGGGTCCTGCTCGCCGAGGCGAACCAGTGGCCGGCCGACGTGGTGGAGTACTTCGGCGACCCGGTCACCGGCGGGGACGAGTGCCACATGGCGTTCCACTTCCCGCTGATGCCGCGCATCTTCATGGCGGTCCGGCGCGAGTCCCGCTACCCGATCTCCGAGATCCTCGCCCAGACACCGAAGATCCCGGAGAACTGCCAGTGGGGGATCTTCCTGCGCAACCACGACGAGCTCACGCTCGAGATGGTCACCGACGAAGAGCGCGACTACATGTACGCGGAGTACGCCAAGGACCCCCGGATGCGGGCGAACGTCGGCATCCGGCGCCGGCTCGCCCCGCTCCTGGAGAACGACCGCAACCAGATCGAGCTGTTCACCGCGCTGCTGCTGAGCCTGCCGGGCTCGCCCGTGCTCTACTACGGCGACGAGATCGGCATGGGCGACAACATCTGGCTCGGCGACCGGGACGGAGTCCGCACCCCGATGCAGTGGACCCCGGACCGCAACGCCGGGTTCTCCGACGCCGACCCCGGCCGGCTCTACCTGCCGGTGATCATGGACCCGATCTACGGGTACCAGGCGATCAACGTCGAGGCGCAGCAGAAGAGCCCCGGCTCGCTCCTCCACTTCACCAAGCGGATGATCGAGATCCGCAAGCGCCACCCGGTCTTCGGGCTCGGCCACTTCACCGAGCTCAACTCCTCCAACCCGAGCGTGCTCGCCTTCGTCCGCGAGCTCGGCGACGACCGGGTGCTCTGCGTCAACAACCTCTCCCGCTTCCCCCAGCCGGTCGAGCTCGACCTGCGCCGGTTCGAGGGCGTCACCCCGGTCGAGTGCATGGGCGGCGTGCCGTTCCCGCCGATCGGCGAGCTGCCGTATCTCCTGACGCTCCCCGGGCACGGTTTCTACTGGTTCACCCTGCCCAAGCCGCAGGGCGCGAGCGCCACCGAGGAGGAGTGACGAGAGGGCTGCCCGACCTGCTCGCCGGCTGGATCACCGGGCAACGGTGGTTCGCCGGGAAAGGGCATGCCGTCGACGCGCTCGCCATCGACTCCCTCACCGAGCTCCACGGCGGTGATCCCGCGCTCCTCCACCTGATCGTCTCGGTACGGCAGGCCGACCGCCGCACCCGCTACCAGCTCCCGATCGGCCTCCGGGCCGAGCTGCCCGGCCGGCTGCGGCACGCCCTGATCGGCGCCTGCACCTGGCGGGGCCGGCAGCGGTACGCGTACGACGCCGTGCACGACCACGTGCTCACCGGGCGGCTGCTCGCTGGCATGGCGGACGAGCTGACGGTGGGCGCCTTGCGGTTCCACCGCGTCCCCGGGGCGGAGATCGACCCCACGCTGCGCGGCAGCGTGCTCACCGCCGAGCAGTCGAACACCTCCCTGGTGTTCGGGGAGGCCTACATCTGCAAGCTGTTCCGCCAGCTCACCCCGGGCGTCAGCCCCGAGCTGGAGATCGTCATGGGCCTCGCGGCCGCCGGGTCGGCCCACATCGCGCGGCCGTACGGCTGGATCGAGGGGGACGTCGGCGGCGAGCCGACCACGCTCGCGATCATGCAGGAGTACCTGGCCGGGGCGGCCGAGGGCTGGACCATGGCGCTCGCCAGCGTCCGCGACCTCTACGCCAGCCCGCCCGGCCTCTCCGCCGCGGACGCCGGCGGCGACTTCGCCCCGGAGGCGTTCCGGCTCGGCGGCGCCACCGCCGAGGTCCACGACCGGCTCGCCGAGGTCTTCCCGACCGGGTCCATGTCGCCGCGGGAGATCAAAGCGCTGATCGACCGGCTCCACCGGAAGCTGGAGCAGGCGGTCGGCGCGGTCCCGCGGCTCGCCCTGTACGCCGGCGTCGCGGCCGGCGCGTTCGACCGGCTCGCCGGCATCACCCACGGCATGCCCGTGCAGCGGGTGCACGGCGACTACCACCTCGGGCAGGTGCTCCGCACCCCCGCCGACTGGGTGGTGCTGGACTTCGAGGGCGAGCCGGGCCAGCCGCTCGCCGAACGCCGGGCGCTCGACTCGCCCATGCGGGACGTGGCCGGGATGCTCCGCTCGTTCGACTACGCGGCCCGGCACCTGCTCGTCGGCCACCCGCACGCCGACGCGCTCGAGGGCCGGGCCCGGGAGTGGTCGGAGCGCAACCGCGCGGCGTTCCTCGAGGGGTACGCGGCCGCGGGCGGCCCGCTCACCGGCGACGACATGGTCATGCTGCGGGCTCTGGAGATGAGCAAGGCGGTCTACGAGGTCGTCTACGAGGCCCGGAACCGGCCGGACTGGCTGCCGATCCCGCTCGCCGCCTTCACCCCGGGCCGGGACGCTCCCTGAACCTCCGTTCGCGGTGGTGACGGCGCCCCGAATCGGGCAGGGTTATGACATGGATCTCGATCGGCTGGCCGCCGGCGCGCACCACGACCCGCACTCGATCCTCGGCGCGCACCCCGGGCCGGAGGGCGTCACGATCCGCGCACTGCGGCCGCTCGCCGAGAAGGTCGAGGCCATCGTGGACGGCACCGCCCACGAGCTGCGGCACGTCGCCCACGGGGTGTTCGAGGTGACCATCCCCGGGCTGGACAAGATCCCGGACTACCGGCTGCGGATCACCTATCCGGGCGCGCCGCCGTACGAGACGGACGACCCGTACCGGCACCTGCCGACCCTCGGCGAGTTCGACCTGCACCTCATCCACGAGGGCCGGCATGAGCGGCTGTGGGAGGTGCTCGGCGCCCGGGTCATGCGGCACGAGGACGTCGACGGCACCGCGTTCACCGTGTGGGCGCCGAACGCCCGCGGCGTCCGGGTGATCGGCGACTTCAACCACTGGGACGGCACGGCCTGCCCGATGCGCTCGCTCGGCCGGTCGGGGGTGTGGGAGCTGTTCCTCCCCGGGGTCGGGCCGGGGGCCCGGTACAAGTTCCAGGTCCTCGGCATCGACGGCGTGTGGCGGGAGAAGGCGGACCCGATGGCCCGCCGGACCGAGGTCCCGCCGGCCACCGCGTCGATCGTGGAGCGGTCCGCGTACGAGTGGCGGGACGCGGAGTGGATGGCCGCCCGCGCCCGGCGGGATCCGCTCACCGGGCCGATGAGCATCTACGAGGTGCACCTCGGCTCGTGGCGGCCCGGGCTGTCCTACCGGCGGCTCGCGGTCGAGCTGGTCGAGTACGTCACCGAGATGGGCTTCACCCACGTGGAGTTCCTGCCGGTGGCCGAGCACCCGTTCGGCGGGTCGTGGGGCTACCAGGTCACCTCGTACTACGCGCCGACCGCCCGGTTCGGCACCCCCGACGACTTCCGCTACCTGGTGGACGAGCTGCACCGCGCCGGCATCGGGGTGATCCTCGACTGGGTGCCCGCGCACTTCCCCACCGACGAGTGGGCGCTCGCCCGGTTCGACGGCACCCCGCTGTACGAGCACGCCGACCCGCGGCGGGGCGAGCACCCGGACTGGGGCACCTACGTCTTCG
Source organism: Thermobispora bispora DSM 43833 (assembly GCF_000092645.1). Classification (NCBI taxonomy): domain Bacteria; kingdom Bacillati; phylum Actinomycetota; class Actinomycetes; order Streptosporangiales; family Streptosporangiaceae; genus Thermobispora; species Thermobispora bispora. The sequence goes on from NC_014165.1 coordinate 3,358,597, forward strand.
ACTACGGCCGGAACGAGGTCCGCAACTTCCTCGTCGCCAACGCGCTCTACTGGCTGAAGGAATTCCACATCGACGGCCTGCGCGTGGACGCCGTCGCCTCCATGCTCTACCTCGACTACTCGCGGCGCGAGGGCGAGTGGACCCCGAACATCCACGGCGGCCGGGAGAACCTCGAGGCGATCGCCTTCCTGAAGGAGCTGAACACGGTCTGCTACCGCGAGGTGCCCGGGATCGTGATGATCGCCGAGGAGTCCACGGCCTGGCCGGGCGTGTCCCGCCCGGTGCACCTGGGCGGGCTCGGGTTCGGCCTGAAGTGGAACATGGGCTGGATGCACGACACGCTCAAGTACCTGTCGCACGACCCGATCCACCGGCAGTACCACCACCACGAGGTGACCTTCTCCCTGGTGTACGCGTTCTCGGAGAACTTCGTGCTGCCGCTCTCGCACGACGAGGTCGTGCACATGAAGGGGTCGCTGCTCGCCAAGATGCCCGGGGACGAGTGGCAGCGCTTCGCCAACCTGCGCGCGCTCCTGGCGTACATGTGGGCGCACCCGGGCAAGCAGCTCCTCTTCATGGGCGGGGAGTTCGGCCAGGGCGCGGAGTGGTCGGAGGCGCACGGCCTCGACTGGTGGGTGCTCGACTTCGAGTACCACCGGGGCGTGCAGCGCCTGGTGCAGGACCTCAACCGGATCTACCGGGAGACGCCGGCGCTGTACACCCGGGACTTCACCCCGGACGGGTTCCGGTGGATCGAGGCGAACGACGCGGCGCGGAACGTGCTGGCCTTCCTGCGCTACGGCTCGGACGGCTCGGTGCTCGCCTGCGTGGTGAACTTCGCCGGCATCCCGCACGAGGACTACCACCTGGGCCTGCCGGTGGGCGGCCGGTGGGAGGAGATCCTCAACACCGACTCCTTCCTCTACGCGGGCAGCGGGGTGGGGAACCTCGGCGCGGTCGAGGCGTCCGCCACGCCGTGCCACGGCCTGCCCTACTCGGCCCGGCTCCGCCTGCCGCCGCTCGGCGCGCTCTGGCTCCGGCCGGCCACGGGGTCCCCGGCGCGCGAGCGGGACGCGGACGGCCGGTCCGGCTGAGCGGCGGGCCCGGCTCCGGGGCCCGAGCAGCGAGGGCCGGATGAGGTCGCCGGTGTTCATCGCCATCCGGGGTTCCCTGGGCCCATGCAGCGGGGCCGGACGAGGTGGCCGGTGTTCATCGCCATCGCGGACCCCGGGCGCGCGAAGCGGGGGCTCGATGACGCCCGGCCGTTCCACCGCGGCGCCACGATGCCGCCCCGCCACCATCCCTGAGCCGTACAGGCCCCGCCAGCATCCCGGAGGCTCAACAGGCCCGGCCACCATTCCGGGGGCCCAAAACGGGGCGAACGCATTGACGCGCCACCGCGGCGGGCTTACCCTGCGGTCAAACTGATAGGAAACTTTCCTATCAGATAGAACCGATCCCCTACCTGGAGTGACCGTTGCGACGATTGCTGCTCGGGCCCCTGCTCGCGGGGGCAGCGCTCCTCGCTCCGCTCGCCATCGGGACCGCGACCGCCGCCACCCCGGCGACCGCCACGTACTCCACGGACTCTGACTGGGAGACCGGCTTCCAGGGCAAGTTCACCATCAAGGCCGGGTCCTCCACCCTGCAGAGCTGGACGCTCGAGTTCGACGTGCCGCCCGGCACGACGATCAGCTCCGCCTGGGACGCCCGGATGACCAGGAACGGGAACCACTACACGTTCACCAACCCGACCTGGTACGAGCCCCTCGCCCCCGGGGCGTCCACCACCTTCGGCTTCATCGGCGCGCCCGGTGGCGGCTTCACCCCGCTGAACTGCACGCTCAACGGCCAGCCGTGCTCCGGCGAACCCGGCTCCCCCGGCCCGTCGCCGACCTCCTCCCCCTCCCCCACCGTCAGCCCGAGCCCGTCCCCGCCGGTCAGCCCCAGCCCGTCGCCGACGGTGACCACGTCCCCCAACCCCGGCGGTGACAAGAAGATCGTCGGCTACTTCACCGAGTGGGGCGTCTACGGGCGCCAGTACTTCGTCAAGAACCTCGTCACCAGCGGCACCGCCTCCAAGATCGACTACATCAACTACGCCTTCGGCAACGTCACCAACGGCCAGTGCGCCATCGGCGACTCGTACGCGGCGTACGACATGGCCTACACCGCGGAGAACAGCGTGGACGGCAAGGCGGACACCTGGGACACCGGCGCGCTCCGCGGCAACTTCAACCAGCTCCGCAAGCTCAAGGCCATGTACCCGCACATCAAGGTCATCTGGTCGTTCGGCGGCTGGACCTGGTCGAGCGGCTTCGCCGAGGCGGCCCGCAACCCCGAGGCCTTCGCCGAGTCCTGCTACCGGCTGCTGAAGGACCCGCGCTGGGCCGACGTGTTCGACGGGATCGACATCGACTGGGAGTACCCGAACGCCTGCGGGCTGAGCTGCGACACCAGCGGGCCGGACGCCTTCCGGAGGCTCATGGCCGCGCTCCGCGCCAAGTTCGGCCCCGACTTCCTGGTGACCGCGGCGATCAGCGGTGACGGCACCTCGGGCGGCAAGCTCGACGCCGCGGACTACGCCGGCGCGGCGCAGTACGTCGACTGGTACCTCGTCATGACGTACGACTACTTCGGCGCCTGGGCGGCGACCGGGCCGACCGCCCCGCACTCGCCGCTCACCTCCTACAGCGGGATCCCCACGGCCGGCTTCTACGCGGACGCGGCCATCCAGAAGCTGAAGAGCAAGGGCATCCCCGCGAACAAGCTCCTGCTCGGCATCGGCTTCTACGGCCGCGGCTGGACCGGGGTCACCCAGAGCGCGCCCGGCGGCACCGCCACCGGCCCGGCACCGGGCACCTACGAGCAGGGCGTCGAGGACTACAAGGTGCTCAAGACGAGCTGCCCGGCCACCGGGACCATCGCCGGCACGGCGTACGCCCACTGCGGCAACAACTGGTGGAGCTACGACACCCCGGCGACGATCGCGGGGAAGATGGACTACGTCAAGAACCAGGGCCTCGGCGGCGCGTTCATCTGGGAGTTCAGCGGTGACACCGCCAACGGCGAGCTGGCGGCCGCCGTGGCCGGCAACCTCCGGTAGCCACGCCGCACCCTGACGCCTCCGATCCCCCTCGGGAATCCCTAGGGCGACCCAGGATCCGCGGCGGTCCCGCCAGGGCGTTCCGGGACCGCCGCGGAAGCCCACCCCCTCCACAGGCCCCCGCCACCCCCTCCGGCGGGGGCCTTTCCGCGCTCCCGCCCGCCGCTCCGGCCCGCCGTCCCGCTCGCCGGGTACGGCCGCGCCGCCGTACCGGCGCCTGTCCCCGCGACGCGCGCGAGGCGTCCGGCCGGCCGCCGATGGGTCGGTCGCTTTCATCGCCCTCGCGACGCCGCGCGAGCCGTCCGGGGCGCGGGGGCGAGAACCCGGACCGCGCCGGGCGGGCGGCGGCGCGATGAACCCCGGGAACGGGCGCGGACCAGGGCGGCCCGGCCGCGGGCTTTACGGTCTTTATCGGTCTTTGCCCACAGCGGATCCCGCGAGCACCTTCCGATGGATCCCTTAGGGTGGCCTTTATGGAGGCGACGAGGACGATCGGACAGACCCTCGAGAAGCTGCGGCGGCAGCGGAGCGCACCCTTGGTGCTCGAGCTCGACCTGACCATGGGGATCGTGGAGGGACCGCCCGCGGACCCGCTCGGCGCGATGCTGTCGATGCGCAAGATCCGCCTCGACGACGTGCTCGCCGGGCTCAACCGGGCGCGCCGGGATCCCCGGGTCAAGGCGCTGCTGGTGAAGATCGGCAACGCGCCGCTCGGGCTCGGCATGGTGCAGGAGCTCCGGACCGCGATCATCAAGCTGCGGGCGGCCGGCAAGCGCACCATCGCCTTCGCAGAGTCGTTCGGCGAGGTCAGCACCGGGACCGTCCCCTACTACCTCGCCACGGCCTGCGACCGGATCTACCTGCAGCCCTCCGGCGACGTGGGCCTCACCGGCCTCTCGGTCGAGACCCGGTTCCTCCGCGACGCGCTCGCCAAGGCCGGGGTGGAGTTCCAGCTCGGCCAGCGGCACGAGTACAAGACCGCGGCGAACGTGTTCACCCAGAACCACATGACCGAGCCGCACCGCGAGTCGACGGCGCGCATCGTCGAGTCCGCGATGGAGCAGGTCATCGAGGGGATCGCCCAGGGCCGCCGGCTCGACCCCGCGCGCGTCCGCGAGCTGGTCGACCGCGGGCCGTTCCTCGGCGCCGAGGCGGTGGAGGCCGGGCTCGTGGACGGCCTGAAGTACCGGGACGAGGTCTACGCGGAGACCGTGGGCGAGGACGGCCGGCTCCGCTACGTCACCCGGTACGCCAAGGAGGCGGCGGCCAAGCGGCTGCCGCACCCGGGGGCCGGCGCGGTCGCGCTCATCCACGGCATCGGCCCGATCCGGCTCGGCCGCAGCGGCCGGTCTCCGCTCGGCGCGAGCGGGTCCATGGGCTCGGACACCATCTGCGCCGCGTTCCGCGCCGCGCGCAAGGACGACAAGATCAAGGCCGTGGTGTTCCGGGTGGACAGCCCGGGCGGGTCCTACGTCGCCTCCGACGCGATCTGGCGGGAGGTGCTCCTCACCCGCCAGGCGGGCAAGCCGGTGATCGTCTCGATGGGCGACGTCGCCGCCTCCGGGGGATACTTCGTCTCCATGGCCGCCAACGTGATCTTCGCGCACCCGGGCACGCTCACCGGCTCGATCGGCGTGTACGGCGGCAAGCCGGTGATCAGCGAGCTGCTCGGGAAGCTCGGCGTCACGTCCGAGGCGGTCTCGATGGGCGAGAACGCGGAGATGTTCTCCACCAGCCGCGAGTTCTCCGCGGCCCAGTGGGAGCGGCTGAACACCTGGCTCGACCGGGTCTACGAGGACTTCGTCACCAAGGTCGCCGACGCCCGCGGGCTGAGCAAGGACCACGCGCACGAGCTGGCCAAGGGCCGGGTCTGGACCGGGGCGGACGCCGTCCGCAACGGCCTGGTCGACGAGCTCGGCGGGCTGGAGGACGCGCTCGCCCTCGCCCGGAGCAGGGCGGGGCTTCCCGCCACCGCGCCGGTGCGGATCTACCCCCACCTGAACCCGCTGGAGCGGATCCGGCCGCCGGAGTCGAGCGAGGACCGGTCGGCCGCCATGGCCCGGCTCCGGGTGGAGGCGTGGGGCCCGTTCGCGCGGCTCGCCGGGGAGCTCGGCCTGCCCGCCTACGGGCCGCTCCTGCTCCCCGGCCAGTGGGTGATCCGCTGAGCCGGACGGGTCCGCGTACGGCCGGGCCGCCCGGGGCGGCGGCCCGGACACACCCGAGGTGGCCGGGCCGTGCGGGTGTGCGGCCGGCCCGCCCGGAGCACACGGCCGGGACCTCCCCCACCACCCGCAGCACATCCTCTGCACCGAGGCCGCCTCTGGCGCGGTGCCCGGCGCGTCGCGATTCGGCTTGCCCGCGCCTCCGCCACCGGGGCGCGAAGCCGCCCGCACCGTCGCCGACGGCATGCGCAAACGCGGCCATCGACCGATTCGACATTCCAGGTGTGGGAAAAGCCGACTGCCCTTACCATCGCTTTCCGTGGCGGTGGAGGTCGGCTGGCGCCAGCTTCGGGCGAGCTTTATCTCGCAGAACGAGGCCGTTCAGCAGATGGCGGAGGGGCCTCCGGCGGCCCTGCTGCTTTTCTACAGTGTGGAGTGCGGGCTGAAAGCGTCGTTACTCCGTCGTCTTAAGCTTCACTCTACGGCTCAGTTGCGTCCGGAATTCCGCCGGCACGACCTGCACCGGCTGGCGAAGGAATTGCGCCTGCCGCCTACCTTGTGCGATCGCATGCAGCGATCCTGCCCATCGCAGCATGACCAGAAAACGCGGATTTCTTTCGAAGACCTGCACCAAGCATGGCGATACGGGCATGCCCTGCAGCGGGACGAGGAGAAGCAGGCGATCCAAGTGTTGCGTGAGCTGAGGGACTGGTATCAGGGAGAATTGAGGGCATGATGCCCGACGTCACGGACTCCGTCCCCGAGCACATCTACACCTGGGTGGATGTGGATGCCCACCTGGAAAAGCTCGCACTCTATAAGCGGTGGCCGGAATGGCTCCACGAGTGCGACGCATTCTGGGACGGCCTCGAAGTGACCGTCGCCCCGGCGGTTTCCGCCGAGGAAGTGCTCCGGTGGCTCGGGGAGCGATTCGGGGTCGGGTCCATTGTCAGGGACGAAGGGCCACCTGCCCTGCGCCTCGACGACATCCCTGGGCGCCCCTCCCGGAGGCTGCTTCCGATCACGATCAACCACCGCGAGCCTGAGGCCCACCGACGCGAGCCGCGATGGCGTGAGCGCCGCATCGTCCGCAGCCTCGGCGAGCCGCTGCCACCGCCGGAGTCCCATCTCCCACATGGCGTCCGGATCGCCGCCTTCCATTCCTACAAGGGAGGCGTGGGCCGTACCCTGCACGCAATCGCACTGGCCGACGCTGTGGCCCGCAAGGGCGGCCGCGTACTGCTGATCGATGCCGACCTGGAGGCTCCCGGCATCACCTGGATGCTCGCCGGTCACGGCAAACGCGTGGACTTCAGTTACGAGGACTTCCTGGCGCTCCTGCACGCTTCCGCTGACGGGCGTCCGGACGAGGCCGTCTCCCTCGGCGCCGCCTATCTGCCGAACCAGGCGTTCGACAACGTCATCGTCATGCCGACGCGGCGATCCCTCGCCGATATCGCACCACCCAAGATCGAACCCACTGATCTCCTCACGGCGGATCGGCCCATCTACTACCTGACGGAATCCCTGGCCGAGCTGGCCGCCGCATTGCATGCGTCCACCGTGCTCATCGACCTTCGCGCCGGCGGCAGCGAACTGTCGGCTCCCATCCTGCTCGACCCCCGGGTACAGCGGGTCTTCGTCACCACGGTCAGCGAGCAGTCATTGCACGGCACGGAGCGGCTCATCCGGGAACTCGGGCGACGTGCCCCGTCACGGAAGGGCGATCCGGCGAGCGCGATCATCATCACCCAGTTCCGGGAGCAGGCCGACCGATCGCTGGTGATCGAAGCGGCGGCCCGGTTGCGGGACGCGATCGCCACCACCCTGCAGCCGGAGCCGAATGAGGGCGAGGACATGACGGTCGACAACGACGTGGTGGTGGAGCCCACGCTGAGCGCGTTCCAGGATCACCTCCTTGCTCTCCCCGCCAACTGGGACGCGGTGATCGCACTCGCCCGACGCCAGCAGCTTCCGCAGCTCTTGGAGACGCTGGCAGAGGACCTCGCCTCCCCTCCGGCGGCGGCCGAGAGCGCGGATGAGTCGTTCCAGCAGAAGAGCTCCGAGGACGAACTGGCGCAAAGGCGCGAGCGACTGGAAACGTTCGCGAGGCGGCTGGCCTACGCCGAGACCGCCGACAGCACTGGCTTCCTTCCGACCGAGTCGCTGCGGAACCTGCTCACCTCGCATCGCACCGAGCCGCCGCTCTGCGTGGTGGTGGGCGCGAAGGGGTCCGGGAAGACGTTCACGCAGGTCCAGATGTGTTTCCGGGAGACCTGGCAAGGCTACGCCGAAGCTGTGGGCGTGGACAACGTGACGTTGGACGCCCGGCTCGCCCCGGTCTTCGTCTCCCGGCATCTGCAGGACCGCACCTCCGAACGGATCAGAGAGGTGCAGAAGCTCGCTTGCGCATCCCCCGGCGCCGAACCGGCGAGCCAGCTCGAGCTCCGTGACCTCATCGACACATCGCTGCGGTCCCCACTGTCCGACCTCGAGTGGCGGCGCGTGTGGCTGACCTGCATGGCCCGGGCGGTGGGCATCGAGGCGTCACCCGAGGACGTCGAGGAGAGGCTGGTCGACTTCTCGCGCACCTCGACGAGGATATTCCTCATCGATGGCCTCGAGGATCTGCTCCAGGAATTCGTCCGGAACGACGCGCAACGGCAGGCGCTCCGGGTTCTCCTCGTCGACTGTCTCGAATGGCTCCGTAGCCTCCGCGGCCGTCCGCTCGGCCTCATCATTTTCATCCGGCGCGACCTCGTGCAGGCCGCGATCAAGCAGAACAGCGCCCAATTCCTCGCGCGTTATCGCGACTACGAGCTCAAATGGAATCCGGCAGAGGCCCTGCGGCTTACGCTGTGGGTGACTCAGCAGGCCAAGGCACTTTCACAGGTGGCGTCCAAGGCGATTCGGCAGGCGAGAGACGAGGACCTGAGCCGCCTGCTCATCCCGGTCTGGGGCGAGAAGATGGGATCGCCGCGCTCGCGAGAAGCGCGGTCCGACAGGTGGTTCCTGGCGGCGTTGTCCGACTTCAACGGCCAGATTCAGGCACGAGATATCGTGACGTTCCTGGCCGAATCGGCGGCAGGCTCGGTCTCCGACACGCGCTACACGGACCGGCTGCTCATCCCCAGCGCCATGCGGAACGCACTGGTGACGTGTAGCAAGGAAAAGATCAGAGCCATCAGCGAGGAGAGCCCACAGGTGGGCGAGCTACTCAAACGCCTTGACGCGCTAGAGGCGGACAAGAAGCGCATTCCGTTCAGCCCGAATTCCGTGGGGCTGTCGAGTGAGGAGCTCGAAATTCTCGCATCCAACGGCGTCGTCTTCCGCGAAGAAGACCAGTATTGGATTCCGGAGATATTCCGCCACGGCCTCGCCTTCAAGGTGGTCGGCCGGCCCAAGATTCTCGCGATCGCGAACCAGGTTCGGCAGCGCAACTTCGACTGACCATCGAGCGACCCGTCGGAGGCAGCGCACGGTGGTCAGGTAGCCCTTGCCGGCCGCTGCCGCGCCGCCGGTCCGCGAATTTGGGCACTAGCCAGGCCTTCGCGTGCGATAGTTCTCATTCGCGCAGTAGCGATGCCGTGACCTCGCCCGCCTCGAGCCCGTCCGGGCCCGCCGAGCGGCCGACGATGGGCACCGGGCGCACCGGCGCACCTCGCCGGAGTTCGGGGCGGACCGCCGGGCGAGCCGTGCCCGCCGGGATCGGGCCGGACCATCGCCGGTCGGTACCGGCCCGGTCGCCGATGGCTGGGATCGCCGGGCATACCGGCGGGGCGGGCCCGCCGATCAGGACCGGGGTCCCTGGCACGGTCGGGACGCTGGCCCACTTCACGGCCGGCGCCGAGGCCGGGGCGGTCAGGTGACCGCGCGGTAGCGGGAGCGCAGCCGTACCAGCGGCGCGCGGGTGGCGTCCACGTAGTCGACCCCGAGCACCTCGCCGATGAAGAGCGTGTGGTCCCCGGCCGGGACGACCTGCACGCTCTCGGCCTCGAGCGCCGCCACCCCGCCCTCGACGATGAGCGCGCCGCTGTGCGCGCCGCGGTGGTGCGCCACGCCGGCGAGGAGCAGCCGCGCGCTCGGCCGGCCCGGGGTGGCGAACCGGGAGGCGATGGCCTGCTGGCCGTCGGCGAGCAGGCTCGCCGCCCAGCGGTCCCGGCGGAGCAGCACCTCGGTGACGTAGCTCTGCGAGGCGATGCTCACCAGCACCAGGGGCGGCTCCAGGGAGACCGACATCAGCGACGAGACCGTGGTCCCGATGTCGTCTCGCTCCTCCTGGACCGTGATCACCGCCACCCCGGCGGCGAGCTGCGCCATGGCCTCCCGGAACGGGCCTTCCAGTGACGTCACTCCGCCCTCCGTTCCCTCGGACTCCGGCGATCCACGCTAAAGCCTCGTGCCGGAGCCCGCGGCACCCCACCGCCCGCACACGCGGCCGCCGGGGCGGGCGGCGCGGTCAGCCCACGTACGGGTAGGCGCGCTTGAGCTCCTGACGGGCCACCGAGCGGAGGTGGACGGCGTCCGGGCCGTCGGCGATCCGCAGGCAGCGGGCCCAGGCGTAGAAGTACGGGAGCACGGTGTCCTCGGTCACCCCCATGCCGCCGAACACCTGGATCGCCCGGTCGATCACCTGGGTCGCCATGTTCGGCGCGGCGACCTTGATCGCGGCGATCTCGGTCCGGGCGCCCTTGGCGCCGTACCGGTCGATGAGCCACGCGGTCTTGTAGACGAGCAGCCGGACCTGGTCGATCTCGATGCGCGACCGGGCGATCGCCTCCTGGACGCTGCTGAAGGACGACAGGTGCTCGCCGAACGCCACCCGGGACTTCGCCCGGTCCACCATCAGCGCCAGCGCCCGCTCCGCCATGCCGATCAGCCGCATCGCGTGGTGGATCCGGCCGGGGCCGAGCCGCGACTGGGCGATCATGAAACCGTCGCCCTCGTTGCCGAGGAGGTTGGCCGCGGGCACGCGCACGTTCTGGAAGAGGATCTCCGCGTGGCCGTGCTGGTCGTGGTAGCCGAAGATCGGCAGGTCGCGCACGATCGTCACCCCGGGCGTGTCCCGGGGCACGAGGATCATGGACTGCTGCCGGTGCGGCTCGGCGCCGGGGTCGGTCTTGCCCATCACGATGAAGACCCGGCAGCGCTCGTCGAGGGCGCCGCTCGTCCACCACTTGCGGCCGTTGATCACGTACTCGTCGCCGTCGCGGACGATCTGCGCCGTGATGTTGGTGGCGTCCGACGACGCCACGTCCGGCTCGGTCATCGCGAACGCCGAGCGGATCTCCCCGGCGAGCAGCGGCTCCAGCCACCGCTTCTTCTGCTCCTCGGTGCCGAAGCGGTAGAGGATCTCCATGTTCCCGGTGTCCGGCGCCTGGCAGTTGATCGCCTCGGGCGCGATCACCGGTGACCACCCGGAGATCTCGGCGATCGGGGCATAGTCGAGGTTCGACAGGCCCGAGATCTCGGGCAGGAAGAGGTTCCACAGCCCGCGCCGCTGCGCCGAGCGCTTCAGCCGCTCGACCACCGGCGGCAGGGCGTGCGGGTCGTGCTCCGCCCGCCACCGGTGGTACTCGGGCTCGGCCGGGAACACCTCCTCCCGCATGAAGTCCCACATCCGGGCGCACAGCTCCTCGGCCTTGGCCGACAGCGCGAAGTCCATCCGGTCCCCCTCTCTCATCCGCTTCGATCGAGCCGGTGGAGGCCTGGCGGGCGTGACGGCCCCGCCGCCATGATCGGGCCATGCCCGGCGCCGGTCACCCGGCCCGGCGCCGGGGTGCCCGGCACCGTGCGACCGCACGGCGATGGGCGGCCCACCACCGTGCGGTCGCACCGGTTCCCGGCGGCCCGCGCCGGGGCCGCCTGCAGTCACCGGCCGCCGCGGGCGGTCCGGTGCCCAAGGTCGTCACGCTCACCTGTTCCGGAGTTCGCGCCGCAGGATCTTGCCCGTGGGCGTCTTCGGCAGCTCGTCGAGGAACTCGATCATCCGCGGGTACTTGTACGCCGCCATCCGGGCCCGGCAGAACTCGATCAGCTCCTCCTCGGTCGCCTGCGCGCCCGGCTTCAACGACACGAAGGCCTTGACCGTCTCGCCGCGGTACTCGTCGGGGACCCCGACCACGGCGGCCTCGCGGACCGCCGGGTGCTCGTAGAGCACGTCCTCGACCTCCCGCGGCCAGACCTTGTACCCGGCCGCGTTGATCATGTCCTTCTTCCGGTCGACGAGGTAGAACCAGCCGTCCTCGTCCATGAACCCGACGTCGCCGGTGCGCAGCTCACCGCCGGGCAGGCTCTCGGCGGTCGCCTCCGGCTTGTTCCAGTAGCCGGGGATCACCTGCGGGCCGGAGGTGACGATCTCGCCGACCTCGCCGGGCGGGAGCTCGCGGCCGTCGTCGCCGACGATCCGCACCACGGTGTTGAACACCGGCACGCCGACGGAGAGCGCGCCGGTGTTCGGGTCGACGGGCGCGCGCCGGCCGAGCGGCACGGCGTGCGACGGCGAGTTGGTCTCGGTCAGCCCGTAGATGTTGTGGATGTAGATGCCGGTCTTCTCCAGGAACGCCTCGGTGACCGCCGGCGGGATCGGCGCCCCGCCCGAGTAGATCATCCGGAACGAGGACCAGTCCTCCTTGGTCACGCCGGGGAGCTGGGAGAGGCTGATGAACACGGTGATCGAGCCGACGGTGAAGGTGGGCCGGTGCTCCCGGATCGCGTCCATCACCACGTTCGGCTCGAACCGGTGCGCGATGATCAGCGGGCAGCCGAGGAGCAGCGCTATCCCGACGTGGCCGACCAGCCCGGTGATGTGGAACAGCGGCGCCACCCCGAGCACGCTGTCCTGCGGGGTGAGGCCCATCCAGTCCCGGTAGGTCTGGCTGTTGAACGCCATGGTGCGGTGGGTGTTCATCGCCCCCTTGGGCACGCCCGTGGTGCCCGAGGTGTAGGTGAGCACCGCGACGTCGTCGCCGCTGGGCCGGACCGGCTCCGGCCGGCGGCCCCGGTACCGGGCGATGAGCTCCTCCAGGTCGAGCGTGCCCTCGTGCCGGGCGCGCACGGTGGAGGCGAAGAGCCGCGGGTCGTCACGGGTCTGCCCGTCGAGCGGCGAGCAGGTGACCACGGTCTCCACCGCGGTCTCGCCGCTCGCGATCACGTCCCGGGCCACCGCCGCGTAGAGCTCCTCCAGGCAGACCAGCGCCTTCGCGCCCGAGTCGGCGAGCAGGTAGGCGAGCTCGCGGTGCTTGTTCATGGGGTTCACCGCGACGGCCGCGCCGCCGAGCTTCCACGCCGCGAGCAGCGCGATCACGAACGCCGGGTTGTTCTGCGTGTAGACGGCGAGCCGGTCGCCCCGGCCGAAGCCGCGCTCGGCGAGGGCGGCGGCGAGCGCGTCCGACCGTTCGTCGAGCTCGGCCAGGGTGAGCGCGCCGTCGAAGTACTTGATCGCGATGCTCTCCGGGGCCCGCCGTACGGACGCCCGGAACAGGTCGAGCATGGTGTCGAACTCGGGGGCGATGTCCGCGGGCACCCCGGCGGAGTAGAGCTTGAGCCAGGGACGCTGCGCGTAGACGCTCATTTGATCACCACGGGGTTGACGGGGGAACCGGCGGCCTTGCGGATCTTCAGCGGGGCGGCGACGTAGAGGAAGGTGTACTGCCCGTCGGCGGCGCAGTCCTCGGCGAGCCGCTCCAGGTCGCAGATCTCGGTGAGCACGACGCCGAGGTTGCGCATGAGCGCGCAGTGCAGGGGCAGGGCCACGCCGTGGTTCGGGTCGATGGTCACCTCGTTGGCGATCGTGTCGGTGACCAGGTTGGGGATCTCCATGTCGGCGAACCACTGGACGAGCTCGGGGCTGTAGACCAGGCCGGGCTCGCAGAAGTCCTCGTAGAACTTCTCGCCCTGCTCGTAGAAGAGCCGCAGGAAGTTCGTGCGGATGATCAGGATGTCGCGCTTCTCGATCGAGGTGCCCTGGGCCTCGGCGCAGGCCATCAGGTCCTCGTGGGTGAAGGTCTCGCCCTTGTCGAGGTTCGTCTTCCCGCGGAAGCGGGCCATGTCGAGGAGGATGCCCCGGCCGACGACGCCGCGCTCGGCGATCGGCTCGACGCTCGCCTTCTCCAGACCGCCGATGGTGGTGCGCGCGTCGTACCCGTTCCAGATCTGCCCGCCGTACCAGACGTGGCCGAGGGCGTCGTACTGGGTGGACCCCTGGAGGAAGGCGTCGATCTTGTCGTCCGCGTAGTGCAGCCCGCCCGGGAACTGCGGGGCGTCGTCGCGGTCCCAGCTCGACTCGTCGAGGATCATGGTCCGCTGGGCCGGGGTACGGCCCGGCCAGACCGGGTCGCCGCTGGGATGCCCGATGACGCGCTGCAGGGTGAAGACCTTGCCCGACCTGATGTGCCGGACGCCGCGGAACACCTCATCGGCGGTGAGGTAGTTCAGCGCGCCGACTTCGTCGTCATCCCCCCATTTCCCCCAGTTCTTCGGAGCGTCGCGGAGCAGTTCCTCCATCGTGGGGATTTCGGTCATGGGGGCACCCCCTCCTGACGAGGCAAACGGATCGTTCACTCGGTCGCCCGCGTGTGGAAGCCAAACTCGCACCGGATTAACTGCACGTCAAGGCTTGATTTTTCGGGATTTATCCGGTGAGGGGATCGACAGGGCTGTGTTCAGCTAGGCTGAACACATGTCCGCAATGGAGGAACGTGGCCGAATCGGCCGGGCCATCCGGCGCGCCCGCCGGGACCGTGGGATCTCCCTGCGGGAGCTCGCCCGGCTCGTGGGGGTGAGCCCGGGCACGATCAGCGCCATCGAGAACGGCAAGACGGGGATCACCATCGCCCGGCTCAGCCGGATCGCCTCGGCGCTCGGCGTCCCGCCCGCCGCCCTGCTCGAGGAGCCGCCCCCGGAGCGCGCCGCGGGCCCGCCGCCGGGCGCCGGGGAGCCCGGGGAGTGGCGGCACTTCGCCCCGCTGCCGATCGACGGGGTGCTCGCCGCGGCGATCCGCTCCTTCGTCGCGACGGGCTACCACGGCGCGAGCATGCGCGACATCGCCCAGCAGGCGAACATGAGCGTCCCCGGGGTCTACCACCACTACCTGAACAAGCAGGAACTGCTGGTGCGGATCCTCGACATCGCCATGCAGGACCTGATCTGGCGGGTGGAACGGGCGCGGGACGAGGGGACCGGGCCGCTGGAGCGGATCGCACTGGTCGTCGAGGCGCTCGCGCTGTTCCACACCCGGCGCAGCGACCTGGCCTTCATCGGGGCGAGCGAGATGCGCAGCCTCGAGCCGGAGAACCGCCGGAAGATCGCCGCGATGCGCGACCACGTCCAGCACGTCCTCGACCGGCTCATCGACGAGGCCGTGGCGGAGGGCCGGGTCGAGGCCGAGGACGCGCGGATGGCCGGCAAGGCGATCGCCACCATGTGCACCAGCCTGCCGAGCTGGTTCCGGATCGGCGGGCCCATGACGCCCGAGGAGATCGCCAAGCAGTACGCGCGGTTCGCGCTGGGCCTGCTCGGGGCGAAGACCGGCGGCTGATCCCGTCGCCCCGGATATCCACGTAAGACATAGGAGAAATCCGGATTACCCCCCACCTTGTGCATTGACGGACGAAGTCCTGCATGATTACCCATGAAGGGCGCCTGACAGCCCGCCAGTCACCGACGTCACAGGAGCCGGGTCGTGACCGCATCGCTCATGGGTCAGCAGCGGTCCCGGGGCGAACTGATCGCCCAGCTCTATGAGCGGCACGCCGCCGGGCTGTTCGCGTACTGCCACGACCAGCTCGGCGACCCCGACTCGGCCTCCGACGCGGTGACCGCCGTGTTCACCCAGATCCCGGCGGCCGAACCGCCCCGCGCCGCGCTGTACGCGCTCGCCCGCCGGGAGATCTTCCGCCGGGACGTGCGCCGCCCGGCCCCCGCGGTCGATTCGGCGATCGACCCGATCGCCTCGCTCATCGACCGGGTGTTCCGCGAGATGCCGCCGCACCAGCGGGAGGCCCTGCTCCTGGCCGCCGTGTGCGGGCTCACCCCCGCCGAGCTCGCCGCCGTGCTCGACGTGGCCCCGGACACCGCCGAACAGCTCACCGCCGGGGCGCGGAACCGGTTCACCCGGTCCCTCCGCGCCGCGGTGACCGCGGCCCGCTCCGCGCCGTACACCCCGCCGGAGCTCATCGCCGCGTACGACGCGCTCGAGATGGCGCGGGTGGAGGACGTGCTCGCCCGGAAACCGTGGCGCCGCCCGACCGCGAGCCTGCGCAACCGGGTGCTCGGCATGACGGGTGACCTGGAGCCGGCCCCGCCCCCGGACCCGCAGTGGTCTGGGACCGGTTCGTGGCCGGCCATCCCGCCGCTCGCCCCGGCCGAGCCCGGCCCGATCACCGGCCCCATCACCGGACCGGTGAGCACGGGGACGGCTCTGGAGCGGGACGAGGCGAAGACCGAGCCGATCCCCAAGGTGAGCGAACCGAGCCCGTCCGGCGGGCGCCGTCGCCGGTCGCGCGCCGCGCCCGCGACCGGCGCCCCGGCCGCGGAGGCGCCCACGGCGTCCGGCCCGCAGACTCAGGAGATCCCGGCCGTGCCGGCTGTCGCGGCCGGTACGGCCCCGGCCGCTCCCGGCGTTCCGGCCCGGGAGACGCCGGCCGTACCCGAACCGCCGGTCCACGGGCTGACGGACGCTCCCCCGCTCTGGACGCGGGACGGCATCGCCGCACCAGGGGCCGCGAACCGGGGCGCCCCGGCGGCACCCGGCACCCCGGCCCGGGAGACCGACCCCGCATCCGGCGGCCCCGCGGAGGCCACGGCCCATGGGGAGCCCCGCCCCAAGGAGGCCGCGGGGGCCGCCCGGGAGACCGTCACCGCCCCGGAGAGCCCGGCACGGGAGACCGCGTCCCGTCCGGAGACCCGCTCCCGGGAGGCCGGGCCCACCGCCACGGAGGACCGGCGGCAGGCCGACGACTCGTTCGACGCGTTCCGCCCCGCCGAACGGAAGGCGTCCACCGCCACGCCCGGCACCGGCGCGCCGGAGGACGCCGCATCGGCCGGGGAACCCGCGCGGAAGCCGGAGAAGACCCGGCGCCGGCCGGATGCGTCGAGCCCGGCCACCGGGAAGGGGCCCGGAGGCCGTGACGCGGACCGCGGCGACGGCGGTACGGCCGGGCAGGAGCGGGTCCGGCCGAAGCGGGAGCGCCACCACGACTGGCTGTGGGAGCTGGCCGGGCTGCTGCTCTGCCTGCTCATCGCCTTCCTCGTGTTCACCCTGGTCCCGGGCTTCACCGGGCCGTAGCGGGTCGACGCCCGGCCGGTGCGCGGCCCATGACGGCGCACGCCGGCCCGCGCCGCCCGAGGCCCCGGCCCGGTGCGGCACCGTACGCGCACCCGGCCCGCGCTCCGCCGGCCGGCGCACCTCCTCGGCGACGTGGACGCCCGGCCCGGGACGAGGCGCCTTCCCCGCCCGGCCCAACCGATCCGGCCCCGAGCGTGCCGAGCCGATCGATCCGGGGGCCGTGTGAAACAGGTTCCGATGGCGAGGCGCGCGGGCCGGCCGTTTCCGGGCGCCATACCCCGGATTAGAACGGTTTCTAATAACGCCCGCGCCGTAACCCACCCGATATCAGTGTGAAACACCCCGAAACGCCTGGTAGGTCGGGGTTCCATGGTGACCGGTCAGTAACCGTCCACACGGCTTTCCGATCAGATAACGTGTTTCTATGCGTGCCTCGCGAGCAGTGGCGGACGCCGCGGTGTCGAAGCCGGAGCGACGGACCGGCACGGACGATCAGCCGGTCGTCAGCGGTTCGCGGGTGCGAAGCCAGCACCAGCGGCGCAGGCGCATCGTCCAGGCCGCCGCGGCGCTCGCCTCGCGCGGCGGGGTCGAGGCCATGCAGATGCGGACGGTCGCCGAGCGGGCCGGCGTCGCCCTCGGCACGCTCTACCGCTACTTCCCGTCCAAGATGGACCTCATCGTGGCGGTGGTGAGCGAGGAGATCGACCTGCTCGAGTCGAGCATCGAGCGCCGGCCGCCGAGCTCCCCCTCCCCCGCCGGGCGCGCCACGGACGTGCTCATGCGCGCGGCACGCGGGCTGATGCGGGAGCCGGAGCTCGCCGACGCCCTGCTCCGGTCGCTCATCACCTCCGAGGTCGGGATGACCTTCAGCGACCGGCTGGCCGCGCTGGTGCTGCGGGCCGCCGGCATCGTTCCGGACAGCGAGCCAACGCCCGAGCAGGTGGCGATCGCCGACGCGCTCGCCAGCTTCTGGGTCCACGAGCTGCTCGAGCTGCTGCGGGGGAACCGCACCTACGACGAGGCACAGCAGCGGATCGAGGCCGTGGCGGCGCGCCTGCTCCCCTGACCCGCGCCGCCCGTCGCGTGAGCCGGCACGCTCCGGGACCGGCTGAGGTACGGCCCGGCACCACGGTGGCGTACGGCCCGCCGCAAGACGGCCCGGCTCGACCGGACCAAGGACCCCGCGCGCATCGGGACCGTGCTGACCTGCCATCCGGCACCACGGAGCCATACCGCCTGCCGACAGAACGACCCTGCTCGACCGGTCTGCCGCAGGATTGGCGGCCGGCCCGGCGGCCGGCCGGCCGTCAGATCCGGCGCCCGCCCCGGCGACCGGCCTGACGGGGACCGGGCACCTGGTCGTGCATCCGGCCCGCCGCACGCCGGACACCCGCCGGCATCCGGTGCCGTGCCCGGGCGCACGATCGCCCTCTCAGCAGTAGGGCGGAGACGGCGCCGTCCGATCGGCGGCTCACCCGCCGGCCCACGCCGCGCGAGGCCCGGACGGCAGGGCACTGAGCGGCGCGGCGCACGGCCCACCGGGCCGGCCCGCTCACCAGGCCAGATCGTGCTCCGGGTCGCGCCCGCTCGAGAGGAGCCGCAGGTCGGACTCGACCATCATCTGGACCAGCTCCTCGAACGAGACCTTGGGCTCCCAGCCGAGCTGGGTCTTCGCCTTCTTCGGGTCGGCGCAGAGCAGGTCCACCTCGGCCGGGCGGTAGAGCGACGGATCGGTGACCACGTAGTCCCGCCAATTGAGGCCGACCGTGGCGAACGCGACCTCCACGAGATCGCGGACCGAGTGCATCCGGCCGGTGCCGATGACGTAGTCCTCGGGCTTCGGCGCGGTGACCATGAGGTGCATGGCGCGGACGAAGTCGCCGGCGAAGCCCCAGTCGCGGCGGGCGTCGAGGTTGCCGAGGCGCAGCTCCTTGGCCATGCCGAGCTTGATCCGCGCGACCCCGAGCGAGACCTTGCGGGTGACGAACTCCACCCCGCGCCGGGGCGACTCGTGGTTGAAGAGGATCCCGGAGACCGCGAACATCCCGTACGACTCGCGGTAGTTCTGGGTGAGGAAGTGCCCGAACGCCTTGGCCACGCCGTACGGGGACCGGGGGTGGAACGGGGTGAGCTCGGTCTGCGGGGTCTCCCGGACCTGCCCGAACATCTCCGACGACGAGGCCTGGTAGAACCGGATCTGCCCGCCGGTGGGGGTACGGGAGGCGGTGATGCCGGAGCAGACCCGGATCGCCTCCAGCATGCGGAGCACCCCCATGCCGGTCACCTCGGCGGTGAGCTCGGCCTGTTCCCAGGACATCGGCACGTAGGAGATCGCGCCGAGGTTGTAGACCTCGTCGGGCTGCACCTTCTCGACGGCGGCGATGAGCGAGCCCTGGTCGAGCAGGTCGCCGCGGATGAGGCGGACGTCTTTGAGCAGCTTGCGCACCCTGGCCACGCGCGGGTTGGCCTGGCCGCGGACGAGGCCCCAGACCTCGTACCCTTCCCTCAGGAGATGCTCGGCGAGATAGGAGCCGTCTTGACCGGTGATGCCGGTAAGCAGCGCGCGCCTGGCCAACGGTTCCTCCTGTTGTGCCGCAAGTTGTCTTGTGAGGCGAATGTACCGCCTTGACCCTCTCTCGCCGAGGGGGCACGTGGTGACCAGCCCTTGTAGAACGTGTTATACCGAATATGATTCGACTACATTAATGGTGCTGGTATGTCACGGTATGCCCCATGTGGTTAGCCATTTCACGACTCTTCGGATCTCTGGGTGAATGGTAGGGTTCACGGGCGACCCATGTGGGCACGGCGGGAAAGGGGTACCTCTTGACGGAGAGGCTGCGAGTCGCCCTGCTCTCCTATCGCAGCAAGCCCACATGCGGCGGCCAAGGGGTGTACCTGCGCCATATCAGCCGTGAGCTCGTCGCGCTGGGACACCACGTCGAGGTCTTCTCCGGCCAGCCGTACCCCGAGCTCGAGGACGGGGTGATCCTCAACAAGGTCCCCAGCCTGGACCTCTACCGTGACGACGACCCCTTCCGCACCCCCAAGCGCGAGGAGTACCGCGACTGGATCGACCGCCTCGAGTACATCACCATGCGGCTCGGCGGCTTCCCCGAGCCGCTCACCTTCAGCCTCCGCGCGTACCGGGAGCTGAAGAAGCGGATCGGCGACTTCGACGTGGTGCACGACAACCAGACCCTCGGCTACGGCCTGCTCGGCATCAAGCGGCACTTCCCGGTCGTCGGCACCATCCACCACCCGATCAGCGTGGACCGGCGGATCGAGCTCGCCAACGCCACCGGCTGGCGGAAGCTCTCCCTGCGCCGCTGGTACGGGTTCGTGCGGATGCAGAGCCGCGTCGCCCCCCGGCTCAACCCCATCCTCACCGTCAGCGAGTCATCGCTCCTCGACATCCACCGCGACTTCAACGTGCCCCAGTCCGCCATGCGGCTGGTCCCGCTCGGCGTGGACACCCGCTACTTCCACCCCCGGCCGGACCTGCCGCGGCGCCCCGGCTCGATCATCGCCGTGGCGAGCGCCGACTCGCCCATGAAGGGCGTCTCCGTGCTGCTGCGGTCGGTCGCCAAGCTCGCCACCGAGCGGGACGTCCACCTCACCGTGGTGAGCAAGCCATCGCCCGACGGGCCGACCGAGCGGCTCGTCGGCGAGCTCTCGCTCCACGACCGGGTGCGGTTCGTCCACGGGATCTCCGACCAGGAGCTCGCCGAGCTGATCGCGACCTCGGAGATCGCGGTCGTCCCCTCCCTGTACGAGGGGTTCTCCCTCCCCGCGGTCGAGCACATGGCCTGCGGCACGCCGCTGGTGGCCTCGCGGACCGGGGCGCTGCCCGAGGTGGTCGGCGACGCGGCGGTACTGGTCACCCCGGGCGACACCGAGGAGCTCACCGCCGTGCTGCGCCGCCTGCTCGACTCGCCTGAGGAGCGCGCCGAGCTCAGCCGCAAGGGCCACGAGCGCGTCATGGAGCGCTATGCGTGGCCGGCGGTGGCCCGGCGCACCGTGGAGGTCTACCGGGAGGCCATCGCGGCCCACGCCGCCCGCTGACCCACCCCGAGCACGGATCACGATCACGAAAGGTAGGGCGAGTGCTGACCGTCGACTTCGACCGGCTGCCCGTAGGGCCGGGGAACCGGGTTCTCGACCTGGGTGCCGGGGGTGGCCGGCACGCCTTCGAAGTGCTGCGCCGGGGCGCCGACGTGGTCGCGTTCGACATGAACGCCGAGGAGCTGGCCGGCGTGCGCGCGATGTTCGCCGCGATGGTGAAGGAGGGGCAGGTCCCGCCCGGCGCCAGCGGCGACACGGTGGTCGGCGACGCGCTCGCCATGCCCTTCCCGGACGCCAGCTTCGACCGGGTGATCGCCGCCGAGGTGCTCGAGCACATCCCGGACGACATGACCGCGATGCGGGAGATCGTCCGGGTGCTCAAGCCCGGCGGCCTGGTCGCCGTCACCGTGCCGAGCTTCCTCCCCGAGCGCATCTGCTGGGCGCTCTCCGAGGAGTACCACACGGCCCCCGGCGGGCACGTCCGGATCTACACGCTCGCCGAGCTGAAGGCCAAGCTGAAGGCCTGCGGCCTCCGGGTGGGCCCGCACCACTACGCCCACGGCCTGCACTCGCCGTACTGGTGGATCAAGTGCGCCGTCGGGGTGAAGAACGACGACCACCCGCTCGCCAAGGCCTACCATGAGCTCCTCGTGTGGGACATCGTGAAACGGCCCCGGATCACCCGGCTGGCCGAGGCAGTGCTCAACCCGCTCATCGGCAAGAGCGTGGTGGTCTACGCCCGGAAGCCGGCATGAGGCGGCTTCCGGAGGTCGGCGGCATCATCACCGCCGAGCAGGTGCTGCAGACCGCGGAGAGCATCGCCGCCATCCAGGAGCCGGACGGCGGGGTGCCGTGGCCGGAGGGCCACGTCGACGCGTGGAACCATATCGAGTGCCTCATGGCGCTCACCGTCGCCGGGCTGACCGAGGAGGCCCGGAAGGGCTTCGACTGGCTGGTACGGCACCAGCGCCCGGACGGCTCCTGGCCGCGGAAGCTCGTCCGCGGCGAGCCGGTGGAGACGGCCGGCGAGTCGAACCACGCGGCGTACATCGCGGTCGGGGTCTGGCACGACCTGCTGATCACCGGGGACGAGGACTTCGCCCGCCGGATGTGGCCGACCGTGGTCCGCGCCCTCGACTTCGTGGTCGGGCTGCAGACCCGCCGCGGGGAGATCCTCTGGCTGCGCGAGCCCGACGGGACCCCGGCCGACTATGCGCTGCTCACCGGGTCGTCCTCGATCTACCAGGGGCTGCGCTGCGGCGCGCTGCTCGCCGAACGGCTCGGCGACCCCCAGCCGGACTGGGAGGTCGCCGCGGACCGGCTCGGGCACGTGATCGCGCACCACCCGGAGGCGTTCGCCGACAAGAGCCGGTTCGCCATGGACTGGTACTACCCGGTCCTCGGCGGCGCGGTCCGCGGGGAGGCGGCCCACCAGCGGCTCGACGAGGGGTGGGCGACGTTCGTGGTGCCCGGGCTCGGCGTCCGCTGCGTCTCCGACCAGCCGTGGGTGACCGGCGCGGAGTCCTGCGAGCTCGTGCTCGCCCTCGACGCGGTGGGCCGCCGGGAGGAGGCCCTGCGGGTCTTCGCCGACATGCAGCACCTGCGGCACGAGGACGGCTCCTACTGGACCGGCTGGCAGTTCGTGAACCGGCGGCACTTCCCCCACGAGCGCTCCGGGTACACCGCGGCCGCGGTGATCCTCGCGGCCGACGCCCTGGCCCGGGCGACCCCGGCCTCGGGCCTGTTCCGGGACGCGGGAGGCCACCTGGTCCGCGCCGTGGGCGAGTGCGGGTGCGAGATCGCCCGCGCCTGAGGCCGGGCCGGCTCGGCCGAAGAGGCCGGTCAGCCGAAGAGGCCGGTCAGCCGAAGAGGCCGGCTCAGCGGAGGGGCCGGATCAGCCGAAGGGCCGGTCCGTGCGCTCCAGGACGCGGAGCGAGCCCACCACGCGGACCTCTTTGAACGCGCCGGAGGCGAGCGCGCGGAGGTAGACGCGGTAGGGGGCCTGGCCGCCGTCGGCGGGGTCGGGGTAGATGTCGTGGAAGACCAGGGCCCCGCCCTCGATCACGTGCGGCGCCCAGCCCTCGTAGTCCTGGGTGACCGGCTCCTCCGAGTGGCCGCCGTCGATGAACAGCACGGCGAGCGGGGTGTTCCAGTACCGCGCCACGGTGGCCGAGTCGCCGACGATCGCGATCACCTCGTTCTCCAGGCCGGCGGCCTCGATCGTCTCCCGGAAGAACGGCAGGGAGTCCATCCGGCCGGTCCGCGGGTTCACCAGCTCGGGGTCGTGGTGCGGCCACCCCGGCTGTATCTCCTCCGAGCCCCGGTGGTGGTCGACGGTGAACACCACCGTGCCGGCCAGGCGCGCCCCGGCGCCGAGGTACACGGCCGACTTGCCGCAGTAGGTGCCGATCTCGCAGATCGGCCCGCGGGAGCCGTACGCCCGGGCGACCTCGAACAGGGCGAGCCCTTCCTCGGGCGGCATGAAGCCCTTGACCCGTTCCGCGACCTCGCGGAGCTCGGCGGGCATCGTCACGGGCGTCTCCCCCTTTCCCCTAGGCCGGTTCGATCGGCGCGTGGCGGTCTTGATCGCGCGCCGTCCGCTGGCGACGATCGCTCTTGTCCGCAGTCCTGGAACATGTTCTACTTCACATCGTCGGCGACCGGCGAGGCGGCCGGGCCCTTCCGCGGAGGACCGGCCGGCCGAGCCGCGGGACCGGCCACCGGAGGAGCCCACATGAAGATCAAGGTCAACTACGAAGCCTGCGAGGCCAACGGCGTCTGCATGGGCCTCGTGCCCGAGGTGTTCCACCTCGACGAGGAGGACCAGCTCCACGTGCTCATGCCGGAACCTCCCGCCGAACTGCTCGACCGCGTCCGCCACGCGGTGCGGTCCTGCCCCAAGGCCGCGCTCTCGCTCGAGTGAGGCCCCCAAGGCCGCTCTCGCCCGAGCGAGGGCCGGATGCCCCCCCAGCGAACCATGCGACGAGAGGGAGGTCGCGCATGCGCGGCGCGCTCTTACACCAGGTCGGGGACGACACGCTCGACATCCGTGACGACTTCACCCTCACCCCGGTCGGCCCCACCGATGTGCGGGTGCGCATCCGGGCGACCGGGGTCTGCCATTCCGATCTGTCGGTGATGACGGGCGTGCTGCCCATGCCGCTGCCGGTGCTCCCCGGCCACGAGGGCGCCGGCGAGGTGGTGGAGGTGGGCGACCACGTCACCTCCGTGCGCCCGGGCGACCACGTCATCATCAACTGGACGCCCGCCTGCGGTGACTGCACCTACTGCATCGGCGGCCAGCCCACCCTGTGCACCACGTTCCTGGCGAAGAGCTTCCGGGAGCCGCGGTTCCGCTTCGACGGCGACCGGCCCGCGTACGGCATGGCGGGGTGCGGTACCTGGGCGGAGGAGATCGTCATCCCCTGGCAGGGCGCGATCAAGATCGACCCCGGCGTGCCGTTCGAGATCGCCGCGCTGATCGGGTGCGGGGTGACCACCGGCCTCGGCGCGGTGGTCAACACCGTGAAGGTGCGCCCGGGGTCGACCGTGGCGGTGGTCGGCTGCGGCGGGGTCGGCCTCTCGGTGATCCAGGGGGCCCGGATCGCGGGGGCGGCCACGATCCTCGCCATCGACCCCCTGGAGTCCAAGCACGCGCTCGCCAAGAAGGTCGGCGCCACCCACGCCTGCACCCCGGACCAGCTCCCCGACGCGATCCAGACCCTCACCGGCGGGCTCGGCTTCGACTACGGCTTCGAGGTGGTCGGCAAGTCGGCGGCGATCATGACCGCCTGGCAGGCGACCCGGCGCGGCGGCGACGTGGTCATCGTGGGCGCCGGGGCCATGGACGACATGGTGCAGCTCTCCGCCTTCCAGCTCCTCTTCGACGGCAAGAACATCCTCAGCTCGCTGTACGGCGACGCCGACGTGCGCCGGGACTTCCCGCGGTTCGCGCGGATGTACCAGGCGGGGCTGCTCGACCTCGACAGCATGATCAGCGCCCGGATCACGCTCGACGACCTCAACGACGCCGTGGCCGCGCTGCGGAGCGGTGAGGTGCTCCGCCAGGTCGTGGTCTTCGACTGACCGGCCGGGGCGGACGGGCGGGTCCGGCGCTCCGGCCCGGGGATTTCCGGGCCGGAGCGGGTAGCCCGTCACAACGTGCAGACCTTCCTGCCCTACCCGGGCTTCGCCGCCACCGCGCGCGTCCTCGACCTGCGCCGCCTCGGCCGGCAGCGGGTCGAGGCGCTGATGGTGCTCCGCGCCCTCACCGTCCCCGGGTACGGCTGGCAGCACCACCCCGCGGTGCGGATGTGGGAGGGGTACGAGGAGGCGCTGGCCCGCTACGGGCTGGAGATCTGCGCGGCATGGGCCGCCCTGGGCCACACCGACACCTGTGCGGCCGCGATCTGCGACCGGCTCCGCGCCGACTTCGGCATCGCCGCGCCCCGGACCCAGGCCGAGCTGGGCGCGGCCGGCGATCTTCCTCCGTGGCTGGGCGACCCGGCCTTCCACCGCAGCCACCGCTCCGCGCTGCTCCGCAAGAACCCCGGCCACTACCGGCGGTACTTCCCGGACGACCCGGACGACCTGCCCTACGTCTGGCCGCTCTCCGACCGGCCGCGCTCGCGCCCGCGCGCCGGCGGGTGACGGCGCGGGCCGGCGCCCGGGGATGACCGCCGGGGCGTGCCAAGGACCGGGCCGTGCCGCCGGGCCGCCGCGCGCGGACCGGCGGCACGGCCGTGGCAGAGGACGGCATCCCGGCGAGCCCCGGCCGTGGCGCCGCGGCGCGTCTCCCCGGGCGGGACAAGGCCCGGCCCCGCGACAGGGGCCTCCCGGGCCGGGCCCCGGGCCCGGCCGGGGCCGGGACGGGCCGAGAGCGCTCAACCGGGCCGAGGACGCCCGGTCGGCCGGCCGGGCCGGGGCGGCACCGGGGCGCCCGCCGGGCCGCGGGGAGGCCGGCCACGGCCCACGGCGGGCGCCGCACGCCGGGAGGCGTCCGCTCAGGACCGGGGGCGCGCCCGGTCGGGACGGGCGGCGCGCCCGGTCGGCGGCGAGGAGAACGCCGGGGACACCCCGGTCAGGACGAGCCGGGGACCCCCGGTCAGGACGAGGAGAACGCGGCGTCGAACGCGGCCGCCGGCGGGGTGATCGCGTTGAGGCGGCGGATGAACTCGAGCGCCTCCGGCGCGCCCTGCAGCCGGTCCATCCCGGCGTCCTCCCACTCGATGGAGATCGGGCCGTCGTAGCCGATGGCGTTGAGCGCGCGGAAGCACTCCTCCCACGGCACGTCGCCCCGCCCGGTGGAGACGAAGTCCCACCCGCGCCGCGGGTCCGCCCACGGCAGGTGGGAGGAGAGCCGCCCGCGCCGGCCGTTCCCCACCCGCACCTTGGCGTCCTTGCAGTCCACGTGGTAGATCCGGTCGGCGAAGTCGAGGATGAACCCGGCCGGGTCGATGTCCTGCCAGACCATGTGCGAGGGGTCCCAGTTCAGGCCGAAGGCGGGCCGCCGCCCGATCGCCTCCAGCGTCCGCACGGTGGTCTCGTAGTCGTAGGCGATCTCGCTCGGGTGCACCTCGAGGGCGAACCTCACCCCGACCTCGTCGAACACGTCGAGGATCGGGTTCCACCGGTCGGCGAAGTCCCGGTAGCCCGCCTCGATCATCGACGGGGGCACCGGCGGGAACATCGCCACCGTGTGCCAGATCGACGACCCGGTGAACCCCACCACGGTGGAGACGCCGAGCCGGGCCGCCGCCCGCGCGGTGTTCTTCATCTCCTCGGCCGCGCGCCGCCGTACCTCCTCCGGGTCACCGGAGCCCCAGACGCGCGCGGGCAGGATCGCCTTGTGCCGCTCGTCGATCGGGTGGTCGCAGACCGCCTGGCCGACGAGGTGGTTGGAGATCGCCCACACGCCGAGGTTGTACTTGGCGAGCACCTCCCGCTTGCGCTCCACGTAGGAGTCGTCGGTGAGGGCCTTCTCGACGTCGAAGTGGTCGCCCCAGCAGGCGATCTCCAGGCCGTCGTAGCCCCACTCCGCGGCGAGCCGGCAGACCTCCTCGAACGGCAGGTCCGCCCACTGGCCGGTGAACAGCGTGATCGGTCGCGTCATGGTCACACCCGCTTTCCGGTGGGCCGGTCAGGTTCACAGGTCGGTCCAGCGCGAGCCGTTCGCCGCGCTCTCCTCGACGGCGGCGAGCACCCGCTGCACCTGCAGGCCGTCCTCGAACGACGGCGACGGGTCGGTCCCGGTGGCGATCGCCTCCAGGAAGTCCTTCACCTCGTGGACGAAGGTGTGCTCGTAGCCCAGGCCGTGGCCCGGCGGCCACCAGGCGCCCGCGTAGGGGTGGTGCGGCTCGGTGGCGAGGATCCGCCGGAACCCGGCGTCGGGCTCGGTCGCGTCGCAGAACCACAGCTCGTTCATGGCCTCGAAGTCGAAGGCGAGGCTGCCGAGCGAGCCGTTGACCTCGATCCGGAGCGCGTTCTTGCGGCCGGTGGCGAACCGGGTGGCCTCGAACGAGCCGAGCGCCCCGCCGTCGAACCGGCCGATGAACAGGGCGGCGTCATCGACCGTGACCGGCCCCTTGGCCCCGGTACGGCTCTCGCCGGCCAGGCCGCTCGACTCCTCGGCGAGCGGCCGCTCCTTGATGAAGGTCTCGGTGAGGGCCGACACCCCGGTGAGGCGCTGGCCGGTGATGTACTGGGCCAGGTCGATGATGTGCGCCCCGATGTCGCCGAGCGCCCCCGAGCCGGCCTTCTCCTTCTGCAGCCGCCAGACCAGGGGGAACTCCGGGTCGACGATCCAGTCCTGCAGGTACTGCGCGCGGACGTGCCGGATCTCCCCGAGCCGCCCTTCGGCGACGTACCGCCGGGCGAGGGCGACGGCCGGGACGCGGCGGTAGTTGAAGGCGACCATGGCGCGCACGCCCTTGGCCGCCGCCCGCCGGGCGGCCTCGGCCATGGCCTCGGCCTCGGCCACGGTGTTGGCGAGCGGCTTCTCGCAGAGCACGTGCTTGCCGGCGTCGAGCGCGGCGATGGCGATCTCGGCGTGGGAGTCGCCCGGCGTGCAGATGTCCACGATCGCGATGTCGTCCCGCTCGACGATCCGCCGCCAGTCCGTCTCCACGGACGCCCAGCCGAGCCGGGCGGCCGCGGCGGCCGCCTTCTCCGCGGAGCGGCCGCCCAGCGCGGTCATGACCGGCCTGACCGGCAGGTCGAATATCGCGCTTACCCCACGCCACGCCTGCGAGTGGACGCGCCCCATGAACGCGTACCCGACCATGCCGACCCCGAGCGCCGGCCTGTTGTCCATCACGTGATCTCCCCCAGATCAGGATTCGAATCCGAGCGGCAGGTACTTGTCGACGTTCTCCCTGGTCACGGTCTCCGAGGCGAGCGTGATCGACTGCGGGACCTCGTTCTCGACCAGGTCGCTCATGCCCTTGCCCTGGGCGATCAGCCGGGCGATCTTGATCGCCGACCCGGCCATGGTGGGGCTGTAGGTGACCGTCGCCTCCAGCACGCTCGTGCCGGACTTGATCTCCCGCATCGCGTTCGCCGACCCGGCGCCGCCGACCATGAAGAACTCGTTCCGGCCCGCCTCCTTGATCGCGGCGAGCACGCCGACGCCCTGGTCGTCGTCGTGGTTCCAGATCGCGTCGATCTTCTTGTGCGCCTGGAGCAGGTTGCTCGCGACCTGGGTGCCGGACTCCACGGTGAACTTGGCGTCCTGCTGGTCGGTGACGCTGTAGCCGTACGTGCGGAGCGCGTCGGCGAATCCCTTGCTGCGCTCCTGGGTGAGCGGGAGCGTGGCGATGCCCTGGATCTCCAGGATCACCGGGTCGGTCACGCCCTTTTCCTTGAGCTTCTTGCCGATGTAGTGACCGGCGGCCACGCCCATGCCGTAGTTGTCGCCGCCGATCCAGGTGCGGTACGAGAGCTTGTCCGGGAAGATCCGGTCGAGGTTGACGACCGGGATCCCCGCCTCCATGGCCTTGCGGGCGACCTGGTTGAGCTGCTCGCCGTCGTTCGGCAGGATCACCAGGACGTCGACCTTGGCCTGGATCAGCGACTCGACCGCCGAGATCTGCTGGTTGATGTCGTTGGTCGGCTCGACCGGCCGGAACTCCACGTCCGGGTACCGCTTCGCCATCTCCTCGGCGTTCTTCGCGATCGCCGCGATCCACCCGTGGTCGGCCGCGGGCGCGGAGAACCCGATCACGACCTTGGGGCCCGGCTGGTCGTTGTCGGTGCCCGCCAGGGCGGCCTGCTGGGCCGGGGTGGACGAGCTCTGCGCGGGCTCATTGCCGGTGCAGGCGGTGAGCAGGGCACCGGCGCCGACGGCGGCTCCGCCGAGCAGGAAGCCGCGCCGGCCGAGGGGGCGGTGCAGGGACACGAGAATCCCTCCTTCGGGTCGGGGGGTGCAGGGGAAACCCGTTGGTACGGAGTCGGTCCGCGGTGATCGAGCGGGGAAGTCCGCGGTGATCGAGCGGGAACGCGCGATGGGCGATCGCCGTGCGCAGGGCTAGGTGCGGGCGGCGGTCAGGGCGCGCCGCTGGAAGAGCACGGCCACCACGATGATCAGTCCCTTCGCGATGAGCTGGTCGCTGGTGTCGAGGCCGTTGAGGATGAACAGGTTCGTGATCACCGTGAAGACCATCAGGCCGAGGATCGAGCCGATGATCGTGCCGCGGCCGCCGGAGAGCAGGGTGCCGCCGATGATCACGGCCGCGATGGCGTCGAGCTCGTAGAGGTCGCCGTGGGTGCTCGACCCCGTGGTGGTCCGGGCCATGATGAGGATCGCCGCGATGCCGCAGCACAGGCCGGAGAGGGCGTACAGCAGCATCGTGTGGCGCCGCACGTCGATGCCGGCGAGCCGCGCCGCCTCCGGGTTGCCGCCGACCGCGTAGGTGCGCCGGCCGAAGGTGGTACGGCTCAGCACGAGCCAGCCCACCAGCACGACGGCCGCGAAGATGTAGACGAGCAGCGGCAGGCCGAGCACCCGGGTGGTGGAGAGCTCCACGATCGCCTGGTTCTCCGGGCGGATGAGCTGGGTCTTCCGGTCGGAGATCCGCTGGGCGAGGCCGCGCGCCGCCACCAGCGTGGCGAGGGTGGCGATGAACGGCGCCATCCGGCCGTACGCGACGAGGAAGCCGTTCACCAGGCCGGCGCCGGTGCCGACCAGGATCGCGCACATCGCCATGACCAGCGGCCCGTACGACTGGGTGGCGAGCGTGGTCGCCCAGACCGAGGCGAGCGCCATGATCGCGCCGACCGACAGGTCGATGCCGCCGCCGATGATGACGAACGTCATCCCGACGGTGATCACGCCGATGGTCGAGGCGAGCGCGAGGATGCTCACCAGGTTCGACGTCGTGGCGAAGTTCTCGGGGGCGGTCACCAGGCCGACCACGGCGAGCAGGAGCAGCACGGCGACGAGGCCGAGGTGGTGGTTCCGGCCGATCCGGCCGAGCAGCGCGGCCCCGGGCCACGCCTGCCGTGCCGCGGCGCGCCCGGCCGGCCGCTCATCGACCGGCGGGCTGA
The DNA here is from genome assembly GCF_000092645.1 of Thermobispora bispora DSM 43833. Lineage (NCBI taxonomy): Bacteria > Bacillati > Actinomycetota > Actinomycetes > Streptosporangiales > Streptosporangiaceae > Thermobispora > Thermobispora bispora. Next base: position 3,388,760 of record NC_014165.1, read on the forward strand.
CCTCACCCGGTGCGCGAGCGTCCGTCACCTCGCACTCCCCTCCATGATCATGTCCAGTACGGTGCGTTCGTCCAGGTCGCGGGCGTCCCCCTCGTGGATGACCGCGCCCTCGCGGAGCACGAGCACCCGGTCGGCGAGGCCGAGCACCTCGGGCACCTCGCTGGAGACGAGCAGGACGCCGATGCCGTCGTCGGCGAGGCGGCGGATCAGCCGGTAGAGCTCGGCCCGCGCCCCGATGTCGACCCCGCGGGTGGGTTCGTCGAGGAGGAGCAGCCGGCGGCCGTCGCCGAGCCACCGGGCGAGCACGGCCTTCTGCTGGTTCCCGCCGGAGAGCGTGCGCACCGGCCGGTCGGGGTCGGGCGGCCGGATGTCGAGCGCCCGCACCAGCCGCTCGGCCTCGGCGCGCTCCCGGCCGCGGTCGATCCAGCCGAGCCGGGAGAACCGGTGGAGGCCGGCGATCGTGATGTTCCGCCCGACCGTCTCGTGCATGAGCAGCGCCTGCGCCTTGCGCTCCTCGGGCGCGAGGCCCATGCCGAGCCGTACCGCGTGCACGGTGCTGCCCGGCCGTACCGGGGCGCCGTCGAGGAGGACCCGGCCCGCGGCCGGGCGGCGCGCGCCGTAGATCGTCTCGATGATCTCGGAGCGGCCGGAGCCGACCAGCCCGGCGAGCCCGACGATCTCGCCGGCCCGCACGGTGAACGAGACGTCGGTGAAGTGCCCGGGCAGGGTGAGGTGCTCGACCCGGAGCACCTCGGGGCGGCCGTCCAGGGCGCCGGGCTCCGGGCGGGGCGGGAAGACGTACTCCACGTTCCGCCCGGTCATGAGGGAGACGATCGTGGCGGTGGGGGTGGTGGCGGCCGGGAGGCCGACCGCCGCCGCCTTGCCGTCCTTGAGCACGGTGACCCGGTCGCCGATCTCGCGGATCTCCGCGAGCCGGTGGGAGATGTAGATCACCGCGACGCCCTGGGCGGTGAGCTCCCGGATGATCCGGAACAGGTTCGCGACCTCGTCGTGCGCGAGCGCGGCCGACGGCTCGTCCATGACGATGAGGCGGGCCCGGCGGGACAGGGCCCGCGCCATGCTCACCACCTGCTTCGCCGCCGCGGGGAGCCGCCCGACCTCGGCGGTGGGCGGCAGCTCGGGGTGGCCGAGCCGCTCGAGCAGCTCCCCGGCCGCGCGGTTCATCCGGCGGCGCCGGAGGAAGCCGAGCCGGGCGCTCTCGTGGCCGAGGAAGATGTTCTCCGCGACCGTGAGCCCGTCGACCAGGTCGAGCTCCTGGTAGATCGTGGAGATCCCGGCCTTGATCGCCGCGGTGGGCCCGGTGAACCGCACCGGCTCGCCGCCGAGCACGATGGTGCCCGCGTCGGGCCGGTGCGCCCCGGACAGGATCTTGATGAGCGTGGACTTGCCGGCGCCGTTCTGGCCGAGGAGGCAGTGCACCTCCCCCGCCCGCACCTCGAGATCCACCCCGTCGAGGGCCCGGACCCCGGGGAACTCCTTGACGATCCCCCGCATCACCAGCAGCTCGCTCACCGGTACGCACCCCTCCGCGCGGTGATCCGGGGGCCGGTGGTGGACGGCGAGGCGGAGAAGACGTGGTCGGTGATGAGCCGGGCGCCGCCGATCACCCCCGCCCGGTCGCCCAGCTCGGAGAGGACGATCGGCAGGTTGCCGGTGGCGAGCGGGAGCGACCTCCGGTAGACCACGCTCCTGATCTCGGCGAGCAGCACGTGGCCGATCCGCGCCACCCCGCCCGCGATGATCACGAGCCCGGGGTTGAAGAAGCTGACCAGGCTGGCGAGCACCTGGCCGACCTTCCGCCCGCCGTCCCGGATGAGCTTGATCGCCGCCGGGTCGCCGAGCGTGGCCGCGGCCGCGACGTCCTTGGCGGTGAGCTCGCCCGTGGCCGCGAGCCGCTCGGAGAGGTACGGCGAGCGCGGGGCGATCTTCACGGCCTCGGCGGCGAGCGCGGCGCCCCCGAAGTAGGCCTCCAGGCAGCCGGTGTTGCCGCACTTGCAGGTGGGGCCCTGGTCGTCCACCCGGATGTGCCCGATGTCGCCGGCGCTGCCGGACACCCCGCGGTAGATCTTGCCGCCGACCACGATCCCGCAGCCGATGCCGGTGCCGATCTTGACGAGCAGGAAGTCCTCGACCTGCTTGGCGAGGCCGGAGTGGAGCTCGCCCATGGCCATGAGGTTGACGTCGTTGTCCACCACGGCCGGGCAGCCGAGCTCCTGGCTGATCACCTCGCGCACCGGGTAGCGATCCCAGCCGGGCATGATCGGCGGGGCCACGGGCACGCCGTCGCGGAAACTGACCGGGCCGGGCACGCCGATGCCCGCGCCGTGCAGCGTGGTGAACACCCCCTGCTCCTGGAGCTTGCCGAGGAGCGTCACCGCGCGGTCGAGCACGGCGACCGGGCCGTCCCGCACGTCCGCGGGCTCGCCGATGTGGCCGAGGATCTCCAGCTCGCCGTTGGTCACCGCCACGTCGATCGACGTGGCACCGATGTCGATGGCGGCGAACCTGAGGTGCGGGGAGAGCCGCACCATCCCCGATCGCCTGCCCCCGCGGGATGCGGCCAGCCCGGCCTGCTCGACCAGGCCCATCTCGATGAGGCGATCGAGTTCGGCGTTGAGCTTCGATCGGGACAGCTCGACGAGGTCGGCGATCTCGGCCCGGGACCGTCCTCCGTCGCGCAGCAGGCGGAGCAGGGCCTCCTGGTGGACGTTCTCGGCACGGACGGCGTTTCGCTTCACGGCTCCTCCGGCGATGACGGCGGAGTCATTAAGCCGAAGGTAAGCCGCTTTGGCCGGTATGTGAAGATGCTTTGTGCCGCAGCTTTATAACTTTCGTCGTTTTCAGCAAAAGTTGGGTGCGCATCTGCGATAGCCCGGCCCGGAGGGCGCCTCGTACCGGCGAATGCCGCCCGATCCGCACTAAACCGGCGGCCGTGGGTAGACCCGTGGAGAGCGCGGCGGCGTCACGCCACGCCATCGGGGGAGACGATGCTCGGGATGCCCGACCGGGTCCGCGGGTGCCTGTTCGACATGGACGGCGTGCTGACCCGCACCGCCACGGTCCACGCGGCCGCGTGGAAGCGGATGTTCGACGAGTTCCTGCGGGCCCGCGCCGAGCGGACCGGCACGCCGTTCGAGCCGTTCGACGAGGTGGCCGACTACGACCGGTACGTGGACGGGCGCGCCCGGCTGGACGGGGCCCGCGCCTTCCTCACCGCCCGGGGCATCCGGCTGCCGGAGGGCTCACCGGACGACCCGCCGGGCGCCTGGACCGTGCACGGGCTCGCCGCGCGCAAGAACGAGCTCGTGCAGGCGGTGCTGAAGGAGCGGGGCGTCGAGGTCTTCGACGGCTCGGTGCGGTACGTCCACGCGGTCCGCGAGGCGGGCCTCGCCACGGCCGTGGTCTCGGCGAGCGCCAACGCCGGGCACGTGCTCAAGGCCGCCGGGATCGACGGGCTCTTCGACGCGCGCATCGACGGCGTGGTCGCCCGGCGGCGGGGCCTCGCCGGCAAGCCGGCCCCGGACATGTACCTGGCGGCCGCCGAGGCGCTCGGGCTCACCCCCGGCGAAGCCGCGGTCTTCGAGGACGCCATCGCCGGGGTGGCGGCCGGCCGGGCCGGCGGTTTCGCGCTCGTCGTCGGCGTCGACCGGGCCGGCCAGGCGGCCGCGCTGCGCGAGCACGGGGCCGACCTCGTCGTCACCGACCTCGCCGAGCTGCTGGAGCCGTCATCATGATCCGCCACCCCGCCTTCGCCTGCGATCCGTGGCAGGTCTGCGAGAAGACCCTCTCCCTCGACGTCCTCGCCCAGACCGAGTCGATCTTCGCCCTCTCCAACGGGCACATCGGCCTGCGCGGGAACCTCGACGAGGGCGAGCCGCACGCCCTGCCCGGCACCTACCTCAACTCGGTCTACGAGCTGCGGCCGCTGCCGTACGCCGAGGCGGGGTACGGGTACCCCGAGTCCGGCCAGACGGTGGTCAACGTCACCAACGGCAAGCTGATCCGGCTGCTCGTGGACGACGAGCCGTTCGACGTCCGGTACGGCACGCTCCACGAGCACGAGCGGGTGCTCGACATGCGCGCCGGCACCCTGACCCGGCGCGTCCGGTGGTGCTCGCCCGCGGGCGGGCACGTCCGGATCACCTCGACCCGGCTGGTCTCGTTCACCCACCGGGCCGTGGCCGCGATCAAGTACGAGGTCGAGCCGGTCGATCGGCCGCTCCGCGTGGTCGTGCAGTCGGAGCTGGTGGCGAACGAGACCGTCCCCCGGATCGACGCCGACCCCCGGGCCGGGGCGCTGATCCCGACCCCGCTCGTGCTGGAGGAGAACATCCCGGCCGCGGAGGGCGCGGCCGTCATGGTCCACCGCACCCGGGTGAGCGGGCTGCGCGTGGCCGCCGCGATGCGCCACGAGGTCGACGGCCCGCAGGGCACCCGGATCGAGGCCGACGGCGAGGGCGACGTCAGCCGCGTCACCGTGGCCACCCGGCTGCTCGCCGGGCAGCGGCTCCGGCTGATCAAGTACATCGGGTACGGCTGGTCGGCCGTCCGCTCCCGGCCCGCCCTCCACGACCAGGTGGTCGCCGCGCTCGCCGCCGCCAAGCTCACCGGATGGGACGGCCTGTGCGCCGAGCAGCGGGAGTTCCTCGACGAGTTCTGGGCGGGCGCGGACGTGGAGCTCGAGGACGACGAGGAGGTGCAGCAGGCGGTCCGGTTCGGGCTGTTCCACCTGCTCCAGGCGGGCGCCCGGGTGGAGCAGCGCCTCATCCCCGGCAAGGGGCTCACCGGGTCGGGCTACGACGGCCACGCCTTCTGGGACACCGAGGGCTTCGTGCTCCCCGTGCTCACCTACACCTACCCCCGGGCGGCGGCCGACGCGCTCGCCTGGCGGCTGTCGATCCTGCCGAAGGCGCGGGCGCGCGCCGCCCAGCTCGGGCTCGAGGGGGCCGCCTTCCCCTGGCGGACGATCAACGGGGAGGAGTGCTCCGGCTACTGGCCGGCCGGGACCGCCGCCTTCCACGTCAACGCGGACATCGCGGACGCGGTGATCCGGTACGTCGACGCCACCGAGGACGTCGGCTTCGAGCGCGACGTCGGCCTGCCGCTGCTCGTCGCCACCGCCCGGCTGTGGTGCTCGCTCGGCTTCTTCGGCCCCGACGGCCGGTTCCGCATCGACGGCGTCACCGGCCCGGACGAGTACAGCGCCATCCGGGACAACAACGTCTTCACGAACCTCATGGCGCGGCGGAACCTGCTCGCCGCCGCGGCCGCCGCCGAGCGCTACCCGGCCGACGCCGAGCGGCTAGGGGTCGCGCCGGAGGAGATCGCCGGCTGGCGGAAGGCGGCCGGCGCCATGTACATCCCGTACGACGAGCGGCTCGGGGTGCACCCGCAGCACGAGGGGTTCACCCAGCACGAGGTGTGGGACTTCGCCTCCACCAGGCCGGAGCAGTACCCGCTCATGCTCCACTTCCCGTACTTCGAGCTCTACCGCAAGCAGGTGGTGAAGCAGGCCGACCTCGTGCTCGCGATGCACCTGTGCAGCGACTGCTTCACCCCCGAGCAGAAGGCGCGGAACTTCGCCTACTACGAGGCGCTCACCGTCCGGGACTCGTCGCTGTCCGCCTGCACCCAGGCGGTGCTCGCCGCCGAGGTCGGGTTCCTGGAGCTCGCCTACGCCTACCTCGGCGAGGCGGCCCTGATGGACCTGCGCGACCTGCAGAACAACACCAGGGACGGGGTGCACATGGCCTCGCTCGCGGGCGCGTGGCTCGCCCTCGTCGCCGGGTTCGGCGGGATGCGGGCGGACAACGGGGTGATCCGGTTCGCGCCGCGGCTCCCCGCGCTGCTGCGCCGGCTCGCGTTCCGGCTCCGCTACCGGGGCCGCCTGCTCGCCGTCGAGGTCACCCCGGAGCGGACCGTCTACCGGCTGCTCGACGGGCCGCCGCTGACCATGGTCCACTACGACGAGGAGATCACGCTGAGCGACGAGGCCACCCGGCCCACCCCGGAGGTGCGGCCGCCGGACATCGAGATCCGCCAGCCTCCGGGCCGGGAGCCGCTCCCCCGCGTGCCGTTCCGCGGCTGCGCGGCGCTGCCCGGGCGCTCCCCGGCCGCGGGCGGACGGCCGGGGCCCGCGGCCGGTCCCGGGGATCGCAAGGGACCTGAGGCCGGCGGCCGGGCCGGAGACCCGGAGACGGCCTGAGCCCGCCCACCAGGCCGGCGCTCCCGAGACGGCCTGAGAACGGGGGCGGGGCCGGAGGCCAGACAGACGGACCTGAGCCGACCGGCCGGGCCGCAGGACCGGACCAGGCCATGCCGGGCCGGCGACGGGCCGCCCACGCCGGGCCACCGCTCCCGGGCGGCCGGCGGCGCCGCCCGGGCCGGCACGCCCGGCGGCTCCCGTGGCGTACCGGATCATCCGCCGGGGGCGCCGCGGCCCGGCTCACGAATCGGCCGGGTACCAGAGGTCGGGCTCGCCGGGGGTGCGGGTGATCCGGCCGCGCGACTCGAGCAGCACCAGGTGGGCGAGGGTCTCGTTGTTCGCGGCCCGCTGCATGAACGTCGGGATCTCCTCCCACGGCCGCGACCAGGTCAGCCGGGTGGTGACGTCCCAGCAGGTCGTGCCGGGCGCGGCGGCCACGGCGTCCGCGACCTCGGCGAGCCGTTCCTCGTGGTGCTCGATGAGGTACGCGATGCGGCCGGACAGCTCGCGGAACCGGTACTCGTGCGCGGGGAGCACCTCCTCCACGTCGAGGGCGTCGAGCGCGCGCAGCGCGTCGAGGTAGTCGGCGAGCGGGTTCGGCGCGGACTGCGGGTGCACCGCCACGTTGGGGGTGATCCTCGCCAGCACGTGGTCCCCGGAGAACAGAAGCCGGCGCTCCGGGTCGGCGAAGCACAGGTGGCCCGGGGAGTGCCCGGGGGTCCACACCGCGCGCAGGTCCCAGCCGGGCAGGCCGATCCGCTCGTCGTGCTCGATGAGCCGGTCCGGCATGGCCATGGACACGAAGCTGCGGATCATCATCGAGGCCTCGGCGAGCTCCTGGGCGGTCATCTGCGGCACGCCGCACCGGACGAGGAGGTGGAGCTGCTCCTCGGCGAGCTTCTCCATCGCGTCCTTCTCGTACCGGTCGTGGATGAGCCGCGCGTCGGCCGGGTGGAGGCCGATCCACGCCCCGGAGGTCTCCCTGATCCGCCCGGCGAGGCCGTAGTGGTCGGGGTGCATGTGGGTGACGAGCACGGCCTTGACGTCGGTGATCGCGTAGCCGGCGGTCCGCAGCCCGGCCTCGAGCGCCTGGTAGGCCTCCTCGGTGTTCCAGCCGGCGTCGATGATGGCCACGCCGTCGGGGAGCTCCAGCGCGTAGACCAGGACGTACCGGAGCGGGTTGATCGGGATCGGCACCGGTATCGACCACAGCCCGGGCCGCACCCGCTCGACCTCGGGCAGCGCACCGGAGATCCACGCCTCGTGCTGCCTGGGGCTCGCGGGCGTCACGGCGTTCCTGGCGCCGCTCCCGGCGCCCTTCCCGGCGTTCTTGGCGTTCTCGACCATGCACCCCGCCTCTCTCCGCTGTCGTCCGAGAACGATTCTCTCCTTGAACAGAATGTCGTTCTGCTACGGGCCCGCGTGATCGTGGGGCCGGAGCCCGGATCCGGGGAAAATCGCCGGGGAAACATCGGAATCCCGCCGGCGATAGGCTGGCCGGATGATCGACCGGATTCACGTGGACGACGCGGTCACCGCGCTGCGACCCGACTTCGCCGTGCTCGCCGTCTGCGCGTACGGCCTGGCCAACGGCCCTTCGGACGACCGATCCCGCGCCTGGCTCGCCGAGGCCGCGGAGCACGCCGCCCCGCTCGACGACCCCCGGCTGGAGGCGTGGCGGGACGCGTACCGGTCGTTCGGCGCGAAGCCGAGCCGGACCAGGCCCTCGGTCGACGCGCTCACCCGGCGGAAGCCGCTCCCCGAGATCAACCTCGTCGTCGACGCCTACAACGCGGTCTCGGTACGGCACTGCCTCCCGATCGGCGGCGAGGATCTGCGCCGCTACCAGGGGCCGGCGCGGCTGGTGCGGGCGGCCGGGGACGAGCCCTCGGAGGACGCGCTCGGCGCGCCCGAAATCGGGGAGGTAATCTGGCGTGACGACGCCGGCGTCACCTGCCGCCGGTGGAACTGGCGGCAATGCGTCCGGACCAGGATCACCGAGGAGACCGTCGACGCGCTCTTCCTGCTCGAGCGGCTCGAGCCGCTCACCCTGGAGGAGCTCGCGGCGGCCGGGGACGCGCTCGCCGCACTGCTCGCCGAGATCACTCCGGGCGTGCGGGTCGAGTCGCGGCTCATCGTCGCCGGCGGGTCGCGATGAGCCGGGTGGGACGGACTACCCCCCAAAGTGGCTAGGGGTGAGTGACTCGTTCTGCCGATCCTGGAAGGATGGAATACACGGGCACCTTTGTCCCGCTTACCTGACCGTGCAAGGCGAGTAGCCTTGGAGTCGGTTCTTCCTAAAACATCAACGCCGATCAGCGGAAGAGGGCGATTTCCGCCGTGTCGTCTCAGTCGTCGCACACAGACCCCCTGGCGAGCTTTGGGCAGAACGAGTGGCTCGTCGATGAGCTGTACCAGAAGTACCTCGAAGATCCAGAATCCGTGGATCGAGCGTGGTGGAACTTCTTCGCCGACTACGGAAGTGGGGTACACGCTCCGCCCAAGAGCCCGGCTGAGTCCACGAACGGCAAGATCGCAGCCGCTCCCGCGCCACCGTCCGCACCTAAGGCCCCGGTGAAGCCGGAGGAGAAGAAGGCACCGGCGGCGAAGCAGGCGGCGCCGATCCCGTCCGGTGCCACCGAGGAGCGGCTGCGCGGCGCCGCCGCCCGCACCGCGCAGAACATGGAGGCCTCCCTCGCGGTGCCGACGGCGACGAGCGTGCGCGCCATCCCGGCGAAGCTGCTCATCGACAACCGCATCGTCATCAACAACCACCTGCGGCGCGGCCGCGGGGGCAAGGTCTCCTTCACCCATCTCATCGGCTACGCCGTGGTGAAGGCCCTCAAGGCGATGCCGGAGATGAACTACTCCTACGCCGAGGTGGACGGCAAGCCGGTCCTGGTGAAGCCGGAGCACGTCAACCTGGGCCTCGCGATCGACGTGCAGCGGGAGGACGGGAGCCGCCAGCTCCTGGTGCCGTCGATCAAGAAGGCGGAGACCATGGACTTCCGCCAGTTCTGGGTGGCCTACGAGGACGTGGTGCGCCGGGCCCGGGCGGGCAAGCTCACCGTCGAGGACTTCCAGGGCACCACGATCACGCTCACCAACCCCGGCACCATCGGCACCGTCCACTCGGTGCCGCGCCTCATGCCCGGCCAGGGCACGATCATCGGGGTCGGCGCCATGGAATACCCGGCCGAGTACCAGGGGGCGGCCGAGGAGACCCTGGCCCGGCTCGGGATCAGCAAGGTGATGACCCTCACCTCGACCTACGACCACCGGATCATCCAGGGCGCCCAGTCGGGTGAGTTCCTCCGGCTGATCCACCAGCTCCTGCTCGGCGCGGACGGCTTCTACGAGGAGATCTTCGAGTCGCTCCGCATCCCGTACGAGCCGGTGCGCTGGGTCCAGGACATCCAGGCCGACCACGACGACGACGTGGCCAAGTCGGCCCGGGTGATGGAGCTGATCCACGCCTACCGGGTCCGCGGCCACCTCATGGCCGACACCGACCCGCTCGAGTACCGCCAGCGCAAGCACCCGGACCTCGACATCAACTCGCACGGCCTCACCCTGTGGGACCTGGAGCGCGAGTTCCCCACCGGGGGCTTCGGCGGCCGGCCGCGGATGAAGCTCCGCGACATCCTCGGCGTGCTCCGCGACTCGTACTGCCGGACGATCGGCATCGAGTACATGCACATCCAGAACCCGGAGGAGCGGGCCTGGATCCAGGAGCGGGTGGAGCGGCCGCACCCCAAGCCGAGCCGCGACGAGCAGCTGCGGATCCTCCGCCGGCTCAACACCGCCGAGGCGTTCGAGACCTTCCTGCAGACCAAGTACGTCGGGCAGAAGCGGTTCTCCCTCGAGGGCGGCGAGTCGCTGATCCCGCTGCTCGACTCGGTGATCAGCGAGGCGGCCAAGTCCCGGCTCGACGAGGTCGTCATCGGCATGGCCCACCGCGGGCGGCTCAACGTGCTCGCCAACATCGTGGGCAAGTCGTACGCGCAGATCTTCAGCGAGTTCGAGGGCAACCTCGACCCGCGCAGCGCGCACGGCTCCGGTGACGTGAAGTACCACCTCGGCGCCACCGGCGACTTCGTCGCCCCCGACGGCAGCAAGATCAAGACGTCGGTGGTGGCGAACCCGTCGCACCTGGAGGCGGTCGACCCGGTCCTCGAGGGCGTGGTCCGGGCCAAGCAGGACCTGCTCGAGCGGGGCGGCGGCGAGGAGGGCTTCACCGTCCTGCCGATCCTCATCCACGGCGACGCGGCGTTCGCCGGCCAGGGCGTGGTGGCCGAGACGCTCCACCTGTCCCAGCTCCGCGGCTACCGCACCGGCGGCACGGTGCACATCGTGGTGAACAACCAGGTCGGCTTCACCACCAGCCCGACGAGCTCCCGCTCCTCGGTGTACGCCACCGACGTCGCCCGGATGATCCAGGCGCCGATCTTCCACGTGAACGGCGACGACCCCGAGGCGGTCGTGGCCGTGGGCCGGCTCGCCTTCGAGTACCGCCAGGCGTTCCGCAAGGACGTCGTGATCGACCTCGTCTGCTACCGGCGGCGCGGGCACAACGAGACCGACAACCCGGCCTTCACCCAGCCGCTGATGTACGACCTGATCGAGGCGAAGCGGTCGGTCCGCAAGCTGTACACCGAGCGGCTGATCGGCCGCGGGGACATCACGATGGAGGAGGCCGAGCAGGCGCTCCGCGACTACCAGGAGCAGCTCGAGCGCGCCTTCACCGAGACCCGCGAGGCCGCCAGGAACCCGGTCGAGTTCGACGCCTCCCGCATCACCCAGGGCGAGGACCGGGTCCCGTGGTCGCACGAGGACACCCCGACGGCCACCACCGAGGACGTGATCAAGCGGGTCATCGACACCCAGATCAACCTGCCCGAGGGGTTCACGGTCCACCCGCGGCTCGCCCCGGTGCTCCAGCGGCGCGCCACCATGGTCGCCGAGGACGCGATCGACTGGGCGACCGGCGAGCTCATCGCCTTCGGCTCGCTGCTCATCGACGGCCACCCGGTCCGCCTGGTCGGCCAGGACTCCCGGCGCGGCACCTTCGGCCAGCGGCACGCGGTGCTCATCGACCGGAAGACCGGCGCGGAGCACACCCCGCTGAAGGCGTTCGACCACGGCACCACGAAGTTCTACGTGTACGACTCGCTGCTCAGCGAGTTCGCCGCGATGGGCTTCGAGTACGGCTACAGCGTGGCCCGGCCGGACGCGCTGGTGATCTGGGAGGCCCAGTTCGGCGACTTCGCCAACGGGGCGCAGACGATCATCGACGAGTTCATCTCGTCCGGTGAGGAGAAGTGGGGCCAGCGCTCCTCCGTGGTGCTGCTCCTGCCGCACGGCTACGAGGGCCAGGGCCCCGACCACTCCTCCGGCCGGATCGAGCGCTACCTGCAGCTCTGCGCCCGGGACAACATGACGGTGACCGTGCCGTCCACCCCGGCCAACTACTTCCACCTGCTCCGCTGGCAGGTGCTCTCGAACCGGCGCAAGCCGCTGATCGTGTTCACGCCCAAGTCGCTGCTGCGGCTCAAGGCGGCCACGTCGGCGAAGCACGAGTTCACCTCGGGCTCCTTCAAGCCGGTGATCGGCGACGCGAAGGTGGACCCGGCCAAGGTCCGCACCGTGGTCCTGTGCACCGGCAAGTTCTACTACGACATGCTCGCGCGCCGGGAGAAGCTGGGCCGCGACGACATCGCGCTCGTCCGCATCGAGCGGCTCTACCCGTTCCCGGAGCGGCCGCTCAAGGCCGAGCTCGCCCGGTACCGCGACGACGTGGAGCTGGTGTGGGCGCAGGAGGAGCCCATGAACATGGGCGTCTGGCCGTACCTCGCGCTCAAGATGGTGGAGAAGCCCGACCTGTTCGGCGGCCGGACCCTGCGCCGGGTCTCCCGCCTGCCGAACTCGTCGCCCGCCACCGGCTCGCAGCACAAGCACGAGTCGGAGCAGGAGGAGCTCCTCCAGCAGATCTTCGGCTGACGCAGGCGGCGTGGGGAGGTCCGGCCCGGCGGCCGTCCGGGAGGACCTCCCCCGCGCGTGGTCTGCCGTCTCCAGCACCGAGACTGCCGTCTCCAGCACCGAGAGGCACGCATGTACTTCACGGACCGAGGGATCGAAGAGCTCGTCGAGCGGCGCGGTGAGGAGCAGGTCAGCATGGTCTGGCTCGCCGACCGGCTCCGCGAGTTCGTCGACCTCAACCCCGAGTTCGAGACCCCGGTCGACCGGCTGGCGACCTGGCTCGCCCGGCTGGACGACGAGGAGGAGTGACCGGCCGGGCGGTCCGCCCGGAGGCCGGGCCCGCGGGCCGGCCGGTCCCCGCCGGCGGCGCCGTACCCCTGGGCGAGCGGTGACGGTCCCGCGCGCCGGACGCACGGCGTCTAGACTTGGGTGCGACGCGATATATCGTGTCTTCGTCCGGGAACTCCCGGCGTGATCGGCCGTGGCCGGCCGGCGCGGCGGCCCCGGCTCACGCCCGGCGAGCACCCCGGCTCGGCGGCGGACCTGTCATGACCATGCGGAGGAGAGGGCATGAGCCCGGTTTTCGGGCACGGCCGGCTCAGGCTGTACCTGTTGAAGCTCCTTGAGGAGAGCCCACGGCACGGGTACGAGGTGATCCGGCTGCTCCAGGATCGCTTCCTCGGCGTCTATTCGCCCTCGCCGGGAACGATCTATCCCCGCCTCGCCCGGCTGGAGGAGGAGGGCCTCGTCACCCACGAGGTCGTGGACGGCAAGAAGGTCTTCACCATCACCGACAAGGGCCGGGCCGAGCTGCGCGCCCGCATGGACGAGCTCGCCGAGCTGGAGCAGGAGATCACCGCCTCGGTCCAGGACATCGCGCGGGAGCTCAAGGAGGACGTCCGGCAGACCGTGCGCTCCCTGCGCCAGGAGCTGACCCGGATGGCCCGGAACGTGGGGCGCGACGCCCGGAACGGCGCCTGGACGGAGATCGAGCGGGAGTTGCGGCGGCACGGCGGCCAGGCCCAGGACGAGTGGCGCCGCCAGATGGAGGAGTGGAGCCGGCACACCCGGCGGCTCCGCGCGGAGGGCGAGCGCTGGCAGCGGGAGTTCCGCCGGATCTGGGAGGAGATCTGGCCGCCGACCGGGCGGCCCGGCCCGGCACCGGAGGACGAGTTCGGGCGGTCGCTCGCCGACTTCGTGGCCCGGGTGCACCGGGACGTCTGCGCCGGCGGGATCACCGAGGAGGAGCTGCGGCGCTGCCAGGAGATCCTCGACGAGGCGGCGCGGCGCATCGGCGAGACGCTCCGCCGCTGAGGCCCGTCCCGGGCGGAGCGGGCCGCCGGGACGGGCCCGGGGTCAGAGCGTGAAGACGATTTTCCCGAAGATGTCGCCCTGGAGCATCGCGGCGAAGCCCTCCTCGGCGCGGGTGAGCGGCAGCACCCGGTCGATCACCGGACGGGCGCCGGTCTGCTCGAGGAACACGGCGAGCCGGGCGAGCTGGTCCCGGGTCCCCATGGTCGACCCGACGATCGACTTCTGCAGGAAGAAGACCTGCGCGAGGTGCGTGGGGGCGACGTGCCCGGTCGTGGCCCCGGCGATCACGATGCGCCCGCCGGGCTTCAGCGCGTTGATCGAGTGGCTCCAGGTGGCGGCGCCCACGGTCTCCATCACCGCGTCCACCCGCTCCGGCAGCCGCGCCCCGGGCTCGAACGCGCGGTCGGCGCCCAGCTCCAGGGCCCGGGCCCGCTTCTCCTCGGACCGGCTGGTCACCCAGATCCGGTAGCCGCCGGCCCGGCCGAGCACGATCAGCGCGGTCGACACACCGCCGCCCGCGCCCTGGACGAGCACGGTGGACCCGGGCTCCACCCCGGCCTTCTCGAACAGCATCCGGTACGCGGTCAGCCAGGCCGTGGGGAGGCAGGCGGCCTCCTCGAAGGAGAGGGCGGCCGGCTTCGGCACCAGGTTCCGCTTCGGCACGACGACCCGCTCGGCGAACGTGCCGTCGTACACCTCCGACAGCAGCGACCGCTTCGGGTCGAGGGTCTCATCCCCCTCGCCCGAGCCGATCACCGCGTGGACGATGACCTCGTTGCCCTCCTCGTCCAGGCCGGCCGCGTCACAGCCGAGCACGATCGGCAGCCGGTCCTGGCTGATGCCCACCCCGCGCAGGGTCCACAGATCGTGGTGGTTGAGCGAGGCGGCCTTGACGGTGACGGTCGTCCACCCCTCCGGGACCTCCGGCTCGGGGCGCTCCCCCAGCGTCAGCCCTTCCAGCGGGTTGTCGGGGTTGGTCTTCGTAGCGGTTACGGCGAACATGGCCGAACCCTACCCGGGGGCCGTACGCCCATCACGATCGGGATCCGCGATCACGGGACGGCCCCCTGCCGTGTCCGGGCGCCGGCGCGCCCGTCGATCACGGGAACTCCCCCATGCCGCGTCCGGGCCCGGCGGGAGCCGTGACGCGAAAGGGCCCGGTGGCGTGGCACCACCGGGCACCGCGTTCCCGCCGTCTTTACGCGGGTCATACGACCGCCGTGGTCAGATCTTGAACAGGTCCCCCTCGACGGCCTCCATCTGGCACCGGTTGCCGAAGGTGCGCCGGAGCCAGAACTGCCGGCCGTCCCAGATGCCGCTGGCGGTGACCGTGACCGGGTCGTACAGCATCGAGCAGGCCACGTCGGCGCGTGGCTGGAGCGCGGTGATGTCGCCGCCCACCCGCTCCAGGGCCGCGCAGACCGTGTCGGCGTGCGGGTGCGAACCGCTGACCGACCGGCAGTCGACGTCCACGGTCTTGGTGGGATTCCCGGACCCGGTGCCGGGCTCGATGCTGATGGTCACCGCGCGCGTCGGCGCGTTCGCCGGGTCGGCGGCCTGGGCCGACGGTTGCGCGGACGACTGCGGCGGTGCGGGCTCCGCCATGGCGGGCGTGGCGAGACCGGCCCCCAGGGCGGCACCGGCTAGGAGAACAAGGAGTGACTTCATGCGCTTCCCCCCGTTTCGCTGGCAGCAGCTTCACCGCCAGGGGCCCCCGCCGCAAGCATCCACTCCGCAGGCTTAGTTAGCTCTGACGTCACGGAGACTTCTTTGGTTCCCCCCGTTCCATAACAACAAGGACACAACACTAGGCCAGGTCAGTACCCGTCTGAAAAAATTGCCCCTTAGTTTCCAGATCTCCAGCAGGGAAGGTGGCCATGTTCGGGCGACTCGCGCTCCGGAAGGGCGGCATCGCCGCCGCCGTGTGCGCGGTCGCCGTGCTCGCCCATCCGGGGACGCCGGCCGTGGCCTCGCCGGCGTCCCAGCAGCAGAGCGCGAGCCGCGCCGCGGCCACCAGGATCCAGGCGTACCCGCTCGCCCCGACCGCGGCCGATAGGCAGCGGGTCGCCGCGTACTGGAGCCCGGAACGGCTGAAGCGGGCGAGCAGCTACGAGCCGCGGACCAAGCCGTCCTCGTCCACCCGGGCGATGAGCTCATCGGCGGAGCTCGCGCCCGCGCGGGCCGCGGTCACCGCCGCCGGCCCGGCCGCCGCGGCCGCGGCGAGCGCCCCGCCCATGGTGGGCAAGGTCTTCTTCAAGGTCGGGGACAAGGAGTACTGGTGCTCCGCCTCGGTGGTGCACTCGCAGCACCGCAACCTCGTGGCGACCGCGGGGCACTGCGCCTTCGCCCTCAACCAGAACAAGCCGGTAGAGAACTGGATCTTCATCCCGTCGTACCGCGACGGCAAGGCCGACGCGGGGATCTTCGTCGGCCACACCCTCTACATGCACGAGGACTTCTCCGGCAAGGGCGACTTCGACCGTGACTACGCGTTCGTCACGGTGCACCGCGGCTTCGCCTGGCAGCCGTACACCGTCGGCGGCAAGGTCCAGTACCGGATGGTGGACGTGGGCCGGCTCGAGGACAAGGTGGGGGCGTTCCGCTTCGCCGCCAACCTGTCGCTCGGCCGGAAGGTCACCGTCTTCGGCTACCCGGCCGGGGCGCACCCGGACGGCAGCCGGCCGTACTCGGGCCAGTCGGTGGTGTCCTGCGCGGGCACGACCGAGCGCAAGACCGTCAAGGCCCCGACGTGGCAGCTCGAACGGGGCGTCCGGCTCCCCCACTGCGGCTTCACCTCGGGCGCGAGCGGCGGCCCCTGGGTGGTGGGCTACAACGCGGTCACCCGGACCGGCTACCTGGTCGGGATCACCAGCCTCACCTGGAACCTCAACGGCGGCGGCCGGCTGAACGCGATCTCGACCCCCTACTTCAACGCGGCCGCGCGCCTGGTCTACCTCCGGGCCGCCCGCCAGGCCACCGGCTGATCCGGGCCGCCACTCCCCCTCCCCGGCCTTCCCACGCCCCATCGCCGCCGTGGTGGCCGGATGCCCCCGCCGGCGCAGGCCGGATAATCCGTTGCCCCGGACATGCGCGGTGGGTAAGGTCGGCGGCGAACCGTAGTCGCCGAAGGGAGCACCCGAGTGGAGAGCTGAGGTCCGGCACCGCGACCGCCGCCGCGACGCATGCCGTCGGCAGCGGCGTCGCCTGAGACCTCGGCATGGCTCTCTCGCGCGCTTCCGTTTCCCGGGTGCCCCGGCATTCCGTCCGTGGCGCGTTCGCGGTGTCTCCGCCGTTTCCGCCCGTCATCCCAGGAATGCCGAGGAGGCCCCACCGTGTCTTCTTCGTCTTCTTCGTCGTTCTCCATCGTCTGCACGGAGCTGTCGTTCTCCTGGCCGGACGGCACGCCGGTGTTCGATCGGCTCGACGTCGCGTTCGGGCCCGGCCGTACCGGGCTGATCGGGCCGAACGGATCCGGCAAGTCGACGCTGCTCCGGTTGATCGCCGGTGAGCTGCGGCCGGTGTCGGGCACGGTCCGCGTGGCGGGTGACGCCGGGTATCTGCCGCAGCACCTGCCGCTCGACGTCGGCCGGACCGTCGCCGAGCTGCTCGGCATCGCGGAGGTGCGCCGGGCGCTGCGCGACCTGGAGCGCGGGGGGTTGTCCGAGGCCGAGCTCGCCGAGCGGTACGCGGTGATCGGCGACGACTGGGACGCCGAGGAGCGGGCGCGCGCCGAGCTCGACCGGCTCGGCCTGGGGCACGTCGGGCTCGACCGCCCGCTGGGCACGCTCTCGGGCGGTGAGGCCGTCATGGTGGGCCTCGCCGCGCAGTTCCTGCGGCGGCCGCGGGTGCTGCTGCTCGACGAGCCCACCAACAACCTCGACCTCGACGCCCGGCACCGGCTCTACGACGCGGTCGCGGCGTGGCGCGGCGTCATGGTCCTGGTGAGCCACGACCGGGCGCTGCTCGACCGCGTCGACCAGATCGCCGACCTGTCCCGCGGCCGGATCCGGATGTTCGGCGGCAACCTGTCCGCCTACGAGGAGGCGCTCGCCGCCGAGCGGGAGGCCGCCGAGCGGGAGCTGCGCAATGCCGGGGCCGAGGTACGGCGGCAGCGGCGCGAGCTCATCGAGGCCGAGACGCGGATCGCCCGGCGGTCCCGGTACGGGGCGAAGATGTACGCCAACAAGCGCGAGCCGAAGATCGTCATGAACGCGCGCAAGCGCGAGGCCCAGGTCTCGGCGAGCAGGCTGCGCGCGCTGCACCAGGACCGGCTCGCGGCCGCGCAGCGGCGGCTCGCCGAGGCCGCGGAGGCGGCGCGCGAGGATCCGGCGATCCGCATCGAGCTGCCCCGCACCGAGGTCCCGGCCGGCCGCACCGTCGCGGTGCTGGAGGAGGTGACGACCCCGGCCGGGCATCCGCCGGTGCGGCTCACCCTCCGCGGCCCGGAGCGGATCGCGCTGCTCGGCCCGAACGGGGCGGGGAAGACCACCCTGCTGCGCACGATCACCGGTGAGCTCGCCCCGGCGGGTGGGACGGTGCGGGTCACGGTCGACGGCGTGGGCTACCTGCCCCAGCGGCTCGACGTGCTCGACGGGTCGCGCAGCGTGCTGGAGAACGTGCGCGCCGCCGCGCCCGGCGCCTCGGTGAACCGGATCCGCGCGGAGCTCGCCCGCTTCCTGTTCCGCGGGGACCGGGCCGAGCTGCCCGCCTCGGCCCTGTCCGGCGGGGAACGCCTGCGCGCGGTGCTCGCCACGGTCCTGCTCGCCGAGCCGCCGCCGCGGTTGCTGCTGCTCGACGAGCCGACCAACAACCTCGACATGCCCGCGGTGGACCGGCTGGTCGAGGCCCTCGCCGCCTATCGCGGCGCGCTCGTCGTCGCCTCCCACGACCTGCCGTTCCTCGCCTCGCTCGGCATCACCCGCTGGCTGCGCCTGACGCGGGAGGAGGGCCTTGCGGAGATCGATCCGCCGGACCCGTGGTGACGGTGCCCCGTCCCGCGCGGCGGCACGGCCGCGTGGGTGGCGTGATCCTCATCGCGGTGCCATGCCCGGATCCCGCACGGCCGGGCAGCGCCGCCTCGAGCGCAGCACGTGCCGGCGCCGCACCGCCGGCGGCGTCGCCTGCGGGCCGTGAAGCGCTCGTCCGGTGACGCCGTCCTTGGAAGTGATTCCGTACGCGCGCCGGACCGGGAGCGGCCGAGGTCCGGCGCGCATGCGCGCCCTCGCCCGGGACGGTGCCGAACCAGAGCCCGGATGGGCGCGTCACACCCTGACGAGCGGGCGTTCACGGGTTCACGTCCCCGCCGCCGGCCCGCCGGAAAGGGCGCTCAAGCATTTGTCCAGATTGGAGCGGTTTAGACGAACAACTCGGCCAATCGGTGCCATCCAGACTATGTGATTTTGCTCACATCCATCGCCGCCGCCAAGACCCGCCGCAGCCGGCGCCCGCCGGCGCCCGCATCCACCGGAACCGCCGTTCATCAGCGGATTCGCCGCCTTCACTCCACCTAGGAATGGCTCAGGGGTGAATGTCACGGATGGATAACGCCGCCGGGCCGCCGACGGCGGGGCCGGGAAAGCCGAGCGCCCACGGTCGCCGACGGTTAGGTTCTTTGACATCTCTTTACTGGCGCTTGAGGCGAAGAAGACCGTCTCACGACAGACCGAGGAGAGAGGTTCTTTGAAGCGCACCATCGCCGCCGGCGGCGCCATCGCCGCCGTCAGCCTGCTGGCCGCCGGCCTCGCCACCCCCGCCGAGGCGGCCAGGAGGACCGTTGCCGCTGACAACCTCGCCGCGACCAACTACGCGGCGTGGCAGGTCCTGAAGTACTGGTGGAACGAGCGGGCGTCGCGGTTCCAGGCCGCCACGCCGTACAACGTGGAGACGTCCGTCCCGTCCCGGCACATCCGCACCGGCGGCGGGCTCGCCGACAGCAAGCCCGGCCTGGTCTCGCCCACCGGCGGCGCCGGGAAGGCGACGGGCAAGGCCAAGAACGTCAACCTGCCGCGCACCGTCGGCAAGGTGTTCTTCACCGGCGCCGACGGCAAGCCCCACTGGTGCACGGCGACCGCGGTGCACTCGCAGTACCGCAACCTCGTCGCCACGGCCGGCCACTGCGTCTACGACACGCGGAGCAACCGGCCGACCCTCCGCAACTGGGTGTTCGTGCCCGGGTACTACAAGGGCAAGGCCCCCTGGGGCATCTACGTCGGCAAGACCGCGTACACCCACTACGACTTCGACGTCTACCACGACGGCGACCGCGACTACGCGTTCGTGACCGTCTACAACGGCGTCACCGTGACCGGCTGGGACCGCCGGAAGCGGCTGCCGAAGATCAAGGACGTCGGCCGCCTGGGCGACAACGTCGGTGGCCAGGGTCTCGCCTACAACCAGAAGATCGGCACGTACCACTACGTCTTCGGCTACCCGAGCGGGTCCCACCCCGACGGCAACCGGGCGTTCACCGGTCTGACCCTCAAGTGGTCGTACGGCAAGACCTTCCGCGTCCAGGCCCCGGCCATCAAGGGTGAGGAGCTGATCGGCATCCGGTCCTCCTTCACCGGCCAGGGTGCCATCGGCTCGGCCTGGCTGCTCAACTACTCCAGCGCCCGCCGGCTCGGCTACCTGAACGGTGTGACCATCGGCGTCTCCGACACCGACGGCAACCAGCGGTACGACACCAGCATCTCGCCGTACTTCGACGGCGAGACCTACCAGGTCTACAAGACCGCCGCCAGCCGGTGGTCCGGGCGGATCGCCTGATCCCCGGCGGGACACCGAGCTGACGGTCTTCTCCTCCGGCAGGGCCCGGCCGAGCCGGGCCCTCTTCCTATTCCGTGCTCTTCCGTCTCGTTCCGAGATCGTTTCCGGCGTGACGCTCCGGCGCTGTATGTTCCGTTGCGATCCCCTTCACTGACGCATGGGGCGCAGCAGCGTTCCACGTACAGCGCGAGGAGTCTCCGTTGCGACGCATCCCGATATGGGGTCTCTCATGGGGTGCGGCGGCACTGATCGGGCTGATCGGGTCGCTGGTGCCGGCGCCCGCACTGGCCTACGACATCACCGTGAGTGCCCCCCTCACCTCGGAGGCGCAGGCCGCCTCCGTGCTCACCTACTGGCTGCGAGACGGCGGCCGCGCCCTCGAGGCGGCGACGCCGTACCGTCCGGACATCGCCATAACGCCCCGGCGGGTCCTCCTGGGCGGCCCGCATCCCGACGGCCGGCCGGGTTCGGTGTCCCCGGGCACCGCACAGCGCGTGGCCCCGGCGTCCGCCAAGCACGTCGGCCCGCCGAGGACGCTCGGCAAGGCGTTCTTCGTCGGCGCGGACGGCAGGCCGCACTGGTGCTCGGCGACCGCCGTGCAGTCCACGCATCGCAACCTCGTCGCAACGGCGGGACACTGTGTATTCGACCCGGCATCGGGCAAGCCGCACCGCCGGTGGATCTTCATCCCCGGCCACCAGCGCGGCAGGTTCCCGTACGGGATCTTCCTCGGCAAGCAGGCCTTCACCCACCGCGACTTCGCCAAGTACCGGGACGCGGACCGGGATTACGCCTTCGTCGCCGTGTACGACGGGCTCGCGCCTCGCGGCGAGGTCGACCTGGCGAACCGGGCCCGGTACGCCGCCTTCACCGGCGGCATCGCCTACCGGGTGAAGACCGGCGGGACCACCCGGTACGTGGGCGTCACGCTCACCCGCACCGGACGGCTCGGTGACCTGGTCGGTGGGCAGGGGATCGCCTACAACCTGCTGCCCGGGCGATCGGTCCGCCTCGCCGGCCATCCGGCGCCCGCCCCGGGCAAGACCCGGGCCGGTGGCGGAGACCAGACCGCCGGCGCGCCGGCCCTCTGGTCCGGCCGGACGTTCAAGGCGGAAGACGCGGCCATCAAGGCGGAGCTCCTGCTGGGCGTCCGCTCGACGGCCCCGTCGCTGGTGGACGGCGCTCTCTGGCTCACCGGCTACCGGAAGAGCACGGGCCTCGGCTACCTCAACGGCATCACCATCGCCACCGCGGCGCGGGACGGCGCCGGCGTGTCGCCGTACTTCGACGGGGAGCTGTTCACCGTCTACACGGCCGCCCGGGCGGCCCGGGCGGAGCCGATCTCGTTCGGGCGCACGGCCAAGGCCGGGGAGCGCGGCACCGGCACCGCGGCGGGACGCGGGGGCGGCTCCGGATCGCGATGACGTCGCCCGCGGCGATCCGCGTGGCGGGGCCGATCCGGCGGACCGGCGGATTCAGACCATGACCGTAGCGCGCCGCCCGGCGTGGTCGCCGCTGTGGCCGCCGGCGTACTCCCCCACCCGCTCGAGCAGCTCGGCGACGCACGGCTCCGTGGCGTGCGGCGCGAACCGCCGCCGCATGTCGCGCACGTACGACCGGGTGCGCGTGGACCGGATGCCCTTCGCCAGGTCGAGCGCCGCGGACGCGGCGGAGCACGCCTCCTCCAGCTCCCCCTCCTGGAGCAGGGCGGAGGCGAGCAGGGAGAGGTTGAACATCTTGCCCCGGACGAACCGCCCGTCCATGATCAGCGAGCGCCGGGCGTGGGCCACCGCCTGCGCGCCGTCGCCGAGGTCCCGCAGGCAGTGCGCGACCTTGGCCGAGAGGTAGGCCTCGTCGAAGTAGCGGATCCAGGCGGGCTCGTTCTCCGGGGAGCGCCGGTCGAAGGCGCGCTCGGCCTCGTGCAGCGACACGGCGCAGGACGACCTGTCCCCGAGGAGCGCGAGCGCGTGCGCCTCCAGCACCCGGGCCTCGGCGAGCAGGGAGTACACCCCCGAGCGCCGGGCCGCCACCGCGGCCGCGCGCGCCAGCTCCAGCCCGTGCTTGGGGTGCCCGATGTAGATGGCCTGGTGGCTGAGGCCGGCCAGGATCTCGCCCCCGAGCCCGTGGTCGCCCGCGCTCTTGGCGAGCCCGAGCGCGTGGAGCAGGTACCGCTGGGCGAGGCCGTGCTGCTCGAGGTCGTAGGCCATCCAGCCGGCGAGCCGGGTGAGCTCGGCCGCGGCCGAGGCGAGCTCGCGCCCGGTCGCCTCACCGTACGAGCCCTCGCGCAGCAGCGGGGTCACGGCGGTGTGCAGGTAGCGCACCACCGGCCCCCGGATGTACCCGCCCCCGTACCGGTTGTCCAGCTCGCTGAACGAGCGCGTTACCTCGCGGATCGCGGCCACGTCGGCGACCCCGACCCGGCGCGGGCCCGAGGCGGAGATCCGCTCGCCGGCCGGCTCGGCGAGCCACCGGATGATCCCGGCCGAACCGGCGCCGATCACGAAGGTGGAGTCGAGCAGGAACCGGCGTCGCTCGACGTCGGCCTTCCACAGTGCGGTCACGCTTGCCACACCCTCCTCCCACGTCGTGGGGAACTCCTGTCCCAGGTCGAGAGGGATGGCTCCACGCGATGGGCAGGTGTCCGCAGCGGCCACCCGCGGCCCGAGCCGCGCGAGGGAGACCGTCACCGGCCCGGCCGGCTCCGGCTCACGCGGTCCTGGGATCCGGTACGGCATGGCGCCGGACCGGGGTCTCCACGGCGGGATCTTCGGGAGCCGACGGGCCGAGCCGAGGATGCTCAGCAGGCGGGCCAGGCCCTTCCGGGCCCGCCCGGGCTCGGCGAGGCGCCGCGCACGCGGCAGCTCGGGGGGACGTCGCATCGCTCTTCACCAGGACAGGCACAGCCATCGGTAACGGAGAGCTCTCTTTATAGCACGGAGCGTGATTATCTAAAGGGATTCCCATGCACAACGGCGTGTCGGTCAACGGAACGCAACGAGCCGTGATCACTGGGTGATCACGGCTCGTGCGCGTCGTGCGTTCGCGGTCGTGCGGGGTAAGCGATTCAGGAAACGAGTGCGACGGGGATCGTCACCGGCGGATCGTCACCGGCGGGCGACGCCGTCCTCGCGCGCCTGGCGGGCGACCGCCTCGGAGACGGCGGGGACCACCCGGGGGTCGAACGGCGACGGGATCACGTACTCCTCGGAGAGATCGTCTCCGACCACCTCGGCGAGCGCGTTCGCCGCGGCCACCTTCATGTTCCCGGTGATGTCGGTGGCCCGCACGTCAAGGGCGCCGCGGAAGACCCCGGGGAAGGCGAGCACGTTGTTGATCTGGTTCGGGTAGTCCGAGCGGCCGGTGGCCACCACCCGGGCGTACCGGGCGGCCACCGCGGGATCGATCTCGGGCGTGGGGTTGGAGAGCGCGAAGACGATCGCGTCGGGCGCCATGGAGGCGATGGCCTCCTCGGAGACGGTCGCCCCGGACAGCCCGATGAACACGTCGGCGCCGGCCAGCGCCTGCTCGGCCGACCCGGTGAAGCCCGCCTTGTTGGAGTCGCGGGCCAGGGCCTCCTTCACCGGGTTCATCCCCCCGCGGCCCGGGTACAGGATGCCCTTCGAGTCGGCGACCGCGATGTCGCCGATGCCGGCGTTGATGAGGATCCGGGAGACCGCCACCCCCGACGCACCGGCGCCGGCGACCACCGCGCGCAGATCGGCGAGCGAGCGGCCGGTGAGCCGCGCGGCGTTCTGGAGGGCGGCGAGCACCACGATCGCGGTGCCGTGCTGGTCGTCGTGGAAGACGGGGATGTCGAGCCGCTCACGGAGCCGGCTCTCGATCTCGAAGCACCGCGGCGCGCTGATGTCCTCCAGGTTGATCCCGCCGAAGGACGGGGCGAGACGCACCACGGTCTCGACGATCTGATCCACGTCGGTGCAGTCGAGGGAGATCGGCACCGCGTCGATCTTGCCGAACTCCTTGAAGAGCAGCGCCTTGCCCTCCATCACCGGCATCGCGGCGGCCGGGCCGATGTCGCCGAGGCCGAGCACCGCGGTCCCGTCCGTGACCACGGCCACGACGTTCGAGACCCAGGTGTAGTCGGTGGCCAGTTCCGGATTCTCGGCGATCGCCGTGCAGACACGCGCGACCCCCGGCGTGTACGCGAGGGACAGATCGCCGGTGTCCCGAACCGGAACGGTGGAACGAACCTCCAGCTTGCCTCCGCGATGCAACGCGAAAGCCGGATCGAGATCGAGAGATTGCAGTGATGCAGGTGAAACGGTCACAGCGACCCCAGTGTCAGAGACTTACCTTCGGTAGACGCCGCGGATCGGGAGGCCCAGGCTTCGGTAGCCGCCGGTCGCCTTCCTCGTCGCCGGTCGTCTCAGGAAGAGGTACGGGGGTCACCCGTTTTTCGATTGTGCCACACGGCGAAACAGAGGCTTTTAAAGAGGCAACAGATCATTAGCCTACCGGTGTTCCCCTGTGATCCGCCACATGTAATACTCGGGCGAGTAGTGATCTCTTACCAAGACCGTAGGCGTCCCAGTGGATTTGACGTCGTACGCCGAACTGGCCGTCGTGCTGGTCAATCGGGGGGACCGACTCACGGGCCTCGGTGAGCTGCGCAGGTTACTCGAAGAGCACGGGCGCTCCGCCGCCGCCGAACGGGTCACGCGACGCGACCTCAACGCACTGCTCGAACTCCGCGAGGAACTGTCCGAGGTTTTCCAGGCCGCCGCGCGCGGCGAGGAGGAGGACGTCGTCGAGCGGATCAACGGGCTCTTGGTGCGCCACCCCGTCCACCCCCAGATCTGCCGCCACGACGGGCAGCGCTGGCACATGCACCTGACCGAGAGCGGCCGGGTGTCCGACGCCCTCGCCGTCGGATCGGTCATGGGGCTGGCGACCGTCATCACGACCCTGGGCGTGGACCGGCTCGGGGTGTGCCAGGCCGCCCCGTGCCGGAACGTCTACCTCGACACCTCGTCGAACAAGTCGCGGCGGTACTGCTCGGAGCGGTGCGCGAGCCGCGCGAACGTGGCCGCCTACCGGGCGCGCAAGCGCGGCGCCTGATCGCGGCGGCGCGGGCGCGAGCCCGCGCCGGGCCGTCCGCGGGCGAGCACCCGGGCCGTCCGCGAGCACACCGCGCCGTTCACGAGCGCGCGCGCCGGGCCGCTCACGAGCGCGCGCCGGGTCGTGCATGGGGCGAGCGCGCCGGCCGGGCGCTCAGCCCGCGTGCCACGCGGGCGGGGGGAACCGGAACGCCGGCCGGGGCCAGTAGCGGAGGATGACCCTCCCGACGATCTCGCGCTCGGGCACCGCGCCGAAGTCCCAGCTGTCCTGCCGCCCGGGCGCCGACTGGTTGTCGCTCTCCAGCCACCACCCCTCCGGCATCAGCCGGAAGGCCCGCTTGACGATCAGGCCGTGCGGCCGCCTTGCCACGACCAGGTCCCCCGGCCGGATCGGGGCGCCGCGCCGTACCAGCAGGCAGTCTCCCGGGCGCAGCGCCGGCAGCATCGACTCGCCGGCGACACGGACGGCGATGAGCACGTCGCCTCCACCGTGAAATACGCGAACGGGTAACGTCGGTTCTGGACCAATGCTGTGATCAGCATTCCTAGGAAGGACTTCAGATGCTCGCACGACTGCTGCGACCCAGGCACGAGGTCTCCGCGCACTGTGACCTGCCCTGCGGCGTGTACGACCCGGCGCAGGCCCGCATCGAGGCCGAGTCGATCAAGGCGATCATCAAGAAGTACGCCGAGAACGAGGACCCGGTCTTCCGGACCCGTGCCCTGCTCATCAAGGAGCAGCGGGCGGAGCTGGTGAAGCACCACCTGTGGGTGCTCTGGACCGACTACTTCAAGCCGCAGCACCTGGAGAAGTACCCCCAGCTGCACCAGCTCTTCTGGGAGGCGACCAAGCTCGCCGGCGCCGCCGGCGCGAAGGGCACGGTGGACCCCGCCATCGCCGACCAGCTCCTCGCCAAGATCGAGGAGATTTCCAAGATCTTCTGGGAGACCAAGCAGGCCGCCTGAGTTCGCGCACGGGGTGGGCCGGGCCGCTCGGGCCCGGCCCGCCTTGCTTTCTCACGGGTGTCTCCTCACGCCCCGGTGTCTCTCCCGGGCTCCGGGGCGTCCACCAGCGGGCTCCCGCGGGGCTTCCGGGCATGGCCGTGACCGAGATCGGGCCCACCATCCCGCCGCGCGGGCTCCCGCGGGCCTCCGGGAACTCCCCCGGGTCCACGGCGGCACTCCGCGCGGGTTCGGGCGGGCCCACCGGCCCGGCGCCCGGCCGCCCGCCCGGCCCGGCGTGCTCCGGAGGCGTGCCGTACCGGATGTGATCGGGCGGGAGGTTCCGCGGCCACCCCGGGCCGGCGGCATGGGCTCCGCGATCGGCGGAACGCTCACCGCCGTGGGCCGGGGAGCCGCTGCACGGCGCGCCCCACGCGGGGACGGAGCCGAACTCGCCGGCGGAGGCCGGACCTGGGTGCCGCGGCACGCACCCCGCGCAGAGGCCGGAACCGAGGGCCTCAAGGTCCGGAACCGGGAGCAGTACGGGCCGGCCGGAGCCGAGGGTGGTTCGCACACCGCGGAACCGGTTCGCGGGCCGCGAAACCCTTGACCGCGCGGTGTGCGAGCGGGCCGTCAAAGCGACGGCAATGCCACCGCCAATCACACGTCATTCCCGCACGGAGGCGGGTTGCGGCCGCTTCCGCGCGCCCGGTTCGGCGGCATACGGAAATCAGCGGCACAGCGGCGCGATAAGCCGAGGAATTTACACGTAGATATCCCCAAGGATCACCACAATCGGCGCGTCCCAGAGAAGCACCCTCGCACAACTGGCGGTAGGTTGCAGACAGCGGCACTGAGCCGCCTCGAAGGGGCGAGGAGGAACGTGACCGAGGAAACCGAGACGCCTGCGGTGGATGTGACCGGGGTGCGTGACGTGGTGAGCGTCCGGCTGCCAGCCGTGAGCGCTTATCTATCCGTGCTGCGAACGGCGACCGCCGGATTGGCGGCCCGTCTCGATTTCACCCTCGATCAAATCGAAGACCTCCGCATCGCGGTGGACGAGGCCTGTGCGATGCTCCTTCGGCACGCGGTACCGGGTACCGATCTCCGGGCGGAGTTCGAGCTCTCGGGCGAGGAGATGACGGTCCGCGTCGAGGTCACCACGCTGGGGGCCGTCTCGCCCGACCGCGAGGGCTTCGCCTGGATGGTGCTCACGGCCTTGGCCGACGAGGTGGAGGCCATCGGCGGCGAGGGCGACTCCATGGCGATCGTGTTGCGTAAGCGCAGAACCTTGGCGAGGCCGGCGTGACGGAGAGGACGAGTGCCATGACCTCCGGCGACTCGGCTGTGCCGGACCGCGTGCGCGCACGCGTGCTCTTCGCGGAGCTGGCGCAGCTGCCGCCGGACGATCCCAGGCGTCAGCGAATTCGTGACGAGCTGGTGGAACTCCACATGCCGCTCGTCGAGTACCTCGCCCGCCGGTTCCGCAACCGAGGCGAATGGCTCGACGATCTCACTCAGGTCGCGACGATCGGCCTGATCAAGTCGATCGACCGGTTCGACCTGAGCCGCGGGGTGGAGTTCTCCACCTACGCCACCCCGACGATCGTCGGTGAGATCAAGCGTCACTTCCGGGACAAGGGCTGGGCGGTCCGGGTGCCGCGCCGGCTGCAAGAGCTCAAGCTCTCGCTGACCAAGGCGATCAGCGAGCTGTCCCAGCGGGAGAGCCGGGCGCCCACCGTCGCCGAGCTCGCCGAGCACCTGCAGATGAGCGAGGAGGAGGTGCTCGAAGGGCTCGAGTCGGCGAACGCCTACTCCACGGTCTCCCTCGACGCTCCGGACTCGGGCGACGAGGACGCGCCGGCCGTGTCGGACTCGCTCGGCATCGTGGACGAGTCGCTCGAAGGCGTGGAGTACCGGGAGTCGCTCAAGCCGCTGCTGGAGCGCCTGCCGCCGCGGGAGAAGCGGATCCTGCTGCTGCGGTTCTTCGGGAACATGACCCAGTCCCAGATCGCGAACGAGCTGGGGATCTCGCAGATGCACGTGTCGCGGCTGCTCGCCCGGACACTCGCTCAGCTCCGCGAGGGGCTGACCGCGGAAGACTGAGCGCCCCGGATCCTTCCGCTCACCGGCGGGAGGATCCGGGCGCGCCGGGCGGTTCGTCCTCTCCGATCAGGGCGCGCGTGGACGATGGGGCGAGGAGGAGGACGAACGCGCTCACCGCGGCGAGCGCGAGCGGGACGCCGTAGGCGTACTGCTCGGCCCGGATGAGCATGATGGCGACCGGCAGCACGAAGAGCTGGATGACCACGGCAGGGCCGCGGCTCCAGCGGTCCGTCCGCCACAGGCCCCAGGCGACCCAGAGCAGGGCGGCACCGGTCGCCAGGCCGAACCCGGCGAGAGCGATCGAGGAGACCAGATCGGCCGGCGTGCCGATGAAGGTCTCGACGAGCACGTACCCGGCCATGACCAGGGTGAAGAGGCCCTGCGCGGCGACGATGGCCGCGGCCGCGGTGACGGTGCCGGGACGCCCGGCGACGGAGCTGCTGGTCACGGGTCAACCTTATCGGCCTGGTCCGTCCCTCTGCGCCCGAGGCGCCGGCCGTGGTTCCGGTGAACCGTTCGTTACGCTTGCCGCATGCGGGCTCTCCTCCTCGTCAATCCCAAGGCCACCTCGACCAATGAGCGCGTCCGGGACGTGCTGATCCGGGCGCTGGAGAGCGAGGTGGACCTGCACGTCGAGGAGACCGCCTACCGGGGCCACGCGAGGTCCCTCGCGAGCGGGGCGCACGCCGAGGGGTACGGCGCGGTGATCGTGCTCGGCGGGGACGGCACGATCAACGAGGCGGTCAACGGGCTGCTCACCGCGGAGCCGGATCGGCCGGCGCGCGAGCGGCCGTTGTTCGCCGCCATCCCCGGGGGGAGCGCCAACGTGTTCGTGCGGGCCCTCGGCCTGCCGAACGACCCGGTCGAGGCGACGGGCGCGGTCCTCGAAGCGCTCGCCGCCGGGCGGCGCCGGACCATCGGCCTGGGGCAGGCGATCTGGCGCGAGGAGAGCGCGGGCGTCAGCCGGACCGTCTCCCGCCACTTCACCTTCTGCGCCGGGCTGGGGTTCGACGCGGAGGTCGTCCGGGCCGTGGAGGGGATCCGGAGCACCGGGCAGCGGGCCCTGCCGACCCGGTACGTGGCCACCACGGTCCGGCGCTTCTTCGTGACCGACCGGCGCCACCCCGCCCTCCGGCTGACCCGCCCGGGCCACCCCGACGTCGACGGCATCTTCCTGGCGATCGTGTCGAACACCGCGCCGTGGACGTACGCCGGATCGATCCCGATCAACCCGACCCCGCTCGCCTCGTTCGAGACCGGGCTCGACCTGCTCGGCCTCAAGCGGATGTCGCTGCCGGCGGTCCTGGGGCTCGCCCGGCAGATCATCGGGCCGCGCGAGTCGTTACCGAAGGGTGAGCAGCTGGTGCAGCTGCACGATGTGACGGAGTTCACGCTCGCCGCCTCGCGGCCGGTGGCGTTCCAGCTGGACGGCGACTACCTGGGCGAATACGAGTCGGTGACCTTCCGGGCCGTGCCGGATGCACTACAGGTCGTCGTGTGATTGATTACCCAACGTAATAGTGTGACTTATCCGACACCCTCAATCGCCAAAACCTTGCCACAAACCCCTTGTGTGCGCCTGCAATCGCTGAAAAGCTGAGTGTGACGTCGGAACGTAGGACGTTTGGGTGACCGCCCGACGCCAACCGCCGACCCCGCGATCACCGCGCCGACCCCGAACCAACGTGGATCGGGTACTCGTCCGCGGTACTTAGTGAAGTTCTTCACAAAGTTTGACCGGCCCTATGGAGCCGCCCGCCCGGCTCCGCTGCGAAGGAGTTGACAACGCATGGACTGGCGCCACCGAGCTGCCTGCCGTGACGTGGACCCCGAGCTCTTCTTCCCCATCGGGAACACCGGCCCCGCGTTGCTGCAGATCGAAGAGGCGAAGCAGGTCTGCCGTCGGTGCCCGGTGATCGACGCCTGTCTCAAGTGGGCGCTGGAGACCGGCCAGGACGCCGGGGTCTGGGGCGGCCTCAGCGAGGACGAGCGCCGCGCGCTCAAGCGCCGTGCGGCCCGCGCCCGCGTCCGCGCGCTGGCCTGAGCGGCCCGGGGTCCGGCGGCCGGAGCACGGCATCTGCCCCCGCTCCCGCCCGGCGCGTGGTCAGGTCCAGGACTGGATGGGGATGCTGACCTTGACCTGAGTCCCTCCCCCCGGCCGCGCCGAGAGCTCCAGCCGCCCGGACAGCTCGGAGACGACCAGCGTCCGGACGATCTGCAGGCCCAGGCTGCCGCTCGACTCGAGATCGAAATCGGCGGGCAGGCCCTTGCCGTCGTCGGCGACCACGAACTCGAGGTGGTCGGTGGCGCGCGACGCCACGACCTCGATCCTCCCGGACCGGTGGGCGAACCCGTGCTCCACCGCGTTCTGCAGCAGCTCGGTGAGGACCATCGCGATCGGCGTGGCCACCGCGGCCGGCAGGACGCCGAAGCTGCCGGTCCGCGCGGTCACGACTTTCGCCACCGACACCTCGGCGGTCATCTGGATCACCCGGTCCGCTATGTCGTCGAACGCGACCATCTCCTCCGGCATCTGCGCCAGGATCTCGTGAACGATCGCGATCGATCCGACCCGGCGGACCGCCTCGTGGAGCGCTTCACGCCCCTCGGGGTTGGTGAGCCGCCGGGCCTGCAGCCGGAGGAGCGCCGCGACCGTCTGCAGGTTGTTCTTGACCCGATGGTGGATCTCCCGGATCGTCGCGTCCTTGGTGAGGAGCTCGCGCTCCCGGCGGCGCAGCTCGGTCACGTCGCGGACGAGCACCAGGGCGCCGATCCGGCCCTCACCGACGATCAGCGGGATCGCGCGGAGCTGCACCACGGTGCCGCGGTTCTCCACCTCGATCTCCTTCGGCGCCCGGCCGCTCGCGACGAGCATGAGGTCCTCGTTGATCGGCTCGTCGGAGTAGCACAGCTCGGCGGTGGTCCGCCCGAGGTCCGCCCCGAGCAGGTCGGCGTGGAGGCCCAGCCGGCGGTAGGCCGAGAGCGCGTTCGGGGACGCGTACGCCACCCGGCCCTCCCGGTCCAGCCGGAGCAGCCCGTCGCCCACCCGGGGCGACCTGACCAGGTTCGGCTCCTCCTCGATGAACGGGAACCGGCCCTCGGCCACCATCTGCGCCAGGTCGGCGGCGCTCTGCAGGTAGGTGAGCTCGAGCCGGGACGGCGTACGGGCGGACGAGAGGTTGGTCGACCGCTGGACGACCCCGATGACCGGGCCGCCGACGCCCCGCCGTACCGGGATGCTCTCCTCCCGGACCGGGATGCCGCTCGACCAGTCCGGCTCGCCCTCCCGGCAGATCCGGTGCTCGTACCACGCGACCTCGAGCAGGTGCCGCTGTCCATGGGCGAGCCGCGTGCCCACCACGTCGTCGTGGTAGACGGTCGGCCCGGTGGTCGGCCGCATCTGCGCCACGGCGACCCACCCCTTGTCCCTTGTGGGGAGCCAGAGGATCAGGTCGGCGAACGACAGGTCCGCGAGGAGCTGCCAGTCGGAGATCAGCGAGTGGATCCACTCCACGTCCGCCGGCCCGAGCGCCGTGTACTTGGTGATCAATTCCGTGAGAGTGGGCACAAGTGCATCATGCGTCCGATTCCGGCCCGAAGGCCAATCCGCCCCGGCTACCTGGCAATATGCATCCATGGCACGGTCCTATCGGTTGTCGTGCACAATCCGGATCCTCCGCGCCGCCGGCGGCACGGGCGCGCGGCGCGTCCCTCGGATCCTGAGCCCCGAATGCCCGCCGAACCGCCCCGGCACCGTGACGGCACGGGAAGGAGGCGTGCGCGGCGCCCATGCGCGGGCCCGTGGCGGGATCGCCGCCGCGGGCGGCCGGCGGCCGGCCGGCGCCACCGGCCGCGCCCGGTCGCGGTCCACGCGGGCGCGCCCCCTTGCGCGGACCCGCGAACGCCCATGGGATGCTTCCGTCCACCGGCTGTGCCCCGGTGCCGGTTACGGTTGACCGGCCGGGCCGGCGTGAGGTCCGATGATCTCGCGGTGGTCAGCGGTACCGCCGTGGCGAATTCGAAGGTGGACATGTGACGGAGCACAGCGACGAATCTCCCCGGGTTCCGAAGTACTACGAGGTCAAACGGCGCCTCCTGGAGCTGACCAAGACCCTGCCCCCGGGCAGCGCGCTGCCGCCCGAGCGGGCCCTGGCCGTGCGCTTCGAAACGTCCCGGACGACGGTTCGCCAGGCGCTCGCGGAACTGGTGATCGAGGGCCGGCTCAAGCGGATCCAGGGCAAGGGCACGTTCGTGGCCCAGCCCAAGGTCGCGCAGGTGCTGCAGCTCACCTCCTACACCGGGGATCTGCGCACGGCCGGTCTGGAGCCCGACACCAAGATCCTGGACATCAGCTACATCAGCGCGGACGAGACGCTGAGCCGGCGCCTGGGCATCAATCCCGGTGGCCGGGTGCTGCGCATCCACCGTCTCCGGCTCGCCAACGGGGAGCCGATGTCCATCGACACCACCCACCTGTCCGCCCGCCGGTTCCCGCGGCTGCGGCGTGAGCTGGAGGCGCACTCCTCGCTCTACGAGACGCTGCACAACGCGTACAACGTGCGGCTCACCGACGCCGAGGAGACCATCGAGACCGTGCTCGCCACGCCGTACGACGCGAAGCTGCTCGGGGTGGACGTCGGGCTGCCGCTCTTACTGCTGACCCGGCACGCGTTCGACGCGGACGGCATCCCGGTCGAGTACGCGCAGTCGCTGTACCGGGGCGACCGGTACAAGTTCGTCACCCGGCTCCGCCGGCCCTAGGAGCGGTACGGCCGGGCCGGGCGCACGCGGCCGGGAATCGGGGGCGTGGGCGAGGTGAGGGCGCCGATGGGCCGGGGCATATCGCCGGACGGGCCGCCCCGGCACCGGACGGGGGACGGCGTATGCAAAGAATCCATTACCCTGTGTCATTTCATCATCACCGTGCGCAGTATGACACGGTGCCGCACCACCGGGGAGGGGATGTGAGCCACGGGGAGCCCGGCGCGCACACGAGAGCGGACGGCGACGCCACCTGGGATCCCGCCATGCCGGGGGTGCTCCGCCTGCCCTCGGGCCGGCTGGTCCGCGGCAGAGGGCTGCGGCGGCCGCTCCCGCCCGGCCCGGCGCCCGCGTTCGCACTCTATCTGCTCGGCCGGCGGCCGCCGCCCGTCCCCTGGGAGCACCGGTGGATCCGCTGGCCCGATCTCTGGCTGCCGCGCGATCCCGCGGCGGCGGTGGAGGCGCTACGGGAGGCGTGGGAGCGGGCGGCGTACGAGCGCGTGGAGATCGCCTGCCGGGGCGGATACGGCCGCACCGGCACGGCCCTCGCCTGCCTCGCCGTGCTCGACGGGGTGCCCAGGTCGGAGGCGGTGGCCTACGTGCGCGCGAACTATGCGAGCCGCGCCGTGGAGACGCCCTGGCAGCGCCGGTTCGTCACGCGGTTCCCGCTGCTTCCCTAGCCGCGTCCGCGGGCCCGCCATCGCCGCGGAGGGGGATGCCGGTCCGTCACACGCCCGGCCCCGGTCTCCCGCCCGTCGGCGGCGGTTCGCGCGCGTCCGCACCGCCGGAGGGTGAGTCTGGGCAGCAAAGTGACTCACTGGTAGGTTCCCGGGCATGGAGTCCTCGAAGCACGCAGGCGATGTCGCGGTCGCCGTCGCCAAGGCGTACGGCGCCGAGACGATGTTCACCCTGTCCGGCGGGCACGTGTTCCCCCTCTACGACGGCGCGGTCCATGAGGGCATGCGCATCGTCGACGTCCGCCATGAGCAGAGCGCGGTCTTCGCCGCCGAGGCGACCGCGCGGCTCACCCGCAAACCCGGGCTCGCCGTGCTCACCGCCGGGCCCGGGATCACCAACGGGGTCTCCGGGATCGCCACCGCGCACTTCAACGGCTCGCCGGTGGTGGTGCTCGGTGGCCGGGCGCCGCGCTCCCGCTGGGGCTCGGGCGCGCTGCAGGAGCTCGACCACCCGCCGCTCGTCGAGCCGGTCAGCAAGCTCGCCTTCACCGGGTCGGGCGCCGATTCGATCGGGCAGGACGTGGAGCGCGCCTTCCGCACCGCCCTCGAGCCGCACCGCGGGCCGGTCTTCCTCGACTTCTACATGGACGACCTGTTCGCCCCGGCGCAGGAGTTCACCCCGCGGCCGGAGGTGCCGAAGGGGCTCGACCCCGACCCGGACGCGCTCGCCGGGATCGCCCGGCTGCTCGCCGAGGCGGAGCGGCCGGTGCTCGTGCTCGGCTCCGACGTGTGGCTGAACGCGGCCGAGCAGGCCGCCCGGGAGTTCGCCGAGGAGTGGCGGATCCCCGTGGTCCTCAACGGCCAGGGCCGGGGCATCCTGCCCTCCGGGCACGAGCTGCTCGTGACCCGGGCCCGGGGTACCGCGTTCGGCAAGGCCGACCTGGTGCTGGTGGCCGGCACCCCGCTCGACTTCCGGCTCAACTACGGCTGGTTCGGCGGCAAGGACGGCGCACCGCTCGCCCGGGTGGTCCACATCGTGGACGCCCCGTCGCAGATCGCCACGCACGTCGGCCTCTCCGGCTCGGCGGCCGGTGACCTCACCGCCGTCTTCCGCGGCCTCGCCACCGCCTGCGGCACCGCCGGGGTGAACCCCGGGAAGTACGACCCGTGGCTGACCACGCTGCGCGACACCGCGGCCGCGGCGATCGCCAAGGACGCCGAGCTGCTCAACTCCGACGCCGACCCGATCCACCCCATGCGGATTTACGGCGAGCTGAACAAGGTGCTCGACGACGACGCCGTGATCATCGGGGACGGCGGCGACTTCGTGTCCTACGCCGGGAAGTACCTCGAGCCGCGCCGGCCGGGCAACTGGCTCGACCCGGGCCCGTTCGGCTGCCTCGGCACCGGCCTCGGCTACGCGATCGCCGCCCGGCTCGTCCGGCCGTCCTCGCAGATCGTGCTGCTCCTCGGCGACGGCGCGGCCGGGTTCTCCCTGATGGACGTGGACACCCTGGTACGGCACCGCCTCCCGGTCGTGATGATCTGCGGCAACAACGGCATCTGGGGCCTGGAGAAGCACCCCATGCGGCTGCTGTACGGCTACGACGTGGCGGCCGACCTGCAGCCCGCGTGCCGCTACGACCAGGTGGTGGCCGCGCTCGGCGGCGCCGGCGAGCTGGTCACCTCGCCCGACGAGATCGGCCCGGCGCTGCGGCGGGCGTTCGAGGCGGACGTGCCGTACCTGGTGAACATCGCGACCGACCCCGAGGTGGCCTATCCGCGCAACACCACGGGGGTGTGACGCTCACGGCGAGGCCGGCGGGCTGGGCGGCACGACCGGGCTGCCCGACGGGCTGGGCGTCGGCGACGGCGACTCGCACGCCTGCTTCGGCACGGTGATCGTCACCGTGGAGTTCTCGGGAACCTTCGCCCCCGCCGCCGGCTGCTGCGCGGTCACCGTGCCGAAGCACTCGCCGGTGCCGGTGTAGGTGACCTTCGGCTGGAGCCCGAGCTGCGTCAGCCGCACCTTCGCCGAGCGCTCGACGAGGCCGATCAGCTTCGGCACGGTGACGAGGTTCTTGCTCGGGCTCGGCGAAGGCGACGGTGACGGGCTCGGCGACCGGCTGGGAGACGGGCTCGGCCGGGGCGAGGGCGGCCGGTACTGGGTGATCGTCGGCCGCGGGGTCGGGGTGGCCGTCCGGCGCCGCAAGGTCCGGGACGGCGTCACGGCCGGCGACGACGTGGCCCAGGTCACCTGCGGCGTGCTGGGCTCGGGGGCCGCGGAGCCCGCGGAGGCGAGGGTCTTCATCCCGGCGGCCGCGAGCCCGACCACGACCGCGCACCCGGCGATGCCCGCGACGATCGGCCCGGCGACCCCCCGCTTCCGCTGCCGCCGGGCCCGGCGGGCCGCACGCGTGTCGTGCCGCGGCGACACCACGGTCGACGCGTCCTCGTCCCGGTCGTCCGGCCACTCCTCCCGGGTGCCGAGCCGCTCGTCCGGCCCGTGCCCGGGGTGGCTCTCCGCGGCCGGGCGGACGGCCTGGCCGGGCCGGTACGCCTCCCGGGACGACCCGCTGATCGCCTCGATCGCCTGCCGTGCCGCCTGGCTCATCGCCTCGGCCGAGGGCCAGCGGTGCGCCGGGTCCTTCGCCATGGCCCGTTCGACCACGGCGCGCACCGGGCCGGGCACGTCGGGCGGCAGCGGCGGGGGCTGGTCCCGGATGTGCTTGAGCGCGATGGCCACGGGGGAGTCGCCGTCGAAGGGCCGGTGGCCGGCCAGGCACTCGTACGCCACCACGCCCAGGGCGTAGATGTCGACGGCGGGGGTGACGGGGTAGCCCTCGGCCTGCTCGGGCGCGCAGTACGCGGCGGTGCCGAGCACCATGCCCGCGTCGGTCAGCCTGCTGCCGCCCT
The DNA here is from genome assembly GCF_000092645.1 of Thermobispora bispora DSM 43833. Classification (NCBI taxonomy): domain Bacteria; kingdom Bacillati; phylum Actinomycetota; class Actinomycetes; order Streptosporangiales; family Streptosporangiaceae; genus Thermobispora; species Thermobispora bispora. The sequence goes on from NC_014165.1 coordinate 3,425,524, forward strand.
CGGCGCGGGCGATGCCGAAGTCGGTGAGCACCAGGGTGCCGTCCGAGCGGACCAGGAGGTTCCCCGGCTTGACGTCCCGGTGGACGATGCCCGAGTCGTGGACCGCCTGGAGCGCGGACGCGGCCTGGGCGATCAGGTCCATGGTCGGCTCGGGGCCGATCCGGCCGAGGCGGGTGAGCAGCCGGTCGAGGGGCTCGCCGTCGACGAACCGCATGACCAGGAAGGCGGTCGGCCCGTCGCCGGGGACCTCGGTGACCCCGTAGTCGTACACGTCGACGACACCGGGGTGGTTGATGGTCGCCATCGCCCGGGCCTCGTTCTGGAAGCGGACCGCGAACCCCGGTTCGTTGAGGCGGCCGGGGAGGAGGACCTTCACCGCGACGGTACGAGCCAGGACGGTGTCCTCACCCCGCCAGACCTCGCCCATCCCCCCGGCACCGAGCCGGGCGTCCAGCCGGTAACGCCCTGCCAGGGTCGTCCCTTGGGCCACCATTTACGGCCAGTACCCCCTATGTCACTCCACCCCCGAAGGCTGTCCAAGAAAAACACGTCAATATCGCGTGGCGATATCGATGGGATCACGGAATCCTGAACGAGCAGGGCTTCCACTTCGGGGTCGGAATCCGAGCCTATCGGGTATCCGCCCCCATCGCCGTTCGACGGCGGGCAAACCGTTCCAGACGGCCCCGTCCTGCCACGCGGCGCACGGAGGCCGTGGCATGACGTACCGGATCAGCGGCGGGCCGGGGGCGCGCCGCCATGATCACGGTAGCCGCCCACGGCCCATAACCCAAGCCGGCCGCCTAATAGGCTTTCCCCATGACGCTCGCTCCAGGTCTGCGCGCCACGGTCTCCGTAACGGTCGGGCAGCCGGACACCGCGATCCAGGTGGGCAGCGGCGACGTCCCGGTGCTCGGCACGCCACGCCTCCTCGCCCTCGCCGAGGGGGCCACCGTCCAGGCGGTCCGGCCGCACCTCGAGGAGGGGAAGACCACGGTGGGCACCAAGGTGGTGCTCGAGCACCGTGCGCCCTCCCCGATCGGCATGGACGTCGAGGTCACGGCCGAGCTGACCGCGGTCGAGGGCCGGCGGCTGGTCTTCTCCTTCACCGCCGTCGACCGGGCCGGCACGCTGCTCGGCACGGGCACGATCGAACGCGTCGTGGTCGACCGCGAACGGTTCCTCGCCCGGCTGTGAGGGCCCGCGGCGTCACTCGATGACCGCGATGAGGTCCCCTTCCCGGACCACGTCGCCCTCGGCCACCTTGATGTGGGTGACCGTGCCGGGCTCCTCGGCCACGACGGGGATCTCCATCTTCATCGACTCGAGGATGACGATCGTGTCGCCCTCTTTGACGACGTCGCCCTCCTGGGCGACGACCTTCCAGACGTTCGCCACGATCTCAGCGCATACCTCGACCACCCGGAACTCTCCTTCGCTAGCGATGTAGCAGATCAGGCCTTCCTCGTCCGGGAGACCGGCCCGGTGTCGCCGTCCCCGCTCACGGATCTCTGGCGGTCAAGCAGCGCGGCGCGGCCAGGTGATCGAACCGGCGATCTCGCCGCGGCCGGCGGGAGGAGTGAGTCGGACACGAGCCCACCTTAAGGCGATCCGCGCCGCCGCCGACCGCCCGTTTCCGACTGAACACCGGCGATCAATCTGTAGGTTCGCCACAAATAACCCACAACCGGCACGCACTTGGGACGGCTGGAATGCGACCCATGCTACAAGCCGATCACCGTGCGGTCCGGCAGGCGAGCGCCGGAAAGATCCCCGCGGCCGGCCCCGGGCGCGCCGCGTGATCAGATGCGGGGCGTGATCGGCACCATCCGCTCGACCACCCGGGCCAGCGCCTCGACCACCTGCGGGTCGTACTCGGTCGCCGAGGCGAGCCGGAGCCGTTCCAGCGCCGCGGCGGCCCGGTCCCGGTCGGTCGAGCCGCTCACCAGGTCGTCGTAGGCGTTGGCGGCCTTGATGATCCGGCTCGCCATGGGCGGCGCCTCGGCGCGCGAGTCGCACTGCCGCCGGACGATCTCGGCCACGTTGTGCAGCACCCCGGTCTGCTTGATCACCTCGGCCCCGAGCTCGGCGATGCGCCGCGCCTGCGCGGGGTCGACGAGCACGGTCGCCCCGCCCGGGATCGGGTCCCGGAGCGAGAGCTGGCCGATGTCGTGCATGAGCGCGGCGTACTCGAGCTCGAGGAGCTGCGGCTCGGACATGCCGAGCTCCCGCCCGACCGCGACGGCGAGCTGGCTGACCCGGCGGGAGTGGCCGGGCTCGACGTAGCCGCCGACCTCGGTCACCCGGCTGAGCGCGCGCACGGTCTGCAGGTACGTCGCCCGGATCCCCGCGTACTTACGGAAGGCCACCTGGGTGACGAGCAGGGGCGCGGCGAACGCCGGGAGCGCGGTCATGCCCATGCTGTGCGAGGCGAGGGCGAGCAGGATGCCCGACGAGCCGACCGCGGCGCCGAGCGGCACGGCCATCCGGATCTCGTCCCGTACGGCGACGCCGAACGCGGTCGCGACCTGCTCGACCCGGAGCATCGCCGCGATCACGGTGTCGACCGCGAGCATCGCGACCACGAGGGCGGCCATCACGCCGAGCGCCGGCCACCAGTTGCCGTCGTCCCGGGCGATCCGGTGGAGCGGCTCGGCCAGCGGGCGGTAGGCGAAGGCGAGGAGCGAGCCGGACAGGAGCCGCCGCGCCATGGCGTCGAGCCGGGGCGGCCGGCCGACGGCGACGTGCGGGAGCGCGCCGGCGATCATGCCGACCGCCATGACCGCGACGACCTGGAGGGCCGGGTGCTGCACCTGCCGGCCGCCGACGTCGAGCAGCAGGGCGTAGCCGAGGGCGGCCGCCGTGGAGACCGGGGCCACCTCCCGGTTGCCGGGCATCATGAGCCGGGCGAGCTCGCCCGCGGCGATCAGCGCGCCGAAGCCGACCGCGATCGGCGGGTCGGCGAGCCCGGTGACCGCCGTGTGCGCGATGCCCGCCACGATCAGCGCCCCGGCCGCGCAGATGAGCAGGAGCTGCCCGGGCTGCGGCTGCTGATCGGGGCGCAGGGGTAGCCGCCGCCGCTTCATCGCTCGGACCCCACCTGGATCGGCGCCGTGGGGTCGTCGTGGTCCCGGACCGCGGTCTCGGCGGCGTCGGCGGGCGGTGGCCCGGACACGGTCTGCGGCGGGTTCCATCCCTTCCGCTCGAGGGCCTTGATGAAGGCGTACACCATCTCCGGATCGAACTGCGTGCCGGCGTTCTTGCGGAGCTCGGCGACCGCGACCTCGATCGGCTTCGCCTTCCGGTAGGCCCGGTCGGAGGTCATCGAGTCGAAGGCGTCGGCCACGGCGATGATCCGGGCGAACTCCGGGATCTCCGAGCCGGCCAGGCCCATCGGGTAGCCCTTGCCGTCGTACCGCTCGTGGTGGTGCATGATCCCGGCGAACGCCTCATCGAGGAAGTCGATCCCCCGGACGATCTCCAGCCCGCGCATCGGGTGGAGCTGGATCGCGGCGATCTCCTCCTCGGTGAGCTTGCCCTCCTTCTGCAGGACCTTGGTGGGCACGCCGAGCTTGCCGACGTCGTGGAGCATGCCCGCGTACCTGATCGCGCGGAGCCGCTCGGTGCCCATCCCGATCTCTTCAGCGATCATCGATGAGGCCAGGGAGACGCGGGTGCAGTGCCCGCGGGTGTAGTAGTCCTTGGTCTCCACCGCCTGGCAGAGCGCGGCGATGGTCGCGTCGTACGAGCGCTGCTCGGCGTGGTAGTGCCCGAACGCCCAGCGGGCCACGAAGAGCGGGAGCAGGACGAGCACCGCCGAGATCGACTGCACGGTCACCCAGAGCGCGGCGATCAGCAGGCCGAAGACCGCGTACCCGACGTACGACCCGAGGAACTGGACCATGGGGCGGAGCAGCACCTGCCCCCGGCCCACCTCGCGGGCGAGCCGCACGATGACCGCGGTGAGCACGAAGTTGACCGCCACGAACGCCACCGTGGCGGCGGAGTAGGGGATGAGGATGCCGGGGAAGTCCTCGACCTGCGGCAGCCCGACCTCGCCCCCGGCGCGGAGGAACGCCCAGCCCGCCGCGTAGCCGCAGATCACGTACTGGGCGCCGTTGAACAGCCGCTTCACCAGGGGGATGCCCGGCCGTACGCTCACCACCGCGGTGAGGCCGACCAGCGCCGCGCCCACCGGTCCCACGAGCACGACCGCGGCGAGCGCGGCCGAGTAGCTCACCGAGACCGCGACGTGCGGGACGTTGAGCAGGGTCGGGGCGGACTCACAGAGGAGGAAGAGCAGCCCCAGGACGAGGGTCGTCGACCAGTCGCCCGCGGAGAGGGCTCCGGGTTCGAGCAGGTCCCCGGCGAGCAGAAAGGCCGCCGCTCCGGCGAGCGTGACGACATAGACCTTGGCAGGCCACGGCAATTCCCGCACTACGGCCACCTCTCGGGCGGAAGGGACCCGGACGCGCGCTCAGCGGCGGCCCGCTGCGAGCGATCAAATCCAAGAAATACCCGTCGGCGGCCCGCCGATCACGCCGGCCGTCATTATCGCCGTAGTGAGCAGCGCCAGCCCAGTCAGCAGTTTGAGAATGGTGTCGCGTTTCATGCGCCGCCTCCCGTTGGTGTCGCCCATTCAGGCTACAAAACCGGGTGCCCCGGGCCAGGGATGTCGGCGCATCGCAGCCAAACCGTAATCAACCAATCACGCCCTGTGTCATTTGTCGTGATTACGGTTTTTCACTGGCCGCGCGCCCAATCAACGGTGATCTTAATTCCGGTGGGCAGGTCGTAGCGGGGACGCCAGCCGAGCCCGTCGAACGCGGGCCCCGGGTCGACGGCCATGGCCGGCAGGTCGCCGAGCCGCGGAGGAGCGAAGCGCGGCTCGTCGGGGACGCCGGCCGCGGCGGCGACCAGCGAGTGCAGCTCCCGGTCGGTGGTCTGCACCCCCGTGCCGATGTTGAACCGGCGGCCGTCGCCGTCCGGACCGCAGGCGCGGGCGAAGGCGTCCACCACGTCCGCGACGAACACGTAGTCCCTGGTCTGGGTGCCGTCGCCGTACACGACCGTGGGCTTGCCGTTGAGCAGGGCGTCGGTGAAGATCGCGACGACCCCGGCCTCGCCCTCGGGGGACTGGCGGGGGCCGTAGACGTTCGACAGCACGAGCGTGGTGTACTCGAGCCCGTAGAGCGCGCGGTAGGTGGCGAGGTAGAGCTCACCGCCGAGCTTGGACGCCGCGTACGGCGACCGCGGATCGGGCGTGGCGTCACCGGGCACCGGGAGCTCCTTCGGCCGGCCGTACACGGCGACCGACGAGGCGTACACCACCTTGCGCGCCCCGGACCGCCGCGCCGCCTCGAGCACGTTGATCGTGCCCTCGACGTTGACCCGGGCGTCGTGGACCGGGTCGGCGACGCTCTTGCGCACGCTGATCTGCGCGGCGAGGTGGCAGATCACCTCGGGCCGCCACCGTGCCGCGAGGTCCTGGAGGGCGGGGTCGCGCACGTCGATCTCGTGGAGCTCGGCCGCGGGGTTGCGATGGCGCCCCGAAGAGAGATCGTCGACCACCAGAACCTCATGGCCGTCGGCGAGCAGCCGGTCCACCAGGTTCGACCCGATGAACCCGGCACCGCCGGTCACCAATGCCCGCATTCTCCACCTTCCTGCACGCGATACCGGGTGATCCTAGCGGGCAGGGGCACCGATGGGCCGGGGAAATCCGCCCGGCCCCGGCTAACCGTCGAGCTCGACCCTGAGCTGCTCGATCCGCACCATGATCTTGGTGCGGAGGGCGGCCGGCACCGGCTCGCACCCGCACTTCTTCGCGATGAGCTCCTTGATCGCCTGTTCCAGCCCGTACTCCTCGAAACACGGCCCGCACTCGGCGAGGTGCCTCCTGATCTCGGCGCACGCCTCGCCGTCGAGTTCCCCGTCGAGGTACGTGTAGACCTTCTCGAGGACCTCCGAGCATGGAGTGTCGTGATGTTTCCCGCAGCTCATCGCCCCTCCCCATCCTGCGGCTCACCGGGACCGCCGGATTTCGGCCGCAGGAGACCTCGCTCATGTGCGTAGTCTTCGAGCAACGCCCGCAGCTGCCGCCGGCCGCGATGGAGGCGCGACATCACGGTCCCGATCGGAGTGCCCATGATCTCCGCGATCTCCTTGTACGGGAAACCCTCGACATCGGCGAGGTAGACGGCGATACGGAACTCCTCGGGAAGCGCGGCGAGCGCGTTCTTCACGTCGCTGTCCGGCAGGTGCTCCAGCGCCTCGATCTCGGCGGACTTCAGGCCGCTGGAGGTGTGCGACCCGGCCCGGGCGAGCTGCCAGTCCTCGATCTCCTCGGTGTCGGCCTGCTGGGGCTCTCGCTGCTTCTTGCGGTAGCTGTTGATGAAGGTGTTCGTGAGGATGCGGTAGAGCCAGGCCTTGAGATTGGTCCCCTCCTGGAACTGGTGGAAGGAGGAGAACGCCCGGACGAAGGTCTCCTGGACGAGATCCTCCGCGTCCGCCGGGTTCCTGGTGAGCCGGAGCGCCGCGGAGTAGAGCTGGTCGAGGTATGGCATCGCGTCGCGCTCGAAGCGCTCGCTGCGCTGCTTGAACGTCTCCTCTGCCGTCTTGGTGACGGGACCCACCTCCCTCAGCATCGTGCCGTCGGGCAGAGCATATCGATCCGCCGTGACCTGCCCGGATGGGGGCGCCGGCACGGACCGCGCCGTCACGCCCAACTCCAACAGGTGAGGCCTGGAGTCTGTTCCCGGCGGGGTTTAAGGTGACGAACACCCGGGTGCGGAGCGAGACGATCCCCGATCCGCTCTGGCTCCGCTGCCTCGCCCCCATGGCCCGATGACGTGCAGGAGCCGCTCGTGCAGCCCATTCCGGCCAATGCCCCCAGCGACGCGGGCGCGCTCGAGCCGTACTGGACCTTCTACGGCGCCGTCGTCGCCGAGCAGCTCCGCCGGTGGCTGCCCACCCGCCCGTCGCTCCTGCTCGACCTGTCCGGCGGACGTGGGCGCTGGCCGGCCCAGGCGGCCCGGGCCGGCCACCGTGTCGTCGAGGTCCTCGGCTTCCGCCACGCCTCCGAACGGCGGCCGCGCGACACCGTGACCGGTGTCCGGCGGGTCCGCGCCGACGACCTCGCCTTCCTGCCGGACGCGTGCGTCGACGGCGTGATCGCCGAAGAGCGCGTCCTGTCGTTCGAGCTCATGACCGAGTCGGTCGTCGAGGACGTGGCCCGGGTGCTGCGCCCGGGAGGCCGCGCCCTGCTCTGCGTCGACTCGCTCGTCCTCGGGATGGCGATCCTCGCCGAGCAGAGCTACTGGGCGCACCTGTGCCAGACGACCGACGTCATGCTCGTGCCGTGGCCGGACGGCAGCATCACCCGGTGCTTCTCCAGCGCCCAGCTCCGGGAGCTGATCACGAGCACCGGGCTCGAGGTGGAGTGGATCAGGCCGCGGACCGTCCTGTCCCCCTCCATGATCGACCACGTGATCCGCTCGGGAAGCGGGTCGATGGAGCGGCTCGTGCGCACCGAGCTGGAGGCGGAGCCCGACGACCATGACACCGTCGGGATCCACCTCGTCGCCAGCGCGCGCAAGCCGCTGTGACCGATCAGCGTCCCGCTGTGACCGATCAGCGCCGCCGCTCCAGCTTGGACTGGCACTGCACGCAGCGATCGGCCTCCGGCCTGGCCTCGAGCCTGCCCTCCGGGACGAGCTTGCCGCAGTCGACACAGCGCCCGTAGATGCCCTCGTCGAGCCGCTTCAACGCGGCGAGCACGGCGTTGCGCTGCCGCGTGGCTGCGTCGAGCATGGCCTGGGTGTGCTCGGCCTGAACGAGCTCGGCACCCACGTCGGACGCCGCCCGCTCACCGGTGACGTCCGCGGTGCCCTTCAGCAGCGTGATGGAACGGTCGAGCTCGCGAAGCATGGTCTCCAGGCGCATACGCGCGGTTGCGACATCCACGGGATCCGCACCTCCGGAACGGGGGAAACCCGCCGCCGGATCTCCGCTCACCATGCGGGGATCAGGGAATCTCGGCGGGTGTACCGCTTTCCAGTCGGATGCCCAGTTGGCCGCTTACTTACACCACCGAATTACGACATGAGAGGGATGTCTCATACGCGAGTTTGGGACGGCCATTTCCTGGGGCCGGCCATTCCTCAAGCCGGCATCAAAAGAGCATGACGTCGCCGGCACCCTGGTTTATTTCGACCGGTTTGATAAGTTCGGGACCATTGTTGCGGACGCTGTTCACCCGGGTGGAGACCGGGTGCGCGCGCAGCCGTCCCGGGTCGGCGGGGATCAGCAGCGCCGCCGGGTCCGGGAACTCCGGGTCGAGCCAGTCCGCCCAGCGGTCCCGGTCGAGCAGCAGCGGCATGCGGTCGTGGATCCGGCCCACCCGGTCCTCGGCCGTGGTCGTGATCACGGTGCAGGTGCACAGCCACCGCTCCGGGTCGTCCGGCGGCCGGTTCGGATCCCGCCAGAACTCGTACAGCCCGGCCATCGCGAGCACCCCGCCGTCCGCCGGATGGATGAAGTAGGGCTGCTTCCGGGTCTCCCCCGGCCGCTCGCCCGGCACCGGCATCCACTCATAGAACCCGTCGGCCGGGATCAGGCAGCGCCGCGACGCGAAGGCGGCCCGGAAGGCCGGCTTGACCGCCACCGTCTCGATCCGCGCGTTGATCATGCGCGATCCGATCGAGGGATCCTTCGCCCAGCTCGGCACCAGGCCCCAGCGGACCCGCCGGAGCTGCCGCACCGGCCGCAGCTCCGCGCCCCCGGTCTTGGGGATGCGGCAGAGCACCGCGTAGACCTCCTTGGTCGGCGCGACGTTGTAGTCCGGGGCGGGCTCGTCCTCCACCCCGTCCAGCTCGACCTGGAACTCCTCGAGCAGCTCCGCCTTCTTCCGCGCCGAGACGTATCTGCCGCACATGCCTCCAGCCTGCCACCCGGCACCGACGAACGGCGGTGCCCGCGCGCCGGACCCCGGACCCGCCGGGCCGGCCGGAGGAGCCTGCCGTCCCGGTGCGCGCCTGAAGCCGGCCGCCGGCGACGGCGAGGTTCGCGGCCGCCGCCCGTGTGATCGCGGCCCGTCCCGGGCCGGACCCGGCCGCGACCGCCGGGGCCGCGCCGCGGCTCCGCCCGGGATCACGGTTCGGGCCGCCGCCTCGCCCCCCGATAAGCTTGCCTACATGGCCTCTCCGCAGTCGGAACCCCGCGGTGCCCGGGCGCTCTGGCCGGCCCCGGTGGCCGCCGGACCCGTCGACGCGACCGTCCGGCTGCCCGGATCGAAGTCGGTGACCAACCGCGCGCTGCTGCTCGCCGCGCTCGCCGACGGCCCGAGCTCGATCCGGCGGGCCCTGCGCAGCCGTGACACCGATCTCATGGCCGCCGCGCTGCGCGCGCTCGGCGCGGAGCTGACCCCGTCGGACGAGAGCGCCTCGAGCGTGGACTGGACGGTCCGTCCCGGCCCGATCCGGGGCGGCGTCGCCATCGACGTCGGCCTCGCCGGGACCGTGATGCGGTTCGTCCCCCCGGTCGCCGCGCTCGCCGATGAACCGGTGTCGTTCGACGGCGACCCGGCGGCGCGCAGGCGGCCGATGGGGCCGATCCTCGGCGCGCTCCGCGCGCTCGGGGCGCACGTCGAGGGCGACGCGCTCCCGTTCACGGTGCGGGGACCGATCACCGGCGGCGAGGTGGTGCTCGACGCCTCCTCGTCCTCGCAGATGGTGTCGGGCCTCCTGCTCGCCGGAGCCCGGTTCGAGAAGGGCGTCACCGTACGGCACAGCGGGCCGCCCGTGCCGTCCATGCCGCACATCGAGATGACCGTGCACATGCTGCGGCAGGCCGGCGTGGCGGTGGACGACTCGGAGGCCGACGTGTGGCGGGTCGAGCCCGGCCCGATCCGCGCACGTGACCTCACCGTGGAGCCGGACCTGTCGAACGCGGCCCCGTTCCTCGCCGCCGCGCTCGTCACCGGGGGCACGGTCACCGTCCCCGATTGGCCGGAGCGGACCACCCAGGCGGGCGACCGCCTCCGCCACCTGCTCGCCGAGATGGGCGCCACCGTCACCCGCGTCCCCGGCGGCCTGCGGGTGAGCGGATCCGGCCGGATCGCCGGGATCGAGGTGGACCTGCACGACGTGAGCGAGCTCACCCCGACGATCGCCGCGCTCGCCGCGCTCGCCGACGGGCCGTCGCGGATCACCGGGGTGGCGCACATCCGCGGGCACGAGACCGACCGGATCGCCGCGCTCGCCACTGAGATCAACCGGCTGGGCGGGGACGCCCGGGAGACCGAGGACGGCCTGGAGATCCACCCGCGGCCGTTGCGGGGCGGCGTGTTCCGCAGCTACGACGACCACCGCATGGCCACGGCGGGCGCCGTCATCGGCCTGGCCGTGCCCGGGGTCCAGGTGGAGAACATCGCGACGACGGCGAAGACGCTGCCGGAGTTCGCCCGCATGTGGGCGGAGATGCTGGGCGAGGCGGGGGACGATCCGCGGGAGGACGCGCCGGGAGGCGCGGTGACGCAGGAGTGAGGCCGGGCGGACCGCTCACGGAATGGGATCGGCGCTGAAACGCTACTACGACGAAGACGACGTCAGGGTCAGGCGGAGCGGCCGGAAGTCCCGGCCGCGGACCCGGATCCGCCCGGCCCACGCGGACGCTGTCGATGGTTTCGTGGTGGCCGTCGACCGCGGGCGGTACACCTGCCTGGTAGGGGGTGGCCTCCCGGGCGGCGACCGGGACCAGGAGGGCCGGACCGGCCCGGAGGACAAGGACGAGCGGGTGCTCGTCGTGGCGATGAAGGCCAGGGAGCTTGGCCGCAAGGGGATCGTCGTCGGTGACCGCGTCGCCCTCGTGGGGGATGTGTCCGGGCGGCCGGACACGCTCGCCCGGATCGTCCGGGTGGCCGAGCGCAGGTCGATCCTCCGCCGGACCGCCGACGACACCGATGACGTCGAGCGGCCGATCGTGGCCAACGCCGACCAGCTCGTCATCGTCACGGCGCTCGCCGACCCTCCCCCGCGCCCGCGCATGATCGACCGGCTGCTGGTGGCGGCCTACGACGCCGGGGTGGACCCGCTGCTCTGCCTCACCAAGTCGGACCTCGCCCCGCCCGATGAGCTGCTGGAGATCTACCGGCCGCTCGGCGTGCCGTACGTGGTCGTCTACAAGGGCGGGCCGCTGGACGAGCTGCGCGAGCGGCTGGCCGGCCGGGTGAGCGTGCTCGTCGGCCATTCGGGCGTGGGCAAGTCGACGCTGGTCAACGCGCTCGTGCCGAACGCGCAGCGCGTGGTGCAGGAGGTGAACGCGGTCACCGGCCGGGGCAGGCACACCTCCACCTCGGTGGTCGCCCTGGAGCTGCCGGAGGGCGGCTGGATCATCGACACCCCCGGGGTGCGGAGCTTCGGGCTCGCCCACGTGCCGGCCGAGACCGTGCTCGCCGCCTTCCCCGACCTGGTGGACGCGACCGCCGACTGCCCCAAGGGCTGCACCCACCTCGGCGACGGGTGCGCGCTCGACGCGTTCGTGGCCGAGGGCGGGGCCGACCCGAGGCGGCTCGACTCCCTCCGGCGGCTGCTCGCGAACCGGATGAGCATGGACGAGTCCTGATCCGGCCCGCCGCCGGCCGCCGCGCAGCCCGGGACCGGCGGCGGCCACGGGGCCGGCCATCGGCCGCGTGCCCGAGCGCCGCCGACCGGGACTCTGCTCCCAGAGCCCGGCCGACGGGGACACCTCCGAGCCCGCCGACCGGGACTCCTCCCAGAGCCCGGCCGGCCGGGTCCGGCGGATGCCGGGCCGGGCGGGTACCGAAGCCCGCCCCAGGGCCGGAGGGATGCCGAAGCCGGGCCCGGGGATCGCGCAGATGCCGAAGCCGGGCCCGGGGATCGCGCGGGTGCCGGAGCCCACGGGAGCCGGGCGCCGCGGCCGCCCGCGGGCGCTCACCGCCCGCCGCCGCGCCGGCCGTACGGCCGATTCCGGAAACATCCGGTACGGCGGAGCACTGCTGTGCCCGACCGTGACGCGCTACCGTGGGCCCCGTGGAGGGATACCGCGACGATCTGCATCTCGCGCATCTGATGGCGGACGCGGCGGACGACATCACGATGCGCCGGTTCAAGGCCGTTGACCTGCGAGTCGAGACCAAGCCCGACCTCACCCCAGTCAGCGACGCCGACCGGGCCGTGGAGGAGGCGATCCGCAACACGCTCCGCCGGGCCCGCCCCAGGGACGCCATCGTGGGCGAGGAGTACGGCGGCGCCGGGTACGGCGCGCGTTCCTGGATCATCGATCCGATCGACGGCACCAAGAACTTCGTCCGCGGTGTCCCCGTTTGGGCGACGCTCATCGCGCTGGTAGAGCACGGGAGGATCGTCGTCGGGGTCGTGTCCGCGCCCGCGCTCGGCCGCCGGTGGTGGGCGGCCCAGGGCGGGGGCGCGTGGACCGGCCGGAGCCTGGCCAAGGCGACCCGCTGCCAGGTGTCGTCGGTCGGCCGGCTCGGCGACGCCTCCCTGTCCTTCTCGGACCTGGAGGAGTGGGAGAAGCAGGGGCGGCTCGACGCCTTCCTCGGGCTCACCCGGGAGGTGTGGCGCACCCGGGCCTACGGCGACTTCTGGTCGCACATGCTCGTCGCCGAGGGGGCGGTGGACATCTCGGCCGAGCCGGAGCTGTCGCCATGGGACATGGCCGCCCTCACGGTGATCATCGAGGAGGCCGGGGGCACCTGCACCGGGCTGGACGGCACCTCCCCGCTCGAGTCCGGCAGCCTGGTCTGCACGAACGGGCTGCTCCACGGGGAGGTGCTCAAGCGGCTCTCCTCCTGGTGAGCGGTGGCCGGTGGTGGCGGTGGCGTTCGCCATCGCGAGGACGGGCGGGTCGCGCTCGGTGAAGCCCGCGCGCGGGCGGCCGGTGCGCGGCCGGTAAGCAGTGCGCCCCAGCCACCTGCGTGAAGCCCGCGCGGGCGGCCAGTGCCGCCTGCACGGCAGCCCCATCCCTGCCGAGGACGTGAAGTCCGCGCGCGGGTGGCGGTGCCCTAGGCGCGGTCGATGCGCTCGAGAGGCCGTGGCGGGGCGCGTGCGGGAAGGCCGTTCCCCTCGTCCCAGGTTATCCAGGGCGGGCCGTACGCGCACGGGCGTCCGGCACCGTCCCGGCGCTCCGGGACCACGAGCACCCGCCATCCCCATGGCGATCGGGATAAGAGGAGAACGCATGACCATCGCGATCATCGGCGCCACCGGCAAGCTCGGCGGCCTCACCATCGACGCCCTGCTCCAGCGGGGCGTGCCCGCGGACGGCATCCTGGCCCTCGGCCGCAACACCGAGCGCCTCGCCGCGCTCGCCGAGCGCGGGCTGCGCACCGCCCCCGTCGACGTGGACGACGTCGCGGGCACCGCCGCGACGCTCTCCGGCGTCGAGCGGCTGCTCCTGATCTCCTTCGACGACCTCGGCACGCGCGTGCCCAAGCACGGCAACGCCGTCGAGGCCGCCCGCCGGGCCGGGGTGGGCCACCTCGTGTACACCTCGGTCCTCAACGCGCCGGCCTCGCCCCTGGCGCTCGCCGCCGACCACCGGGCCACGGAGGAGCGCATCACCGCCTCCGGCATCCCGGCGACCTTCCTCCGCAACGGCTGGTACACGGAGAACCACTGGCCGGACTTCACCGCGGCGCGCGAGCACGGCGTCATCGCCAACAGCGTCGGCCCCGGCCGCATCGCCAGCGCCCCGCGCCGGGACTACGCCGAGGCCGCCGCCGTCGTGCTCACCACCCCCGGCCACGAGGGCAAGGCGTACGAGCTCTCCGGCGACGTCGCGTGGAGCTTCGCGGAGTTCGCCGCCGCCGCGCAGGAGGTGCTCGGCACCCCGGTGCGCTACGAGGAGCTCACCCCCGAACAGGAGCGCGAGCGGCTGATCGCCGCCGGGCTCGACGAGAACACCGCGGGCTTCGTGACCAGGCTCAACGCCGACATCCGCGCGGGCGCGCTGGCCGCCACCCCCGGTGAGCTCGCCCGGCTCATCGGCCGGCCGACCGAGCCGCTGGCCGAGACCCTGAAGACGTGGGTCTGATCCCCGGGTGAGGCCGGGCCGGCCGTACCCGCCGGACGGGCCGGTCAGAGCGCGAGCACGTCCCGGGCCGCGCTGAGCAGGCTGCTGCGGTACGCCTCGCCGAACAGGCAGACGTGCACGGCGAGCGGGTGGAGCTGGTGGAGCGGGATCCGCTGCCGCCAGCCGTCGGCGAGCGGCGCCGCCTCCCGGTACGCGCCGAGGATCGTGCCGAGGTGCGGCGCGCCGAAGAGCGAGAGCATGGCGAGGTCGGTCTCGCGGTGGCCGCCGTGCGCGGCGGGATCGATCAGCACGACCCGCTCGCCGGTCCACAGCAGGTTGCCGTTCCAGAGGTCGCCGTGGATCCGGCTCGGCGGCTCGGCCGGCCCGCACACCTCCGGCACCCGCTCGCACGCCTCCTCGAGGAGCTCGACGTCGAGGGCGGAGAGCCGCCCGCGGTCCCGCGCGAGCCGTACGAACGGCAGGACCCGGCGGGTGACGTAGAACTCCGGCCAGGTGGGCGCCGGGGAGTTGTCCATCGGCAGCTCGGCGATGGTCCCCGGCCACGGCGCGCCGAACGACTCCGCCCCGAAGGCGTGCAGGGCGGCGAGCTCGCGCCCGAACCGCTCGGCCGCCTCGGCGGTGGGGCGGCCGGTCTCGATCCACTCGAGCACGAGGGTGTCCTCGCGGACCTCGATCACCTCGGGCACGGCCACCGCGCCCGCCTCGGCGAGCCAGCGCAGGCCGGCCGCCTCGGCGGTGAAGTCCGCGCCGCGCTTGACGAAGACCCGGCGGCCGTCGCCGAGCCTGCCCTCGTGCAGCGTCCAGGCGTGGCTTCTGCCGAGATCTCTAACGATCTTCAAAGTGCTTGGCCACTCCCTCGGCGGCGGCCTCGATCATGCGGAGCACTTCGACGAAGCCCTCCCGGCCACCGTAGTACGGGTCGGGTACCTCGGCGCCCTCGGGTGCCGCGGGGTCGAAAGAGCGCAGCAGCCGCACGTCGGCGCCGGGCGGCGCCATCCGCAGCAGGGTCTGCAGGTTGTGCCGGTCCATGGCGAGGACCAGGTCGCGCTCGGCGAACCACGCGGGGTCGAACTGGCGGGCCCGGTGCCCGGAGCCGTCGTAACCGTGCTCGGCGAGGGTCGCGAGGGCCCGGGGGTCCATGGGCTCACCCACGTGCCACCCTCCGGTGCCGGCGCTGTCCACCTCGACGTCGAGGCCGCGCTCGGCGAACACGTGGCGGAGCACCACCTCCGCCATGGGCGAGCGGCAGATATTGCCCATGCAGACCACGCAGAGGCGCTTCATCGATCTACTTCGTCTCCTGCGTTGACCTGATCGGACGGTCATCCGATACGCCGCTAACAGCCTAGTCCAGCGCGTTCATCCGCCGTTCACCCTCGCCCATCCGCAGTTCACCCTTGCCTCGCGTTTCGGTCAATTTCGATCTTTATCGTCCCTCGCGTTGACGTGATGGGAGGGAAGACTGTGAAACACGCAGGCCGGCTCACCGTAGCCGCCATCGCCGGCGCGCTCATGCTCGCCTCGTGCGGCACCGATGCCAACACGACCTCCGGAGCCGGCACGATCACCCCCACGGGCGGCGGGCTCACCGGCACCATCAACGCCGCCGGCTCCTCGGCGCAGGCGAACGCGATCGCGGAGTGGAAGAAGTCCTTCCAGGCGGCGAACCCGGGGGTGGAGATCAACTATCAGCCGAGCGGCTCCGGCGCCGGCATCCAGGCGTTCATCCAGGGCACCGTCGCCTTCGCCGGCTCCGACTCGGCCCTGAACGACGAGAAGGGCGAACCCGCCCAGGCCGACGCCCGGTGCAAGACCGGCAAGGCGATCAACCTGCCCATGGTCATCGGGCCGGTGGCCGTGATCTACAACCTTCCGGGTGTCGACGGGCTGCGCCTCTCCCCCGCGACGCTCGCCGGCATCTTCAACAGCGAGATCACCAAGTGGGACGCCCCCGAGATCAAGGCGGAGAACCCGGGCGTCTCGCTCCCCTCCATCCCCATCCAGGCGTTCCACCGCTCCGACGAGTCCGGGACCAGCGACAACTTCACCAAGTTCCTGAAGGCGACCTCGGACTGGCCGTACGAGCCGGGCAAGGCGTGGCCGCCCGAGGCCAAGGGCCAGGGCGCGAAGGGGTCCGACGGCATCACGGCCGCGGTCAAGAACACCGAGGGCGCGATCGGGTACGTCGAGCTCTCCTACGCCGAGAACGCCGGCCTGCAGAAGGCTGCGATCAAGAACGGCGCGGGCGAGTTCGTCGAGCTCACCCCGGAGAGCGCGGGCAAGACGGTGGAGGCCGCCGAGATCACCGGCACCGGCAACGACCTCAAGCTCAAGATCGACTACGCCACCGACGCCCCGGGCGCCTACCCCATCGTGCTCGTGACCTACGAGATCACCTGTGAGAAGGGGCTCCCGGCCGAGGAGGCGAGGCTCGTGAAGGCCTTCCTCGAGCACACCGCGAGCGACCAGGGCCAGCAGGTGCTGCGCGATCTCGGCTACGCGCCGCTCCCGGCCGGCCTCCTGGAGAAGGTCCGTACCGCGATCGCGTCGATCTCCTGACCCATGGCCATCCTCGTGAAGAGCACCGCAGGCGGGCAGGCCGTGCGCCGGCCCGCCTTCCGGCGCGGCAACGGGGACCGCGTCTTCCGCCTCCTCGCCACGGCGGCCGGGATCACGCTGCTCGCCATCATGGCGGCGATCGCGGTCTTCCTCGTCGCCGAGGCGATCCCCGCGCTCCGCGCCAACACGGCGAACTTCCTCACCGAGCTCACCTGGCAGCCCAACGCGGCCGAGCCGGTCTTCGGCATCGGCGCGCTCGCCTTCGGCACCCTGCTGAGCTCGTTCCTGGCGCTCGTGATGGCGACGCCCGTGGCCGTGGGCGTGGCGCTGTTCATCTCCCACTACGCGCCGCGCCGGCTCGCCGTGGTCCTCGGGTACGTGGTCGACCTCCTCGCCGCCGTGCCGAGCGTGGTGTACGGGCTGTGGGGCGCCACGTTCCTCGTCCCGTTCATCGTGGAGCCGTCGCGGTTCCTCAACCGGTACCTCGGCTGGATCCCGCTCTTCGGCGGCGACACCGTCGTCGGCAGGAGCATGTTCACCGCGTCGATCGTCCTCGCGATCATGATTCTGCCGATCATCGCGGCGATCTCCCGCGAGGTCTTCCTCCAGGTGCCGCGGGCGCACGAGGAGGCCGCGCTCGCCCTCGGCGCCACCCGCTGGGAGATGATCAAGATGGTGGTGCTGCCGTTCGGGCGGCCCGGTGTGATCAGCGCGGCCATGCTCGGGCTGGGCCGGGCCATGGGCGAGACCATCGCGGTCGCCCTGATCTTCCCGGCGACCTTCACCGTCTCCTTCCAGATCCTCGGCCCGACCGGGAACAGCATCGCGGCGAACATCGCGAACGGCTTCGGGGAGGCCACCGACCTCGGCCGGGGCGCGCTCATCGCCTCGGGCCTGGTCCTCTTCCTGATCACGCTCGCCGTGAACATGGCCGCCCGGCTGATCGTCGCCCGCCGCGCCGCGTACGCGAGGGCCGTGGCATGAGCGCGCCGATGCCCACCGGCCTCCGGCCCGTGCCGGCCGTACGGCGGGCCAAGGACCGGTTCGTGCAGGCCCTCGTCTGCCTCGCGTTCGTGCTCGCCATCATCCCGCTGCTCGCCGTGCTGTGGATGGTGGTGCGGAACGGCCTGGCCCGCTTCGACCTGGAGTTCTTCACCCACTCCATGCGCGGCATCGGGGCGCGGGACGCCGGGGGCGGCGCCTACCACGCCATCGTCGGCACCCTCGAGCAGGTGCTGCTCACCTCGCTCATCTCGGTGCCGATCGGCCTGTTCACCGCGATCTACCTGGTCGAGTACGGCGCGGGCGGGCGGCTCGCCCGGATCGTCGGGTTCTTCGTCGACGTCATGACCGGGATCCCCTCGGTGGTCGCCGGGCTGTTCATCCTGGCGTTCTGGATCCTCGCCCTCGGCATGCCGTTCTCCGGGTTCGCCGGGGCGCTCGCGCTGTCGATCCTGATGATCCCGGTGGTGGTCCGGTCGAGCGAGGAGATGCTCCGCCTGGTGCCGCGCGACCTGCGGGAGGCGGCGTACGCACTCGGCGTCCCCAAGTGGCGGACCATCGTCCGGGTGGTGCTGCCCACCGCCCTCCCCGGCCTGGTGACCGGGGTCATGCTCGCCGTGGCCCGGGTGGCCGGGGAGACCGCGCCGCTGCTGCTCACCGTCTTCTTCACCGACTCGATCAACCACGACCCGTTCCACGGCCCGCAGATGGGGCTCCCGCTCTTCGTCTTCGATCAGGCGGGCCGCCCCTCCGACACCGCGATCGACCGGGCGTGGACCGGCGCGCTCACCCTGATCCTGATCGTCATGCTGCTCAACCTCGTGGCGCGCGCCATCGCGTGGTGGCGCTCGCCGGCGAAGAGAGGATCCTGACCGTGGCCCAGCAGATCGAGGTCTCCGATCTCACCGCTTACTACGGGTCGCACAAGGCGGTCGAGGGCATCACCATGACCATCGAGCCGCGGACGGTGACCGCGCTCATCGGCCCCTCCGGCTGCGGCAAGTCGACGTTCCTGCGCACCCTCAACCGGATGCACGAGGTCGTCCCGGGCGCGCGGGTCGAGGGCAAGGTCCGCCTGGGAGACGAGGACATCTACGCCCCGGACGCCGACCCGGTCTCGGTGCGCCGCACCATCGGCATGGTGTTCCAGCGGCCGAACCCCTTCCCCACCATGTCGATCTTCGACAACGTCGCGGCCGGGCTCCGGCTGAACGGCCGGATCCCGAGGTCGGAGCTGGAGGGGATCGTCGAGGAGTCGCTCAAGGGCGCCAACCTGTGGCACGAGGTCAAGGACCGGCTGCACAAGCCCGGCGCGAGCCTCTCCGGCGGTCAGCAGCAGCGGCTGTGCATCGCGCGGGCCATCGCGGTGCGGCCCCAGGTGCTGCTCATGGACGAGCCGTGCTCCGCGCTCGACCCCATCTCGACGCTGGCGATCGAGGATCTGATCGGCGAGCTCAAGCGGGAGTACACGATCGTCATCGTCACCCACAACATGCAGCAGGCCGCGCGGGTGAGCGACAAGACCGCGTTCTTCAACCTCGCCGGCCCGGGCCGGCCCGGCCGGCTGATCGAGATGGACGACACCCGGAAGATCTTCACGAACCCGTCCGTGAAGGCGACCGAGGACTACATCACCGGTCGCTTCGGCTGAGGACCCCGAGGCACGGGGACGGAGATCAGGGGGACCACGGGAACGCCGCCCGGCTCCCGCCCGGCACGGCCGGTCCGCGTCCGGTACGGCCCGGCGGGGGCCGGGGCGAGCACGGGGATCACCGTGAGCGAGACCGCGCCCCGGTGATGCCCCGCGACATCGGCGAGCCGAGGGCCTGATCGCGGCGGCCCGTTCGGCCGCCACCTCCCCCGGCTGGGCCACCTCGAAGCGGGAGGACCAGCGGACCGAGGTGCGCGCGATGCCCTGGACGGCCGGTCCCCTGGGGAGCCCGTCATGACGCGAGGCCGCCCGGCGGGCCGTACCGCCGCTCGGGTCGCCGCGCGCGCCTTGCGGCGCACCGCGGCCGGGGGCGGCCCCGGCGTCCCCGACGGGCGCGGAAAAGTGAAAGGCCACTCCGGATGGAGTGGCCTTTCACTGAAAAAGAAAATGCCCGGCGGCGACCTACTCTCCCACACCCTCCCGGGTGCAGTACCATCGGCGCTGGAAGGCTTAACTTCCGGGTTCGGAATGTGACCGGGTGTTTCCCTTCCGCTATGACCGCCGTAGCGGTTCTTAATATAGCGCACTCCGCGCGCGGCGCGCACATCGCGGATGTGATCTACGTCTCACCCACCGCCTGGATCTTCATCCCCCGGTCCCCCTGCGGGCGCACGGTCCTCCGCGGCACCGATGGTTGCCCCAGAAAACTTTCGCCTGCATGACAACCTCCGCCACCTCTCGCGTGTCTACTTGACGCCTGCGGCGATCGGCGGAGGCGCCGGGCACCACCGCGGTGCCCGGTTCCCGCGATGACGGGCCGGCCGTACGCACGGCCGGACGGCCGCAGGCGAACGCCCCCGCGCCACGGACGGCATGCGGGAGCCTCTTCCGGCGCGCCACCCGGCCGCCCGGACTCCCGACGGTGGAGGTGCCCATTCGATGACGCGCTCGGAGTTCGACGACATCCGCGCCCACATCGCGGCCGAGGACAGGCCGGACGAACTGCTCCTGCTCGCCACGGATCTCCTGGACGACCTCGAACGCGTCCGCACCCGGGAGGCCCTGCTGCGCTCCCTCTACCTGGGGCTGCTCACCGCCGCGCGCGCCACGGTGGCCGCCCGGGCGGCCGGGCACCCGGAGCCGCTCGTCTTCCTCGTGCACGAGCTCGCCAAGCACGGGCAGCTCCCGGAGGACGGGCAGGCGGAGCGCATCCTCGCCGACGCCACGAGCGCACAGGAGCTGATGGCGGCCGCCGTGGACGATCCCTGCCCGCGCCGGCACCAGCGGCCCGGCCGGCCCCGGCACTGCGGCGGCGTGAGCCGCGCGCTGCGGACCTGACCGGGCCGGGGCCCGCCCGGGCGGGCCGATCGGCCGCCCGGGATGAGCGATCACCCGTTCGGGATGGGGCCGATCAGCCGCTCGGGATGAGGTCGTAGACGAAGACCACGTTCGGGTAGGCGGGGTTGTCGGTGTAACCGCGGACGCTGCCGAGGTAGGCGCGCTGGTAGTTCATGACCCACGGCACGGCGGCGACCGCCTTCTCCTCGAGCAGGATCTTCTGCAGCTCGGCGTAGGCCTTCTGCGCCTTGTTCCGGTCCGTGGCCACGATCGACGGGAGCCGGTCGATCTTGGAGTCGACGGTCCAGTCCTGCAGGTAGGTCAGGTTGAAGGAGATCGGCTCGGCGCTGCGGAACACGTTGCGGAACCAGGAGTAGGCGTCCGCGTAGTCCGGCCACCAGTACATGACGAAGATGTCCTGGCGCTTGGCCGGGTCCCGGGACTTGCCCATGTTCCACTGCGGGATCCACTGCATGGCCCGGGTCTCGAGCGTGACGTTGAGCTGCTTGAGGGTCCTGGCCATGCTCTCGGCGAGCTTCCGCTCCTCCTCGTCGCCCTGGGCGTAGGTGAGGACGAGGCGCAGCTCACGCCCGCCGGGGCCGTACCCCGCCTGGCGGAGCAGCTCGGCCGCGGCGGCGAGATCCTGCTTGGGCTCCATCCCGGGGGTGTGCCCGAGCAGACCCTCGGGGATCAGCCCGCTCGCCAGGGTCCCCGCGCCCTGCAGCTCGGCGATCACGCCCCGGTAGTCGATGGCCTTCTGGATCGCCTTGCGCACCCGCACGTCCCGCAGCGGTCCCGAGGCGGTGTTGAAGAGCACGAGCATGTTCTGGAACGACGGGACCTGCAGCGTGCGGATGCCCGCCGTCCGCTTGGCCTGGGCGAAGAGCGCGGGGCTGATCCGCTCCACGAAGTTGACCTCACCACGGAGCAGGAGCTGCCAGGCCCGCTTCTGGTCGGGGACGATCCGCCACTCGATCCTGCGGTATTTCGGGCCCTCCCAGCCGCCCCAGTACTTGTCGAACGCCCGGAGGACGAGCTCGTTCTCCTTGCCCTTCCGCCAGGTATCCACCGTGTACGGCCCGGTACCGGCGTCCCGGCCCTCGTTGAACCACTCCTTCAGGTCCTTGGAGCCGGCGGCCCGGGTGTCGTAGATGTAGGCCGCGTAGTCGGCGGAGGCGATCAGGTCGAGGGGGGCGGCGTACTTCAGCCGGAACTCGACCGTGAGCTCGTCCTTGACGGTGATGGTGTCGACCACGTCCCAGATGTAGGCCGCGCCGGCGGCGAGCCGTCTGGTCCGCTCGATCGACTCCTTGACCGCGGTCGCGTCGAGCTGCCTGCCAGTGTGGAAGTACACGCCGCTGCGCAGCTTGAAGGTCCACACCTTACCGTCGGCCGAGCGGGTCCAGCTCTCGGCCAGCCTCGGGGTCGCGCGCTTGGTCACCGGGTTGTAGAACGTCAGCGACTCGTAAATGTTCTGCATCGCGCTGATCTCGTTGGAATACGAGGTCGCCGGATCCCAATCGGTGACCAGCTCGAGATTGTCGGCGATGACGAACGTGGCCTCCTTGGCGCGGACCACGTTCTCCCGAACGTCCGTCCGAATCTCACCGGTACCGCAGCCGACCAGGGCCAATAAGGCGACCCCGAGAATGAGGCAACGGCGCATGCTGCGGTCCTTTCCACCGTGAGCTACCATGATCGAAGCTACCGCAAGATCATCCTATGGGAGGAAATTTCCTACACGTACGTTTCAATGGGCCCATTGGAAACATGCCGCTGCTAGGCTCTCCCTCGCCTCAGCGGTCCTCCCGTGTGGCTGCCCGGTTTTCGCCCCCTCCGACTCGATGATTAGGTGCCATGGCTCCCTCTAAGCGAGATCGGCCGATCAAGATCAAGCTGATCGGCCTGCTGCTGGTGCCGCTCATCTCGCTCATCGTCTTATGGGTGGTCACCGCCGGGGTGACGCTCGCGGACAGTCTCCGGATGCGCACCTACAAGACCCTCTGGTCCACCCTCCGGCAGCCGGCCGACGCGCTGATCGTCGAGATCCAGCGGGAGCGTCTGGAGACCGCCCGGTACCTCGGCGCGCCGACCGCCGCCAACCGGGCGAGCATGAACGCCCAGCGGCTGCGCACCGACGCCGCGCGGAACCGGGTGCACAAGCTCGCCACCTCCGAGGAGTCGCGCTCGGCCACCACGGAGGAGATGCGCGCGGACGCCGACACCATGCTCGCCGGCCTGAAGCGCATCGACGAGATCCGCGGCGAGGTCGACGAGGGGTTCGCCGACCGGCTCCGGGCGATCGAGACGTTCGGCCTGGTGAACGACTCGATCTACCAGATGCACAACAGCCTGGCGATCATCAACGACATCCCGATCTACCAGCAGTCCCGGGTGATGATCTCGCTGGGGTACGCCAAGGAGCTGCTGAGCCGGGAGCAGGCGATCATCGCGGTCACGGCCACGAGCCGGATGACCGAGGAGGAGCACAAGCTCTTCACCCAGCTCGTCGGGCACCGCCGGTTCCTCATCGACCAGGCCCTCCCCGAGCTCGAGGAGAGCCTGCGGCGGATGCACGTCAACCTGATCAGCACGCCGCAGTACCAGCGGCTCCGGATCCAGGAAGAGCAGATCGTCGCGGGCGACCGCCTCGGGCCGCAGGAGCGGCGCGCCTGGCAGACCACCTCGGACGAGATCACCAACGCGTTCCAGCGGCTGCAGAACGAGGCGGGCTCTGTCCTCGCCGCCCGGGCCGAGCCGATCGCCGACGCGATCGTGTGGCGGGCCGCCCTCACCGGGAACCTCGGTCTCGTCGCGGTGCTCGCCTCGGTCCTCATCTCGCTCTGGGTCGGGTCCCGCCTCTCCCGGGAGCTCGCCCACCTCCGCCAGGCGGCCCTCGAGCTGGCCAACGTACGGCTCCCGCGGGTGATCGAGCGGCTCAAGAAGGGCGAGGACGTCGACGTCAAGACCGCGGCCCCGCCGATCCAGACCGTCGGCCGTACCACGGAGATCCAGGACGTGGCCCGGGCGTTCTCCACGGTGCAGTCGACCGCGGTGGAGGCCGCGATCGGGCAGGCCCGCCTGCAGCGCGGCGTCGCCCAGGTCTTCCTCAACCTCGCCCGCCGCAACCAGACCCTGCTGCACCGGCAGCGGACCCAGCTCCACTCCATGCAGCGGAACACCACGGACCCGGAGATGCTCGAGGAGCTCTTCCGCCTCGACCATCTCACCACCCGCATGCGGCGCCACGCCGAGAACCTCATCATCCTCTCCGGCGCGCCGGCGGGCCGGGCCTGGCGCAAGCCGATCCCCATGTACGACGTGGTGCGCGGCGCGGCCGCCGAGGTGGAGGACTACCAGCGGGTGAACGTGCTCCCCATGGCGGAGCACGCGCTCGACGGGAGCGCGGTCGCCGACGTCATCCACCTGATCGCGGAGCTCATCGAGAACGCGACGGTCTTCTCGCCGCCGCACACCCAGGTGACGGTCCGCGGCGAGCTGGTGGGCACCGGCTTCGTCGTCGAGATCGAGGACCGCGGGCTGGGCATGTCGCCCGAGCAGATGGCCGAGCTCAACGAGCGCCTCGCCAACCCGCCGGAGTTCGACCTCGCCGACACCGACCGTATGGGGCTGTTCGTGGTCGCCAGGCTGGCGGCCCGCCGCGACATCAAGGTCACGCTGCGGCCTTCACCCTACGGAGGGACCACCGCGATCGTGCTCATCCCGTCGTCGCTCATCGACTTGCCCAAGGACTCCGACCTTGCCCGCCTGGCCGCGGAGGAGGTCACCCCGGAGGACATCATCTACGCCCCGATCCGGCAGGGGGAGCGCAAACCCGAGGACCAGCCGGGTGAGGAGGGATCGTGACCGAGCGCGAGAAGGATCATCAGTGGCTGGACGAGGAGGCCGGCCCGGTCGTGCCGGCCTACGCCCTGACGCGGGGCCGGACCAGGCCGTCCAACCAGGCGATCGACGTGCTCGCCATCGTCACCGCGACCGGCGGGCCCACCCCGGTCAGCCTGGGCCCGGAACAGTGGATGATCCTCAGCCTCTGCGCCCGGCCGACCCCGCTCGCCGACATCGCGGCCGCGATCGACCTTCCGCTCGGTGTGGTGCGGGTGCTCGTGAGCGACCTGCACGAGCAAGGCCTGCTCCAGGTGCGCGAGCCGTCGAACGTGGCCCGCTTCCCCAACGTCGCCCTCCTGCGCGAGGTGATCTCCGGCCTGAAGGCGCTGTGACCCGCACCCTCAGGCCGGAGATCCGTCCGGTCAGAGCGCGTGGGGGTAGTACCGCCGGGCGTGCTCCGGCGTGATGTACCCCTCGCGCAGGTCCCTGCGCACCGCCTCCGGGTCGCGCTCCGCCGGCGGGCCGTACCCGCCGCCCGAGCCGGTGCGCAGGTGCACCACCGACCCCTTGGGCAGGAAGATCCGGGTCTTGAGCGCGTAGTCCACGCGGCGGCCGTCCGGGTACTCCACGGTGAGCCGGTTGGGCCGCCCGGGGAGGCCGCCCTCCAGCCCCCACGGCGCGAGCTTGGTCCGCGCCAGCCCCGAGGTGAGGTACTGGTCCTCCAGCACCCGGAAGGACAGGTCCAGCCCGAGGCCGCCCCGGTGCCGCCCGGGGCCGCCCGAGTCCTCGGCGAGCGCGAGCCGCTCGATCCGCCAGGGGTTGCGCACCTCCCAGACCTCGGCCGGGGTGAACCGGGTGGCCGACTCGGAGATGTACATCAGCGCGCTCGCCCCGTCGGCGTGCCGGGACGCCCCCTGGCCCACCGGGTGCGGCGCGCCGTCCGCCCACGGCTCACCGGTCGCCTCACGGTTCCCCCACCACACCAGCGCGTTGATGTCGCCGCCGCTCGCCGCGGGCACCCCGCCGGGGACCGCGTCGGCGAGCGCGCGGATGATCAGCTCGATCGCGTGGTCGGACGGGATGCCGTACATGAAGCAGGGCGCCGGCCGCACCGGGTGGAAGAGCGATCCGCGCCGGGTGACCACCTCGAGCGGGCGGAAGTGCCCCTCGTTCGGCTGCTCCCCGGCCCCGGCGAGGAAGGCGACGGCGATCCGCGCCGCGGCCACCGTGGAGGGGAGCGGGCAGTTGATCGGGCCGCCGACCTGGTCCGGGCAGTTGGTGAGGTCCACGGTGACCGACGACCCCCGCACCGTCACCTCGACCCCGAACGGGATCGGCTCGTCGTTCACCCCGTCCGAGTCGATCACGCTCTCCGCCCGGTACACCCCGTCGGGGAGCCGCTCGAACCAGCCCCGCACCAGCGCCTCCCCGTGGGCGTACATCCGGGCGACGCAGCGGCGGAACGTGTCCAGGCCGTATCGGCGGATGAGCGCCACGAGCGCCTCTCCCCCGGCCCGCGCGCCGGCGACCATCGCGTTGATGTCGCCGATCACCGCCTCCGGCATCCGGCTGTTCGCCAGGATCATCCGGTAGACGTCGCTCACCAGCCGCCCGGCGTCGTAGAGCTTCACCCCGGGGAAGATCGTGCCCTCTTGGAAGACGTCGACCGTGTCCGTGCAGTACGGGTCCTTGCCGCCGATGTCGAGCCAGTGCGCCTTGATCGCCGAGTAGCCGACGAGCACCTCCTCGTCGCCGTGCCCCTCGTCCGGCCGGGGCTGGTAGAAGATCGGCACGATCATGGCCGCGTCCTGGGGGTGCGAGCCCGTGCCGTACGGGTCGTTGTAGAGGATGACGTCGCCCGGGGCGAGCGCGTCCGGCCCGCCGACCCCCTCCACGGCCTCCCGCACGCAGAACCCCAGCGTGCCCATGAACGCGGGCAGCGTCGGGGCCTGCGCGAGCATGCACATGTCCGTGTCGTAGAAGGCGACGGCGAAGTCGAGCGCCTCGTAGATGATCGGCGAGAACGCGGTGCGGATGAGCGACTGCTTCATGTGCTCGGCCGCCGCGCACAGCGCCTGCCGGATGATCTCCGTGGTCACCGGGTCGGCACCGTCGCCCAGCCCCGGGTTGACCTCGGTGAAGGTCGTGCGCACGATCGTCATCCGCGGTCCTTCCTGGTGATGATGAGGCACCCGGTCGGGTGCGGCTCGGCGATGAAGCCCGCGTCGAGGTAGGTGGTCGTCGTGGGCTCGGCCACGAGGGCCGGCCCCGCGATCGGCCCGGTCAGCCCGGACCTCGGCACCACCGGCGCCTCGACCCAGGCGCGCGACCGGAACGACCAGAGCCGCCGGGTCCCGGACGCCGTCTCCCCGGACGGCGGGACCGGGATCAGCGAGCGCGTGCCGTCGAGCACCACCCGGCTCGTGGCCCGCACCGTGACCACCTCGAGCGGGTCGGGGAGCCGGTGGCCGAAGGCGCGGTGGTAGGCGTCGGTGAACCGCGCCCGGATCGCGGCCACGTCGTCCCGCCCGAGCAGCACCGGGATGGTGAGCGTGTGCTCCTGGCCGCGGTGGCGCAGGTCGAGGTGGAGCTCCCGGACCTCGCCCTCCTGGGCCAGCCGCTCGAAGAGCGTGCCGGCGAGCCGCTCGATCTCCGGGAGCGCGGCGTCGTCGAGCGGGCGGACCAGGGTCCGGGCGGCGGAGCGGACGATGTCCGCCTGGACCAGGCCGACGGCGGAGAAGTTGCCCGCGTTGGGCGGCACCACCACGGTGTCCACGTCGAGCTCGTCGGCGAGCAGGCAGCCGAAGAGCGGGCCGGCCCCGCCGAACGCGACGATCGCCGCGCCGCGCGGGTCCACCCCGCGCTCGACCGTGATGCCGCGGACCGCCTGGGCCATGTGGGCGGCGGCGATCCGGATCACGCCCTCGGCCACCGCGTCCACCCGGTCGATCCCGGTCGGCCCGGCGAGCCTGGCGAGCGCGGCCGCCGCCTTCTCCGCGGAGAGCGTGATCCCGCCGGAGAGGCGGTCGGTGGGGATCATGCCGAGGTGCAGCGCCGCGTCGGTGACCGTGGGCTCGGTCCCGCCGCGCTGGTAGCAGACCGGCCCGGGGTCGGCGCCGGCGCTCCGCGGCCCGACCCGGAGCAGGCCGCCGTGGTCGGCGTACGCGATCGAGCCGCCCCCGGCGCCGATGGACCGCACGTCCACCCACGGGCTCTGCAGGGGCAGCCCCACCACCTCGCCCTGGAAGAGCAGGGGGAGGGTGCCGTCGACGATCAGGGTGGTGTCGAAGCTGGTGCCGCCCACGTCGGCGGCGATCACCGTGCCGAGGCCGAGGGTCCCGGCGAGCCGGGCGGAGGCCACCGCCCCGGCGACCGGGCCGGAGAGGATCGTCTCGAACGGCCGGGCCATCGCCTCGGCGATGGTGAGCGCGCCGCCCCCGGACCGGGTGATGAGCAGCTCGCCGGTGAACCCGCGCCGGCGCAGCTCGGCCTCGAGGTTCCGCAGGTACGGCCCCATCCGGTGGCGCACGAGGACGTCCACGACCGTGGTGCAGGTCCGCTCGTACTCCCGGTACTCCCCCGACACCTCGTGGGAGAGCGAGATCGGCCCGGTGAACCCGGCCTGGCGGACCAGCTCGGCCGTGCGCAGCTCGTGCTCCGGGTTGGCGTAGGAGTTGATCAGCACGATCGCGATCGCGTCCACGCCCTCGTCCATCAGCAGCCGGGCGGCCCGCCGTACGCTCTCGGGGTCGAGCTCGCGCACGATGGAGCCGTCGGCCGCCACCCGCTCCAGCACCTCGGTGCGGAGCCGCCGCGGGACCAGCGGGGGCGGCGGGGTCCAGAACAGGTCGTACGGGTCGTCCCGGTCACCGCGCCGGATCTCCAGCACGTCGCGGAAGCCGGCCGTGGTGATCAGGCCAACGGTCGGACCCTGGGCGCCGGCGCGCTCGAGCAGCGCGTTCAAGCCGACCGTCGTGCCGTGGACGAAGTGGCGGCAGCGCGCGAGCTGCTCGGCGGAGACGGCCGCGTCGACCGCCCCGAGCACCCCGAGCTCGGGCGCCGCCGGGGTGGTCGGCCGCTTGGCGACCCTGATGTCCCCGGTCGCCGCGTCGTGCAGGACAAGGTCAGTGAAGGTTCCGCCGACGTCCACTCCGATGACCGTTGCCATGCCCTGCACGGTACGGCCGGGCCGGAGCGGGCGTCGATGTGCCGTCACGACGACGCGGCCGGGCGGGTTGTCCCCGGGGCACACTCGCGCTCGAGCACGATGTGGCAGGCGAGCTGGAGGGCGAAGCGGGTCTCCGGGTCGGACAGGTCGGCGCCGAGCGCCGCGGTGATCCGCCGGATCCGGTGCGCCACCGCGTTCGGGTGGAGGTTGAGCACCTCGGCCGCCCGGCTCCGGGAGCCCCAGTGGTCGAGGTACGCCTTGAGCGTGGGGATGGCCTGCGCGCTGAGCGGGCCGAGGCCGGCGAGCGGGGCGAGCATGTCCCGGGCGGCGAGCACCGCGCTCTCGCTGCCGCACACCTCGGTGAGGATCGCGTGGGCGCCGAGCCGGTCGAACCGCACCACCTCACCCGGGGCGGCGCGGCCGGCCGCCGCCCGCGCCTGGACCACGGTGCGCCGGAGCCCGTCGGGCCCGGCCTGCAGGGTGCCGATGCCGATGCCGAGCGGGGGCAGGCCGTCGGTCACCGGGAGGGCGGCGGCCCGCTCATCGGTGGTGAAGATCACGAGCAGCCCGTCCTGCCACCGGACGACGAGCGGCGGCGCGGTGAGGTCGGCCGGGTCCAACGCGGCGGCCGCGCCCGCGCGGACCCGGCGGAGCAGGGCCTCGTCCGCCCGCGGGGCGCGCAGGAAGACGGCCACGTGCCGGCCGTCCACCGGCACCCCCTCGCGCCGGGCCTGGCGGGCCGCGGCCCGCACGTCCTTCTCCGGGGCCCGGAGCAGCGCGAGCAGGGCCTGCTCCCGGGCGCGCTCCCGGGCCCGGGCGGCGGCGCGCACCCGGCCGAGCATCGCGGCGACCACCCCGGCGACGATCGCGGCCGCCGGGTCCTCGCCGTACCAGCGCACGTAGCCGTCCGGGCGGCCGTCCACCCGGATCACCGCGTTCTTCGCGGCCGGCTCGGCGATCTCCGCCACGCCGTACTCGGCCCCGATCGCGGCCGAGGCGACGCGGAGGATGTCGCCCTCGCTCGCGCCCTCCATGGCGCCGAGCCGGTCGATCGCCTCCCGCGTGCGGCTGAGCAGCAGGTCGGGGTCGGCGCGGAGGGCGTCGCTGAGCCCGAGCACGGTCTCGGAGAGCGACTGCTCCGAGCCGCCGGCGAGCAGGGCGACCCCCACCCGCCGGGCGAGGTCGACCACGTCGGGCGCGGTGCTGGCCGGGCCGGGGAGCACGAGCGCGGCGAGCCCGCGCCGGCCGGCGGTCCGGAGCGCGCCGAGCACGTCGCACCCCTGGGCCGCGTTCCGGGAGAGCACGGCGAGCGCCCCGACCGGGGCCGAGTCCAGCTCCCGGATCTCGTCCACCAGCACGACGCTCCGCACCGGCCGGGCGTCCCACGGGCCGGCGATGAGGGTGAGCCGGCGGCCGGCCGGGGTGCGGAGCAGGTCGCTCACATGGCGCATCGGGTCCTACCTCGATCCGTTCAGCGGCGTCTCCTGCGCCGCCACAGGCCGCGGCTGCGCCGCAGCCGGGCCCGCCGCCGGGCCTCGACGGGCGTGCCGGGCGCGCTGAGCTCGAGCACCGTCTTGGCGCGGTGGCAGGCGACGTTCCGCGTCCCGACCCGCTTGAGCCGCGGCGCCTCCTCCTGGCAGCGGTCCACGGCGAACGGGCAGCGCAGCCGGAACGGGCAGCCGGTGGTGGCCGGCGCCGCCTCGGTCCGCCCCGCGGGCTTGGGCGGCTCGCCGCCGATCCGCGGCACCGCGTCCCGCAGCGCGAGCGTGTAGGGGTGGGCCGGCCGGGTGAGCAGGTCGAGCGTGGCCCCGCTCTCCACCACCCGCCCGGCGAACATCACGTGCGCGGTGTGGCAGAGCCGCGCCACGACCCCGAGGTTGTGGCTGATGAGCAGGTAGCCGAGCCCGCGCTCCGCGGCGAGCCGCTCCAGCAGGTCGAGGATCCGCGCCTGCACGGTGACGTCGAGGGCGCTGGTCGGCTCGTCGAGCACGAGCACCCGCGGGTCCACCGCGAGGGCCCGGGCGATCGCCACCCGCTGCCGCTGGCCGCCGGAGAGCTGGTGCGGCCGGCGCTCGGCGAGCGCCGCGTCGAGCCCCACGTCGGCGAGCAGCTCGGCGATCCGCTCCCGCCGCTCCTTCCGGTCCATCCGGTGGTGGACCTGGAGCGCCTCACCGATCGACGCGCCCACGGTCATCCGGGGGTTGAGCGCCTCGCTGCCGTCCTGGAAGACCGGCTGCACGTTCCCCCGGAACTCGGTCCAGCCCTTCCGGTCGAGCTCGGCGAGGTCGCGGGAGCCGTACCGGATCGCGCCGGAGCGCGGGCGGAGCAGGCCGAGGAGGGCGCGGGCGAGGGTGGTCTTGCCCGAGCCGCTCTCCCCGATCAGGCCGACGCCCCCGCCGGCGCCCACGGTGAGGCTGACGTCGTGCACGACCGCCGTGCCGCCGTAGCCGAGGGTGACCCGCTCGGCGCTCAGCACCGGCGGCTCGGGTGCCTGGTCCGTACCGTTCACGCGGGTCATGCCTGCACCTCCGCGGAGTGCCCCGGCAGCCGGGGGACGGCGGCGATCAGGTCCTTGGTGTACTGCTCGCGCGGCCGGGCGAACACGCCGGCGGCCGGGCCGCTCTCCACCACGGCGCCGTCCTTCATCACCACGACCCGGTCGGCGATCGAGGAGACGAGCGCCAGGTCGTGGGAGACGAGCAGGACGGCAAGGCCGCGCTCCTCGTGCAGCCGGCGGAGCACCGCGACCACCTCGGCCTGCACGGTCACGTCGAGCGCGCTGGTCGGCTCGTCGGCGAGCAGCACCTCGGCCCCGAGCGCGAGGGCGAGCGCGATGGCGAACCGCTGCGCCTGCCCGCCGGAGACCTGGTGGGGGTAGCGCCGCAGCACCTCGGGCGGGAGCAGCACGTCGGCGAGGGCCCGCTCCGCCCGGGCCCGGGCCTCGTCCCCCTTCACCCCGTGCCGGGCGAGCGCGCGGCGCATCAGCGTGCCGAGCCGCATGGTCGGGTTGAGCGCGGACTGCGGGCTCTGCAGCACCAAGGCCACCGTGGAGCCGCGGATCCGCCGCAGCTCGGCCGGCCCGGCGGCGAGCACGTCCACCCCTGCGACCGTGATGCTCCCCGTGACGGCCGCCCCCTCCAGCAGGCCGAGGATCGCCAGCAGGGTGGTGGTCTTGCCCGAGCCGCTCTCCCCGACGATCGCGACGCACTCCCCGCGCGCCACGTCGAGCTCGGGCACGGTGGCGATCACCCGGTCGCCGATCCGGACCTGAAGGTCGCGGACACTGATCAGTGCGTCGCTCATCGGGCCAGCCTCGCCCTCAGCCCTTCGCCGAGCATGTTGCAGGCGAACGCGGTGATCAGGATCGCGAGCCCGGGGAAGGTCACCACCCACCAGTTGGTGGTGAAGAGCGCCTGCCCCTGCTCGACCATGAGCCCCCACTCGGCGGTCGGCTCGTGCGCGCCGAGGCCGAGGTAGGAGAGGGCCGCCGCGGTGAGGATCACCCCGCCCCCGTCGAGGGAGAGCTGGACCAGCACCGGGGTGAGCGCGTTCGGCAGCACGTGCCGGAAGACGATGAGCGGCGCGGGCACGCCGAGGCACCGGGCGGCGTCGACGAACCCCCGGGTGGCGACCGAGGAGGCCACCGAGGCGGTCAGCCGGGTGTACCACGGCCACCAGGTGGCCGAGATGGCCACGATCACCGTGGTCACGCTCGGCTGGAGCACCACGGCGA
This sequence comes from Thermobispora bispora DSM 43833, assembly GCF_000092645.1. NCBI lineage: Bacteria > Bacillati > Actinomycetota > Actinomycetes > Streptosporangiales > Streptosporangiaceae > Thermobispora > Thermobispora bispora. Next base: position 3,457,894 of record NC_014165.1, read on the forward strand.
GGGCGAGGGAGAGCAGGAGCGCGGGGAACGCCAGGAACACGTCGGTCACCCGCATGATCACGTCGCGCACCCAGCCCCCGGCGTAGCCGGCCACGACCCCGAGGATCACGCCGACCGTCCCCGAGATGGCGAGCACCGCCACGACGATCACGAGCGAGGTGCGCGCGCCGAACAGCACCCGGCTCAGCACGTCCCGGCCGACCTGGTCGGTGCCGAACCAGTGCTCCGCGCTCGGCGGGAGCAGCGCCTCGGTCGGGTGGGTGGCCGAGCCGCCGTCCTCCGGGTAGGGCGCGATCCACGGCGCGAACACCGCGGCGAGCACGATGATCCCGAGCAGCACCGCCCCGGCCACGGCGAGCCGGTCCACCCCGGCGAGCCGGGAGAGCGGGGTACGGCGCAGCGTGGGCAGGGCGCCGGCGGGGGCCGTCATCGCACCCTCACCCGGGGGTCGATCACCGCCTGGAGCAGGTCCACGGCGAGGTTGACGAGCACGTACAGCGTGGCCACCAGGAGGGTGACCCCCGCGATGGCCGGGGTGTCGAGCGCGCGGATCGAGTCGGCCGCGTACCGGCCGAGGCCCGGCCAGTTGAACACCGCTTCCACCAGGAAACCGTTCACGAGCGAGTAGGCGAAGACCAGCGCGAGCAGGGTGAGCACGGGGTTGAGCGCCGGCCGGAGGGAGAACCGGGTGAGCACGGCCGTCTCCCCGAAGCCCAGGGCCCGCTCCAGCCGGGCGTGGTCCCGGGCCGACTCCTCGATGAGGGTGGCCCGGGTGAGCTGGGCGACCACGCCGGCCGGGTAGGCGGCCATCACCGTGGCCGGCAGCACGAGGTGCCAGAGCGTGCTGGTGAAGATCGGCCAGTTGCCGGTGATCAGCGCGTCCACGATCGTGATCGTGGTCCATTCGCGGAGCGGGCTGGTCTGGTCGAGGTTCTGGTCGTACTCGCCGGCCACCGGGAACCAGCCGAGCTTGCTCGCGAACAGCGTCTGGAGGGCGAGCGCCAGCCAGAACACCGGCACGGAGACCGCGAGCATGGACGACAGCCGGATCGACAGGTCGGGGAGCCGCCCGCGGTACCGAGCGGCGAGCACGCCGAGCGGGATCCCGGTGACCACCGCGATGATCAGCGCCGCGCCCACCAGCTCGAGGGAGGCGGGGAACGCCTGCATCAGGTCCTCGAGCACCGGCCGCTTGGTGTGCAGGCTCACCCCCCAGTCCCCGGTGACCAGGTCACGGGCGTAGTTCCACAGCTGCACCGGGAGCGGGTCGTCCAGCCCGAACTGGGCGCGCACCCGGGCGAGCTGCTCGGCCGTCGCCTTGGGCCCGGCGTACGCCACGGCCGGGTCACCGGGGACCAGCCGGGTGACGATGAAGGTGAGGACGACCACGCCGGCCACGACCAGGGCGGCCTGGCCGAGCCGGCGGGTCAGGTATCGCACCATCTGTCAGGCTGCGGGCTTGAGGTCGTAGACGAACACCACGTTCGGGTAGGCCGGGTTGTCCACGTACCCCTGGACCGACTTGGCGTAGGCCCGCTGGTAGTTGACCACGTACGGCACGGCCACCGCGGCGTGCTCGTCGATGATCTTCGCCTGCAGCTCGGCCGCGGCCTTCTCCGCCGCCGCCGGGTCGGTCGCCATGAGCTCGGGCAACCCGTCGATCGCCTCGTCGACCTTCTTGTCCTTCAGGTAGGAGAGGTTGAAGGAGATCTGGTCGTCGGGCGTGCTGCGGAACACGTTGAAGAACCACGAGTAGGCGTCGGCGTAGTCCGGCCACCAGTACATGACGAAGATGTCCTGGCGCTTCTCCGGGTCCTTCGCCTTGCCCTGGTCCCACTGGGTGTTCCACTGCAGGGCCTTGGCCGACAGCTTCACGTTGAGCTTGTCGAGCGTGGAGGAGAGCAGGGTGACCAGGACCTGCTGGTCGTTGTCGCCCTGCGCGTAGGTGAGCTCGAGCTCGAGCTGCTTGCCGCCCGGCCCGTAACCGGCCTCCTTCAGCAGCGCCTCGGCACCGGCGAGGTCCTGCTTGGGCGTGCGGCCGGGGACGTGGCCGAGCAGGCCCTCGGGGACGAAGCCGCTGGCGGCGACGCCGGAGCCCTGGAGCGCGGCGAGCAGGCCGTCGTAGTCGATCGCCTTCTGGATCGCCTTGCGCAGCCGGACGTCCTTGAGCGGGCCGCTGGCGGTGTTGAACAGCAGGAGCAGGTTCTGGAAGGACGGGGTCTGCGAGGTCTGGACGTTCTCCGCGGAGCCCGCCTGGGCGAAGAGCTGCGGGTTGAGGCGCGGCACGAACGAGACCTCACCGCGCTGGAGGAGCTGCCAGGCGGTGGTGATCTCGGGCGTCACCCGGTAGGAGACCTTCTTGTAGTGCGGGCCGTCCCAGCCGCCCCAGTACTGGTCGTAGGCCTTCAGGGTCAGCTCGACCTCTTCGCCCTTGCGCCAGCTCTCGACCGTGTACGGGCCCGTGCCGGCGTCGTTGCCCTCGTTGAACCACTTCTTGAGGTCGTCGGAGTCACCGTCGACCGCCGTGGTGTCGTAGATGAAGGCCGCGTAGCCGGACGAGGCGACCAGGTCGAGCGGCACCGGGTACTTGAGCTTGAACTCGAGGGTGAAGTCGTCCTTCGCCTCGATCTTGTCGACCGCGTCCCAGATGTAGGCCGCGCCGTCACCGATCTTCTTGGTGCGCTCGATCGCGGCCTTCGCCGCCTTGGCGTCGAGCGGCTTGCCGGTGTGGAAGGTCACCCCCTGGCGCAGGGTGAAGGTCCACTTCTTGCCCTCATCGGAGGAGGTCCACGAGGTCGCCAGCAGCGGCTCCGCCTTCTTGGTCTGCGGGTTGTACCGCGTCAGCGTCTCGTAGATGTTGTGCATGGCGATGATCTCGTTGGAGTACGAGCTCGCCGGGTCCCATTCGGTCACTACCTCGAGGTTCGGGACGTAGACGAACGTGGCGTCGGTCGGGGCGCCGGACGCCGCCGGGGATTGGGAGCCCCGGACCTGTCCACCGGCGCACGCGGTGGCGGTCAACGCCATCGCCACCACGGCTCCCGCCGCTAGGAGACGCTTGTGCCAGCGCATATGAGGGGGTTCCTTTCGAGGGGATTCCTTTCCTATCACGGCATTCCGGCGAGCGGTCCGGCGGCCTTGACGTGCAGGCGGACCGCGGGTTCGGGGAGGTAGCTCAGGGGGATCTCGCTGAGCTCGACGATCCGCACGGAGGCGGGGTCGGCCCCGGCCGCCACGGCGCGCGCGGCCGCCTCCTCCTTGGCGCTCTCGAGCGACGCGGCCCGCTCGGCCGCGTCCCGGGCGGCCGGCACGATCGTCTCGAACCGCCCGCCGGCGAGCGCGATCGCCGCCCCCACCGCGTTGGCGACCTCGGAGTGGGCGGGCCGGAGGACCTCCCGCACCCCGGGGATGCGGTCCGGGAGCAGGAAGGCCGCGCCGCCGACGGCGACGAGCGGCAGGTCCGCCTTGCCGAGCGAGACGCGATCCACCGCGTCGGCGATGAGCTCGTCCGCCACCCGCACCGCGGCGGTGAGCCGGTCCCGGGCCTCCGCGGGGACGGGGCGGGTGCCCACGGACCCCCGGCCGGCCGCCACGGCCGCGTCGGTCATGGTCGGGGTGGAGCCGCCGAACACCAGCGCCTCGGTGGCGACCCGGTAGCCGACGGACCGGGGGGCCTCCCGCGGGTCGCCGAGCGTGTCGATGATCGTGCCGCCGCCGAGGGCGATGGAGAGGATGTCGGGCATCCGGAAGTTCGTCGTCACCCCGCCGATCTCGACGGCGGCGGACGACTCCCGGGGGAACCCGGCCACCAGCACGCCGAGGTCGGTGGAGGTGCCGCCGACGTCGGCGACGATCGCGTCGGCGACGCCCGACAGGTGGGCGGCGCCGCGCAGCGAGTTCGCCGGGCCGGAGCCGATGGTGAGCACCGGGTAGCGGGCCGCGTACTCGACGCTCATCAGCGTGCCGTCGTTCTGGGCGAAGAACGTCTCGACGGCGAGGCCCCGGGCGGCCAGGGCGGCCTCGAGGGCCGCGGTGACCTCGCGGGCCACGCCGTACAGGGCCGCGTTGAGCACGGTCGCGTTCTCCCGCTCCAGCAGGCCCAGCGTGCCGATCTCGTGGCTCAGGCTCACCGGCACGTCGCCGAGCTCCTCCCGGACGATCTCGCGGACCCGCAGCTCCTGGTCCGCGCCGGCCGGGCTGAACACGCCGGTGACCGCGACCGCATCGGCCGGCGTCTCGGCGAGGAACCGCCGGATCGCGTCCTCGTCGAGCGGGGCGATCTCCCGCCCGTCGACGAACCGGCCGCCGCGCACTATCGCCGTCCCCGCCACCACGGCCGCGCGCAGGTCCTCGGGCCAGTCGCTGAGCGGTGGCACGGACGTGGTCGCGGGCGCGCCGAGCCGCAGTACGGCGACCCGCCCGAGGGAGCGGCGCTCCAGGATCGCGTTGGTGGCGTGGGTCGTGCCGAGCATGACCCGGGTGACCTGCCGGGGGTCGGGGATCGCCGCGAGGACGGCGTCGAGGGCGGCGCAGAGCCCGCCGGTCACGTCGGGGGTGGTGGGGCGCTTCACCTTCGCCACCACACGCCCCGCGGCGTCGAGCACCACTGCGTCGGTGTTGGTGCCGCCCACGTCGATCCCGACGCGGAGGGCCGCTCGCTCGCTCATGGCGCGATCGTCTCCACCGGCAGATGGTCGAGGTCGTAGCCGAAGGCGCGTGGGCCGGCGATCTTGAGGCCCTCTGGGGTCCGCCAAAGGGGATCGCAGGGCCACGCGATCACGGTCACGCGCTGACCATAGCGGAGGTTTTCGGTTTGGATTGCAGAAGCCGTGAGAGTATCCACAATTGTGATCAAATCGGGCACGATAGCCCGCACTCGGTCGTTCTCGATCGCGACAAGGTTCTCGTTCTGGATCTCGACGGTGAGCCGCCTGCCGCGGTCCTCACCGGTGCCCTCGATCACCACGGTGCCGCGCGCGAACCCCCCGGTGGTCCGCCGCTCCAGCTCGGTGAGCTTGCCGGTGATCAGCCGGGCCGCGCCGAGCTCGGCGATGAGCGCGGCGAGCGGGTCCCGCGCGCCCTGCGTGGCCCGGCCGATGGCGATGGCGCGCCGCACCGTCCCGCGGATCGCCCCCCGGGCGAGCTCGCCGGCGGTGAGGATGTAGTCCGCCATGAGCGCGCTCGAGCCGGCCGCCACGCACACGGCCCGCGCCATCCGCTCCGACCACACCCCGTCGATCGGCCGGATCGTCACCACGTTGCCGACCGCGTCGGCCATCACGACCGGGGTCGGCGGGATGCCGGCCACGTTCATCGACACCATCTGCACTTCGGGGAAGGCGCGGCCCATCGCGTCCGCGTCGAGCAGCGGCAGGCCGAGGCGGGCCGCCCAGGCCACCGGGGCGACCCCGTTCGCCCCGCCGATCTCGGAGGACATCACCGCGGCCGGGGGCCGCCCGAAGACCCGCTCCACCTCGTCGCGGATCAGGACCGGCTCCTCGGCGGCGGCGATCATCTCGTGGCTGACCGTGGGGGCGCCGATCCCGGAGAGCGGCAGCACCAGCGCGTCCGGGTCGAGCTCCTCAAGGGACACGAGCGGCACCTCACCGTACGCGCTGATCGCCCGGCGCGCGGCGATGGCCGCGGTGCGCACGTCGCCTCCCCCGCCGGTGCCCAGTACGGCGCAGCCGCGGGCGAGCGCGTCGACGTCGTCCATGGTGATGCGGGCCATCATGCGGGGGAGCCTTCACCACCGGGCCGATCGGACTCAATGTCACCTTCTGACACCGATAGGACAGGCGTTGTCGTTCCGCGACAAAACAGCCACCGGGGACGACAGGGCGGGGCCCGCCGGCGAAGCCGAGGCCCGCCGAACGCGCAGGTCACGGGCGTTCTGGAACGATCTACGGCGGATCGCCGGGCGCGGGGAACCCGGAGGCGGAGCGCGGCGCACGGCGGGGCCCGCCGCTCGCGAGCACCGTGGGCGCACGCCGATGGCCCGGAAACGCGCGGGGCGAGGCGGGCGAGCGGCACGCCGGTGACCAAGGCCCACCAATGGCCCGGAAACGCGCGGGCGCGGGCCCGGAAGAGGCGGCGGCCCGGAAACGTCGGCCGGGAAACGCGAAGGCCCGGAGGAGGAACCTCCGGGCCTTGCGCGACCTGGTAGCGGGGGCAGGATTTGAACCTGCGACCTCTGGGTTATGAGCCCAGCGAGCTACCGAACTGCTCCACCCCGCAGCGACATAGGTCATGATACCGGCAGGCGGAGCATGGTTCGTCCAGCGAGCGCCGGCGATCCGGGCGCTTCGGCGTGATCAGCGGAGGAAGCTCCGGCGCGATCAGAGGAGGAACTCACCGCGGGCGACCGGCACGGCCGAACCGCCCACCTCCACCGCGTCGATCCGGTCCCCCTCCCCCACCGCGCGGGCGTACAGGGTCGACGGGCGGCCGATCTCCGCGCCCTGGCTGATCTCGATCAGCTCGCCGAAGGGGATCCGGCCGTGCCGGGCGAGGTGGACGGCGAGCGGGCCGGCCGCCGACCCGGTCGCCGGGTCCTCGACGATGCCCAGCCCGGCGCCGAACATGCGCGTCTTCCACCGCTTCCCCGACCCGGCGAAGCAGTTCACGCCGATCGCCCCCAACCGGCCTAGCGCGGTGAGGTCGGGCCGCAGCCCGGCCACCTCCTCCTCGCTCTCCAGGGCCACGTACACGTGCCGCGGCCCGTTGTCGTAGACCTCGACCGGCAGCGCGGAGGACGACACGCCGAGCGCGGCGAGCAGCTCCTCGGTCCGGTCGAACGGCGCCCAGGTGGGGATCGGCTGGCGCATCCGGCCGGAGGTGAGCCGGTCCCCGGCGCGCTCGAACTCCACGGTCACCGGCCCGGAGCCGGTCTCGAGCACGATCCGGTCGAGCCCGTCGCGCTCGGCCAGCACCCACGCGGTGCCGAGGATGGGATGGCCGGCGAACGGGAGCTCGGTGCCCGGGGTGAAGATCCTCACCCGGGCGTGCCCGCCCTGCTCCGCGGGCAGCACGAACACCGTCTCCGACAGGTTCATCTCCCGGGCGAGCCGCTGCATCCGCTCCTCGGGCACGGCCTGCCCTTCGAGAAAGACGGCGAGCTGGTTGCCCTCGAGCGGCCGGTCGGTGAAGACGTCGACGATCACATAGGGGTGCATGAGCGCGGAAACTATCCGGACCGGGAATACCCGGTCAACGACTCTCTCCATATGCGAGAAGCCCTCCGGCCGGGCCGGAGGGCTTCTCCTTCGTAGCGGGGGCAGGATTTGAACCTGCGACCTCTGGGTTATGAGCCCAGCGAGCTACCGAACTGCTCCACCCCGCAGCGCCATCAATGACAACGCTGATGAGGCTAGCGATGATTCCGCCGTATCGCAAACCGAAATGACCTTCGGCTCCGGGCGCCGCACCCGGGCCGGGGCGTGGGCGGGCCGGGCGACCCGGGCATGCCGCGGGCCCGTGCCCGGCGGCGCCTCCACCGGCCGCCCCGGCCGGCCCGAACCGGGTCCGGGGCACGGCACGCCGGCTCCGGTGCGTCCCATCCGGGCCGCTGGGCCGTCGCGGGGCTCGGGTGGCGGCCGGAGACCACGGCCGCCACCCGCCCGGAAGCGTGCCGTCAGCCCGTGGGCGACGGGCTCGGGGCCGGTGTCGCCTCCGGCGTGGGCTCCGCCGTGGGCGGCACCGTGGGCTGCGCGGTCGGCAGCGCGGCCCGGGCCCGGCCCAGCTCGTCCAGCGCCTCCTTGAGCGCCTTCTGCGCCTCGCCGTACTTGGCCCAGTCGACCGGGTTCGCCTCGAGCGCCGCCTGCGCGTCCGCGTACGCCTTCTGCGCCTTCTCGATCAGCGAGGCGAGCGAGCCGGAGAGTTCCCGCTGCTCCTGCTCCTGCTGCTCCCGCTGCTCCTCGGCCGGGCGCTGCACCTGGCCCGTGTCGCCGAAGATCTGCGTCAGCGCCTCCTCCAGGGTGTCGGCCGAGCCGACCTTGTTGCCGTACATCACCAGCACCCGGCGGAGGATCGGGTACGGCTCCTGCCCGGCGCCCGCCGGAGCCTGGACGTACACGGGCTCCACGTAGAGCAGCCCGCCGGCGAACGGGAGCGTGAGCAGGTTGCCGTAGAGGATCTGCGCCTTACCGAGGCCGAGGATGTTCAGCTCCCCGGCGAACCGGTTGGTGAAGGTGTTCTGCACCTGGCCCGGGCCGGCGATCTTCGTGCTCGCCGGGATCCGCAGGATGCGGAGCTTCCCGGGCGGCCCGGACGACACATCACCCGACATGAACGCGGCCAGGTTCGCCGCCCGCTGCCGCGGCACGAAGGTCGTGGTGAGCGAGAACGTCGGCTCCGACGCGCCCGGCATGGTGATCGACAGGTAGTAGGGCGGCTGCTTGATGTTCCGCTCGCCCGACGACGGGTCGTCCGGGACGTTCCAGAAGTCCTGGCCGTTGTAGAAGGACCGGGCGTCGGTGATGTGGTACCGGGACAGGATGTCGCGCTGCACCTTGAACAGGTCGAGCGGGTAGCGCACGTGCTCCAGGAGCTGCGCGCTCATCTCGCTCCGCGGCTTGATCAGCCCCGGGAACACCTTCTTCCAGGTCTTCAGCACCGGGTCGTCCGCGTCCCACTCGTAGAGCGTGACCGTGCCGTCGTAGGCGTCCACGGTCGCCTTCACCGAGTTGCGGATGTAGTTGATGTAGTCACGGGGCTGCGCCGTGATCGCCCGCAGATCGGTGGAGGTGTCCCGGATCATGTCCGAGAGGCTCCGGCTCTGCGAGTACGGGTACTGGTTCGACGTGGTGTACGCGTCGATGATCCAGACGATCCGCCCGTCGACGATCGCCGGGTAGGGGTCGGAGTCGAGGGTGAGGAAGGGCGCCACCTTCGCCACCCGCTGGGCGGGATGCCGGTCGTAGAGGATGCGCGACTTGTCGGTGATGTCCCGGGAGAGCAGCAGGTTCATCTCGCCGTAGCGGATCGCGTAGAAGAACCTGTTGATGAAGGAGCCCACCGGGACCCCGCCCTTGCCGGTGTAGTTCGTGTTCGCCTGACCGGTCTGGTCGTTCCCCGGGTAGTCGAGCTCCTGGGGCTTGTCCGGCTTGCCACCGACGATCACGTAGTCGAGGCTGCGCTCACCGAAGTAGACGCGCGGCTCCTTCAGCCCGGTGGTGGTGACCAGCGGGCCCTCGACCGGCATGTTCTTCGCGTCGAAGTCGGGCAGGCCGTCGGAGGTCACCCGGTTCCCCGGGGCGGCCACGAACCCGTAGCCGTGCGTGTAGACGAGGTGGCGGTTGATCCAGTTGTTGTACCCCTGGGGCGGACCGGTGATCTCGCGGACCGCGACGATGTGGTCCCGCACGGTGCCGTCCGCGTCGCGGTACCGGTCGACGTCGAGCGACGTGGGGAAGTCGTAGAAGCCCCGGATCCGCTGCTCCTGCTGGAAGGTCTTCGCCACGAGCGCCGGGTCGAGGAGGCGCACCCCGGAGACCGACTTGTCCCGGGCCACCTGCGCCGCCTCGGGGTTGCCCTCCCCCGGATACGACTCGATGACCGTATCGGCCACGCCGTACGCCTTGCGCGTCGCCTCGATGTTCCGCGCGATGTACGGCTCCTCCTTGGCCTGCTGGTTCGGCCGGACCTGGAACTGGTCGACCAGGGCCGGGTACACGCCGCCGATGAGCACCGCCGAGAGCACCATCAGCCCGAAGGCGACCCCCGGCCACATGCCGCCGGGCCGTACCACCCCGGCGAAGAAGATCGCCGCGCAGATCACCGCGATGACGGCGAGGATGCCCTTCGCCGGGAGCACCGCGTTCACGTCGGTGTACGAGGCCCCGTGCACGAAGCCGCGGTGCGAGAAGACCAGCTCGTACCGGTCGAGCGCGTACGCGGCGGCCTTGAGCAGCAGGAACACGCCGAGCAGCACCGACAGGTGCACCCGGGCCGCCCGGGTTGCGCGCACGCCACCCGGGTTGAGGATCCGGAACCCCCCGTACAGGTAGTGGACGATCGCCGAGACGACGATCGACAGGATGACGGCCGTGAACAGGAACGTCAGGACCTGGCGCAGGAACGGCACGGTGAACATGAAGAACGACACGTCGAGCCGGAACTGCGGGTCCCGGTCCCCGAACCGCGTCGCGTTCGCGAACTCCAGCCAGGTCTTCCACTGCCCTGCGGCCCACGAGCCGGTGAAGAGCGCGAGCCCGCCCATGGCGATGAGGAAGACGAGCCGCCGATGGGGGTCGAGCGACTGGCGGTACCGGTCGGCGCCGTGCGGGGCGCCGAGCACCGACGGCCCGAACATGGGCCGCACCCGATAGGCGAGCAGCGTGTTGCCGGCGACGATCCCGGTCATCAGCAGCGCGCCCACCACGAACAGGACGCCCTGCGTGACGAGCATCGTCGAGAAGACCGAGGTCAGGTCGACCGAGTCGTACCAGAGATATTCGGTGTAGAGCCCGGTGAAGATCAGAATTAACACCACGATCGCCGCGAGGGCGATCATGACGGGTACGATCAGACGCGGCCTTCTGGGCAAGCGCATCGCCCGTCCGGCTCCGGGGCTACGGAAGCTCAACGCCCACCCCTTGCTCGGAATCCACGTGGTTCACGACGGCGAACGCACGGGATGCCGCGCGTTCGCGTTCCCAACTTAGCGCCCGGTCCGGCCGGAACCGCCCAGGCCGGCCGAGGGGGACGCTTCAACGCCAACGAAGCAGCCCGCGCCAAGGTTCCCACCGCCTCCCGTCACCCCGCCGGGCAGGTGGGGACCTCACCGGACCCGGTGCGCAGCGCGTCCAAGGCCTTGATCGCCCCCTCCAGCGTCTCGACCTTCACCAGGCGCAGCCCTTCGGGCACGGCCCGGACCGCGTCCGCGCAGTTCCCCGCCGGGGTGAGGAAGATCGTCGCACCGGCCCGCTTGGCGCCGATCATCTTCTGCTCGATGCCGCCGATCGCCCCGACCTTCCCCGACGGGTCGATCGTGCCAGTGCCGGCGATGGACTTGCCGCCGGTGAGCGACCCGGGCGTGAGCTTGTCGTAGATGCCGAGCGAGAACATCAGGCCGGCGCTCGGCCCACCGACCTCGCCCACGTTGATGTCGACCTTGAACGGGAACTTGTAGGAGACCCGCATCTGGATGCCCACCATCGTCTTGCCGCCCTCGCCCGCGATGGTCCCGACCGTCAGCTCGGTCGCCTTGCCATCGCGGTTGACGGTGATGCGCACCTTCTCGCCCGGCTTGTGGCGCTGCACGGCCTTCACCGCGTCCTCGAGCTCGGTCACGGGGTGCCCGTCCACCGCGGTGATCTCGTCACCGGGCTTGAGCACGCCGTCGGCCGGGGCCCCCTTGTCGGTCGCCACCACGGAGATCGCCCGCTTCACCGGGATCTTCAGCGCGTTGAGCGCCGCCAGGGTGGCCACCTCCTGGGAGTCGAGCATCTCCCGGGAGTTCCGCTCCTGGACCTCCTTCGCCGACGTGTCGCGCGGGAAGAGCGTCTCCTCGGGGACCACGGCCACCGCGGGGTCGAGCCAGCCACGGAGCGCGGTGATCAGGTCGATGCGCCGTCCCGGCCCGCCTTGGTAGGCGACCGTGACGAGGCTCAGCTTCCCGTCGGTCGGGTAGGTCTGCCGCCCCGAGATGCTGATGACCGGCTTGCCGTTGTGCTCCCCCAGCGTGTCCTCGGTCGGCCCGGCGCTCAGCACGACGTACGGCACCGGCAGCAGGGCCCCGATGATCGTGAGCACCACGGTGAGGAGGCCCGCCACCACAAGGGTCAGCGCGTGTCGGGACATGCCCGAACTCTATGCGGTCCGGTGCCGGGTTCAGTCACACGCGCCGACCCACTCGGCGCTCCCATCGGCGAAGACCTGGTGTTTCCAGATCGGCACCTCGCGCTTGAGGTCGTCGATCAGCCGCCGGCACGCGGCGAACGCCTCGGGCCGGTGCGGGGCGGCGGCCGCCGCCACCACCGCGATGTCCCCGAGCTCCAGGTCGCCCGTCCGGTGGACCACGGCGAGCGCGGTCACCGGGATGTCCCGGGCGACCCGCTCCGCCACCTCACGCAGCCGATCGGCCGCCGTGGGGTGGGCCGAGTAGGAGAGCCGGGCCACCCGCTTGCCGTGGTCGGTGTCCCGCACCGTGCCCACGAAGACCGCCGTACCACCGGCCCCGTGGTCGGCGACGGCGCGCAGCACCTCATCGACGGAGAGCGGCGTGTCCCGGACCGCCGCCAGCCTGATCACGTCCATCGCACCGAGCCTAACCCGGACGGAGTGTCACGGACGCCGCTTCGTATCACGGACGCCGCTTCCGCCGCGCGACGTGGACGATCGCCGCCGTGCCGATGATCGCGGCCGTGGCGCCCGCCGCGGTGATGGTCGCCTCCTTGCCGGAGAGCCGGCGGCCGACCACGGCGTGCCGGCCCTCGGAGAGCGCGAGCAGCTCGCGCAGGGCGGCCTCGTTGGTCCACGACGGCTTCCACCCCACGGCCCGGAGCGAGGCGCAGTCGACGACCCACGGGTAGACCACGTACTGCAGGTCCACGGCCGGGGTGGGGGTGATGCCGAGCCGGTGGAGCCGCTGCGCCGTGCCGAAGGTGAGCCCGGCCGGCAGCTCGAGGCGGCGCAGCCCGGAGATCTCCTCCACCTGGTCCATCTCCAGCCAGCCGTCGCAGCCCACGGCCACGACCCCGGAGACCTTGCCGAGCGCGGCCAGCTCGAGCGCGGAGACCAGGTCGTCGACGTGGCAGAACTGCCAGCGCGGCAGGCAGCCCTTCACCACGAGCAGCCGGGGCGCCTCGAAGTGGCGGGTCACCACGGTGTCCACCCCCGGGCCCACCAAGGCGGCCGGCCGCAGCACGGTCACCTCCAGGCCCGGGTGCGAGCGGAGCGAGCGCCGCGCCAGCGCCTCGATCTCCAGGAAGTCCCCCACCAGGCCGGTGCCGGTCTCGGCCGAGACGGGCGCGTCCTCCGGGAGCGGCACCGGGTTGTCGGGGGCCGCGCCGTACACCATCGCGCTGGTCACCAGCACGACCCGGCGGACCCGCGCCGCCGCGCACGCGGTCAGCGTGGTCTGCGCCGCCCGGAGGTTGTACCTGCGGCGCTCCACGGGGTCGGAGTCGAGCGACTGATCCATGCCGAGGTGGACCAGCACGTCGACGTCGGAGATCCGGTTCGCCAACAGCGGATCGCGGATGTCGAGGACCCGCCACGTCACGTTCGCTACGTCGCCGCGCTGGTCGTCGATGGCCACGACGCGCCGGAAATCCGCAGACGAGGCCACTCTCGCCAGGAACGCCCGGCCGACGCCGGTGGCGGCGCCGGTGACGGCGATGACGGGTGGACGCTGGCGTTTCGAGGTCGGCACGAGGTCCTCACTTTGCACTGACCCGCCTCACGGCGGATAACGTGGCGACTGTGGACTCCTCCATCCTGCATGAGGTGGCGCGGTGACTGACCTGCCTGGTCGCGGAAACGACCCGAACGAAGACCCATTCGCCATATTCGGCAACCCACAGCAGTTCGCCGCCGTCATGCGGCAGATCGCCGACATGCTGTCCGCGGCGGCCTCCTCGGACGCCGGGCCCGTCAACTGGGAGATGGCCAAGAACATCGCCCGGCACGCCGTGGTCGCGGGGGGAGATCCGAGCGTCATGGAGGGCGAGCGGCGGCAGATCGTCGACGCCCTCAACCTGGCCGACCTGTGGCTCAACGAGGTGACGGTGCTGCCGAGCGGCCTGGTCAACCCCCAGGCGTGGAGCCGCTCGGAGTGGATCGAGCGGACCATCCCGGTGTGGAGGCAGCTCTGCGAGCCCATCACGTCGCAGATGGTGGAGACGATGGGCGGCACGCTGAGCGCCGCCGGGCTCCCGCCCGAGGCGCAGGCGATGGCCGGGCCGCTGATCGGCATGCTGAAGCAGATGGGCGGGATCCTCGTCACCCAGCAGATCGGCCACGCCATCGGAACGCTCGCCCGCGAGGTCGTCGGCTCCACCGACATCGGCCTGCCCCTGTCCGATACGGCGGCGCTGCTCCCCGCCGGCATCGCGGAGTTCAGCCGGGGCCTGGAGATCCCCACGGAGGAGATCCGGCTCTACCTCGCCCTGCGCGAGGCCGCCCACCACCGGCTGTTCCAGCACGTCCCGTGGCTGCGCGCCCACCTGCTCGGCGCCGTCGAGGAGTACGCCCGGGGGATCACGGTGGACGTGGCCGCCCTGGAGGAGAAGATCCGCGGCCTCGACCTGAGCGATCCGGCGCAGCTCCAGCGGGTGCTCGGCGGCGGGGAGCTGCTCAAACCGGAGGAGACCGAGCGGCAGAAGGCCGCGCTCGCCCGCCTGGAGACCACCCTGGCGCTGGTGGAGGGCTGGGTGGACACGGTGGTGAACACCGCGGCCCAGGGCCGGCTCCCGTCGGTCGCCGCCCTCGCCGAGATGCTGCGCCGCCGCCGCGCCACGGGCGGCCCGGCCGAGCGCACCTTCGCCACGCTGGTCGGACTGGAGCTGCGGCCCCGGCGGCTGCGGGAGGCGGCCGCCCTCTGGAAGGCCCTCGGTGACGCGCGCGGCACGGAGGGCAGGGACGCGGTGTGGAACCACCCCGACCTCATGCCCAGCGCCGACGACCTCGCCGACCCGCAGGCGTTCCTCAGGGGCGAGACCGAGTTCGACCTGTCCCGTCTCACCGAGGAGCCCGGCCCCGCCGAGCCCACGGAGGAGGACGGCGACCAGAAGGGCGACCAGGGCGGCGATCGGGACCGCGGCTGACCGCGCGCGGACCGCGCCGTGACCGCGCGGGCGCCGTACCGGGACGCCTGGGGCCGCGCGACCGCGCGGGCGCCCGGCCGGAGCGCGCGGTCGCCCGGCCGCGCATCGGGGCCGCGTACCCGGGATAGGCTGCGGCGGTGACCCTGCATCGAGACGCTCGCACGGTCCTCACCGGCTGGACGGCGCCCACCCCGGAGGAGGAGCGCCTGCGCCGGGAGTTCCTCGCCCATCTCGACGCGCACCCGGACGCGATGCTCCGGGAGTGCGCCGCCGGCCATCTCACCGCGACCACGGCGGTGCTCTCGCACGACGGCGCCCGGGTTCTGCTCACCCTGCACACCAAGGCCCGGATGTGGCTGCCGATGGGCGGGCACTGTGAGAACGGCGACGCCACGCTCGCCCAGGCCGCCCTGCGGGAGGCCACCGAGGAGTCGGGCATCCCCGGGCTGGTCCTGCTCGGCGGGCCGCTCGCCCTCGACCGGCACAAGGGCTGGTGCCACCGGCCGTTCCGGTGGCACCTCGACGTCGAGTACGGCGCGGTGGCGCCGCCGGACGCCGAGACGATCATCAGCGACGAGTCGCTCGACCTGCGCTGGTTCCCCGTCGAGGAGATCCCCGAGCCGACCGACGAGGCCACCAGGCGGCTCGTCCGCCGGGCGCGGGCCCGGTTGCTGGCGGAGCGGGGTGCGCGCGCCGGATCATGACGAGAACCGGAGCGAGCGACGTCGGCGGCGTCGTCCGGGCCCCGGAGCGCCGGCGGCGGGTCTCCCCCTGGCTCGCCTGGCTCGTGGTCGCGCCGTTCCCGGCCTGGGCGGTGGCCCGGCTCGCCGGGCTCGACCGCGTCCCGCTGCTCGTCGAGGCCATGGCGGCGACGCCGTACGCGGCGGTGGGGTCGCTGATCGCGCTGCTCGTCGCGGCCGCCGCCCGGGTGCGCGGCGCGATCGCCGTCGGCCTGGCGACGGTGCTCACCATGGCCGCCATGGTGGTCCCGCGGGCGCTCCCCTCGGCGCCGGCGGCGACCGGGCCCGCGCTCAAGGTCCTCACCGCGAACCTGTTCTTCGGGCACGCGGACGCCCCGGCCGTGGTGGCGCTGGTCCGCAGGCTCCGGCCCGATGTGCTGAGCCTCCAGGAGCTCACCCCGCGCGCGCTCGCGGCCCTCGACGCGGCCGGGCTCGGCGAGCTGCTGCCGTACCGCCACACCGAGGAGGGGTGGGGCGCCTCGGGCGGCGGGATCTTCTCCCGGTACCCGCTCACCGAGCAGCCCGGGTTCTCCCCCGGCGGCGGGCACGCCATGCCGCGGGCGCGGTTCACGCTCCCCACCGGCCAGGCGGTCGAGATCGTGAACGTGCACACGGTCGCCCCGCTCGGGCCCGCGGTCGCGGACTGGCGGGCGCAGCTCGCCGCGCTGCCGCGCCCGGAGCCGGGGGTGATCCGCGTCCTCGCCGGCGACTTCAACGCCACCCTCGACCACGCCGATCTCCGGAGGGTGCTCGCGGCGGGGTACGCGGACGCGGCCGACGCCACCGGGACCGGGCTCGTGCCGACCTGGCCGAGCGGCCGGCGGCTGCCCCCGCTGATCACCATCGACCACGTGCTCTACGACCGGCGGGCCTCCGCGGTGCGGACCGAGGTGCACACGCTGCCGTTCACCGACCACCGCGCCTTCTTCGCCGAGCTGCGCCTGCCCGGCCGGTGACGGGGCGCCCCGGCGGGCGGCGCGGGCCGATCGGGCGGTGGGGGTCAGTCCTCGGCGAGGCCGTTGGCCGCCATGGAGAAGCCCTCGAGGAAACCCCTGGCGCGCTCGGCGCGCGGGTACCGCTCGACGAGGGCCCAGAACTCCGGCCCGTGGTGGGGCACGAGCAGGTGGACCAGCTCGTGCATGATCACATAGTCGACGACCCAGGAGGGCATGCCACGGAGCCGGGACGAGATCCTGATCGTGCCGTGATCAGGCGTACAGGAGCCCCACCGGTGCCGCTGATTGTCCACCCAGCGTACGCTCACCGGCGTGGCCTTGCCGTCCAGGTATCGGGCCGACAGCTCCAGCGCCCGGTCGAGCAGGTCGTCGTCGCTCGGCCGCCGCCGCTGCTCCTTGGCGGCGAGCCGGTCGAGCATACGGCGGATCCAGTGCTCCTCGTCCGCTTCGCTCAGGCCTGCCGGCAGCAGCACGATGGTCTTGTCGCCATCGCGGTACGCGGATACGGTTCGCCGCCGCCGTGCGCTCCGGCGAACCTCGACACTCTCGGGGGGCACATATGCACGGTAGCCGACGCAGGCGGATTTCCACAGTGGGGCGGGAACGTTTTCCCTGGTCATTCGGGGGAAGGTGATCTTTCTCGCCCGCACCCCCTGCCGTTCTCTGCTCGCACCAGCCACGATCACCCCGCAATTATCCACAGCTCACGGGCGTCGCGGCCCCGGCCATCGGCCGGTGTGGCAAGGTCTGGCGTCATGAGACCTCGCCTCAAGCGCGCCCTGCGCCGCATCGACCGCGACGCGCGCACGATCCAGTTCGGGGTGCACCCGGCCCAGGCCGTCGTGCTCGGTGACGTCGAGCCGGCCGTCCGGAGGCTGATCGACAGCCTCGACGGCACCCGGACCCTCGAGCAGGCCATCGCCGAGAGCGAGCTGACCGAGCGATCGGCCCGCGAGGTGATCGGCATGCTCACCCGGCACGGGGTGCTCGAGGACGCGTCCGCCTCGCCGGAGCCGCTCGCCCGCCTCACCGTGGCGGAGCGGGACCGGTTACGCCCCGATCTCGACCGGCTCTCCCTCACCTGTGACGACGGAGGGATGGGCGCGTTGCGGGCGCGGAGAGCGGCGCACGTCCGGGTGCACGGCGCCGGGCGGGTGGGCGCCCAGGTGGCGGTCCTGCTCGCCGCCGCCGGGGTGGGGAATCTGTGCGTGGTCGACCCCGGTACGGCACGGCATGAGGACGTGGTGCCGGGCGGGCTCGGCTGGGACGACGTCGGGCGGGCGCGTGAGGACGGCGCGGTCGCCGCGGCCCGGCGGATCGCCCCGAGCGTCAACGCCTGGCCGGGCCGTACCGCGTCACGGCTGAGCGACCGGGCGTCCCGCCCCGACCTGGTGGTGCTCGCCCCGGTCGGCCCGCTCGACCCGGCCCTCATCCGGGAGCTCGGCGAGGAGGGGATCCCGCACCTGCTCGTCACCGCGTACGAGGGACGCGGATCCGTGGGGCCGTTCGTGCTCCCCGGTGTCACCCCCTGCCTGGTCTGCCTCGAGCTCACCCGGCGGGACCGCGACCCGGGCTGGCCGATGGTGGGCGCGCGGCTCGGCGGCTACCCCGGCGGCGAGATCGCCTGTGACACGGCGCTCGCCACCCTGGTCGCGGCCGAGGCGGTCATTCAGGTACTCGCCTACCTCGACAGGTCAAGTGTGATGAAAGGCACACTCGACGTTCTCCCCGACGGGCATTGGCGTCACCGCACCTGGGATGTCCATCCGCAATGCGCATGTGGTCGAACGGTCACGGCATCGCTGACAATGGTCGAGTGAGTGACCTGCCCCGCCGCGCCGTGACCCGTTCGGCCAAGATGGCCACGCTCCCCCTCGGGTTCGCCGGCCGTGCCGTGCTCGGGCTGGGCCGCCGGCTCGGTGGCGCGTCAGCGGAGATCGTGACCCAGGAGATCCAGCAGCGCACCGCCGAGCAGATCTTCAAGGTCCTCGGCGAGCTCAAGGGCGGGGCGATGAAGTTCGGTCAGGCCCTCTCGATCTTCGAGGCCGCGCTTCCGCCGGAGATCGCCAAGCCGTATCGGGCGACCCTCACCCGGCTCCAGGAGTCCGCGCCGCCGCTCCCGGCGGCGACCGTGCACCGGGTGCTCGCCGAGCAGCTCGGGGACGGCTGGCGCGACTACTTCAAGGAGTTCGACGACAGGCCGACCGCGGCGGCCTCGATCGGGCAGGTGCACCGGGCGATCTGGCATGACGGGCGCCAGGTCGCGGTGAAGATCCAGTATCCGGGCGCCGGGCAGGCGCTGATCTCGGATCTCAACCAGCTCTCCCGGATCGGCAGGCTCTTCGCCGTGCTGCTCCCCGGGATGGACGTCAAACCCGTCCTCGACGAGATCAAGAACCGGCTTTCCGAGGAGCTCGACTACCTGCGGGAGGCCGAGGCCCAGCACGCGTTCGCCCAGGCGTTCCGGGACGACCCGGACTTCCTCATCCCCGACGTGGTCGCGGCGAACGAACGGGTGCTGGTGAGCGAGTGGCTCACCGGGACCCCGCTTTCCAAGATCATCGAAAGCGGGACCAAGGAGCAGCGCGACCGCGCCGGCCTGCTGCTCGTCCGGTTCCTCTTCTCCTCCCCCGCGCGGGTCGGCATGCTGCACGCCGATCCCCACCCGGGCAACTTCCGGATCACGCCCGACGGCCGGCTCGGCGTGCTCGACTTCGGCGCGGTCCACCGGATGCCGGACGGCTACCCCCCGGTCGTCGGCACGCTCATCCGGATCTTCATCCAGGGGGACATGGAGACGGTCGTGCGCGGGCTGCGCGAGCAGGGCTTCATCCGGCCCCACATCGAGGTCGACGTCGAGGCGCTCCGCGCCTTCCTCGCCCCCTACGTGGAGCCGGCGCGCGTGGAGGAGTTCACCTTCAGCCGCGAGTGGCTGCGGCAGCGGGCGGCGAGTGTCGCCGATTTCCGGCCGGACAACGTGATCCGGCAGCTCAACCTGCCCCCGTCCTACGTGATGATCCACCGGGTCCACGCGGCCGGGGTCGGCGTGCTCTGCCAGCTCGGCGCCACGGCCCGGTTCCGCGACGAGGCCGTGCGCTGGCTTCCCGGCTTCGCCGAGGTCGCCCGGTGAGCTCCGGTGCCCCGGCGGGCCGCCCGGGCCCGCGTCCGGGGCGCGGACGGCCGCCCGCGTGATTCAGGTCTCGGCGAGCGGGCCGGCCTCCGGCCCGGACGGCCGAGGCCGGCACCGCGACCGGGTCATAACCGGGACAGGGCCCGGTCGAGGCGGCGGGCAGCGCGCTCGACCTGGCGGCGCGCCCGCTGCGCCGCCACCAGCCGGCTGACGATGCGCTGCTCCTCCGCCTCGCGGCGAAGAGCCCGTATTCGGTCATCGCTCAGTTCGTGGAGCACATGGGGCGGTGCGATCCAAGAACCGTACATCGCTGCGTCCTTTCGATCGAGGGTCGTGACGGTCAGGCGGCGACGGGCGACTTACGCGGACGCCCGCGCGGCCGCTTCCGCGGGACGATGGTCCCCCGGACGATGAGCTCGCCGCCCCAGACGCCCCACGGCTCGGCACGCTCCAGCGCGTGGGCGAGGCAGGCCTTCCGGATCGGGCAGCCGCCGCAGAGCGCCTTGGCGAACTCCACCTCCTCGGGCGACTCGGCGAACCAGAGATCAGGATCGGAACGGCAAGGGAGGTCGGCGTCGCTCAGGTCAATGACCGGGGCCGCCATGTGTGTCTCCTCTTTGATAGCTGCGGACTTGTGG
This sequence comes from Thermobispora bispora DSM 43833, assembly GCF_000092645.1. Taxonomy (NCBI): domain Bacteria; kingdom Bacillati; phylum Actinomycetota; class Actinomycetes; order Streptosporangiales; family Streptosporangiaceae; genus Thermobispora; species Thermobispora bispora. Next base: position 3,478,126 of record NC_014165.1, read on the forward strand.
TTCCTCGGGTTGGCCGGACCCACGGCAGTGCCAAAGAAGAAGGCCGCGGATCCCGGCGTCGGATCCGCGGCCTGGGGCGAAGGCCGGTCAGGGTCTGACCGGTTCACTCCAGGCGCAATGCGGACCCAGCGCCCCGCCGTCGTCGATGCGGTCGGTCTGCTCGTCGTTCATCGGCCGGCCGAGAAGAGCCGTTCCGTTGACATGCGCGCTGTAGCCGGACACGTCACCGGCGAGAGCGAGGGACACGTCACCGGCGCCGGCGAGCAGAGCCGGGCCGGCCTCGGCGGATGCGAGAAGCTGGCCAGAGGCGCGAAGCGCCAGATCGGCCCACGCGCGATCAGCGGCGAAGCATGCCGGAGTGAGCCACGGCGCAGTGACCTTCATTGGGCTGATCACCGGGGCTCACCTCCAATCCATGCGACGGCTTGACAGCGTCAAGCAGACCGTTCAACCGGGTCGATCAAGACCCTAAACGCGCGCTCGCGAGCGAGCAACTTATTTTCTACCTGCGATTTTTACAGTTTCGTGACATCGCTGACGCGAATCAAACATTCTTGGACCACCGAGACGGCGAGCTCACCCGAGGCCGTGAACATCTGGCCGCGCGCCAGGCCGCGGGCGTTCCCCGCCCATGGCGTCTCCTGGTGGTAGAGCATCCACTGGTCGGCGCGGAACGGGCGGTGGAACCACATGGCGTGGTCGAGGGAGGCGGTCGCGGTCATCCGCGGCGACCGCCAGGAGAGCCCGTGGGCGAGCAGCACGGTGTCGACCAGGGTGAAGTCCGAGGCGTACGCGGCGAGCACGACGTGGATCAGCGGGTCGTCGGGCAGCCCCTCGTCGTAGCGGAACCACACGCTCTGCTCCGTGGCCCCGGTCTCCCCCTCGCCACTTCCCCACGGCAGCCCGTTGACGTAGCGGAGGTCCACCGGCCGCGGCCGGGAGAGCAGGTCGCGCCAGTTCGGGTCGTCGCCCACCACGGCCTGCAGGCGCTCCTGGATGGTCGGGACCTCCTCCGGCGGGGGCACCGCGGGCATCCCCACGGCCTGGTGGGCGAGGCCCTCCTCGTGGATGTGGAAGGAGGCCGACATCGAGAAGATCGCCTTGCCGTGCTGGATGCCGGTCACCCGCCGCGTGGTGAACGAGCGCCCGTCGCGCACCCGGTCGACGTGGTAGACGATCGGCACGGACGGGTCACCGGGCCGGATGAAGTAGGCGTGCAGCGAGTGGACCGCCCGCTCCGCCGGGACCGTACGGCCGGCCGCGACGAGCGCCTGGGCGGCCACCTGGCCACCGAACACCCGCTGGATCTGCTCGGCCGGGCTCCGCCCGCGGAAGATGTCGAGCTCGATCTGTTCCAGGTCGAGCAGGTCGAGGAGTTCCTTGAGCGCCGGGTTCACGGGGCCTCCAGCAATCAGGGGGATTACTCACCAGTAAAGGTATCTTCCGCCCGGCACAGACCCAGCACGGCCTCGCCGTACCGGTCGAGCTTCGCCCGCCCGATCCCGGCGATGGCGAGCAGCTCCTCCTCCGACCGCGGCACCCGCTCCGCGATCGCCTGCAGGGTGAGATCGGTGAAGACGACGTACGCGGGCACCTTGGCCTCCTTGGCGACCTTCGCCCGCCAGGCCTTGAGCCGCGCCAGGAGCTCCTCGTCGTAGTCCGCCGGGCAGGTGAGGCACCGGCCGAGCTTCTGCTCGGCGGCCTTCACCAGGGTCCGGCCGCAGATCCGGCAGAGCACCGGCCCGGCCTGCCGCGGGCCGCGGGCGAACCGGGCGGGCCGCTCCTCCCGTACGGCCCGGGCGGACCGGGTGAGGCCGTCGAGGAACCGGGACGGCCGCCGGGAGCGGCGCCCACCGGGCGACCGGGCGAGCGCCCACGACAGGTGGAGGTGCTCGCGCGCCCGGGTGATGCCGACGTAGAGCAGGCGGCGCTCCTCCTCGATCTGCTCGGGCGTCTCCGCGTGCACGATCGGGAGCATCCCCTCGGTGAGCCCGACCAGGAAGACCGCGTCCCACTCCAGGCCCTTGGCCGCGTGGAGCGAGGCGAGCGTCACCCCCTCCACGGACGGGGCGTGCTGCTCGGCCGCCCGCCGCTCCAGCTCGGCGACGAACTCGGGCAGGCCCGCGCCCTGGACCGCCATGTCCTCGGCGAGCTCGGCGAGCGCCTTGAGCGACTCCCAGCGCTCCCGTGCCGTCCCACCGGTGGGCGGCTCCGGGGTGAGCCCGATGCCGCCGAGGATCGCGTGCACGGCGGGGGCGAGCGGCTCGGGCTCGGCCGCCCGGGCCGCGCCGCGCAGCAGCACCATGGCCTGCCGTACCTCGGGGCGTTCGAAGAACCGCTCCAGCCCGTGCAGCACGTACGGCACGCCCGCCTCGCCGAGCGCCTGCTCGTACGCCTCCGACTGGGCGTTCACCCGGAACAGCACGGCGATCTCCTTCGCCGGCACCCCGCGCTCGATCAGCCGCTTGATGGTGTGCGCGACCCCGCGCGCCTCGGCGGTCTCGTCGTCGTACTCGGTGAAGACCGGCTCGGGACCGTCCGGCCGCTGGGAGACCAGCTCCATCCGGTGCGGCGAGCCGGCGATCACCCGGTTGGCGAGCGAGACCACCTGGGGGGTGGACCGGTAGGTGCGGACCAGCCGGATCACGGTGGCCGACGGGAACTCGGCGGAGAACCCGGTGAGGTAGTGCGGGGTGGCTCCGGTGAAGGAGTAGATGGTCTGGTTGGGGTCCCCGACCACGCACAGGTCGTCCCGCCCGCCGAGCCAGGCGTCGAGCAGCAGCTTCTGCAGCGGGTTGACGTCCTGGTACTCGTCGACCACGAAGTAGCGGTACTGCCCGCGGATCCGCGCCGCGACCTCCGGGTGCTCGGCGATCATGGCGGCGGTGAGCTCCAGGATCGTCTCGAAGTCGATGAGGTGCCGCTCCCGGCGCCGCTCCTCGTACGCCGCGTAGAGCCGGGCCACCTCCTCCGGGGGGAGCGGCGGGGTGCGCCGGGCCTTGGCCGCCGCGGCCGGGTAGTCCTCCGGCCCCACCTGGACGACCTTCGCCCACTCGATCTCGGCGGCGAGGTCCTTGAGCTCGCCGCGGTCCACGCCGCCGCGCACCCCACGGCTGACCTCGGCGAGCAGCGGCAGCTTCGATTCGATCACCTGGGGCATGCGCCCGCCGATCACCATCGGCCAGAAGTAGCCGAGCTGGCGCAGCGCGGCCGCGTGGAAGGTGCGGGCCTGCACGCCGGGGGCGCCGAGGGCGCGCAGCCGGTGCCGGAGCTCGGCCGCCGCCCGGGTGGTGAAGGTCACCGCGAGCACCGACTGCGGCTCGACCACCCCGGTGCGGACCGCGTAGGCGATCCGATGGGTGATCGCGCGCGTCTTGCCGGTTCCCGCGCCGGCGAGCACGCACACCGGGCCACGGACCGCGAGGGCCACCTCACGCTGCTCGGGATCGAGCCCTTCCAGGATGTCCACGGTGTGCGATCTCCCAACATGCGAGCCGGATCATGTTGCTGGCATCATCCTTCCAGCAGCACGCCGCGTGTGTCCCGTCCAGGGCACGCGAAGGCAACACGGGAGGAAACGCATCGTGAAGAGAGCGGCGCGGACGGCGATCGGCACGGCGGTGCTCGCCGTGGCCACCCTGGCCACACCGGCCGGGGCGAACGCCGCAGTGAATCAGGGTGCCGCCGGCACGCCCACTCCCTCCGCGCCGGCGGCATCGCCCTCGGCGTCGCCGTCCCCGGCGGCCCAGCAGCCCTCGCCCAGCCCGAGCCCGTCCCGCAGGGCTTCCGGCATCAAGATGCGCTCGTACGCGTACGGCCGCCACCCTCACCAGCGGATGGACGTCTGGTGGCACCCGACCGGGCGGCCACGGCCGGCGATCTTCCTCGTCCACGGCGGGTGGTGGTCCGGCGGCAGCCGGCTCGCCCTGACCTCGCTGAGCCGGAGCTACGCCCGGCTGGGCTACACCGTGGTCAACGTCGACTACCGGCTCTCCGGGGTGGCGTCGTGGCCGGCCCAGCGGAACGACGTGATCACCGCGATCGAGCTCGTCCGCAAGCACGCCCGCCGGTTCAACACCGACGCCAACCGCTACGTGGTGCTCGGCTTCTCCGCCGGTGGGCACATCGCCGCGTCGGTCGGCACGTACGGCAACGGCCGCCCCGGCCTGCGCGGGGTCGTCGGCATCTCCCCGGTGGTCTCCCCGCTCACCGCCTACTCCGACGGCGAGGACCTGTTCGCCACCGCCCAGCAGCGCCGGCTCCGCGACGCGGCCGTGCAGCTCGCGGGCGGCTGCACGCCCACCGAGTGCCCGGACACCTGGTCGAGCATGGAACCGGCCTTCCACGCCTCGCCGGGCGACGCGCCGCTGTTCACCGCGCACTCGGAGCGCGAGTTCGTGCCGCCGTACCAGAGCGAGCTGCTGAAGCAGGCGCTCGGCGAGGTCGGCGTGCCGATGACCGTGAAGGTCGTCCCGGGCACCGGGCACAGCTCGGCGGTCTACCGCCACCCCGGGGTCTCCGCGAGCGTGCAGGCGTGGATCGCGGCGCGGCTCGGCCGCCGCTGAACCCGCCGAGGGGGCGCACGGTGGCCGGCCCGCCGGCGGGGGCACCGGTGGCCGGCCCCGCCGGCACGCGATCGGCGAATCCTGCCCCGGCGCGCCCGCGGTGAACCGTCCTCGGGCACGAGCTTCGGTGAACCGGTGAACCGGTGCGCCGGCGCCCGCCGCCGCACCCCGGACCGCCGGCGCCGGCCGCGCACCGGACCGCCTGCGCGAACGGTGCACCGGACCACGGTGCCGAGGGCGCCGGACCACCGGCATGCACCGCCGGGCCCCGGGCCCACCGGGCCGCAGTAGGGCCGGCGGGAACAAACGCCGCGCGGAGATCGGTTGCCTATGACGCCCAGGTGGAGATCCTGCGGCGAGCACAGAAAGGACGACGATGGCGCTGACCGTCTACACCACGAGCTGGTGTGGCCCCTGCCGCCGGCTGAAGAGCCAGCTCACCCGGGAGGGCATCCCGTTCGAGGAGATCGACGTCGAGCGTGACCCGAAGGCCGCCGAGTTCGTGATGAGCGTCAACAACGGGAACCGCGTGGTGCCGACGGTCGTGGCCGACTGCCATGTGATGACCAACCCGTCGATCGCCGAGATCAAGCGGCACCTCGAGGGGGCCTGCCAGGCCGCCTAGCCGGACGCCGGCCCGGTCATCCAAGGCGGCCGGCCGGTCCTCGGGCCCGGTCGGTCCAGGGCGGGCGGCCGAGCCTCGGGCCAAGTCAGTCCAGGGCGGGCGGCCGAGCGCGGGACCGGACATCGGAGGCGGCCCGCCCATCGCAGGACCGGAGCCTCGCCGCGGCGGTCCATGCCGGACCGGCCCACCGCGGAGGGGGCCCGCCCGCATCGAGGCGGGAAAGGCCGCCTTGAAGCAGGTGGCCGTCACGCCCCGGAGCAGGTGGCCGTCACCGGCCGGGCCACGGCGGAGAGGCGCCGGGTCCGGCGTCCCCGCCCCTGCCGGCGGCCGGGCGGCCCGGACCGGTTCCGGTGAGCGGCTCCGCTCCTGCGCTCGCGCGTGCCCTCCGCCCCTTGCCCACGACGAGGCGCACGGCCACGGCGCGCTACCGCCAGGTGCCGGCACCCGGGAGCGGCCCGCCGTACCAGGTCTCGATGAGCCGGCGGGCGATCGACACCTGGGGCGGCAGGGCGAGCTCGCCCGCGTCGAGCGCGGCGGCGAGCTCCTCGCGGGTGACCCAGCGCGCCTCGGCGATCTCGGCCGGGTCCGGGTGGAGCTCGGTGGTGACCGCGCGGGCGAAGAAGCCGAGCATGAGGCTGCGCGGGAACGGCCATGGCTGGCTGCCCAGGTAGCGGGGGTCGGTGACGGTGATCCCCGCCTCCTCCTTCACCTCGCGGATCACCGCGTGCTCGAGCGACTCGCCCGGCTCGACGAAGCCGGCGAGCACCGACATCCGGCCCTCCGGCCACGACGGGCCGCGGGCGAGCAGGGCCCGGTCCTCGTCGTCGTGGACGAGCATGATCACCGCGGGGTCGACGCGGGGGAAGTGCTGGCTGCCGTCCTTCGGGCAGACCCGGACGTGGCCCGCTGCGGTGACGTCGGTCCGGGTGCCGCACCTCGGGCAGTACTCGTGGGTGGCGTGCCACTCCTCCAGGGCGACCGCGTAGACGAACAGCCCGGCGTCCCGGTCGTCGAGGAGCGCGGCCGCGCGGCGCAGCCCGGTGACCTCCCCGGGCGGGAGCGGCGCCCGCACCGCGAAGTACGCCACGCCGTCCTCGTCCACCCCGAGCAGGTACCGCGGCCCGGGCGGGGCCTCCGCGGGCGGCAGCAGCACGAGCGCGGCGCCGTCGCCGTACCGGTGGATCAGCGTCCTGCCCTCGTGCACGACGAGGACCCGGGTCTTCTCCTCCGCCCACGCCTGCTCCAGCCACCGCTCGTCGTGGCGCAGGGCCGCGGCGCGGTCGATCGAGGTCCTGGAGAGCAGCAGGGGTCCGAGCAGGCGGTCCGTGGGTCGCACGGCTTCATCCTCGCACGCCCGGCGGCGGGAACACGCGCGAGCCCGGCTGCGTCACCGCCGCGCAGTGATCTTCCTCCGGTTTACGATTCGTACTTAGGTTCGCCTCACGGAGGAGCCTGCGTGCGGTTATACCTCACGGCGCTCAACCCGACCGGGTCGGTGCTCGACGGGTTCCTGCCCGCGGCCGCGGCGCTGGGGTGGGACGTCACGATCCTCACCGACCGGCCCGAACGGTATCCGGAGCACGAGGCCATCGCGACCGACGTACGCGACCCCAGGGCGATGATCGACACGATCATCGGTCACCACCCGCCCGATGTGATCTTCTCCGACTCCGACCACATCCAGGCGGAGACCGCGCTCGTCGCCGAGTACTTCGGGCTGCCGGGCAAGGACTGGCGCGCGTGCGCCACCGCGAAGAACAAGTCGCTCATGCGGCGGCGGCTCGCCGCGGTCGAGCCGGTCCGGTCGGTACGGCTCCCGCCCGGCACGGCCCCGCCGGCGGACCTGCCGTACCCGGTGGTGGTCAAACCGGCGCTGGGCGTGGCGAGCGAGGACGTGTTCCTCGTCCGGGACGAGGCCGAGCTCGCCGACGCGATCGCCGACATCCGGACCCGGCGGCCGGACGACGTGCTGGTCGCCGAGGAGTACCTGGAAGGGCCGCTGTACACGCTCGAGACCCTGGGCGACGGCCACGCCACCTGGATCCTCGGCGGGTTCCGCACCACCCTCGGCCCGCTCCCCCGCTTCATCGAGGAGCGCCTCGACTGGTCGCCCGAGCGGCCCAGGGGGCACCTGCGCCACCTCGCCACCGCGCTCGCCACGGTCGGCGTCGGCTTCGGCGCGTGCCACACCGAGTACGTCGCGACCGAGCGGGGACCGAGGATCATCGAGATCAACTACCGGCTGATCGGCGACGACTGCGGGTTCCTCCTCGCCGACCTCCTCGGCGTGCCGGTCTTCGAGTGGATCCTCCGCGTGCACGCCGGCGAACCGCTCTCCGCGCTCCTCCCCCAGGCCACCACCGGCCCCGGCCGCTCCTTCGCCACCCCGCCCGCGCTCCGCCGGGACGGCGTGCACGGCACCGCGCTGAGCCTCGTCGCCGGGGAGTCCGGCGTGATCACCAGCGCCCCTCCGGCCGTGGCCGGCGAGCGGCGGGGCGACGTGCGGCTCTGGCACCGCCCCCTCCGCGCGGCCGGCGACCGGATCACGGTGACCGGCACCAACCGCGACTACCTCGGGATCGTGCGCGCGATCGGCCCCGACCGGGCGAGCGTCGACACCGCCCTCGCGTCGTTCTGCGCGGACCACCCTTGGGTGATCGCATGACCGTGGCCGGCGAGCTGGAACGGCGCCTCGCCGCCCGCGTGCTGAACACGCTGCTCCGGGAGAACTACGGGTCGATCGCCTCCCGGGTGACCCGGGACCGGCGCGGCCCCGCGCTCGTGCTCGCCTCGGGCCGGCGGGTACGGCTCGCGCCGGGCTGGCCGTTCCAGGACTTCGCGGTCCGGGAACCCGGCGGGGCGGACCCCGGGGACGGCGGGCCGCCCGGGCTCGGCGAGGTGCTCCAGACGCTGGCCGCGGTCGCCGACCCGGCCGACGCCCCAGGGGTGGCCGCCTTCGAGCGGGAGTGCCGGGACGCGCTCGCCGCGATGCGGCTCCACCACGAGCACCGGGACGAGCTGGCCGCCCGGCTCACGGCCGCCGGCGGGCCCGGCCCGGGCCGGGCCACGATCTTCTACGAGACGCTCGCCGCCACGGTGGACCACCCGCTCTACCCCACCGCGCGCTGCCGCCGCGGGCTCACCGCGGCCGAGCTGCTCGCCTACGCCCCCGAGTTCGCCCCGGAGTTCGCCCTCACCTGGGCGGCCGTCCCCCGGGAGCGGGTCACGCTCGGCGCGCCCGGCCTGCCACCGTGGTGGCCGGGGTGGGCGGACGTCGGCCTCGACCCCGGGCTCGCCCGCGGGCACGTGCTCTTCCCCGTCCACCCGCTCACGTTGCCGCTGGCCGGGCGCATCGCCGGGGTGATCCCCGCGTCCGCGCCGTACCTGACCGTGCGGCCCACGCTCTCCATGCGCACGGTGGAGGTCGGCCCGCGCACCCACCTGAAGCTGCCTCTGCCCACCAGCACGCTCGGCCTGCGCAACCGGCGGTCGATCAAACCGGGCACGCTCCGGGACACCGCGCTCGCCGAGTCGCTGCTCCGCGAGGTCCTCGCCCGCGAGCCCGGGCTGCGGGTGGTCCCCGCCGGGGAGCAGTGCCACGGGCACGCCGGCCACGAGTACCTCGGCTGGCTCGTCCGCGAACTGCCCGAGGGGGAGATCGTCTCCGTCGCCGCCCTCCTCGCCGAGCTCCCCGGCGGCCGGGGCGGGGAGCGCCGGCTCGTGCTGCACGACCTCGCCGACCGGTTCGCCGGCGGCGACCCCGCGGCGCTGCTCCGCGACTACCTCGCCGTGCTGCTGGAGTGGAACGTCACCCTCTTCGTCCGGTACGGCATCGCGCTCGAGGCCCACCAGCAGAACCTGGCGCTGGTCTTCGGCGACGGCCCCATGCGGCTGCTGGTGAAGGACAACGACGGCCTGCTCGCCTCCCCGGCCCTGCTGCGCGCGGCCGGGCTCCCGGTCCCGGACTTCACCGACGAGCGCATGCTCACCGACGACCCGCACGCGCTCGCCGACCTCTTCGTCACCATCACCCTCCACCTCGCCGCGATGGCCGTGGCGTACGGCGCGCTGCCGGAGCGCGCGGCGCCGATGGTCCGGGAGGCGCTCTCGGCCGCGCTCGCCCCGTTCGGCGACGACCCGATGGCCCGGCTGCTGCGCGCCCGCACGCTCGAGGCGGACCGGCTGGTGGCCAAGTCGATGCTGATCGCCGGCACGCTCGTGGACAAGCGCCGCACCGGCGCCCGGGACGTCAACAAGTACTACGGCACCACCGGCCCCAACTACCTCCGCTTCCCGTCATGAACCCCACCCCGAGGGACTCCCGATGTCGGACACCGTGCGCGCCCGCCACCTCGCCCTCGCCGAGGAGGCGACCGTGGCGGCCCTGCTGCGCTGCTGCATCCGCGAGATCGCCGGCCCGCGCGGCCGGGTGCGGACCGCCGGGCCGTACCTGACCGCGCGGATCGCCGGCACCCCGGTGCGGACCCGGGCCGGCGGCGGGATCGCCCTGCGGTTCACCGGGCCGGCCGAGCTGCTCGAGGGCGGGTCGTGGCGGCGGCTCACCTCGGCCGAGCTCGTCGGCCTGATCGAACGGGAGCTCGGCGCGGGCGGCGAGGTGAACGACGAGTTCGGCGCCCAGGTGGCCGCGAGCCGGGACGCCATCGCCGCGCTGCTCGCCGCCCGGGAGCGGGCCGACCCGCCCGCCGACCCCTGGCTCGCCTCCGAGCAGGCGCTGGTGACCGGCCACCCGTTCCACCCGTCGCCCAAGGCGGGGGTGGCCGCGCCCGGGTACGCGCCGGAGGCGCACGCGCGGTTCCGGCTGCGGCTGCTCGGGGTCCGCGCCGACCTCGTCGCCGAGGGCGGGGACACCGCCGTGCTCGACCGGCTCGGGCTCGCGCCGCCCGGGTACGTGCCGCTCCCCGCGCACCCCTGGCAGCTCGAGCTGCTCGCCCCCGACCTCGCCGGGCCGCTCGCCGACGGCCGCCTCATCGACCTCGGTCACTGCCCGGGCCTGGCCGTCCCCACCTCGTCGGTCCGCACCGTGTACCACCCGGGCACCGGGGTCTGCCTCAAGTTCAGCCTCAACGTGCGGATCACCAATTGCGTGCGGAAGAACGCCTGGTACGAGCTGGCCGGCGCGGTGGAGCTCACCAGGCGGCTCCGCCCCGTCTTCGACGAGCTGGCCGGCCGGCACCCCGGCACCCGGTGGCTGCCCGAGCCGGGCTACCGCTCCGCCGCGCTCGGCACCCGGCTGCTCGAAGGGCTCGGCGTGATCGTGCGCTCCGCTCCGTGGCAGGTCTGCGGCGCCGGGGTCACCCCGCTCCTCGCCGGCGCCCTCGCCGCCCCGCCGTACGGCCCGGCCGCGTCCGCCGGGGCGCCGCCCGGGGTGCCGGAGGCGGTGCGCGCCCGCCGGGCCGCCGACCCGGTCACCTGGTGGCGGGCGTACGTGGAGCGGGTCGTCCCGCCCGTGCTCGACGCCTACGCCGACCACGGGGTCGTGCTCGAGCCCCACCTGCAGAACGTGCTCATCGGCGTCGACGCGGACGCCCTCCCCGCCGAAGTGATCTTCCGCGACCTGGAGGGGACCAAGCTCGTCGCCGGCCGCCACGACCTGTCCGGGCTGCCCGCCCGGGTGGCGGCGGCGCTCACCTACGAACCCGAGCGCGGCTGGAACCGGATGGCCTACTGCCTGGTGGTCAACCACCTCGCCGAGGTCGCCGCCACCGTGGCCGCCTCCGCCCGCGACGCCCGGCGCCCGGAGCACCGCGAGCGGCTCCTCGGGGAGCTCTGGGCGGTCGCCGCCGAGGTGGTCGCGCGGCACGCCGGCGGCCGGCCCCCGGTGCGGGAGCTGCTCTCCCGCTGCTCGCTCCCGGCCAAGGCCAACCTCGGCGTGCGCTGGCGCCGGGCGGCCGACCGGGCCGCCGGATACGTCCCCGTGCCCAACCCGTTCGTGCGCGCCGGCTCGGCCGGCCGGTCAGGAAAGGCCTGGTGATCGGAGATGGACGTGCCCGCGGGGGTTCGCGCGATCGCCGAGTCGCTCGGCGAGATTCCCGCCTACGTGTACGACCTGGACGGGCTCCGCCGCCACGCGGCGGCCGTGCGCGACGCGATGACGGGAACCCAGATCCACTACGCGGTGAAGGCGAACCCCGACCCCAAGGTGCTGCGCGCGCTCGCGCCGTACGTCGATGGCTTCGAGGTGGCGTCCGCCGGCGAGTTCCAGCGGGTCACCGAGGTGGTCCCCGGCATGCCGGTGAGCTTCGGCGGCCCGGGCAAGACCACGGACGAGCTCGCGCTCGCCCCCTTGGTCCACCGCTGGCACGTGGAGAGCCCGGCCGAGCTGCGCCGGCTCACCGGCCCGGCCGACATCCTGCTCCGGGTGAACCTCGGCGTCCCGGTGGAGGGCGCGGCCCTCACCATGGGCGGCGGGGCGACGCCGTTCGGCATGGACCCGGAGGGCGTGGCCGAGTGCCTGCGGCTGCTCCCCACGTCCCGGGCCCGGCTGCGGGGCGTGCACGCCCACCTCGCCAGCGGCCTCGACGCCCCCGCCCTCCTCGAGATCGCCCGCGCGGTGCTGGAGTACGGCCGCGGGCTCGGGGTGGCCGAGTTCAACCTCGGCGGGGGCATGGCCGTGGACTACCGGCGGCCGGGGAACCGGTTCGACTGGGCGGCATACGGGGAGGGCCTGCGGCGGCTCGCCGCCCCCGGGGAGACGCTCCGCATCGAGCCCGGCCGGGCCCTCACCGCCTACTGCGGCTGGTACCTCACCACGGTCATCGACGTGAAGCGGGTCCACGGCGAGCGGTTCGCCGTCCTGTCCGGCGGTACCCACCACCTGCGGACCCCGGTCACCAAGGGCCATGATCAGCCGTTCACCGTGATCCACCGCGGCGCGGGCGGCCGCCCGGAGCCCGAGCCGGTCACCCTGGTCGGGCGGTTGTGCACCCCCAAGGACGTGTTCGCCCGCCGGGTCCCGGCCTCGCTCGCGCCCGGGGACGTGGTCGCGTTCGCCATGGCCGGGGCGTACGCGTGGAACATCTCCCACCACGACTTCCTGATGCACCCCAAGCCGGAGTTCCACTACCTCGGCTGACCCGGGCCGGCCCCGCGGCGGCCCGGGACGGAGCGGACGTGCCGCGCGGGCGGGCCCCGTGGCTACTCGGCGGGGATCCGCTCGATGAGCGCGGTGAGCCCGGCGGCGTCGAGCAGGTCGACCGGGCGGTGGGTCTCGTTGTACCGCACGTAGTGGAAGGCGGCGGAGACCTTCTCCAGCGGCACGCCGGCGAGCGCCGACCAGGCGAGCCGGTAGGCGGCGAGCTGGACCGCCGCGGCCTCGGCCTCCTCGCCCTGCGGCCGCCGCCCGGTCCGCCAGTCCACCACCACGTAGCCGTCCCCTTCGCGGAAGACCGCGTCCATCCGGCCGCGCACCAGCCGGTCGCCGATCACCATCTGGAACGGCACCTCCTGGTCGACGGGCGTACGGCGGGCCCACTCGCTCCGCTCGAACAGCTCCTGCAGCTCGGCCAGGTCGGCGTCCCCGGACTGCTCGTCGGCCGCCCCCGGGAGGTCGGACTCGTCGAGCAGGCGCTGCTGGCCCCAGCGGGTCTCCAGCCACCGGTGGAAGGCGGTGCCCCGGCGGGCGTGCGGGGCCGGCTTGCGCGGCAGGGGGCGGCGCACGCTCTGGGCGAAGGCCACCGGATCCGCGGCGAGCGTCACGAGCGAGGAGACGGTGAGCCGGTCCGGCAGCTCGACGACCTGCCCGGCCCGGTGGTGGTGCTCCGCGCGCTCCCGCAGGAGCAGCTCGGTGTCGCGCGCCCAGGCGCGCATCCGCTCCCGGTCCTCCGGGGAGAGGTCGCCCACCGGGTCGGCGAACACCGCCCCGGCCGTGTCCCGCTCCGCCTCCGCAGCGTCTCGCTCCGCCCCGGCCGCGTCCTGCTCCGCGCGGGCCGCCAGGGCCTCCTCCACCAACCGGGCGCCCTCGCGGACCGGGTCCGGCACGCCCACCTGCGGCCAGTCGGCCCGGGGCGGGTCGGCGAGCAGCGGGTTCTCCTCCTCGTCCCCGTCCCACCAGCGGGCGACCTCGGCCCCCTTCGCGCGGATCTCCTCGAGGAACATGGACGGCTCGAGCGGCCGGGAGGAGGTGCCCCAGCGGAAGCCCGACGCGACCAGCAGGTAGTGCGCCCGGGTCACCGCGACGTAGGCGAGCCGGCGCTCCTCCAGCAGGTCGCGGGTGCGGCAGTCCTCCTCGAACGCGGTGAGCGCGTCCCGCTCAAGGCTCGGCAGCCGCGGCAGGTCCGTGCGGTCGCCCCGGAGCGGGTAGGGCAGCTTGCG